>DAWU01000066.1 GCA_002506105.1 Methanolinea sp. UBA275 | reverse complement strand
TCCCCTCATCATAGAATACGACTGCTTTAATCCTGATCTCCATGGTCGCTTTCACCCGCAAGCACCTTTTCGATGCTCTGGAAAGCGGACATAAATTATGTCAATATTTTAGGACAGATACTCTGGCACGCTACAATTATATAAGGCGTTCTATATCATCTGGTGAGAGAGAGGGGATTATTTCCCGGACCATCATTTGTTTCGTGGAGAGCCCGGATCTTGAATAAGGGAATCGCGATTGCTGGATTGCCGCCCGCAATCCCGTCAAAACCAGGAGCCCCCCCAGGAATGTATTTTTCTCCCGGCGACCTATGCTGGTAGAAGAGATGGGATCATGACAGGCATATTCCCCCGGTTGGGTTCAGGCATTCTTCCGCCGCTCGGTATCGTCATGCTGCTGCTTTTTTGTGCCGGATGCTCAGATCTTCCAGGCACCGGACAGGAGACCCCGGGGCCTATAGGGACCGTCCCGGGGCTTTCCGATGATTCCTGTTCCTTTGATCGCCTTATCGCGGACTCTGATGTTCAACTCACGACGGGAGATTCCTGCTACTTCACTACCCACAATCCTGTGGGATTCCTCAGCGACCTCCGTATGCACCCTGACTCTCAGGTGATGATACTCGACGTTCCCGACAACTGGATTACCCATGCCGACGTGGAACGCCTGATGCAGGAGATCGATTCTGCCGACCCTGCCGCTCCGGTCATGTCCCCCCTCAGTTCCTACTGGCCGTTCAACCAGACCTCGACTGCAGGGAACGAGGCGCTCTTTCTCATCGAAGGTTACCGAAAAGGGAAGTATCCCCCGGCACTCTGCTCCCTGTATTACTTCCACCCTGACCGTGACGAAGTGCGATCCTGGTGGGAGACGTATGGAAAGTGGGACTACCCCGAGGAGAGGGAAGCGGTCCGGATCGTCCAGGAGGCATATCCCGACCTGAAGGGATACCCGGCAGATTCATTTCCGGTCAGATCCATCAGGACGGAGCGTGCTCCTGAAGGCTGGTATGTGGCGTTCATCCAGGAAGGTTCCGGGGTTCCTGTCATCTCGGCCAGGTGCTACTGCGTTGGAAACGACAGAAATGTCACCCTGACAGGGGCGGTGAACCAGAGTGTCATGGTCATGGTGCCGGATTTCTCCTCGAAGAGATGCGGACAATAGTATGATGGAATCCTGAACATTGGTACTGCCGGAGCAAGATTCTATAATCGAATATGGCATTGTAGGGAGAAGTGGGTAAAGAGAGCCTTTTGGGAGATGGCACTCACTTTTTTACACAAAGGACGTATGCCCTTTTACTTGGATACTCCTCCCTGTAGGGAATACGAACAAGTGCCTCCAGGATCTCGAATCCGGGACCCCTTAATAATTCAAGGATTTTCTGTTCGTCAAAATAATAGAACACGAGAGGCTTTCCCGATTCATAAAAGTCATCAACGCTGATGCTCTGTTCACCCGTGTGGAACGATACCAGGAGGATTCCGACTTTTTTCAGAACGCGGTGGTATTCATGAAAGATTTTCCGAATGTCCTCATACTGGAAATTCACAATTGCGTAAAAAGAACACAGACCTGAAAAATGGTTATCAGGTACCTCAAGACTGAACATGTCGCCGGTGTGAAATCCAATATCCGGGTTCAACCTTTGTGCTTCCTGTATCATAGTGTCGGAGATATCGATCCCGACGACATTCAGATTTTTTTTATGCAGGTAATCCGCAATCTCCCCCGGACCGCACCCGATGTCACACACCAATCCTCCAGGGGATACCATCGCTGAAAAACGGTCCAGGAGCTGCCGGTCAAGTGGCTTGTAATCCAGTTCGTGAAAATTCTTCTCTGCATATGTTCCTGCCGATGCATCATATGCTTCTTTGACCATTCTTTGATGCTCGTTCATCATGTCCGGATATTCTTCCCTTGTTCACTCTCAATCATACGTGATACATGCTGATGTCTTCTGCCTTGAACTCGGTGTTCCCAATATATGAGAAAGGGATTATATCTCCTTCTGGTACACAACGACATCCAGGATTCTTCCGAATTTTTCGCCAACATTCTTGAGGTGGGCGCACCGGGAGTAGCCCGACTTTTCCATCAGCCGGATGCAGGGGTGGTTCTCCCCGCAAAGGGTTCCAATCAGCACGTGAAGACCCGCCGGCCCTGCAGCATTCTCAAGGCGATCGAGGGCTGATTTTCCAATTCCCTTTCCCGTATATCCTGGTTTTAAGTAAACGCTCAGTTCCGCAGACCGGTCGTATGCCTGCCGCTTCTTGTACTGGGAGAGAAAGCAGTACCCGATCGTCTCATCCCCTTCCCTGATGAGAAAAGAAGGATATCGCGTGTTGGAGATGTGGAGGAACTCCTTTAATTCTTCAAGGGACATCTTCCCACTGTGGAGTGTTGCGGTTGAATTCCGGATATAATAGTTGTAAATGTCGAGGATCTCATCCAGATCGCCATCAGTGACCGGAACAAACTCAACCATCACCGAATAATTCTGCCGGGTATGATATCAATGATTCCGGAGCAGTATGGGTGATGAGGGTGGATTCTGACCGGATCTGGGTAATGTTTCTGTCTTTTCTGTTCCTGCCCTGCTGCTGCACCCTAGCATAATCCGTTTCATTCCTAAGATCCCAGTTCCGCAAGTACCTCGCGATCCTCGAGGTCATACCACTCGTCGTAAGCATCAGCGACCGCAAATGACCGGCCGGACCGTATGTTCAGGCATACAAGCTGGTCAACCTCACGTGACACCATCTCGGCAGATGAGAGCGACGCTGTCGGTACCGCCACAATAAGATTGCTGGGACCGAGGTCTCTGACACACCTGATCGCTGCAAGCATCGTGAATCCTGACGCAAGGCCGTCATCGGTCAGGATCACGGTCTTCCCTCTCACAGGAGGCATTTCTCTCCGTCTGCAAAACCTTGCAACCCGTTCGGCGACATTTGCTTTTGTCTCTTCAACCGCTCTCCCAACCTGATCTTCAGTGAGCCCGAGGACTTGTCGCAGCCGCTCGTTGATCAGCACCGTTCCGTCCCACGCCACTGCTCCAAACCCTGATTCCGTTGTCCCGGGTATCCTGACCTTCCTCACGATCGCGAGAGAGAATGGTGCGCCGAGGGCCGCGGCAATCTCCTTTCCTACCGGCACTCCCCCCGCCGGGATAGCAAGGACAAGTGGTTGGGTAATCGAAGGAAGAGAGAGGAGGAATGCTCCCAGTGTTCTCCCGGCATCGTGGCGGCCGGAAAAGACGCGGGTCCGCTCCCGGAGAAGGGGATCATCGACAATTTCTCCCATGAGGGGTTGCTCTTGCGCTCATGTGGGATAAACCTGAGGATTGGATTGAACCCGGATGGGAATCGTGCCAAACCTGCCAGGACCTTCACAGATGATCTCAAAAGGTTCCGATCAGGTCACCGGGTCCATTATTCCATCACGCAGACCTCCTCACTGAAAATCCCCTCGTCAGAAAAGGATTGGAAAGGCATCGATCCTTGTCAACCAATCATAGCGTACATAGTATCCGCGATACAATACATGGATGAATCATATCATGAACCGGGTATCAATTCTTCAGATAGGCGACATGCAGAATGGCTTTATCCAGGAAGACGGGAACCTGCATGTTCCGGGTGCAGAGAACCTGATCGAACCTGCAAATGGTTTTTTGCGTCAGGTGAGCGGGGATGTTTTTGATCTCATCCTCATCGTGCTCGATACTCACTTTAAGGAGGAATACTACGAAACACAGGAATCCCGGCAATTCCCCATCCACTGTGAATACGACACGTGGGACTGGGAACTCGCACTCGATCTGAAAGGGGCTCCGAATATCCGGTACATGATGAAAAACAATTTCAGCATGTGGATCAATCCCGGGAAACGGGCTCTGCAGTGTACCGATCCTGTAAAAAAATGTGTGTATAACAATTTGTATCATATTCTGGATGATCCACATACCCCCTCGGAATGCATTCCCCGCGATGAGTTCCTGAAAGCGTTCTTCCCGGGCAGCCTCGCGGCAGAGGTCGACATCACCCTGTTTGGTGTGGCGTCTGACTACTGCAACCGGTATTCGATGGAGGGGTGGCTCTCCCGCGGTGCCAGTGTCACGATCCTCCAGGACCTGACAAAAGGGATTGAGAAAGAGACCCCCCTTGTGCTTGCCGAAGAACAGTACCGGCGTTATATACCTGAGAGGTTACGGGCTGTCGAGAGCGCCCAATACCTGCGGGAGGTAGCAGATCCATGAACGGATACCGCCTGCCAGATGATGGAATACGGTTGCTGACAGTATCTAAGGTTTCATCTCCCGGATCTTGCTGGGATACCCCATCTTAAAATAAAATCCCTTATCATTTATGAGTGCAATCCACCTTTTTATGAAGCTCTCCGTGATTCTCATCTGCTTCTCTTTTCTGTTCGTCCTCACAGTGTCTGCATCTCCTTCACAGGTGGGTGTTGTGGCAGCAGGGGTGGGATATTCCCTTGCGGAATTGTCCATACCTCCCGTAGACGGCCCCTCCGATCCCGCAGAGGTGGAGGCATTCCTCGACCTTGTCATGCCCGCCGCCATTGCACGGTATAATGCCCCCGGGGCGACTGTTGCCGTCGTGAAGGATGGCCGGCTCGTGGTTGCCAAGGGGTATGGGTATAACGATCTCGCGAACCGGACTCCCATCGATGCCGACACCACGATCTTCCGGATCGGTTCAATCTCGAAACTTTTCACGTGGACAGCCGCAATGCAGCTCGTGGAAGAGGGGAAGATCGACCTTGATGCCAATGTCAACACCTACCTCAAAAACTTCAAAATCCCGGACGCGTACCCCGGGCAACCGGTCACGATGCGCCACCTCCTGACTCATACTGCAGGGTTTGAGGATACGAGCCTTCGCATGACCTGGGGAGATGTCGAGAGTCTCATATCGATCCAGGAGTATTGCGCTGAGAATATCCCGGCCCGCATATACCCGCCCGGGAGAGTATCCCTGTACTCCAATTATGGTGCAACCCTTGCCGCGGTCGTGGTCGAGGATGTCAGCGGTGTGCCGTTTGACCAATACCTTCAGTCACGCATCTTCACCCCGCTTGGGATGGACCAGACGAACCTCCGGCAGGATCTTCCCCCTGAGTTTGCATCAAGGCTCACGAAAGGCTACAAGTATGCCCACAGCGAGAACCTTCCCGCCGAGGATTATATCCTCACGGTCGGCCCGGCAGGAAGCATCAGTTCAACGGCCCCCGACATGGCAAAATTCCTGATCGCCCACCTGCAGAACGGGACGTACGGGAATGTGACGATCCTCTTACCAGAGACCGCGAATCTCATGCATTCCCGGGCATATTCTGTCGATCCCCGCGTTTCCGGAATGTGCCTTGGTTTTTACGAGCAGTATTACAATGGGCGGCGCACGATCGGGCACGGGGGCGACACGGATACATTCCATTCCAACCTCTGTCTCCTTCCCGAGGAACAGGCCGGGTTCTTTGTGTCAAGCAACAGTGCGGGCGGGCGAGGGGTACGTGATGAGCTCTTTGCCGCGTACATGGACCACTATTACCCAGGAGAATCCGTCGTATCCCCGGAACCTGATCCCTCTGCATCAGCCCGACTGCAGCAGTATGCTGGTACCTACGAGATGAACCGGCACAACTATGCCAGGTTCGAGCGATATATCGGGCTTCCGTCCCCGATCACAATCATCGCAACCCCGGAGGGCACGCTCCGGATGGTCTCAAGCGATGGCACAGTCGAGTACATTGAGGGAGAGTCCGGCATCTTCTTCCCTGCAGACGGTTCACGACCGGTCAAGGGGAATATCGTCTTCCATACCGCACCGGATGGCTCGGTTGAATATTTCGCATACACGAATATCCCGGTCATGGTCTATTCCCGCCTGCCGTGGTTCATGACTGCCGACTTCCAGGACAACCTCAAGACTGCCGCAGCGATAATCCTTGGCACGGTTCTGCTCTGGCCGCTGCTCTTCCTCTTCAGGCATACCCATGCGATCCCCGAACCAGCATATTCAAAAATCACCCGGATCGCTCGATGGTGCGCAGGGATTGCCGCACTTCTCCTGATTGCATTTGTGTATATCCTGTTGCCATGGATCACGGGTAATGAAGGGATATTGGTTACCTACATACAGACCCGGGAGATCCCAGGGACTCTCACTGCGGTCCTCACGGTGCCGGTCATCGCTGCGATACTCACCATTGCAACCGTTGCGTTCGCAGTACTTGCATGGAAGGAGAAGTACTGGACGTTCCCGCACCGGGTCCACTATACCATCATCGCCATGGCACTCGTTGCCATGCTCTGGTGGGTGCATGTGAACAGGCTCTGGGTATTCTGCCTATGAATGAAAATTCACCCCAACTTTTTTCAATGAAAACGCCTTCAACGTGTTCATGTTTTATGCCCGACTGCAGAGCGGTCATTCACAGTTCAAGTGAATATTACCTTGGAATAGTCATGGAGTATCAACAGGGCTGGTAAGAAAGGATCACAACCCTGAAATGCCATGAGAGAAAGAGCCATCCAGAGCAAGGGGTTGATCCTATTTCCCGATCATTCACATTGATTCTCCTCTTCTCGGGATGTATCATCGCTATGATGTTTTCCGGCTGTGTAATGTCTCCTGAAAGTCCGCAGGATGTTGGAAAAACAGCAGCGTCATCCTGCACCTATTATGGCAGCGATAACGTATCCGCCATCATCCCCCTGTTCGATACCTATGCCGAGCAGACCTTCGAAAGAAGCGGGGTCCCGGGGATGGCTATTGCCATCGTGAAGAACGACTCGGTCGTTTACCAGAGATGCTTCGGCGTGAAGAACATCACGACGAAGGATCCGGTCACGCCCGACACCCGGTTCCAGATCGCGTCCATATCGAAGTCCTTCACGACAACCACGATTGCCTCCATGGTAGGGAATGGTGAACTGTCGTGGAATGACACCATCGCATCGCGGTATCCGGAATTCAGACTCTCCGATCCCTGGATAACCGAACACATCATATTCCTCGATCTCCTCTCCCACCGAACCGGGCTCCCTGAATATGTGGGCGACGAACTCCAGGAGATGGAATACAGCCGCCCGGAGATCATCGAACGTCTCAGGCACGTCACGCTCACGGGAGACTTCCGTCGCGAGTATGCATATGCAAACATCGATATCACGATAGCCGCGGAGGCTGCTGCCAGGAAGGCGGGAAAGCCCTGGGAGGAACTGATCTCAGAGCGGATCTTTGTCCCTGCAGGGATGCTGAACACCAGCGCCCGGTTCGACGACTTTGCCAGGGCTCCCGACCATGCCGACACCTACCCGATGACGAATGGAACGGCAATTCCGGGACCACTCATGGATAACGATGTGAACAGCCCCGCGGGAGGGGTAAGCTCGACCATCAATGACATGGCAAGGTATGCAAGGCTCCAGCTGAACGAGGGGAGTATCGACGGAGCCCTGGTGATCGATCCTGATGCACTGAGAGAGACCCACGGAGCCCATATCATCAGGAAAACCACCAATTCCAGCATCGTCGCGTACGGGCTCGGGTGGGAGGTTACCGCGGCACACGGGATGGTCCGGGTTGAACATGGCGGCGATCTTACCAGCGGCGTGTCGACCTACATCGTGCTCTATCCCGATGAGAAGATGGCGATCGTAGTACTCACGAACGGATTCCCCGGGGGCCATGTCCTCAAGAAGGCGATCACGAAAGGTTGGGATGACCTGTACTTCTCGGGGACCATCCAGAAGGACTGGTATCGCGAGTTTGAGGAGCAACTCCTGGAAGCGATGAAACCCGGTGCCTCGGTCATCGGTCCCCAGGAAGGGCTTCCCCCGGCTCCCGCGGATGCAAAACCACCCCGCCCCTTTACTTACTACGAAGGGTCATATACCCAGGACTATTATGGCACCGTCCGGATTGAGGCGAATGATGAGGTTCTCCTTGCATATCCTGGCCACCTCGCCAACCCCCTGATCCTCGTTCCCTACGATGGTGATACGTTCCTTGACAAGGACAGCGGGACCGGTGTCAGGTTCACGGCCGGTTCATCCGGGTTTGCAACGGATGTCCGGTTCGCACAGTATGAGCTGCCCGGCCGGAATGGGTTTTTTGTCAGGATTCCTTCCTGATCCTTTTTTTCTCCGGCCGGTGCCGGTATGATCCCCGTGTTCTGGGAGGGCATCCACCATCCAGCATGTATTCCCAAAATCAGGGATTGAGTGCCGCATACTCCCCGGCAAGCATCCCGTAATACCGGGTCGACCGCCAGTGATCCCGGAGCCAGACATGCTCACGGATCGTACCTTCGTATATCAGCCCGCACTGCTCCATCAGGCGGGCTGAGGCGCTGTTCAGCTCGTCGCACTTGCCAAACACCCGGTGGAGCGAGAGCGTATTGAACCCGAACTCCATGTACTTCAGGAGGATCTCCTTCCCGTACCCGGACGCCTGGTATTCCGGAAGGAGCACAATCCCGACCTCCCCGGTCGTTGGAAGTTTGGGATCGATCTCAAGGAACGTCAGGCCTGCGAATTCCCCTGTTCCGGCAACCCTTGCCGCAAGGACGTATCCCATCCTTTCGGCCAGTATTGACTCATCAATCGCCCGCTTCAGGAATGTGGATATCTGCTCGTCGTTTTCAAGCCATATGAGGACGTATCGCATCAGCTCGGGATCATGGGCGATCTTCTGGATATTCGAAAGATCCTCCTCTCCAAGATCTTCGAGGACCAGCCGTTCTGTCGCGAGGTGAAACGCCATGCTCGTTTCCTTCCGGCAAATTTCTATAATGCAATGATATTTTTAAAATGATGTAACCTTTTCATGTATTCATTTCCAATACCGGGAAAGAAATGCCCTTAATGTATTTTCGGCACCTGTGGTGTGAATATAACTCGGATACCCGATCTCGGGAGATTCAATGGCGCGTTATTTTCCGAAGCGTACCAGTGTCCTTTGGAGCGCCCGCAACCTATCAATGAAAGGCGAACCCGTCCCCAGCAGGGGCCTGACATCGGGCTCGCACCGTATCAGGCCTTCATCATAAGGGAGCACATGCACACCGGCGAACAGGTCCATGCTCCTGCCAAGAATCTCGCAGACTTTTCTTACGTCGTCTTCCGACCGGACACGGTTGATGACAAGGTGGATGTGGGGAATACCGAGTTCTTTTGCCAGGTGTGCCAGGTGCCCTGCCACCTGAACCGCGTTGAAGCTTGGGTCGGTGACAAGCACTGCCTGGTGAAAACCCTTTGCGATGGACCGCCCGAAATGCTCCACCCCCGCAGGGGTATCCATGAGGATGACTTCCCCCTCGCGGAGGTTGATATACCTGATGACGGACTCAAGGAGCGTGTTTTCGGGGCAGAGGCACCCGGTTGCCGCCTGCACGACCGTCCCCATGACAAGGATGTTCACCCCGCCAGGCCCTTTCACCCCGAACCGTTCCACCACGTCGGACACGTCCGGATTCAGTGTCAGCATGAGACCCCACCCCTCGCCGGGGCGTGCACCGGTTTTCTCCTCCACGTAATCGAGGTTTTGTGTCAGCGGGACGATCCGTTCGCTCTCTTCCCAAGGTATCCCTACTGCGAAGGGGAGGTTCATCTGGGGATCTTCATCAACGGCGAGAGTAGTGAATCCCTTCTCTGCAAAAAGGTGGGCAAGGAGGGCAGTGATAGTAGTCTTCCCGACCCCCCCTTTCCCGGTGATGACGATCCTGAACCCTTCCTCGGTTTCTTTGCGGGTGTTTTGCTGGATTTTATGGGCAGTATCGAGAATTTTTTTCTGCCTGGCGCGGGCATCAGGCATGCTTTGCTGAACCTCCGTGCTTTGCAAGGATCTCTTCCCGTGCGATATGTTTTCCCCGGCACTCCGGGCAGAGCCGTGCAATTTCTTCTTTCAACGGAGTATCCAGCCGTGCCAGTACGGAAGCAGAGAGTTCCCTGGGCGCATAGTATCTTCCACAGCATTCGCACGGGGAGAGCGGGACCCGTGTACCGCTCCATGACTTCATGACCCGTTCTGCACCGGCATCCTCCATCTCAATTGCATTCGTCGGGCAAACCCTGACACAGGCGCCGCATCCGAAACAGTCTCTGCTCGGTGCGTAATACGGCGTGTTGACCACAGTATACGGACCACGGTTGATGAAATTAATTGCACCGGCTCCCATGATCTCGCTGCAGGCCCTTACGCAGAGCCCGCACAGGACACACTTATTGCCGAGGGGATCGCCCTGTTCGATCCTCTTCAGGAACCGAGTCCTGGTCACGCCGTAACGGGCCGCCATGTCCCTGATTACATCCGATTTGGGCGCCTCTGCAAGGTAAAGTTCGAAGAGGATGCTCCGGTGTTTTACGATTTCCGGCGTGTCGGTCAGAACCTCGAGCCCGTCAGCAGCCCGCAGTGTGCATGACGTGGCCATCTCCCTTTTTCCTTTCCGGACAACCTCGACCATGCAGAGTCTGCAGGCACCGTACGGGTCGAGTGATGCCTCGTAGCAAAGATGCGGAATTTCGATCTTTTCCCGTATTGCGACTGACAGGAGAATTTCGCCTTCATTAGCCCGATACTCTTTCCCGTTGATGGTCACTGTGATGGGTTTTCCCGGGATCTCCTGCTGGATCATGGATTCACCAGCGCATCGTATTCATCCCTGAAATACGCAAGGGTGGTCAGCACAGGGTTTGGGGCTGTCTGTCCGAGCCCGCAGAGAGAAGTGGCGACGATGGTCTCTGTCAGGTCGCTGAGGATCTCGAGGTCCTTCTTCGTTGCTTTCTTTGCAAGGATCTTGTTGAGAATGAGGAGCGTGTGCTTGAGCCCCTCACGGCAGGGGACGCATTTTCCGCAGGATTCCGAAGCCGCGAAATTGATGAAATACCGTGCAATGTCAACCATGTCCGTGTCCTCGTCCATGACGACAATTCCTCCGGAACCCATGATTGAGCCGATCCGGTTCAGGCTCTCGTAATCGACAGGGGTATCAAACAGTCGTGCAGGAATGCAGCCACCGGAGGGGCCTCCAGTCTGTACGGCTTTTACTTTTTTGTTGCCGGCGCCGCCATTGCCAATTGTAAAGACGATCGTGTTGAGCGATGTCCCGAGCGGAACTTCAACGAGGCCGACCCGGTCAACCTTACCCACGAGGGAGAAGACCTTGGTGCCGGAATTTCCCTTAGCCCCGATTCCCGCATACCATTCGCTCCCTTTACTGATGATGACAGGTATATTGCACCAGCTCTCGACATTATTAAGGTCGGTAGGGTATCCGAAGAGTCCGCCCCCGGGGTCAGTAAGGCGCGGCGGGCGGGGGTGGGGCCGCCCGGTCCTCCCCTCGATTGAGGCGACAAGGGCCGTGGATTCTCCGCACACGAATGCACCGGCCCCCGTAGCGATTCCTATATCGAACGAAAAGCCCGTGCCGAAGATATCCTTTCCCAGCAACCCATATTCCCTGGCCTGCCCGATTGCGGTCTGAAGGCGCCTGATGGCAAGAGGATATTCCGCCCTGATGTAGATGAGGCCCTCGCTGACACCGATTGCGTATGCGCCAATAAGCATACCCTCGAGAACCATGTGGGGGTCGCTCTCCATCTCGTTCCGGTTCATGTAGGCCCCGGGATCGCCTTCGTCGGCATTGCAGATGACAAACTTCCTGTCCCCCTCCGCATTGCGGGCGATCCGCCATTTCAGTCCGGTGGGGAACCCCGCACCACCACGTCCCCTGAGGCCTGACTTCTCGACTTCGTCGATGATTGCCTCGGGGGCCATGCCCGAGAGCGCTTTCAACGCGGCGGCATATCCGCCAATCGCGATATATTCGTCGATCTGTTCAGGGTTGATAAGGCCTGAATTCCGCAGGATCACCTTCTTCTGGTGTGAGAAGAACGGGACGTCCTCGTAGCGTGGGATTCCGTCAAATCCCGCGCCATACTCTTGGGTGCATCCCGTGATATGATCCCACAACGGGATCCGGCAGAGCGCTTTCTCCACCGGGACCTCCCCCTTTTCAACCGCACGGACGATCTCCTCCGCATCACCGGGAGTAACCCTGTGCAGGATGACGAGCGGTTTTCCCGGGATCGTGATGTTAACGAGCGGCTCTTCCCTGCAGTATCCAATACATCCGACCCGGGCGAGTTCGATGTCCGGATTCTCCTCACCAATGATCTCTTTGATGCGATCGTACACCCTCATGCCCCCGACCGCGATCCCGCAGGTCGCAAGGCCAACTGCAATCCGGGGTTTTTCCGGCCTTATTTTCCGCAGCCCGGATCTACTGACCTTCTCCATGTCTGCTGCAGACACGATCCTCATGGCTTCCACCCGTACTCGCCAAGAATTCCCGGGAGGTCTTCAGGTGTTGCGTACCCGTACAGGTTGCCGTCGATTCGCAGCACCGGAGCCATGCTGCAGGCACCGAAACAGCGTGCAATCTCGACGGTGAATTTCCTGTCAATTGTCGTGATGGATAACTTACCGTCGTCAGTAACGTCACTCTTTATCCCTAGCAGCCCCTCGAGCGCTTCCAGGATTGCAACCGCTCCCTTGACGTGGCATGCCGTGCCCATGCAGATCGTGATCACGTGGTCCCCGACAGGCCTGAGGGTGAAGTATGAATAGAAAGTGGCAAGACCGTAGAGCTGCGAGATACGGACGCCGACCTTCTCCGACAGCATCTCGAGAGTTTCCCGGGAGACGTACCCTTCCTGGTTCTGGATCTCCCCTAAAATCCCAAGGAGCCTCCCGGCAGGTGCATCATGGCGTGCAATAATGGCATCGAGTGTCCTTTCGTCCATGGTATCCTCTTCTTAAAAAACGGGATAGTTCCCCCGATCCCGTGATCAGATACCAAGCGCTTTTCTCTTTCTCTCGATCTCGGCCTCGAGGAGTCCGGCAGCCTTTACAGGATCTGGCTCGACCGCAAACGAAGCATTCACGAGACCCGTGAGCTGGGAGGCGAGGAGATTGGTGACGTTCGGGCTCCCGAAGATCTTGGGCGGGATGCCAAGGACGACGTAGACACCGGATGAGACAAAGTAGGTGCCGATAGAGATGGCTTTCTGGGAATACCATTCCGGTGCTGCACCACCGATGGGAAGATCCCCGATGCCGACTCCCAGTTCCTTTGCGATGTTTGCCGCAAGCATGAGAATTCGGGAGCAGTCGACGCATGAGCCCATGTGCAGGACGGGCGGAATCCCGAGCGCATTGCAGATTGATTTGAGCCCTTCTCCTGCAAGGTCGGCTGCCTCAGGGACGAGCAGCCCCGCCTTTCCGCATGCAATCGCGGCACACCCGGTCTCGACGACGAGGATGTTTCGCTTGATCAGCTCTTTCGCGAGCGTGACATGCCCAAAGTCCTGCTTTATCTTCGGGTTGTTGCAGCCGACGATACCCACGGCTCCCTTGATCTTGCCGGCAACGATCGCATCGATCAGTGGCTTGTAGGTGCCTCCCAGCGCTTTCCGGATCGCTTCCTCAGAGAATCCTGCCATCAGATCGATGGGTTTTTGGGGAATTCTGATCCTGCCGGGGTTCCGGTTCGGGTAATTGTCGATTGCGACCGTGATGATCTCTTTCGCGGTATCAAGGGCAGTCTCCGGCCTGAACTCCATGTAGGTGGCGCCGGGAACTTTTGCTTTCTGGCTTGTACTAACAACTTTTGTATGGTAGCAGGCAGCAGTCTGCGCAATCGACGGGAAGATGCACTGGTAATCGATGACCATCACCTCGACTGCACCGGTTGCTATTGCAATCTCCTGGTCAAGAAACGTTCCCGCGATGGGAATGCCATGCCTCATAAGAAGTTCATTGCCGGTACAGCACATGCCCACGATATTGATACCCTTTGCACCTTTCTCTGTGGCATGTTTTTTTACCTGCGGGTCCTCTGCAGATTTCACGATCATCTCAGAAAGGATGGGATTGTGCCCGTGGAGGACTATGTTGACCATATCCTTCTTGAGCGTGGCAAGGTTCGCACGGGTGCGAAGCGGAGTCGGGGTCCCGAACAGGATATCGGATCCCTCCGTTGCCATCATCGACCCGCCCCATCCGTCAGAAAGCGAGGTCCTCATCGCATGCAGGAGGATGTTTACGTAGTCTGCCCCGACACCCATGTGGATCCGGTGCATGGACTCCACAATCTCGCGATCGACACTCCGGGGAACGATGCCCAGTTTCTTCCAGGCATCTTTCGTCTTCTCCGGGGCCCTTTCTGCCATCTGAATTTTATTCCTGAGTGTCCCGAATTCCTCGAGCAGTATGCGGGCAACGTCTTTTGCGATCTCCTCCTTCTTCCTCTTCTCAGTCTTGATGCCGTATTCCTTGGCAATCGCTTTCAGTTTCACTTCATCGGTTATCTGGTAGCCCTGGCTCTTCCCTTCAGCGGTCTCAAGAAGGACTTCCAGGACCTCCCGCCCATGGTCAGAATGGGCTGCAGCCCCTGTCGAGAGATCGTCGAGCAGGTTCCGTGCCACGATAAGGTCTGCATTCGCCCCGCAGACACCCTTATCTGGTTTTTTGCCGAACGGCTCGATACGACAGGGCCCCATGGCACACCGGTTGCAGCAGACCCCGAGCTGCCCGAACCCGCACTGCGGCTGTTGATCAATGAGCCGATCCCACGCGGTATATACACCGTCTTCTACCGCTTTGGCGATAATCTCCTGGTCGGTCGCATTAAGCGCCCTCTGCTCTGCCAGTTTCTTTGCTCCGAATGCATCATACATTGAAATCTTCCTCCTTCTCCTCTCTCCCCGTCACAAATTTGCCATCTCTTCAAGGATTGCCCGGAACGCCCGGACATTCTGTGGGATCTTCGGCACTTCCACATCGGTTCCCTCGGACTTGATCATCCGCATCGTGAAATCCTTCCTGCTGACGCGGATAAGTTCGTCGGCATCCCCGAACTCCAGTGCACCGGTCTTGCATGCTTCGGCGCAGGCAGGGATTCTCCCTTCTTTCTGCCGCTCGATGCAGTTGTCGCACTTTGCATTGACCTCCCGGCCGGTATCAAGCTGGTGCACTCTCTGGAAGTGGATGATGCCAAACGGGCATGCCATCGCACAGACCGCACACCCGATGCACCGGTCGTACCGGACCAGCACAGAACCGGTCGCAGCGTCGCGTATGAGTGCCTCCGTCGGGCAGACCTGCATGCATGGAGCCGGGTCGCAATGCCTGCACCGGTTGGGGAATGTCAGGTAGTTGACTCCCACCTCGACGTGGATACGCGGCAATGATCGTTTCTCTTCGTGGATTGCATCGAATAACCTCCTGCTCGTTGCGTGTTCGATCGCACATGCGACCTCGCAATGCCTGCACCCGATACACAGTTCAGGCCGAACATACACGGTTTTCATACATTGTGCCTCCTCATCTTCTCGCTCCCGGGCGGCAACCGCCCACTGTTGAACCTTTGTCGATCAAACCCCTACTTACGAACATCCACTATATACGACTTTTTATAGTCACTTTCAAATTGCCGTAGGGGCCTGGATCCCAGATCGGGACCCTAAAACGAATCTGTGAATCTTACCCAGCTGAATCGTGGGATGATCCCGGCTCCTGAATATTTTGTGCTGCTGGGGAAATGGTTGATCTTTACCCGGGCCTCTCTATGCATGAAGAAACCGGCTTGTTTTGCAGGTATCCCTTTAATAATGGCTGATGAATAGGAGATACCCGGTATATATTTTTTTGAAAAAGCACCTACTGTTTCACAACATCCAGCAGTATCCGGACTACCTCAACCGGCATGTCAGCCATAGGGACATGAGATGACGGAAGTTCCAGGTAAGTCCACCCTCCCGGTACGACCTCAATCTTCCGCCTCGCTACGCCTGTGACGACAGCAAACTCGCTCTTCGTGCAGAGGATATAGGTCTTCTGGATGGATACCAGGTTCCCTGGATCGAACCGAATCTTCTCTACGTATGCGTTCGCCGGTTCCAGGCCGGTAAACGACAGGGGATCGCTCCCTCCCGATGCAAATAAGTCAAAGAGCGACTGCCCGGGATCGGGCAGTGCGGCATCGAGATATACAAGGTGCCTGATCCGCTCCGGCATCCTGTCCGCCACCCCTGTAATGATCATCCCGCCGTAACTGTGCCCGACAAGGATGATATCCCACAGACGGTTCTGATCTATCAGGGTGCAGATCTGTGCAATGTGCCCGGAAAGGCTTGTGGTGTGCTCGTCTTCAAGCGTCGGTGTAAAGGCCTGATAACCATGAACAGCAAGTGCCGTGACAGTCCCTTCCCAGTACCTCCCGCCAAGCTGTCCACCGGGAGGATAGTCGGTCCGCCCGGCAAGCCGGTTCCATGTATCGGTCGAAAGGTTGCCTCCCTGCACGAGCAAAAAGGTGGTCATTGGATGCACCATTTCTCTGCCGAGCCCGGTATTGGTTTTTTCCCTTCGGGTTCTTTATATCTGCTGGTATCCATCACCTCGTGACTGCCCCCATGAGCGCGGCGATTGGATATCAATCCGAAGAGAGTCCCGACCCTTTATCATCTCTTCCTCTCATTATCCCGAAAGGGATTGAGTATGTCCACCCGAATACTGGTCGCGTACGCATCGGTGTACGGATCGACTGCCGGAGTCGCTGAAGCGATAGGAAAGGCATTGCAAAATAAAGGCTGCACTGTTGACCTGGCCGTGATGAAATCGGTGTCGTCACCGGGGGATTATGATGCAGTCGTCATAGGGGCGCCGGTCTACATGGGAAAGATGGTAGGTGACCTGAAAAAATTCGTGTGGAAGCACCGTGATGCACTCGCGAAGGTCCCGATCGCTGCATTCTGCGTGGGCGTGGCGCCGCTCGGAAAAGACCCGGGCGACGTCGACACTGTGATGAATATATTCCGAACAGCCGTCGCACCTCTTGAGCCTGTTACTGTGACTATGTTTGCCGGGAAAATTGACATGCAGAAGCTACCATTCATGCACAAGTGGATATGGAAGAAGATTGACGGGCCTGTCGGGGACTTCCGCGACTGGGAGGCGATCGGGGCTTGGGCAGGGGATCTGCCGGGAAAATTGGGGATATCCGCAGGGGCCTGATAACCCGCGGGTTCCCCTCACCTCTCTATCCCGCCTCAATCCTTGTGTATCTCGTTTCTTACCTTCCGGATGACGTCTGCAACCATCTGCCGGAACTCTTCGCCGATTGTCTCCCACGATGGATAATTCTCTGGAGTTCTAGACGGTCTTGTGTCCTGTGACGGGTCAGGTTTCGGGCTTTTCAGTCCTGCGAAGATCGAGACATATCCTGCGATCAGGACAATGATGATGACAAGCGGCAGCAGGAACAGGGCGATTGCATCCAGTGCAGGTGAGATTCCAATTGAAAAGTAGCCATCGACGTATATCAGGACGGCCAGCAGGAACGAGACCAGCAGCATACTTCCCGCCGCATTGAAGAGCGGGAACGGGAGGTTGAATGGAAACGGGAACACAGCAAAGATATCCCCGATCATGAAAAGGACCGAGAAGAGGATGATAAGCGGGACGTATACAAACAAAAGATCCACGAATCCATCGAAGAGCGGCCAGGTGCTGTGGGTCGCAACATACCGGAATACGACGAGCACGATGAGGAAGACAAGGATGCCTAAAAGGCCCGATACAAGGGCCCTGAGCGGGGTTTTCCGGGAATTTTGTTACATGGTATTCGTTTTTTTTCCCAGATACAGGAGAATGGTATCGCACCAGGATTGATAAAGGGTGGTGCATCCTGCCTGATACACATCAGCCCAGTGACCTGATTCGGGCAAGTCAGGGCTTTCCCATGCTAAGAAGCAGAGATTTCAAAAAAAAAGATGTCACGACTTCTTTACAAGATGGTTCCTTCTCTCACCGATCTGCTGGCGCCACATTGCGTAATACAGGCCTTTCTGGTCAAGGAGACTCTCATGTGAACCGGTCTCAACGATCTTTCCCTTCTCGAGCACGTAGATGACATCTGCGTGCATGATCGTCGAGAGCCGGTGGGCGATCAGGATGGAGATTTGGTCTTTGCTCATCGAGATATCCCGAATTGTATTCGTGATATCCTCTTCAGTCAGGGAATCGAGCGATGATGTTGCCTCGTCAAAGATCAGGAGGCGGGGATGGCGTATTATGGCTCTGGCAATGGATACCCGCTGCTTCTCACCTCCGGAGAGCTTCAATCCCCCCTCACCAATGAGAGTGTCGATACCCCATTGAGAACGGGAGAGGAGGGGATCACATGCTGCCTTGTGGAGGGCATCCCGGATCTGTTCATCGGTTGCATCGTGCTGGACGAACAGGAGGTTCTCCTTGATCGAACCCGCGAATAACTGCGGCTCCTGGGTGACAAACCCGATCTGCCTCCGTAACGGGTTATACCTGATTTGCGTGGAAGGGTACCCGTTAAAATAGATCTCCCCTGCAACCGGCCTGTACAGTCCCACCAGGAGCTTGACAAGTGTTGACTTCCCGGATCCCGAGGGGCCGACAAACGCGATGGTCTCACCGGTCTTCACATCGAATGAGATCCCATCGATGGCATTGTAATTTGCCGTCTTATGACGGAACACTACATTCTCAAAACCGATTGACTCCAACTCATCGATGACGATCGGGTTCTCGGGATTCTGTTCAACCGGTTTTTGCATCAACTGGTCGAAACTGTTCACAGATGCATCAACCTCCCGGTACGAAAGTATAAACGTCCCCAGGTCCTGAAGGGGTCCGAAGATGGTCGCCGATATGGATTGCATCGCGATAAGTTCACCCGTCGTGAGGACGTTCCGAAAGATCAGCCAGAGGAGGATGAAGAGAATCGATTGCTTGAGGATACTGATCGTCGTCCCCTGCAAAAACGTCAGGGTCCGGACCTTCTTTACCTTCGACATCTCCAGGTTGAATATCTTCAGGTTATGCTCACGGAGACGATGTATTTCCGGGTAGGTGAGGCCGAGGCTTTTCACGAGCTCGATGTTCCTGAGCGATTCAGTGATCACCCCCGACATCCTGTTCGTCTCCCGGTTGATCGCCCGCTGGGTTGTCTTGATCCTGTTACTCAGAAGGCCGGTGAGTGAGCCAAGGACCACGATTCCGACCAGGAAGACCGGGATCAGCATCCAGTTCTTCGTGACAGAATAGACGAGCAGGAATCCCATACCGATGACTGACGAGAAGAGGACGTTGATTGCCGTCTGCATGAACATCTGGGTGTCCATTCTCACCTTCTGGAGGATCGACAGGGTCTCCCCGCTGCGCTGGTCCTCGAACTCGTTGAAGGAGAGACGGAGCGTCTGTTTCAGACCTTCATTGAATACCTGCATCCCAAAACGCTGGACGGCGAGCCGGGCAAAATAATCCTGGAATGCCCGTGCCAGCCGGGACAAGAGTGCGATTGCGATCGCCACACACAGCCAGAAAATCACCCCGCTGACAAGCTGATTTTCAGGAAGGTGTACTGGATTTAAAGCATACTCGTCGATAATCTTCCCGAAGATCAGCGGATCGATCAGGTTCAGCAACTGGCTGATAGCCGCCAGGATGAGTGCAACAAAAATAAGCCATTTCTGCGGCTGTAAATACTTCCAGATGACCTTCATGCCTTTCCTGGAAATCCCCGCAGTATTCTCACGAGACCTGTCATTTCACGGAAACTTTTCATCAACAAACCATTCATACCGGGAGGTGCCGCGTGCCCTATTCCTATATGATTCCAAGCGCCACCAGTTCCTCGATTTCTTCCTCCTCCTCATCCCCGGTTTGTGCATCCTTCCGGGATGACCGAGGGTTAAAGAGCGATATCAGCCAGGAGAGTAGTCCCATATGTATCCCGATTATGAGACTTGTATGAAGTGAGGTATCTTATAAGAAACGGACGGTTGCATCCTCCAGACAGGAATCGTTCAACCCATCCCAATCCGAAAATATTAAAAAAAAGGGTATAGTGTCATTGTTACCACCAATCTCACTTATAAATCACGACGAAGAATTAAGAAAAATCCAATGACTAAAATTTGGGGGAAAAAAGTACGAGTTGTCGGTCTTACTTCTCATATGCGATTGACCCCGCCGCCCCCGAAGGGCGCCCCGGCGGCGAATCAAAAACTATTCACATTGACCTTGAAAACGAAATTATCATCTGATATTCATAAAACAACATGGAAACTCGCTTCAATATATCGCGATTATATTCTCTGTTTGACAAAAAGGTCGGTGGCTAGATTGTCACTATACCCAAAAAATAATTGGAATTCATCCCGTCACAACTCATTCATGACGGGATGAAGTGCAGATCAGGCGTGGGAATAGGCTCATCTCACCCACACGGTTGATGTATATGAAGCGGTCCCACCACTGTTGGCAACAGTGAGTGTGACCACGTAGAGCCCGGCTGTCGAGTACGTATTGGCCGGGTTGGCATCAGAGGACACAGTTCCATCACCGAAATCCCAGTGCCATGCGAGCGGCCCCCCGGTCGAACGATCGGTAAAGAGGACAGAAAGAGGCGCATATCCCATCATTGGAGAGAGGCTGAATCGTGCATGGGGAGGTGCCCCCGAGGGAAGAACCTCGATGTATCCCTCTTTTGTGGCAGTCACGTCTCCACCATTGTTGCCTGCAGTCAGGCTCACAGTGTACATACCAGGGATTGAATAGGAATGTTTTACCCAGGGGGTCTCATTCGCCCATGCAACAGTCCCGTCACCAAAGTCCCACCATCGTGTGTGCACCACGCCAAGAGAGGTATCGGAAAACTCAACCTCGAGCGGTGCATCCCCTGAAAGAGGAGCTCCATAAAAATCCGTGGCAGGAGAGCCCTGCTGCGTTGCGTTGATATACCCGTTCATGGTGACAGAACTCGATCCATAGCTGCTGTTCACGGTCAGGGTGACGTTGTAGAGTCCCGGGTTGACATACGTGTGAAGAAGGGAGTACCCTGTACCATTGATGCCGTCACCAAAGTCCCAGTGGAATTCCCCATAGGACCATGAATGCGATACATTCTCCTTGAACTCAACGGTGAGGGGGACTTCCCCCTCCCTGGGATATGCAATGAAATCGGCCACTGGGGCCGGGGGAATACTCTCATTATACCATCCAGTGAGATCGAGCCTGACGGTCTGGCCAGAGGAAAAGGCAGATGTTTGATCTGCAGGGACTCCGTTGATGGTGAACACAATGGGGATGGTGCACCCGCAGGCATACTCATCTTCGGATACCTGCACGATCAGCTTGTCGTCCCACATACCGGATCCTCCAAACAATCCCTCTTCAATAACCGTGATCTCGTCCCTGATCGTACCGTTCACGACGGCACATATCTCTGTCCCGACGGATGCGGGTGTGTCGTTCAAGGTCACATTCCCAAAATATTCGCTCGGGAGAGGCGGGGCCGCGATCACAACAGGAACAGAAAGGAGGATGAGAACAGCCAGAACAAGAAATGAGAAACGCTTCATTTTTGTGTTCTACTCCATGAATCGTTCATTTTTTCAAATTCTTTGTATATAATCAATATTAACTATAATAAATAATTTTCTATAAATAGCCTTTAAAAAAGTCCTTTGAATGATTGGTAGGGTATATTCAGATGGTTTTCGATTTCAAGGCTCTTGATGGCGTGAGACCATAATACTCTCCGTCGAGCATGCCGCAATACCGGGTCGATCTCCAGTGGTCACGGAGCCATACATGTTCACGGATGGTGCCCTCATAGATCAATCCACACTGATCCATGATGCGGGTCGATGCGGAATTTAGTTCGTCGCACTTGCCGTACACCCGGTGGAGCGAGAGCGTAGTGAATCCGAACTCCAGGTACTTCAGGTGGATCTCTTTTCCATATCCTCATGCCTGGTATTAAGGAAGGAGGACAAAACCCACTTCTCCTGTTGTTGTGGTCTTGGGATCGATCTCAGGGAACGTTCTGGCCCGCGAATTCACCGGTCATGGCGTTTCTGGCCGCAGGATAGTACCCCATCCTGTCAATCCTCCGCGATTCTTCGATTCCGTGCTTCAGGAACATAGCAATCTGCTCATCGTCCTCAAGCCAGACGAGGACCTATTTCATCACTTCAGGATCGGTTGCGATCCGGCGGATATTATCCAGATCGTCCTCGGTCAGGTCCATGAGAACCAAGTTTTTCAGTCTCAGGGAAGAACGCCATGGAATTTTTTGAAAATATGTCCCCTTCACTACAATTTCCGGGACAATTCTTGTAATCTTTTCTCTGCGTTTTAATTCTTGGTTTTCCCAGGCCAATGCTTCTGTGTGTGAGGGTCATGAAAAGAACATTGTTCCTGAAAGTCCACCAGACTGTAAGAACAAAAACGGGGGATGCAATGATTTTCAGGTGGTTCTGGAAAAATCAGAAAAGATACTGTCCCGGTCACCTTTTCATAGCCCTCATATAGATACCGTGAAAGCCTCCGGGATGCTCCCTGTCCGTCAACATCTCCATACTCTGCACGGAAAACCCACCTTTTTCGACCAGGTCATGGAGCGACTTCTGGGTATACAACACGGTTCCCGGCTGCCTGACTCTTCTGAAAACCTTCAGGTTCCGCAGAATAACCCCAAAGAGTCCCCCGATCCCTATCCCCTCGTTCGTTGGGACGGTAATAAAGAGCCTTCCCCCGGGCTTCAGGATCCGGTGCATCTCCGAGATCGTCGCCGGGCCATCAACCATATTGAGGGTGAGCCCGAGAAATGCGGAGTCAAAAGTACCTGAAGCAAATGTTGTCTTCTCGCAGTTCTCCTTCTGTGCTGAAACGTTGGGAACCCCTTTCATCTTCTCCCTGGTGAGTGAGACCATCTGCCCCGAGAGATCTGTTGCGACCACGCTCTCAGATCGTGTTGCGAGTGCGGGTGTGAAGAACCCTGTCCCGCACCCGAACTCCACGGTCCTGCAGAGATCCCGTTCCTTCTCCAGTTCCGCAAGGAGGATATGCCGCATTGAGTTCCCGAAGACGTAATCAATACCGCCATCGTAGACTCCTGACGCCCTGTCCCAGAATTTTTCCGCATCTGTCACACCGGAAGGATATACACAGGAAGTCATGAATTTTTGTATGAAAATGGCTCTACCATGTTCATTTGAATCCAGGTATCCGGAAAAAGCAAACATGTGGTTTTAAAAATTCCTGTGAACGCGGCAGCCGGCAGAGTGTCTCTCATACCTGCCGGATTCAGAGGGGGAGCTCATCGGGTATCAAAGGAAATGAATCATTGTACCACGCAGTTTGAAAGGCATGAAATATGACAGGGCTGCCTAGTAAAGATTATGATCGATAAAATTTTGGAGAGAATCGAACCATCGGCGACCATATGAAAGATTCTGCGTCCCTTCCGGCTAATGCCAGCATCACAACTGGCCCTGGTAAATCCCGGTCAGATCCTCGTGATTGATGAGAGCCACGCCCGGGATCCTTCCGGCCTCGTCCTGCTCTCGAAGACAGCAGGCCGGATCCAATTGATGTGCCAGCCTGACGAGAACGCTTCCCGTATCTCCTGCTGTGTTACCCGGCGTGGCCCGTAGCCTCCCGGTTCAAGCTCGGAGAACGCGAGCATGAAATACGATCCTTCCGATCTCAGGACAGCATGAAGATTTTCCGCATACACTGGTCTTTCAGGATCAGAGAGGGTATGAAAGAAGCCGGAGTCGATTACGGTGTCGAATGTTCTCCCGATGCTGGCAAGCTGGAGCGAATCGTGTACGAGAAATGTCGCAGCAAGGTTCCGTGTTTCTGCTCGCTCGCGGGCAATCCCGATCACCGAGGGAACCGAGTCCAGCCCCCAGACCTCGTGGCCATGGTCTGCAAGGAATAGGGCATTATCCCCTTTCCCGCACCCTACATCCAGGATGGAGCCACGAATATCCCCTGACTCCTCGAGCTGCACGAACTCCCGCTGTGCCCTCCCGATATCCCACGGCGGGGTGCCGTGATAGGCCTTTTCGAAGAAATCCATACTATACGGGAATTACCCCATACCAATAAGTATATTTTTGATGTCCCTGGGTTCGAGACACCTTCCCTGGGAAGATCCCAGGTCCGGGAAGAAAAATGTATTATTCTTACTTCACTCAGGTCCGGCGGGACTTGTTCTTTCGGCCGGGACTGCCACGAGGGTCTCAATCTCCATCCTGTCCAGCCGCTTCAGGACTGTGTTCATTGCGACCTTCTCATCCGGGGCCTCGAATATCACGATGGTGTCGTACTTCCCGAGCGTCCAGTAGATCTGAAGGTACCTGACCTGATCCTTCGTGTCGGCCTCGATGTCCCTGATGTTCTCAGCCACCACCTGCTTTGAGAGCGTCTTCCTGAACTTCACAAGTGCAATGAAAAGCATGATACACACCTTTTTTCAGTCATGATAGGGTGTGTGATGAGGTTATTTATAGTGGAGCCATCCGGAGACCTGGCGGGATATTCGACGAAATCATTCCATTCAACCAGAAGAATATCCACCTGGTATTTGCGATCACCTCATGGACACGGAACAATCTCCTGCACGGGAATTGGGAATCCCGCGTATATCTCCCCCATCACGAGGTGAGGGGCAGGTGCCGGATGGGGTGTGTCCCATCCCATATTTATATAACCTCCTGACTTTATCCTCTTCTCAATCACATGAGGAATAAGCCGTGCTCGAATCATTCGACGTGAGAACCCTCATCGTCATACTTGTACTCGGCCATGCCGTTGCTGCACTCCTCCTCTTTTTCGATACGCAAAAACGGGCCCAGCTCTTCGATGTCCTTTTCATGGCCAGCATGGCTCTTCAGAGTGCCGCCTGGGTCCTCATATCCCTCCGGGAAACCGCACCCGATGTGATCTCATTCTCGATCGGCAACAGTATCATCCTTGTCGGGTTCTGTATCGAGGGAATCTGCCTCCTCTCCCTCGAGCGGCTGGTCAAGAGGCACTGGCGTCAGTTCTATGCTGCTGTCCTTATCATTCTCCTGGTCTTCTGGTGGATTCCAGGTCTATCTCACTACATCCGGCTCGGGATAGGGGCATTCATCGTCCCCTTCTTCTTCGGTTTCCCCGCCCTCTTCCTCATATCCACCGAGTCGAGATCTACCCCTCTCCGGAAATTTCTCGGAGGAACGATCCTTGTCTATATCTTTGCGACGGTATTCAGGGGAGCGTTCATCCTGATGGCTGAAAGCTATAGCCTGACAATCCCCCACCATTACCAGATCCTGTTCATGCTCACCCAGGTCGCGTTCATGGTCCTCGCGAGTACGGGCTATATTCTCCTCAGGAAAGAGTGCATATGCGAAAACCTGCAGCGGGATATTGAAAGGCGGAAACAGGTAGAAGACTCCCTCAGGAAGAGCGAAGAGCTTCACCGGCTTTTGGTGGAGAGTGCCGGCGATGTGATCTGGGCGATGGACCCCTCCGGCAGGTTCACCTATGTCAGTAAGTCGGTTGAGAAGATCCGGGGTTATACTGCCGCCGAAGTGCTCCAGCAGTCATTCGAGGAGACCCTGGCTCCCGCATCGCAGGAAATTGCGACAAAGGAACTGGCAATGCGTCTCGATGAAGTCAGGAAGGGCCTGCGCTTTTCTCCCTACATTGGTGAACTGGAACAGACCTGCAAGGATGGTTCGACTGTCTGGACGGAAGTGGTCACGTCCGGGATCTACAACGAGAAAGAAGAGTTCATTGCAATTCTTGGGATCTCACGCGACATTACCGAGCGCAGGCTCATCGAGGAGGCACTCATGAAGGCCAACCGCCAGCTCACACTCCTCTCCGGGATCACCCGGCACGATATCCTCAACCAGGTCACCGCGCTCGGCATGTATCTCGCAATAATCAGGGAAGACATGAAGGATCCGTCTATGACCACGTTCCTTGAAAAAATCCAGTCCATTACGAACACAATCCAGGCCCAGATTGCATTCACCCGGGTATACCAGGACATCGGGAGCCAGGAGCCACAGTGGCATGACCTTGAGGCAGTAATTCGAAAGCTCGAGGTTCCCGGCGCAGTAGCCATGGATGCTGGTGTAAAGGGTATCGAGATCTTCTCCGATCCGATGTTCGAGAAGGTCTTTTTCGCCCTTCTTGACAACTCGATCAGGCACGGAAAGCATGTCACACAGATAACGATCTCATCCATTGAGTCGGAGATAGGGCTGACAGTCGTATGGGAAGACAATGGTATCGGCATACAGCCCGGGGAGAAAAAGAATATATTCAAGAGGGGTGTCGGGAAGAACACCGGGCTTGGCCTCTTCCTCGTCTCCGAGATCCTTGCGCTTACCGGCATCACGATCCAGGAGAACGGAGAGCCCGGGAAAGGTGCCCGGTTCGAGATACTGGTCCCAAAGGGTGCGTGGAGAAAGACAGGCACTGCAACCCGGTGATTCCATATCAGAAATCCGTGTCCGGCCATGGGACGGACACGGGTGCACAGAGGTTCCCGTTGTGCCTTCTCCCGCCAGTTTCAACTACGGTCCTGTGATTACCCCAATTTTGATCGCCTCGTTGCCAGGACCTTGCTCTTTTCGATCGTTTCGCGGAATGGGCGAATCATGTTGGCGACCATATTCTTCTCCACGTTTTTCCTGATCCCGGGGATATCCAGGAAAAGTGAGAAGAGGCGGGTCCCGATCCTCTCCGGGTAGTTTTTTGTAGGAAAATCATACAGCCCGTGACTGCGGAAGTAGCGGTCGTCTGCCTTGAAGAACGCCCGCATCCCTCCCCATATCTCGTCCCTGAAGATCTTTCTTCCCCCCACCTCGGGAAACGTATCCGGGGAGCGATAGTGCTGCTCAGAAAACTTGACTGATTGCGAAGCAAGTGCTCCAAGTGCAGCATCGATCTCGTCGGGATCTCCCGACTCATTCGTGACGATCCCGGCAAGGTGAGCCTTTCCTATTGTTGCCCGTGCAACAAGAACCTCCCGCAGGTTCGGGAGATGCGCAAGCGGGCCCTCCACGATATATCCGACCTGCTTCCCTTCAAGCGCCGGCACATGGCCATTGAAGAAACTCCTGTCGTTCCACTGCTTCCAGGTTGCCGAAAGGTACCGGTCACGGATGGTCCCGGCCATGATCAGGATATCTGCCGGGACAACATGCGCATCCCAGAACTCACGAAATCCGTCGTTGTAGACGCAGGTGTTGTCGAATGCGCACCTGCAGCAGCCGAGGCATCCTCCCCTCATCATCGAATCCCTGATATCTGCAACCGTCACAGGACCGGCATACATCCCTGCCAGCCGGCGGACCATGGTTTCCTGGACGGATCCGGATTCCGCATCGTGCAGGATCACGACCCGTTTTCCACCAGTATCCACTGCGGCAGAGCCGTCACGCGGTGAATATGCCCGCGATATCTGCGGGATGGGAAGAAATACACGCTGGATGTGACGCTTTTTTTCAATTGCGTCGATGAAATCGGAGAAGAACAGGATCAACCGCTCCTGGCAGTCCTCCAGTTTCAGATCCTGCATATGGGCTGAATACGATCCCGCATGGTTCATCCCGAAATCCTCGGAGATTCCGTGGAGGTATGCGTGGGCGGTATGATCGAAGAAGTGAATAGACGTGGTGAGCGTGGCAGTGTATTTCCCGGAAAATGCCGGCATCGCATCACGTTCCCCTGCCAGCTCGATGAATCGCTTCAGCTGGCCCGGGACGAGCATGAAATAGACAGGGGTTGCAAAGACGACGCCATCGGACTCCCTCACCCTTGCAAGCGCCCTGTCCCATTCCTCCCGGTCCTGTTCCATCTTCCTGATATCCCGGCCGGCATGGACGATGGAGAAGGTATGGTCTGGGAATGCCCGTTCGATAAAGCGGACATACTGCAGCGTGATGCTCTCCTCACCCTTGGGGCTCCCGGAAATGACGCAGATTTTCATCGCACTCCCCTCATAAAGGGTCAGTCCTCGGAGGCCTCTTCGGGTTCCCGGTCAAATATCTTCAGCATTTTCATGGCAATGGCATGAAATGAGTCCGCCTTGACAATCGCGATCCCCCGCTTTTCGTCTCCAAGGACAAGGAGCGTATCGCCAGGCTGAATTGAAAATATCTCCCTTGCTTTTTTCGGGATCACGATCTGGCCCCTCTCACCAACCTTAACCGTGCCGAAGATGTGCTTCCCCTCATGATCACCGTCAAACATGATTGATCACACTTTTCATATTTTTCATATAATCATATTTGTATGATTAGTATGATAAATATGTTGTGATCCCGGAGCAACCCGCGTCCGTTGCTCTTAAGGAGAATGCTGCCTCTTCACACGTGCAGGGGGGCTTCTCATAGGGGTAGTCACAAGCAGCCGGCCCCAACAGGGAGCATTCTATGACGGGAACCTGAGAATAGATCGCACTTTACCGGGGAAATCCAGGTATGACCGTTGATGTACACACCCCATATGGATAGGTGTTCCCGATCTTGCCGGGCTGAAAGGCGAGGGGTATCCGGGATTCCATAATCTGTACCACCATCATGGATCCGGGAAGCCGGATCCGGAGTCCCCATCAATTCTGAGAGAGACGGTATTGGCCGTTGGGGACAATGATCTCGAACCGTGCACCTGTGCCAGGGATTCCAGTCTCCTTTATCGTGATTCCGGTGAGGGCGAGTATCTCGCGTACAAGGAACATGCCAAGGCCAGTATTCTTCCCGTATCCCCGCTCGAAGATCTTCTCTTTCTCCCCCTCAGGAATGCCGATCCCGTTATCCTCCCACATGATGATGAGCCCCTCCCCTTTTTGATGGGACGAGACCCTGATCTCTGTCACGTGTCCGCCATGCTGGATGGAGTTGTCCAGGAGGTTGAAAAAGACCTTCCCGAGCATCATATCTGCCAACACTTCCGTTCCACGTATTTCAGAATTCAGCGTGATGGTATCGGGAACATACGAGTGTGGAAGGGCGCTCTCGATATTTTGCCACTGTGGTTCCTGGCTCCCGAGTTCCTGGTATACCTTTGCTTCCTCGATAAGAGACTGGATTGCGAGAGTGGCTGATTCAATTTTTGCGATGAAATCTCCATGAGTGGGATGAGTGCTGGCCTCTTTCGAGATACCCAGGTACCCGAGGATAACGGCAATCTTGTTCTTGATATCATGGCGGGTGATGCTGGTAATCAGGTTGAGCTGGTGGTTCGCAAGTCTGAGCGCAGTCTCTCCCTTTTTTCGTTCCGTGATGTCGACGGCGACGCCCTGGAGCCTGCTCATATTCCCATCGGGATCCAGAACTTTTGAGGGACGGATCTCGAGGATCATCTCGTGACCATCGCGGTGTCGGGTCGTAACTTCGATGGGAGAGAGGGGGCCATCAGAGAGGACATACTGCATCAGTTCCCGGGTAGCCAGGGTTTTTTCATGCTCGGGAACAAGGTCGGTGATCGATCTCCCCAGGACTTCTTCGGGAGTATATCCCAGAATGGTAGATACCTTCGGGCTGATATAATGGAATTTTCCGTCCGGATCGATCTCCCAGATAATATCCGGGGAGGTTTCTACGAGAGACCGGAATCTCTTCTCGCTCTTTAAAAATGCATCTTCTGTGCGTTTCCTGTCGGTGATATCACGGAGGATTCCCAAAAGCCCAGTAACCCTCCCGACCTGGTCAATTACTGCACTTCCATTATCCTCAAACCAGTGCATATTTCCGGATTTATCCAGGACACGAAAGACCGTAATGGTCGGTTCCCCTTTTGTGAGAGTCTTTTCAAAGTCAGCTAGAACGCCTGGCAAATCTTCTTCAACGATAAACGACGCCAGATTATTGGATACAATATCCTCATATGTATATCCATATCTGGAGATTTGGGGACCGATATTCGTGATCCTGCCTGTTATATCCGTAGAATAGATGATATCATTGGTATTTTCCACCAAAGAGCGGTAATTCTGCTCGCTTTCACAAAGTGCCTTCTGGATATCCTTTGACTCTGTAATATCCGTGAGCACGTTCATAATTGCACGGGTTCCCTCAAATGTGATCACAGATCCACGGACACTGGCGACCCGGCGCTTTCCTTCCCGGTTGATCAGTTCGATCTCATATACCTGGTCGAGACCCTGTCCCATCCGGGCATTCATGGCTTCAATCACTTTCGAATGATACTCTGGCGCAATATACTCCATGATGGAATGACCAAGTATTTCTTCAGGGAGCCATCCCATGGTATTGATCATCGCAGGATTGGCATAGAGGATTGTTGCCTCCCGATGCACCACGATCAGGTCTGGCAGGTTGTCGAGGATCGTCCGGATCTTCCTTTCATTTTCCTTCAATGAATCCTCTGCCTTTTTCAGAGGTGTCACGTCGACGACCGATGCAATGCTGTTCCCGGTGCCGGGAATGATATCGACATGGACAAAACAGAAATGGATGATCCCGCCAGAATCGACAAGCCTGCATTCATACACATTCGGGACTGTAACGGGATCGCGGCGCCTTTCAGTATGATACTGCTTCATCCGTTCGACATCGTCATGGTGGATGAAGGTAGTCCAGCTCAGTCGGTTCTCCTGCTCGGCACGCGGAACGCCGGTGAGCCTCTCGAATCCTGTATTTGCCCGCAGGATGTTAGTATCAGGACCTATCAGGATAGTCCCTGTTCCGGTGTTCTCAAAGACGGTCCGGTACAGGTTCTCGGATCGTTTCAGGTCCTCTTCCGCTTTTTTCTTCCCGGTGATGTTCCTGAAGATACCCTCGATGCCGGCTACCTGGCCGTCAGGGTTGTAATAATAATGGCTGTTGGTGGAGACCCGGACAATAGATCCGTTCACGTGCCGCAGGTTCAATTCGTAATCACGGACCGAGCCCTTCTCCTTGATTACTGCGAGAAACGCTTCGCGGTCCGCAGGATTTACATACATCTTCTCGGTAATAGGGAACCCGATCAGTTCATCAACAGAACGGTACCCGAGAAGATCAGCACCTGACGGGGATATCAGGAGAATGGTCCCTTCCATGTCGGTCCTGTAGAACACATCCTGAATATTCTCAAAGATGGTGCGGAACTTCGCCTCGCTCTCCCGGAGGGCTGCCTCCTGCCTTCTCTCCTCGGTCACATCGAAGAATGTTCCAAAGGATGCAGGCCGGCCCTTATAGGATCCAAGGTAAGTCCGAACCTGCATCCTGATCCGGCGGACTCCATCCTTATGGAGCAGGGAGAACTCATACCGTTCCGGCACATCCTTCCCCATAGCCCGGTCTTTTGCCCGGGATAACACCATCTCCCGGTCCTCGGGTGCCAGGATATCGGCAAGGAGTATGCCATTGAGCTCCTCCGCTGAATACCCGGAGAGGCCGGACAGTGCCTGGTTATAAAACACCAGGTGACCATCCTGGAGGATGAAGACCCCGTCCCGGTTATGCTCAACGAACATCCGGTACTTCTCCTCGCTCTCCCGAAGATCTTCTTCCTGCTCCCTGAGCTGGTCGTACTTCTCTCGGAGTTCCTCCTCTGCCGCTGCAAGACTCGTATATGCGGAGTTAAGGTCATCGGTTTTCTTGAGGAGTTCCTCCTCAATTCTTTTCAGTTTGGTAACCTCGGCAGCCATGGTCAGGATCGCAGGCTTGTTATTGATGGTGACAGGGATCGTGGAGAAAGAGGCATGGATGCGGCCGCCCCCCTTGCCGGTCAGGGCAACCGGCATGTTATCAATTCTTCCTGACATCAGGAGATGAGAGGCAAGCTTGCCGAAATCAATGAGCGAGAGGAGCCCTATCTCCGTCGGGCTCTTTCCCAGCACTTCTGCGGAAATGAACCCACTGCTCCGCAGGAAGGCTTTATTTACGGAGATGAACGCACCATCCGGGATACTGTTGATCGCGATGGGATACGGACTGTTCTCGAAGATTGTCCGGAATTTCTCCCCGCTCTCCTTTACGAGGATCTCTGCCTGTTTCCTCCTGACAGACTGCCGGATCTTGTGAGCGAGCTCGGTGAACTGCGCTTTAGGATCACCTCCCTTCTGGAGATAGAAGTCCGCCCCGTTGTTGATGGCTGCAATGACGACTTCCTCGCGTCCGCGTCCTGTAAAGAGGATGAATGGGATATCCCCGAATTGTTCCCGGACTGTTTTTAACAATTCTATCCCGTCAATATCCGGCATCTGGTAATCGGAGACGATGGCATCGAAGGATTTATCGGAAAGCATCTCGAGTGCCCGTTTCGCGGATTCCGCGACACTGACGTTGAACTCCCCGAGTCTTTCAAGGTAAATCTGCGTGATATTCAGGAGGGCAGGCTCGTCGTCGACATAGAGGACACGTATCCAACCTTCCATGATACATGCATGTGTGTATTCCTGTATATCATGACTTGTGATTGTGACATGCTATGAGTACTCCAGTAAAAATGCTCCCAAATGCCAATATCTGAATCCGGAGACGTTGAATCCCAAGATCAGGTGACTTCAGGAGATGTCACACGTCCCACACTTCTTCGAACATGATTGGAGGGAGGAACTCTCTGGACGGCGCAAATGTAATATGCCTATGGTGATCGATATGAAAGGTGGTAGATCCCAATGCAGTTTTCTGATATTGTCAAAAAACGATATGCTACAAAGAAGTTTGACGGCAGGATAGTTCCTGAAAGGACCGTGCACGAAATCCTCGAATGCGTCCGGTATGCTCCTTCAGCAATCAACCTCCAGCCCTGGAAGATCAAGGTTGTCACCGACAGGGAGGTAAAAGCACAACTCAAACCCGCGGCCTTTGATCAGGAGCAGATCACGACATGTTCCCATCTTCTTGTCTTCTGTGCAGACCCGGATTACGACAGCCTGATACGGCGCCTTGATGTGCTTCTTTCAGAGAACCATGTGCCTGACGAGAAGCGAACGATGATCGTGAACATGGCAACGTAGTTTGCGGGGAGAATGTCCCCGGAACAGAAACTTGCATGGTCAACGGCGCAGACCTATCTTGCGCTCGGCAACGCGCTTCACGGGGCAACGTCACTCGGGATCGATTCGTGCCCCATGGGGGGTTTTGATCCGGCAGAATTCAGCCGTATCCTTACAATACCAAAGCCCCTCGTTCCCGTCATGCTCTGCCCGCTCGGGTATGCTGCCGATACCCCGATGCCGAAGATCCGGTTCTCAAAAGAGGATATTGTGTTCTGACCGGATCGGCACCCCTCCTCATTTCAAGGCATTGCAGAGGAGAGATGAGGAGATCCAGGCAAATTCCTTCATGTACTCGTTCACACTGACGTATCCCGGGACACAGAGTGTATAGTAAAGGAGCGCCAGGTAATACTGGCGGATATCCTCATCAAGAAGCGTGATGGTGTCAGCGTATTTCCGGAGCTGCAATATCACTGAAAATGCTTTTTTGACATCGGGATCGGTGATGTCCTCCGGGATTTTTGGGATATCCCCGAATATTGATGGCTTTAAGAATCTCTGTTCGAGGGCTGCAAGAGATACAAGCATGTCTTCTGACTGGATAGGGATCATCTCGAACTTCAGGACGCATTCGAGCTTTGCGATGTCCTTGAGGATATGGGAGTGGCCCGTCATCGCAAAGTCGATGAGCCACATGTTCTTCTCCTCGTCCATTAAAACATTCTTCATGTTCAGGTCGCCGTGGACCGATCCCTCGTAGACATTCCAGTTCGACGAGAGCCTCCCGGGAAGGACACGGTCCATGAAATAGAGGGGTTTGTAGGATCTCCCCATGCCATACGGGAGTGTGAGGTATTCTTCGTCGGGTGATATCCCGTAGCGTGATCTCGCCCACTCTTTCACTGCATCGTAATTGAATACTCCTGCATAAATCCGGTAGAGCGGCAGGTCACGCAATCTCGGCTGGCCGTACCACGTCCTGAGGACCTTCCTGAAAAGTGTGTCGAAGACCTCCTGCACCTCTTCAGTGGAGTGGGTGAGATAATACTCCTCGAGCGAAGAGATCCTTCCCTGGAGTCCCTGGATGCCCACAAATGTATAAAGGATGCCTCCGTAATCCCCGGAGCGGCAGGTCTCGATGATCTGCGTTGCATTGTTCTGGATGTACCGTTTCACGTGCCCTTCGTATCCCTCAATCTCCGCACTGATATTCTCCCACCGGTCAAGTTTCAGGACAAAGGGCATCTCCCTTCGTCCCTGCCGATCGTACGCGTCGTCACGAAACACGAGCGACCCGCTGAATCCTCCCGAGATTGGGTGGAGGTGGACTTCGCCACATTCATGGTGGACGCTCTGGACGATATGTTCGTAATCCGGATTCCAGCCCCTGACCTTTCCTTCGAGTACGATCTCGGTTCCCGTATTCTGCCTGATATCCGTAATGATGGCGAGGAGGATTGTGGCATTCCTGATGATCGTATCGGCGGAGAGATGGCGCAATACCCCCGGTGTTCCTGACAGGAGTTCACGGGATACTCTCTCAGAGGGGATTTTGGATCCATCCCGGGACGTGGCAGGAAATACGAGGCCGATGATCCTGGGGAGATTTACGTCCGGGGAGGATTTCTCGTGAACGAGGGTCTGCTGGATCACATCATTCCAATGCCCTGACCGGCAGGAGGAATCCAGGACAATCGCACACCCCACTACGACCACGTCCCCTGAACCAGCAGCACACTCCGGCAATTTGACCTGATCAAGGACATGGAGTGCGGGGGATTCTGCACAAAATGACAGGGAGAGGATTCGCTTATATCCGGGTTCCGAACGCTGGGCAATTTCCTTGAGGCTGTCCAGGAGATCTGAGAACGTGATTCCCCCACTATCTCTGGATTGCAGACTGACAAGAAAATGATGGGAGCCAGGCTGGGCGATAAGGAAGGAAGCGGTTACGGGGATCGAGGCCTGTTTCTTATCGATAATGAGGTAATCGACAGTATCATGGCTTTCAGGTGACAACCATGCAGCAACCGGGCCGAGAGAGAGGAAATCGCCCATCGGAATTGTTGAATGGCCGGTCTGCTGGCCCGGTGCTCCCCAGCCCATGGAGCAGGCTCCCGGCAATGCACTGACAATAATCGCCATTCCTTCATCACGGTCTCTACCCGGGCCCTGGGATGTATGCCGGTGATCTCAAGGACCCCCTTGTCGGTCCCCGTACGGGTCACGAGGAAGTCCGCCCCCTTCAGGGTATACGAAACCGGAGAAGCATCCCCGGTATGCCCTGCCCGGTCTACGGTTGCACGCGCTGCAAGGACCGCATCCTCACATGTGGGATGGAGGGAGAGGAGTGTTGAGAAACCTGTCATCTCGAGGACCGAGAGAGGATACGGCTGGACACGGGAGAGGTGAAGACGCCCGTTTCGGCCTTTCAACATTTTTTCGGCGGAAATGATCGTCCTTATTCCTGCACTGCTCAGGTAGGGGACCGCCTCCATGTCAAAGACAGCAGTCCTGTCGGTCTCTTTGAGATGCTGCTTCAGGTACTCCCCGAGATCGAGAGCCCCGAGTGAATCCAGCCTGCCCTCAAGCGAGAGAACCAGGATCCCATCCTTCAGCACTGATGATATCTGCATTCCGAATTCCCAACTCAACAATTCATGCCAGAGAACACTATCACGTTACCCGATTCCTATACATAAAAACCTGGATTTAACCGGGAAGAGCACTGCCAGGTGAAACACTCTGTGATACTTAATTCCCGTTCCTTTCCGCAGGATGAACACTTCCCGCGGTGCACGTTGATCACACCCCCGCATTCCCTGCATGTCCAGCGTTCCCGCTCGGATTTCACAAACGCCCTGATTCCATGCTCTTTTATTGCCTCAAGGTTCTCGAGCATGCTCATCCCGTACTTCGTCCTGTATCGCCTGTCAAGCTGTTTGAGCCGCCGGCAGTGAAACTTCTCGCAGGAATGATGATACCTGTCCTTTACCTGTTCGCATGTTGCAATCGTGCAGTGCCTCCGGCATTGACAATGCGCGGAGTAGCATCCATCACAATGGTTCTTCTCCCGCAGATACGCCATACAGATGGCGCAGTCCATCCCACAGGGTGCGATCAGGGTGGTCCGGAACAGGTTCTTCGCTGCCATCAGATCTCCTTCTCCATCCACACGGTATCAAACAGAACCCCCCGCTTCTTTCCCGTGTTTCTGAACCTTCCGCATTCGAAAAATCCATTTTTAAGATGGAAGCGTATGCTGCCCTCATTCCGTGAGGAGATATGTGCGAGAATCACCGCGATCCCCTGCTTTTTTCCCTCGGTTTCAAGGTGTTGGAGCATCCGGGCCCCGATACCCTTTCCAGTCTCCGCTGGCCGGATGAAATATGTGATCTCGGCGGTCCGGGCAAATGCAGGCATAGGATTGTGCGGGCGGAGCATCCCGAACCCCACGAGGGTTGCCTCCTGTGTCCGGACGGCAACAGTGGGATAGCTACGGGCAATCTGCATCAACAGGTCGAAGAACTCATATGGGACCGCCGTTTCAGGAAATGCCGCGTCGGTATGCTCGATATAGTAGTTGAAGAGGTCGACTACCCCGGTCCCGTCCGATTCTTCAAGGGATGAGAAGGTATAACCCGGCATTACACACCTTTGTAATTATAGTTAAGAACCTATTATAT
>DAWU01000011.1 GCA_002506105.1 Methanolinea sp. UBA275 | reverse complement strand
GTCGTGGGTGAGACCGGTGTGAGTACGACATTCACAGGGGTCTGCACACCTGCGGTGACTGTTGCGGTACCGCTGTATGCCTGGTAGCCCGTCAGCGAGAGCTCTAGGGTATGACTCCCTGGCGAGAGTCCGGATACGACTACCGGTGTCAAACCATATCCTGTTCCATCCACCGTCACCGTCGCCCCGCTCGGGCTGCTCGTGATGCTCAGCGATCCAGTCGTGGGTGAGACCGGTGTGAGTACGACATTCACCGGGGTTTCTGTACCTGCAGTGACTGATGCGGTACCGCTATAGGTTTGGTACCCTGTCATCGACACGCCGACGCTGTGACTCCCCGCTGAGAGCCCTGATACTAATTCCGGTGTCGTTCCATACGTGGTACCGTCCACCGTTACTGTCGCTCCCGTCGGGCTGCTGGTGATGTTCAGGGAGCCCGTCGTGGGCACTCCACCGACAATTATTGTTCCCGGAACAATTGTCGGATAGATACTACTCCCTGTCATAGAAGCCATATCCCTCACGGACAGGTTGAGCAATGTCGTCCCTGCTGCCTTACCCCTCACGGTCAGGGTAACGAGTGGGAGGTCTGTGCTGGTAGAATGATCCGTAAAAGTAAGAACCTTCAGCCTCAGGTCAGTAGAGGGTAATACCCCCTGTTCAGACCAGGTTACCCAGGCGGGAAAGGTGACTGCGGTTATCTCTGCGATTGAGGGGTCATTAAACGATGCATTCATTATATACCCAAACAGGCCGTCCGGGAAGCTATCCCCCGTGATCACGATATCCGTCGATGATCCCACCGCAGGAAGCGTCGCAGAACCGACGGTAACCGTGGTGGCAAGTGCGGGGATGGCAAGTATACAAAGGCAAAGCCCTATGAATTCCAGTCTCGTCCATGTAGTAAATTTCATATGCATACCTCGTGTGCAGAAAATGCCTCTGATCCGCGTTTAGAACACAGGAAGGTCTTCTCCTGCATGAATCTGCGTGATTTTTCGTTTTCGATCATAATGGATAATGGATGGTGAGAAATACGGTTAAATCCGTTTTCTGTGTGTGATATTAGGCCCTTGTTCCGATTTTTGGCGTTTTCCTTGCAGTCATTCATAACAATCAGGAAAAATTTGGATGTCCTAGGACACCTTCATGAACAGGAGATAGAGGTCATTGAAGTCGATTCGCCCATTGTTGTTGTAATCAAAGAGGCTGATCGGCTCGTTCGCTTCTATCCACTCAAGGTAACGGAAGTAGAGAAACACGTCAGCCAGTGTGATTTGCCCGTCACCATTGAGATCCCAATAAACCCCATCATGGTAGTAATCGGTAGGTGGAACAGGCTGGCCTGGGAGGGGAAGAAGGGCAACGATGGTGACCGGGGCCGGGTTGACATGGGTCAGCAACGCGTCGCCGGTATCGGTATCGATCTTCGTCACCGTCACATTCATGAGGGTGGAACCTGGCCACTTCCCGGTTGTATTGAAAAGTGCCAGATCGATGTTCGTCGCACCCGGTTTAATGACATCGTCAAGATCAGCTACTCTCAACCACACCGATGACGCAGGGACTGTACTCTTGTCTGCATAATCGGGATTGTCTGGATCCACCCATTCTGGGACCTGCAGGGTAACAAAATCCGCGGCGGACGGGTCCTCGAAGTAAATGGTAATGTTATATCCTGAGAGGCCCCTGTCCGCCGACTCCAGGATCAGCTTCATGGCCGTGGTGGAGTTGGTTGGAATAATGGCCGAGGAGGGAACAAATGTCAGGTTCTCCACTGTCGCATTCCCTCCGACAGTGATATAGCGGGGCCTTGTCATGCTGCTCGTGCCGAATTCATTGCCAACCGTGAGCTTGATCGTGAAGTTCCCGGCATTCGGATACGTGTGGTTGAATGTCAGGTTGCTGGTCTTGTTGTCGATGAATCCATTTCCAAGATCCCAGAGCCACCAGTTGGGATACCCGGTTGAATGATCGGTGAAGTTGACGATAAGGTTCTCCACTCCCACTCTTGGATCAGCGGTGAAGTTCGCTATCGGAACCTCCCCTACCCTTATGTATTCAGTCTTTGATTCTGTATCCGTCCCCCAGAAGTTAGTGACTGTAAGGTTGACCGTGTAGTTTCCTCTCGCATTGAAGATATGCAGGGGGTTCTGGGTCGTTCCATTCGCTGATCCATCTCCGAAACTCCAGTTCCAGGCATTTACCGGGGGAACTGCAAACGAGGAGTCGGTAAACCCGACGTGGAGCGGTGCGATTCCATACGTTACATTTGCCGTGAAGTTCGCATCAGGAACGCATCCTGCCTCCACCATGTAATACTTGGTCGTGCTATTAGAGCCGTACCAGTTCGTAGCCTCCAGGCTCACGTTATAGAGACCGGGGATGTTGTAGGTGAAGTTGACCGGATGCTGCAGGATGCTGTGGTTCCCGTCACCGAAACTCCAGTTCCACGCGACCGGTGTGTCGTCGGTCAGGTCGGTGAAGCTCACGTTTAAAGGTGCAAGACCCTGGCAGAAGGTGCAGGGAACATCCGTCATGTTCGCAGAGAAGTTCACGATCAGGGGGTCTCCCACCTGGATGTACCAGTATTTCCCCATCGAATCGCTGCCCTCTGCATTGCTGACTGTCAGGTTCACGGTCCAGTTTCCGGTGGGATAGGTGTGGGAGGGGTTCTGTTCGCTCGAGGTTGCTCCGTTATCAAGGAGCCAGGACCACATGGTGGGATTCCCGGTGGAGAGATCGGTGAAGTTCACGAGCAGCGGGGGCAGTCCCTTGATAAGCGTATAGTTGGTGACACCGAGTGCTTCTCCGGTAAAGTTTGCAACCGGGGGGATCGACACTATCCTTGCTACGAAGGCATCAAAGGCAAAGCGATACGTTGGTTGAACAGGGTTCTTCAGCGGGAAATCCCGCGAATCGGTCCATCCGACCACCGACACGTTCGCCCCCTCTCTTGCGATACCCATTGCCCGGTCGTCATACTCACCGCCGAGATAGGTGGAATACATCAGCGCGGAACCGTTCGGGAGGAAGCGGGTGACAAATGCATCGTACTTGAACCCGTCGTGGTTGGTATAGAGTGGGCCTTCGGTAGGGAAGTCGGGGGAATCTGTAAAGCCGGTGAGGAAGGCAGAACCAGTCTCATCAACGGCAACACCGGTTCCTTCATCAATCAGGGAACCACCGAGGAAGGTTGAATAGTTGAGATAGACTCCGTCAGGTTCAAACTTGGAAAGGAAGGCATCCTGGAGCCCCTCTTTGGTGGTCTGGAAAGCGTCATAGGTTACGGGGAATCCGGAATAAGGATCGTCACTCGCCTGAGTATACCCTGTCACGTAGATATACCCCGCATCATCGACCGCGATTCCGTATCCAGTCTCCTCACCAATACCGCCGAGGTAGGTGGATGAGACGAGGGAACTCGCGGTCGGATTCAAATGCGTCACGAATGCATCCTGGTTCCAGGAGATGTTCTGAAGGAACGCCGGGAGGACTGTCGGGAAATTCCAGGATCGTGTCAGGCCTGTTATGTAAATGTCGCCTGTGGCATTATGCACCGCGAGCCCATATCCCTGGTCGGTTCCATCACCACCTAGGAATGTTGAGAACGAAATCGTCGATGAAGATGCATCATAAGAGACCCCTGTCACGAACGCATCGAATGTGCCATTCAATTCGGGATCAAACGGTGTCTCATTGGGGAAGTTCCAGGACCCCGTGTACCCGGTGATGACTGGCATTCCTGAACCATTCAACGCGATGGCCTGCCCGACATCAGTCATGTTCCCTCCGAGGTAGGAGGAGAAGAGGAGCGTTGTTCCGGTCGGATTCAACGCAGTCACGAAGGCATCGGAATCAGGGTATGCAATGTGCTTGGTGGGCTGGAAGGCATAACGAACCGGGAAATTATCAGATATTGTGTACCCAGTGATAAACGCATTTCCTGATGCATCTACCGCGATTCCCTGCCCGGAGTCATCATTATACCCTCCGATATAGGTCGAGTAGTTCATCGCCTTACCATTAGGCTCAAACTTTGTAACAAATACGTCAAGTCCCCCTGCATTGAGTTGCTGGTACCGTGGCTTGTACTGGGGATAGGGGAAATTCGTGGACTGGGTTGCCCCGGTCACATAGGTGCTGCCTGCACTGTCAACCGCGACCGCGTAGCCGCGATCCTGCTGGCTCCCCCCGAGATACGTTGAGAAATCGAGATACGGGTCGATGACCACCGGATAATCGGGGTCATATGATCCTATACTGAAACTCACAAGGGTGTCCCCGAGTATCACATACTCGCAGGAAATCGGAACCTGGGTGCCATCAATAACCTGGTAGCAGAAAGGAGCTGCCTCAACAAGCATCCCCGTGGCAGTCTCTACGAGGAGTGCCCCTTCTTCATCGATCGAGAGGCTCTCCTGGCCTGAATACCGGAATACCACTGTGGCAGGATCTATGCCGGCAGCAAGCCTGATGTCCCGCTTGAGGGCTCCCTGTGTGCCGTAGTAGATGACATCCACACCGGGGAGGACCCCTGTATATCTCACGCTTCCGTAGGTCGGTACCGATGAAACCCACTTCCCGGGATCACTTCCCAGGAAAAAGTTCGCAGTCCCCGGAAGGAGATCCTCTCCTACAACGAGGGCTCCTGCTTCCTGCCCGACCATCGTGATCGTGACCGCAGACCCGGGCTCATTCTCTGTTGCGCCAGCCACACATACCACCCCATCTCGGGTGAAATAGATGCTATGGCCTGCAGCATCAGCATGGTAGAGAACCTCTGCACTCTTCTGCCCCTGGTTCTCGATGAAGACCAGGGGAATCCTGGACATATCCACATCGACCGTTCCATCCGCAACGGCCGGGGCCATGGTGAGTGCCAGGAGCGCTGCTACCATGATGAGGATAAATGAAATTCCTGACGTTGATCTCATGAGTTGCACCTTCCACCTAACACAAGGTACATGGCCATGGAGGGATGTGGAATACCCTGCCCCTAGGATGCCACGCAGTATCCCACTAAACTTCGCCAAAGCCCACGAACCACTACCCGGTGTGAAACCTGGAGTTCTGATCAGATTGTGGTAAAAAAACCCTCTATTTGGATGATGATAAAACTTTCCCCCAAATCCCCTAATTTTTGCGTTTTTCGCCGCAAAAAGGCGAAATATTCTGCGCCATCTCTGCAGACCCGAGCCTTATTCACGAAAGACATCAAAGATGGTGATACCATGCCCAGGGAACTGACTGAGAGGGATCTCTCGCTCCTCAAAAAGATGGCCCCCGAATGCGAGACCCTCACCTGCAACGGGTCCGGCCTGCCCTTTCGATCCCTCATTCCCCCCGTCTCTAACCATTTTTCTACCGATCAAGGGGATTTTCAGCGTCGCATTCGAACTCTTACAAGGGATGATCTCGAATACCTCGTTTCACTGATACGAGAAGGCCAAGAAAGTCTGGGGTGTGTCCCTCTCGATCATATCAGTATCCTTATCGACCAGGTCGCACGCGAAATAGGAGCCGGGAGTGCTGCTGAAGTGCTTGAGATATATGAAATGAGCAGGGCCTGCGATGAATGATCCGATAATGGGCACTCTGCGCTGGATTGCCTTGACGGCATGTTTTTTATCGCCCGTTTTTAGAAATTCACGATATATTTAAGTATTGTTTACCCCCACCTACTAAAAACCACTATTGAGGTGAAAACACATGCTTTGGGCAAATGCAGTAATTGGGATTATACAGTTGATCGTTGCCATCATTCTGGCAGTGGTCGCTCTGTATATCGGGTATTCCGTGCTCTCAAAGATCACGAAGGGAATAGATGAAGAGAAAGAATTGGCAAAGGGAAATACCGCAGTGGGCGTCATTATCGCTTCTGTCTTCATTGCAATCGCTGTGGTAGTGCAGTCGGGGGTATCCGGGATTTCTCTCGGCATTTCAAAGGCTCTCGCAGTCGGATTCTCATCCTTCGACGGACTCGTTGCGATCGGAGGTGCTTTCCTCCAACTTGTCCTTGGGATCCTCCTTGCGATCGGAGCTATCTACCTTGCCCTCAATATCCTGGACCGGCTCACGAAAGGCGTCAATGAATTTGATGAGATCAAGAAGGGGAATGTAGCCGTTGCCCTGGAGATGGCCGGGGTTATCATTGCCACCGCAGTGATCATCCAGTCCGGTGTGATGGGTATCACCGCAGCCCTCATCTAATCCTTTTTTAAAAAACCATTGGATTTCCTGGACACATACAAAAAGAGGAATGAGAGTGTACGGTTTCCGGGCAACTCGCGGAGTGACGGGCAACCCTGTCAGCCGCTGTATTCTGGGTAATGGTATATGAGATGATCAGTGAATCCCATGATTATGGCCATCAGGAATCTCCTGACTCCTGCCTGTCTACTCCCGCCTCTGGTTTCATCGAGGGGAAGAGGATGACCTCCTTGATCGAATTTTTGTTGGTTAAGAGCATCACGAGGCGATCAATCCCAAGACCAACCCCCCCCGTGGGGGGCATCCCGTACCCGAGTGCGTTGATGAAGTCATAATCGATCATCTGGGCTTCCACATCACCGGCTCTCCTTTTGGCATCCTGCCGTTCAAACCTCTCCATCTGGTCAACGGGATCATTCAGCTCGGAGAAGCCGTTCGCGATCTCCATACCGCAGATGAAGAGCTCGAATCTCTCGGTGAAACCCTCGCGGGACCTGTGTTTCTTCGCGAGCGGACTGTTCTCGATAGGGAAATCGTAAATGAACGTCGGCTGGACCAGCTGATCCTCGACAAGGCCCTCAAAGAGTAACACCAGCAGTTCCCGGTGGTTCTCGGCCTTCTCCCAGTCCTCGATCTTTCTCTCCTGCGCAATCCTGCGCAGATCGTCGAAGGAATATGCCCAGATATCGATTCCCCCAAGTTCCTTTACCGCCTGGTCCATGCTCATCTTCTTCCATGGAGGGTTGAAATCAAGGGGGGTATCCTCAAATGTCAGGTGGTACGTCCCGTGGATCTCGTGCACAAGAGAGCTGATGATTCCCTCTGTCAGCGCCATCATGTCCTTGTAATCCCTGTATGCCTCGTAGATCTCAACCATTGAGAACTCCGGATTGTGGTGGGTATCGATATCCTCGTTCCGGAAGTTTCTGGCCAGCTCAAAGACCTTTTCAAAACCACCAACTACCAGCCGCTTGAGATAGAGTTCGGGAGCAATCCGCATGAAGAGATTCTGCTGGAGGTAATGGTGGAACGTGGTGAATGGCCTGGCATTGGCACCCCCGTATATCGGCTGCAGGATCGGTGTCTCGAATTCAAGGAAGCCGCGATCGGTGAGGTAGCTGCGGATGAGGGACACTATGCGGCTCCTTGTCCGGAAGGTCTCTCGAACGTCGTCGTTCATGATGAGATCCACATATCTCTGGCGGTACCGCTTCTCCACGTCCTTCAGACCGTGAAACTTTTCGGGAAGGGGGCACAGCGTCTTGGTAAGGAGCGTGATCGTGTCCACCCACAGCGTGATCTCTCCAACTTTTGTACGGAAAACATGTCCGCCGACCCCTACGATGTCGCCCCGCTCGGTTGTCTTAAGGAAAGAGTTGAACGTCTCCTCCCCCACGTCATTCTTCCTTATATAGAGCTGGATGCGGCCACTCCCGTCCTGAAGATCGGCAAAAACAGTCTTCCCATGGTTTCGTATCGTATACAGGCGCCCGGCGGTGCATACTCTCTCCTCACTCTTTTCGTGCCCTATCCCGGCATGCCTCTCCTTGATGGCACGGATGGTCTCCCGGCTTTCGAATTCCGGCGGGTAGAAGGGAACACCTGATACACGCAGTTCCTCTCTCTTCTCAAGCCTCTGCTGGTCAAATGCGACGTCGTTCTGCCTGTTCTCCATGATCTCTCCTGCTTTTCCCTGACACACCACGGGCTCTCCGGGGAGCGTTGTGGAGGAATCCCCTGATTAGTTCCGATGCAACCATCAGCGAGGGGAGCCCTCATGGCCTGTTCCCTTATAAAATTCGCATGAAAGATGATAATGTTTGTATGCCTGATGAAAAATCCGGCAGGGTAAAAATCCTTCCTCTCGAAATTGTGCGAGGCGGGATTATTTATTGATTCTTGCGGATTATCTCCTCTATTGCCTCGACGATCATCTCCTTCACCCCTTCCCTCTCTCCACGGATCGCTCTCCTCAAGGGCGGGAGGGCACGCTCAAATCCCATGTACCCGAGAGCCCAGGCTGCTTTTTGCCGGACCCGCCAGTCTTCATCACCCAGTGCCGTAATAATCGGATCGACAGAGGCCTCGTTCCCATCCCGGGCGAGCGCTTCGATCGCCTTCCATCGGGTGGAGGGATCGGGATCGCTGATGAGACTGATAAAATGCGCATGCTTCTCTCGCTTCCCGGACTCTTCCTCCTTATCCATACGGTTGAAATGGCAGATAAGGAAAAAAAAGGATACGGAAAAAGACGGATTATTCCCTGCCTTCCTGGAAGGGACCTGGGGCAATTGTTCCACGGGTTTAATAACGGAGTCATTTCCTGGTCCGATGTTCGCGGGGCGCCTTGGAATCTGATTCGCTTCGCCCCGCAGAACTATATAAATTGCGCGCCCAGATTCATCCAGAGTATGAGTTGATGAGTGTCGTGCTTCTTTCCGGGAGTCCTAATCCGGCAGGCAACACCATGATCGTGCTGGGTTTGCCTTACTGGAACGTAGGCATCCGGAAAGGCTCCGGGCGAGGTCTGGGAAGACGAAAAAAGGTATCAACACGATCCGGGTATGTACCGGGAATGTCGCGCGTCTGATCTACACGATCACCTGAATTTGGGATAATGAATTTCAATGAGAGAGATGCATTGTGGCTGAACCGATCATTGTGGTCTCCAATCTGGCACACCGGTATGGGGACTTCGAAGCAGTAAAGGGTATCAGTTTCTCTGTTGACAGAGGCGAGATCTTCTCGTTCCTCGGACCGAACGGTGCGGGGAAGAGCACTGCGATTAATATCCTCACCACTCTTCTCCATATCCAGCAGGGATCCGCCAGTGTTGCCGGATTCGATGTCGCTACAGAACCAGCGAAAGTCCGGGAGTCCATCGGTATTGTCTTCCAGGATGTAACCCTCGACCGCGACATGACATGCTGGGAGATACTCGAATTTCACGGGTCACTCTACCGCATGCCACACAAAGAGAGGAGAGCACGGATTGAAGAACTTCTGGAACTTGTCGAACTGGAGGGCAAGAGGAACACTCTTACCAAGCATCTTTCAGGAGGAATGAAAAGAAGGCTTGAGATTGCTCGTGGCCTTATGACCCGCCCGAAAGTCCTCTTCCTTGACGAACCAACGATTGGCCTCGACCCCCAGACCCGAAGGCGCATGTGGGACTATATCAAGTCCGTAAATGAAGAAGGGACCACAATCTTCCTTACCACCCATTATATGGACGAGGCAGATCAGCTCAGCAACCGCGTCAGTATCATCGATCATGGCCAGATCATCGCGACAGGGGCCGCATGGGACCTGAAAAATATGCTGGGAGAGGACCTTATCTACCTCGAGACATCTGACAATGATGCTGCAGGCAAACTGCTCCAAAAGATGCCTGAAGTGACAGGTATCCAGGAGAGACCGCATGGATTCTATGCCCAGGTCAACCAGGACGGGACACATATACTCCCGAAGATCATGGACGATCTCAGAATTGCCGGAATCCGCATACAGACAGTGAACCTCAAGAAGCCATCGATGGATGATGTATTCGTCCACTTCACAGGGAGGGATATGCGGGATGACGGAGCCGAGCATCCCTCATCGATGCATGCAAAAACCGGGAGGCGGTGACCATGCGTATGGGATTTCTCACCATTTACTGGAGGGATATGATCCGGTTCGTGCGGTTCCGCACACTCCTCATATCCTCACTTGTGCAGCCGGCACTCTGGATGGCCTTCTTCGGGATCGCCATGTCGGCAAACTTCACCCGGCTCACTACAGATGTTCCCCCGATCCCGGGTATCCCGAACGTCGGGTATCTCACATTCATGGCTGCCGGGGTCATCGCCATGACCACACTCTTTACCAGTCTCTTTGGGGGAATGACCCTCCTGTTTGACAAGAACTGGGGCCTTCTTCGTGAAGTGATGGCAAGCCCCCTTCCGAGAGACCATATTATCTTTGGAATTGCGCTCTCGGGAATGACAAAGTCGTTCATCCAGGCAATCATCATCATGGTCTTTGGGATCTTCATTGGTGCAGAGTTCTTCATGGGCTTCAGCCCGCTGAATGTGATTTTTTCGATACTCGGGATCCTCCTGTTCGTAGGGATCTTCTCGCTCGGGTTCCTCTTCCTCTCCGCAGCAATTGCAATCTCATTTGAAAGCCCGGAAGGCATGCAGGGAATCATGACCCTGTTGACCATGCCTATCTTTTTTGCGAGCAATGCCCTCTACCCCGTGAACGCATTCCCCCCGGCCCTGCAGGTTGTTTCAATGGGAAATCCCCTTACCCACCTTGTCAACGGTATCCGCTATTTTGCCATAGGGGATGACTTCCAGGCTATCGGTGTCGTCTATTCCACCACGGTCACAGAATTGCTTGTCTCCCTCTCGGTACTTATCGTCTTTGCCCTCGCAATGTTCGGGCTGGCGTGGTGGAGGTTCCAGAAAGCCGTGGTCACGTGAGCATTACGATGGAATTTTCATTCGGAACAATACCCCTTGTTTTTTATTGTCCATGAAAAGAGAGAACTTGCCAGAGGCGGGTGCATGCACTACCCCTCTTTCATATCACTTTCCCACTCCGGCGCAGGCACCTTGTAAAGGGAAAGGCTGGAGAACCTTCTGGCAAACTCATCCATGTGCCAGGTATCCGCCGATGCCATCTCGCGCAGGAGGGCAGGGGGGAGCGCTGGCCCGAACTTCCAGTTCTCGGCAGGGGGAATTCTCATGAGATTGGTCATCTCCTCTCCAGAAAGTGACTGGATCTGCAGGAACGCATCGAGAACGATGTCTGCGGATCCCTCGGAAGATAGGTCCTGGAACCAGAGAGACAGATCGTCATACCGGATCTTTTTCTTCTCTCCCAGGATCTTCCTGACGAGCGCGGTAAGGAGGGCATTGTCAGGTCTTGAGAGAAATGTGAGGACAATTGCGTCTCGCTTCCTCTTACCGGGAATTTCCCATATATGGATTCCCCTGGCATTGAGCGGGGGGAGGCTGTCTATGATTCGGGAGAGAGCTTCTTCATGTGGTTGTAAAAGGGGGAGGAGTGTCCTCCGTCTTGCGATAATTTTCTGGACTGCCTGGCAGACCACGGGAGAGAGTCCGGCCTGGCCTCCTGTCCAGAAGGCTTTCCCGCCTGCCTCTTCTCCTGGAACGACCACGACGAGGTTATGCGATTCATCGCTCTTGATAAGTGTCCAGCTCTTTCCGCCAAGTGAGAAACTCCCCTTTCCACCGCTCGCAACAAAGCGGGCATCAAGCCTTCCCACAAGTTCTCCTTCCGGGGTGACCGCACGAAAATCACCGCCCCCCCTGATGACCGAGTAGAGATCCTTCCAGTTGGACTTCCCGTACCATGCCTCCATCTTCGGTCCCGGCATGAACATCTCGCCATCGCGGACAAGAAATTCCTCACTCTCAAAATGGGTGAGGAGAAGATCGGGGATTTCTTCCGCAATTCCACGGAAAACCGGCAGTGTTCCAAGATCCTTGGCGAGCCTGGAACGCGTGGTCCTGCGATGCCTGATGACCTCGAGGAATACCTGCTGGACCAGGAGATTGTAAGGACGCCTGACCGGGATAAGGGGCTCTACTCTCTTCCGGCTGGCACTCTCAATCACCGCTGCACAGAGAAGAAGATCCCATGCATCGACGAGGACAAATGCCATGTATGGCGAATGGCCTCTGCGCCCGCTCCTCCCCATCCTCTGCAGGAAGGACGAGACTGATGTGGGTGCCCCAAGCTGCACGACTACGTCAAGATCGCCGATATCTATCCCTAGCTCAAGGGTGCTCGTGCAGATGATGCAGGCGCTCCCTTCCCCGGCAATGGAGACCTCCGCAGCCTTTCTCATATCCGGAGAGAGTGACGAGTGATGGACAAAGAGGTGAGAGACCCGCCCTTTGAGAGCTCGGCCCACCTGCTCGGCTTCTGTCCTGCTGTTGACAAATACGAGTGCCTTTTTGGCAGACACGATCCGTGCGAGCGCTTCCATCCTCTTTCGTTCATCTTGTTCGACGTGGAAGGAGAACCGCTTCTCGCTTGGGGGCTGAACTATATGAACGAGCTCCCTCTTTTCCCAGTCACCCGAGAGCCAGGCGAGCACATCTTCAGGATTCCCTACCGTTGCCGAGAGCCCGATTCGCTGGACATGGCGACCGGCCATCCTGTCAAGGCGCTCAAGGAGCACCCTGAGGTGAGCTCCCCTCTCCGATTCGACAAAGGCATGTAGTTCGTCAATGATGACGAACCGGGCATGGGAGAGATCACGGGACAGAATCCCCTCCCTCATCAGCACTTCGAGGGATTCGGGGGTGATCATCAGGATGTGGGGGGGTTCCCCGTCGGTCCACGCACGATCACCCCGGGGGACGTCACCATGCCACATCCTGACCTCGAGACCAGTAGGGGTGCAGAAAGACCGGAACCTCTCCTCCTGATCATTGATCAGGGCTTTCAAAGGTGACACGTAGATGCAGGCTACGCCCGGGCTCCCTTCTTTCAGGATGTGATCGAGCACCGGGATGAGCGCTGCCTCGGTCTTCCCTCCTGCTGTCGGGGCGATCACCATCACGTCATTTCCAAGAGTTGCCGCCTCGTATGCCCGCGACTGCACCTCCCGGAGATCTGACCATCCGAGGCGGTGGGCAAGCACCTCCTGCAATGTCCCGTGGAGTCCCTGAAATATCCCGTTCACCTGTGATCACCAGAACGTTGGAGCCTCACAGGGATTATCTGTTGTGCTGTGAGGATTAAGAAATGCATATATACCGGGTATTCTCCAAGTTGATCAGGTAAACCCGGATGGAACGAACGCGAATACCCACAGCGGTATCGGTATTTCGTCATGCCGGCGTGTTTTCTTTCTTCTTCCTCTTTAGGTAGGGGACCAGCCACGCTGCCGGTCCCCGTGTAACGGCACAATCCTGGAGTTTACCGGAGGTTTCTCTCATGCTTGGAATTCCTGACCCGCAAATATGGATCGCGTATCTGCTCTGCATAGCGCTTGCTCTTGCCTGCATCGTCTACGGACTCCTGAACTGGAACAACGGGGGTGTATGAAGAATGGCTGTAAATTCGCTCCTTATGATGGGAATTACAGCCGTCTATGTGGCAATGATGTTAGTCCTAGGTTATCTCGGTTATAGAAAGACAAAAAAAGCTGAAGACTACCTGGTCGCAGGGAGGGACGCCCACCCCGTTGTTATTGCTCTTTCATATGGTTCTACGTTCATCAGCACCTCGGCTATCGTGGGATTTGGGGGGGCCGCAGCTGCATACGGTATGAGCCTGATTTGGCTTACCGTTTTCAATATTGGCATAGGCATCCTGCTGGCATTCGTGATCTTCGGAAAGAGAACGAGAGAGATCGGGCAGAGGATAAAAGCTGTCACATTCCCTGACCTGATGGGAAAGATCTACTCTTCGCAGTTCATGCAGGTGGCTTCAGGTTTGGTGATTGTCGTGGCAATGCCACTGTATACCGCTGCAGTACTCATAGGAGGTGCGCAATTTATCACTGAAACCCTGGGTGTGAGCTATTCCGCGTCCCTTATTGGTTTTACCCTGATTACCGCAGTGTATGTCATTTTCGGGGGACTTATCGCGGTCATGTATACGGATGCAGTACAGGGTGCCATCATGCTCGTAGGCATGACTATCCTCCTTGTCGCAACCTATCTGATACTCGGTGGTGTGAATGCTGCGCATACATCCCTGACTGCGATGTCCAACCTTGTTCCTGCATCATTTGCACAGCAGGGGATGACAGGCTGGACCACGATGCCGATCTTCGGTTCAGCAAACTGGCTCTTTGTTATTACCACACTCGTACTGGGTGTTGGAATCGGGGTGCTGGCTCAACCTCAATTAGTGGTTCGTTTCATGACCGCAAAGGACAACCGCTCACTGAACAGGGCTGTAATGGTCGGCGGTCCCTTCATCCTCATGATGACGGGGGTTGCGTTCACGGTTGGCGCCCTCACAAATGTCTATTTCCACCAGACCCAGGGGAAGATCGCGATACAGATGGCAGGTACACCCCCAAACATCGATACGATCATGCCTATCTTCATCAACAGTGCGATGCCGGAATGGTTCATTGCACTCTTTATGATCACGCTCCTCGCAGCGGCAATGTCAACGCTTTCATCTCTCTTTCACGCTATGGGAACAGCACTTATCTGTGACGTATGGGGCAGGGGGAGAGAATGCGCCCTCTCCCTAAAGGCAAACAAGCTGGGTGTGATTGTGATGATCTTCGCGAGTGTGATCGTGGCATTTCTGATGCCTGGGAGTATCATCGCAATCGCAACTACCATGTTCATGGGACTCTGCGCATCGGCATTCCTCCCGGTATTTGCAGTTGCAGTATATTGTAAGAAGCCTGATCTGACAGCCGCCAAAGCAAGTCTTGTCATAGGGGCGATCACGTGGTGTTTATGGGCCCTGTTTGTGAATGCACGGTATTCCGCTGTGTTCGGGCTTGCCAAAGCGACGCTCGGAACTCCCAGCATATTGTCCACGCCATGGAGTGCGATCGATCCCATCATCATCGCACTCCCGCTCTCAGGGCTCGCCATCCTCATCCTCCAGGCAAGAAATTGCAGGAAGAACAACGAGAACACCCCCTCGTAAACTTTTTTACATGAAAACACTCATGATGCGTCACGCAACAGGCCCGACGCATGAAAATATTTCCTTTTTGAGATGCGA
>DAWU01000040.1 GCA_002506105.1 Methanolinea sp. UBA275 | reverse complement strand
TGAGAAATTATTTCAGGACTGTACAAGGCTGTTTTGGGAAAAAATACTTTAAATGTTCTGCAATCAGGGGGATTGAAGGAAGTGTGCATCAATGTCCCGGAATGCCGCATTCCATTCCTGGAAAAATAGTTATAAGTCATTCCTTGTTATCAGATCACATGATGGAGAAGATCTGTCACCATGAAGTCAGAACAGCGGTATAAATGCAAGGTGTGCGGGTATATCTACTCCCCTCTCAGAGGGGAACCCCACAACGGTGTCCCCGCAGGGACTGCGTTTGAAGATCTCCCGGATACGTACATATGTCCCATCTGCGGGATGGAGGGAAAGGGGAAGGTTGGAAAATGGGGATTCGAGGAGTGGACTCCCACACGCTGGATCTGCTCGGTATGCGGCTATGTCTATGATGAAAAACGTGGCGAACCGCACAGGGGGATAAAGCCTGGAACCCCATTTGAGAAACTTCCCGAGACATACACCTGCCCGGTATGTGCACTGGATGTGAAGATTACCAAGGAGTTTGGAAAGGTGCACAGGAGTGGATTTGACCCATTGAATATCTGACATTCTTTCCTTTTTAAGAACCCTTTTGAAGGGCATGTAATGTTTTCACGTTCATCTGCTCTTCTTCGGATTGAATCCCGTTTCCCATTTCCATTGGGGTGTCGTACCTGGAGTTCCGCTCTAATCTCATGATCCCCCGCTGCATATGCCGCAACCAGCGAATGCATGGATCAATCACCTGGTGGCCTATCACGAGTCCTGGGATGTCCGTCATCCATGAAAGGAGCGAATGGACACCATTGTATATCGCATTATATGGTATATAGTAGGAAATCTGCCTTTTTTGGGCTGTATTTCAGATTCCTCAGGAAAAACCGGCAATCAACAGCAAATGTACATATTAATACATCTCTACAGCAACAATGGTACCTGAACCATTGAACCCCGGGGGCCCTTGACCATGTTCGAGCGAATCCTCATTCCTACAGACTTCTCCTGGTATGCACAGAAGACACTGCATTGTGCACCAGAAATCCCGGGTGTTATTGAGGCTATCCTCCTTCACATTACCGATGAGACTGCTGAGCCCACGTCATGGAGAACTCTGGCTGAGGTGAAAATCGCACAGAGCACCCCTGCCAATGCCCTCGCCTATGCGGGAGAGATCCTGGAAAAGGCAGGCATCTCCGTCACATACGAAATAGCTCCACCGGGTGATGCTGGTGAGCATGCTGCAATCCTGGCATCGGCAGAACGGCATAAGGCCGATCTCATCCTGATCGGGGGGAAGGGTCGGGGATTTTTACGGGATGTACTCCTGGGAAGCGTCTCGCGGAAGGTCCTTGAGGAGGCAAAGGGGCACGTGCTCGTAACCCATTTTGATGAGAAGACCGGTCCGGAACACACACCAGAGGGTCCCCGGACCGACCGTGAAATACCTTTATTCTCCCGAATCCTGGTTCCTGTTGATTTTTCCCGGCCCACTGCAGAGACCATAGAATTCGTGAATCATATGGGGGGATTCGATGAACTTATCCTCCTCCATGTCATCACCAGCGTCGAGGATCGCCGAGACCTGAAGAACAAACTCGAGCATTCCATGACAACCCTCTCCTCACTGCAGCGGGATCTTGATACAGGTGTCGAAAAAATAACACCCCGAATACGTTTTGGAGATGCAGGGGATGAAATATGCACCATCGCAGGAGAAGAGAAGGTAAGCCTCATCATTATCTCCCGGCATGGTGCGTCCGATCACTCAAAAAATGCGCGAATAGGAAGCGTAGCGGCAAAAGTCGTAAAAAACGCACGGATCCCGGTGCTTGTCCGATAATTGGCAAAACCGCGGGCCATTATCCGCGGTCTGCTCCTTAATCAACACATATTCTTACTGCACCACCTGGAGGGTCGCCCCCCGCAGACCGCGGGCCATCACCCGCGGTCTGCTCCTTCACCATCTCAATAAGGAGTGAGAACATTGCAGCCTCCAGCGGGTCCCCGATTACCCCCAGCCTGTCGGTGGCATGTGCACGGATCATCTCTGCGAGCCGTTCTGCATGGGGCTGGTCTGCGGCCGGGAGCGCTCTCCTGGCCCGGAGCCATCGGTCGGCAGTCTCGTGGAGATCTTCCCTTCCTTTGCGCGAGTATCCCGATACACTGTGATTATCCATGGCTGGTCCCACATGGAATCCTTTACCTGGGCATGCAGATGAAGTATGAGCGGGGGGAGAGTGAAAGTGAGAACTCCTTCCCTTTTCGTAATGCGGAAGATTCCTTCAGTCCATTCCCTGTGCAGAAAGGACAATGCTTACTTTCCAGTGCGAGAAACATGGGAGATGCATGAAGAATCCCTTTCACATCATGCTCATCCCGACACTGGGGTGTCCGGCACGGTGTAGTTACTGCTGGAGTTCCGATCCGGCATCTCCCCGGATGAGTATCGAGACCGTGGAAGAGGTTGTGGCCTGGCTCTCGAACCTTGAGAAGGAGAGGGTGACGTTTACCTTCCATGGAGGGGAACCGCTCCTTGCCGGTGCCGAATTCTACAAATCTGCTCTGCCGATGATCTCGGAGGGCCTGTCTCACATGAAGCCCGAGTTCGCGATGCAGTCCAACCTCTGGCTTCTCACTCCTGAAATTGCCCGGATTCTTGCCGAATACCATGTACCGCTCGGGACCAGTATCGACGGCCCGGAGGAGTTGTGCGATACGCAGAGAGGAGAAGGCTACTTCAGAAAGACCATGCAGGGGTACGAGATCGCGAGGCAGCATGGCCTGCGGGTCAGTTTTATCTGCACCTTCACATCCCGTTCCTTCAGTGAGAGGGAGAAGATCGTCCGGTTCTTCATGGAGAATGGCTTTACCCTCAAGCTCCACCCTGCACTCCCCTCGCTCCGGAATGCAAACCCCGAGCCATGGGTACTCTCACCGGATGATTACGGGGAGCTGCTGGTCTATCTTCTTGATTTCTCCCTCGAGAACCTGGGAAAGATGGAGATCATGAACATCAACGACCTGTGCAAGTGTGTGTTTATCCGCCACGGGACTGTGTGCACCTTCGTGGATTGCATGGGAAGCACGTTTGCAATAGGTCCAGACGGTGCGATTTATCCCTGTTACCGGTTCGTGGGGATGCCGGAATATGTCATGGGATACGTGCATGACCGTCCTGCGCTTGATGACCTTGCCGCCTCCCCTATAGGGAAGCGGATGCAGGAATTTAAGGAATATGTTGATACGTCATGTGCAGCGTGTGCACACATCAAGTATTGCCGCGGGGGGTGCCCCTATAATGCCATGGTACCATACGGCGGGGATATCCAGGGTGTCGATCCCTACTGCAGGGCATATGCCCGGATCTTCGATGAGATTTGCGGCCGCCTTGACAGTGAGATGGAGGATGGGCCTGTATTCGATATGATGCCGTTTTCAGGGCCCCGAAGGAGAGAGCAGAAACCAGGTGTAATGTCTCTCATACGCACCCAGGCCATGAAGGACAGGATGTTGCGGTAAGCATGCGCGAATGCGCATGCTTTCGCGTAATTCTACAAGGATAAAAGGGTACCGGGGCACAGTGGATTGCGCGAATGCGCATGCTTTCGCGTAATTCTACAAGGATAAAAGGGTACCGGGGCACAGTGGATTGCGCGAATGCGCATGCTTTCGCATACTTTTGCAGGGGATAAAAGAGTAATAGGGTTAGTCGCACTGTGCGAATGCACACGCTTTCGGCGTGTGCATAAGGCACTTTAAGGTGCTGTGGAGAACCTGGCCTTCGCCATTGTGATAATATGAGTGCGTAAGAGTACCAGGGGCCAGTTGCATTACGCGAATGAAAATGGCTTTGCCATTTTCATAAAAAAAATTTAAATGAGTTTGAAGATGGGGTGGTTGTCTGCCTTGACATCGATGCCGAGCGGGCGAACTGCCTCGAGGGTGACAATGTCCATGTAGGACTGTGCTGTGATCATCGGCTCGACGTTCTCGATCGGACCGTACATGATCAGGTCAGCGCCGAGTGTGCTTGCAACGAGGTTGCAGCCAATATCGGGAGCTGACCATGCTGCCTGGATTACACTGTCAATGCTGCCACCCTGGTAGTGGTGCAGGAGCTGCTTCAGGTAGGTATCCTTGCCCTTCAGGGTCTCTGCGAGCGCAGAGGGGTTCTTCTTCGATCCCTTCCAGCGCTTGAGCCAGGTCCATGCGACAGTCATGTTGTGGTATGCACCACCGGTCGGGTAGCCATGGAGCGCTTTGCAGGCGAGGATCTCACGGTATGCACTTCCCGAACCAAGGCCGAGCGGGGTCGCCGCGGTATCGAGGATGGGCCGGGTGATTCCGCACTCTTCAGAGATCGGGATCATTCCCTTTGCCTGTCCTGCGACGCCACCTTCGACCAACACTTTCTCCCTGCCATGGACTGACGGGTCTGCGGGGTTGAAGGCCAGCACAATTGCTGAGTCCACATCGCTGTTCTTGAGCGCCTCGATGTTCTCAGGCAGGATCGACCCGTTGATCGAGTTGTAGATGGCCCTCTTTGCGAGTCCGACCTCGGTCACATACTTGCAGGCATGTGCGAGCGCGGCTGGCACCGAGGAGTCCATCAAAAACGCGGTCTTGTTGTCGATACTGTCGAACCACGAGAAGTAGCTTTCGAATGCTGCCGGGTATTCAGCGAGGATCTGGATGAAGTGCGGAATTCCCACCAAGTCTGAGAGTTCCTGGCACCTGTTCCAGAGTGCTTCTGCGGCTGCCTTGTCTATCTTTCCAGTCTTGTCATCGAGCACGATCTCGTGCTTGTTATAGAAGATTGAGCATGCCAGTACGGTCGGGTACTCTCCGGGCTGTCCACCGATCTTCGTGCCGTTGAAGTCCCAGACTTTCTGCTCTTTTTCAAATCGGAACATATTTTTTCATACCTCCTTACATCATCAAATTCAATTTCGGGAGCAGGACCAGCAGCATGACGAATACCATCAGCCCGGCGACCAGTCCATACAGGATGCCTATATCCCGGCCGATCTTCCTGCCCACACGCTGGGCAATCTCTGCATCGGCGAACTCGATCTGCTTCTCGATCTTGTCCAGCCGCTTCTCTATCTCCAGGAACTGCGGATTGACTCCGGCTGCAGCGACCTCAACGCCTCCAGTCTCTTCCTTGACCTCCACGACCATGGGGTCAGCGGCGAAAGCGCCCGGGTCACGCCCCTTGAGTTCATTCATCTTGGCCTTAATGGCGCCGAGGTCCTCGGCCTCCATGATATTGACCAGTTCAACCTGCTCCTGGAAGCGCTTGATTGCGTCATCCTTGAGATTCTCGATGAAGGGGATAGCACCCTCAGCACCGACGACCCTCCCTTCCTTGACCCCGCCCTTGTGGAGCGCAGCCATGGTCTGCCCGGCGAGGTGACCCTTGACCTCAGTCCCGCAGAGCAGGAGGAACCGGATGTTGGGGTTGGAGATGATGTTGGCGATGACCTTCTCAAGACCAAGGTTCTCGGTCTTGCAGGACCCGGTAATCGCTGCCCCGCCGTCGCAGATACCCTGCTCGTCGAGGTGTGACCCGCAGGTCATGACGGCAACAGGGCTGTTTGCGTCCCCGGAGTGGAAGTCTCCTTTCACGAGCGGCCATCCGCTTGCTGGTGATTTCTTGTCTGCCATTCTTCTCACCTCATATCAGATGGAACGCATATACTCCTGCGATGAAGAGGCCGACTGCCAGTCCGTACCAGTAGGCGGTTGCTCCCCCTGCTGTGGGCAGGGCGCACTCCCTGTTCGGGAACGAAGCAAGGAAGTTGCCTTTTCCGGAGAGCATGTTCACGACATCGTCTGCGATAGCTTCCAGATCGGCGACCTTGTCGATCACCGGTGCAAGCGATTCGCCCGCAGACGTTACTAACCCGATAAGGGGATCGGCAACGAGCCCGTATTCGGGAAGAACCTCTATGTTCATGTCACTGTCCCTCCACATCTGGGATCGGTTTCGAATCCAGCCAGCCGGCAGCGTCACGCTTCGAGAGCTCGATATACTTTACGTAGGTGTAATACCAGCCCACAAGCGACACGATGAGTGACACGACAGCTGCAACGATGTTGATCAGCGCCATGGACATCACCGACACGGCAATCATTGAGAGGAATCCGCATTCTGCTGCGAGCATCAGCATCCGGTCCTGGGTCCAGTTCGGGCCGAGGCATGCATTGAATGGGTGCTGGATAGCAATCCCGCCGAGCATGAATGCGACAGCGATGAGCGATCCGCCAATGAATGATGCCTGGTAGCTCGGGAGCGAGAGCCCGAGAATGCTGATTGACCCCGATGTAAGGGGCGAGAATTCGAATGAACCTGTCATCATTGCCGCAAAGCCCATCAGGACCAGGGCACCGATGATTGCCATCTCGATGAGTGACTGGATCATGACGGGAATCCGCATGTTCAGCACGTTGTTGGACAGGAATCCAAGAATTGCGCCGATCACTGCGGCAAGGACCACGGCCACGATGGGTGCTGCCACGCCGTACTTGGTGGCAAACAGCATGGCGATTACACCAGACCCGAATGCCATCATTCCAGCAGAGGGCACACCGGTACCGATACCATAGCTGCACAGGTGCTTGATGGCGTGACTCCCCCAGACGAGCGCTGCAACCGCACCAAGTCCCCCGAAGAACGAGAAGAGCTGGGTCCCGGACATGACGTTGGCGTAGGTCAGGTAGATAAGTACCAGCGACGCAACAAGGCCTGCTGCCAGGATGGTGTTGTGGGGAACGCCTCCCTCGATAACTTCAACCTTTACTGTCATTTCTGCACCTCACATTGCTACGATCAGAATGGCGACCATTCCACAGAGTGCAGATGCAACTGCAGAGGCCACGAGTGCCCGGGGGAACCGCTTGAACTTGGGGTCGTGCGGGCCTTCGATCGTCCCTGTGATGTTGTACGCAGTCAGCACTGCATTCACCAGGAACATTCCGACAGCGAATATGCCTGCCATGCTTACCGCGACTGGCATGATCTGGGCCGGGAGTGCACCCATCATGCCTGGAAGTGCTTCCTTGTAGACGTCCAGGAGCATGATATAGATGAGCGTTCCGCCACCGCCTCCAAGGAGACCTCCGATAACGCCGCCAACGTAGGATACAAACGGCAGGCCATGCCCCTCAGTTCCCTGGGACTTGAACTCTGTCTGAGTGTCCCCGGTAATGGGGTCCTTCGCGACTTTACCGGATGCACAGGGGATACCCATGCCATAGACGTAGATGAAGGTGACGAACATGCAGGTGATGGCCATCAGGAGGCCGCCACCGACTGCTCCGGTGACTACTGCGACGATTAGTCCCTGTTCTGCGGCCCAGGCACCACCAAAGAGGCCTGCGAGACCCGCACCGGCAGCGAGCATGGCGACACCGGTGGCGATACCTGGCGCTTGTCCCATGGCAGCGGGTGCACCGCCGACCGGGACGAAGTGGACGCCAAATGCGATAGCCAGTCCACCGATGATGATCCCGATGAGGGCCATGAACATCAGGCCCGGACCTACAAGGAAGTAGGTGGCTCCGATGATCACCAGAAGGAGAATGATTCCTGCGATGGTTGCAGGGACATCCATTGCCCCGCCAGCTTGTGGTTTTGCACCAACAGCGCTCATCTTCAGGATCCCTCCTCAGTGGGCTTTGCATAGGGTCCGTAGTTCTTGCGGGCCCAGACCTCGATATACCTGTCAATCACCGTGAAGATCAGGATGATGATAACACCGACGATAATGGCTCCCCATCCGGCACCCATGTGCTCGAAGAGCACGGTACGCCAGATCTCGAGGAAGACGATCAGCCCAAAGCAGAGCCCCGATGCGGGACCGCCGAGCTTGGCAGAGAACCAGCCGTTGTCGAGAGAGTTTCTCTCACCCGCTTCGGCATAGCGGACGATGTTCCCGGATGCGGATATGGGCACACCGGCGCCGAATTTCTGGGACTGGTACTGTCTCTCCTTTCCATAGAAGGGGTTTCCAGTCGCGGATCCGGCAGCGCCGAGGGCAATACCCCACACCAGCCCCAGCAGGGGCAGTGGGAAGGGATGGCCGAGAGCGGCGTTGATCAGGTGACACATGGTCACCGTGGTGAAAATGGCTACAAATGCATGAGCCATGGTCACCGTGGTCATGGACTTCAGCACATCCACAAAGACGGGCTGACCAAACTTCGCGAGACTTGCAGTCCTGCCGAGGTATGCAGTAGTTGCATACACGCCCTGGATGAATACCGCCAGGGCGCTTCCCAGCACGAGTGCGAGTACCGGATTGATCTGCATTGCCATGAATGCCCAGGCGATACCAGCGCCAAGACATATCCACAGCCCATAGGCTGGGGGCTCTCCGGCAATGGCCTTATTGAAGATGCGGTGAAGAAACCCCATCTGAGGGGCGAGCTGAACCTGTGAGTTCGGGTCACCCTGTGATCCAATATCAGATTCAGTGTTTTCCGCAGCACCGGCCACTGTGGCAAGAGCTCCTGCCAATGCAGTTATTCCAATGCCAAACGCAATACTTTCCATTTAGCCTCCTCCCTGCGTGCTTAGAAGAGTGCACGAGAGTGTTCGATACACATTGCCACTCACATCGAGTACAAACCCTTTGTGGTTCATCTAACAGTCGATGATGGACAAATTAAAGGTTTCGAAATTTTTCCTTATATACGCGGTTAACGTGCCCAAATCGGCAAAAAAACGGCTTTTTGAGATTTTTATGCACCTCAACTTTAGTTAAGGCAAATCAGGTTGTGCTAAACTCAGCTCCACTGGCGATAATCATAATGACTCGGGGAACGCGGGGTGGTCTTCTCTTGTTGAGGTATAAAAAACCACATTGACCGTGTATGAAAAATTATGGGTGATTTTCTATATTGCTTGATATCCAGTTGGATTGTATTCTCTGATGACCTTGAAAAGGAGGGAACGTGTCAGGGATTTGGCATTGTTGAAAAGAAACATGGTTCCAGCTCTCCGTGGTTCATTCGTGGCTGCAGGAATCACCTTCGATGTGGTGACAGCTCGATACACCGGGCACGATTCGACCTGCAATGAACTCCTGGGCAATCATATCTACCGATCCGCTTACACCAAGAATTACGTCAATACCATGCTGCTGGAAGAGCTCCACTGCACGGGGCCCCATCCCACCAGCAATTACGTGGGTCACCTGGTGAGAAGCAAGGAATGGAGGCAGGATGCCAGGCTGGTGTCCGGGACTTTCCAGTTCTTCTCTCTGATAAATGACACCGTTTTTAATTGAATAAAGGTTATAGGTTCGGCAGTGACCGAAATGTTCCGAGACCTTCATTCCATCGCTTGCTATCGCTACCTTCACCCTGTCACCTCATCTGTTCCATTCGGTTGCGGGCATTCCCTGAACCGCCTCTGCAAAAACCTCTCCCGCAGCCACGGGGAATCCCGCCCCTTCCCAATCCAAAAACGGACGTTTGTCCTCCGCTAGATTGTTCTGTATTCTGGCTAGGGGGCTCGTTCTCAATATTCGCACCTGTCGTCGCAGGGATTGGCGCTCTACCGCAGTGCCCCCGTCCCCGCCCGGTCATTGGCCCTCGTCCTAACGGGCCACGTCCATCGAATCCAGTCATATGGGTTCACTCCTGGTACCAGTTAGGCACCATATTTACTCATATGAGTATAAATACTTAAAAGGTAGTGATCCGGTAACACTTATTCTGGCCCTGACCGATCAGCATCGCAATCAGAACATACCTGATCAGTCATTCTTGGACAGACTACCCCTCCGTGTCTCCTGCAAATTTTTTGGTTCGGTAGCGGGCAGAGTCCATGAATCCTTCGATCACAATTGCTTACCCGTATATTCTTTCCATGAAGAAGTGCATCGATAATCCTATGCCGCACTTCATGAATATCCTGCCAGACTGTCTTTCTCGAAACTCCAAGTGCTGAAGCAGCTTCTTCCTGTGAAAGACCCTGCAGGTCGATCAGGTTCAATACTGCCATCTGCTCGGGAGGGATAGAAATGATCTCCATCTCATCATCGGGATAGCACTGCGGTGAATAACACCTTGGCGGGGGGTTACCCTCAAGGACCTGGGTTCTTCGCGGGCGTCCCCTTCGCCGGCAATATGCGTCCTTTTCTGGTATCGATTTCACTTTACCCCCACACTGCGATAGAGTACATCTGCCATTTCCTGAATCGCCTGTGCTCCAGGGGCGGTATCAAAACGGGTAATAGGTCTGCAGTTTCTCACCGAGTCGATAATCCATGGATCAAATGGGATTTTCCCTATTAATGGAAATCCTTTATCGCTGCACCATTCACTGATGAGTTCCGTCATGGGCTCGTCGATATCATACCGGTTTATCACGATAGAAATCTGTGTGGTATAATTCATTACTACCTTTACCACCCTTTTCAGGTCATGGAGACCCGAGATGCTGGGCTCTGTCACTATAAGTACTGCATCCACACCCGTAAGGGTTGAGATGAGCGGGCATCCGATACCCGGAGGACCATCGACCAGGAAGATGTTCCATTTCCGGTCTTGTGCAAGTGCAATTTTTTTCACTTCATGCACAAGGAGCCCGGAATTTCCGGCTCCAGGCACGAGCATCGCATCAACGAGAGGCCCAGCAGTACTGTCCGAGAGAAAAATCTCGCCGGCAATCCGTGATGTGAATGAGATTGCGCCTTCGGGGCAGACAAAAGCACATACCCCGCAGCCCTCACACCGGATATTGCTAATCGAAAATCCCTCCTTATTATGATCGACAGCCCTGAACCTGCAGAACTCGGAACATTTCCCGCACAAGGTACAAAGGTCAGGGTCGATCACCGCGGTATTCATACCATGGAAAGGTTCCCTGTGGATGCGCTTTGGCGCGAGCAGAAGGCCAAGGTTTGCCGCATCCACATCGCAGTCCGCAAGGAGATAATAATTAGGAAGCATCTGAGAGAGCGCTGAAGTTATGACCGTCTTTCCGGTCCCACCTTTTCCACTTACTACTGCCAAGCGGATCATTCGTGCACCCCGACAAGGGTACGGCACCGTGCATAGAGTTCAGCGAACATCTCCTCCCATGCCCGGTCCTTCCTGCTGATTAGTTCTCCACGATTCTGAACAGCAGCAATCCCGCGATCAAATGGGATTGTCAGAAGTACCGATAAACCGTGGGATCTGCAGAATGCGAGAACCTCGGCATCTTCACCGTCGCTGCGATTGATCACAACACCGGAAGGGACATTGAGAAGTTTCATTACCTCATACGCAAGTGAAAGGTCGTGAAGGCCGAACGGTGTGGATTCTGTCACGAGTATACAGGCATCGCAGTCCGTCACAGTCTCGACCACCGAACAGGTGGTTCCCGGTGCTGCATCGAACACAATCAGATCTGAACTCCCGCCCATCTCCTTGGCTGCCCTTATTATCGGTGTAGCATGGGACTGCCCTTCGTCAAGAATCCCCGTGACCAGTGTAAGGCGGTTGGAGGGATGCGAAGTGGTTACTATTCCAATCCGAACCGGTTCCTCGCGGATTGCGCCGTTCGGGCAGACGAGCATGCAGCCTCCGCAGGAATGACACAGCTCGGGAAAAAAGAGGATACGGTTAGGGAGGACCGAAATGGCTCCATACCGGCAGAATTCAGCACATTTCCCGCAGTGATTGCATGCCTCCGGATCAAAGACCGGCATCGGAACGGTGACGTCGGCAGTGGTGACCGGTGATGGAAAAAAGAGGTGAAGATTGGGCTCCTCAACGTCACAATCCACAAGGGTTGTACTAACATCCTTTGAAAGAACGCTGGCAAGATTGGCAGCTACCAGGGTCTTCCCGGTACCACCTTTTCCGCTTGCAACTGCGATTTTCATGTTCGATCACGCGAATTGGAAAGGTTCTGGAATATTGAGATGAAATTTCCTGTTCTGCATCATTGTTGTTCGGAACGCTCCAGTATGTTGCCTTTCAACTGCTCAAGGGCAGCCTTCACCGTTCCCGCCGAACGGGAGGTGAACATCGCGATCCCTGCTGCCTCGAGCACTTCACGCGCATTTCCGCCAACCATCCCGCTGATCAAAATACCCACATTGTGATTTATGATGAACTGGGCGGCTTTCGGTCCGACACCCCCTGCTCCGCGTGCAAATGGATTTTCAATCGCTTCAAAGGACCCTGTTTCACTCTCTACGAAGATGAAATACGGCGCCCTGCCAAACCGTTCTTCGACTGGTGCTTCAAGTGTCTCACCTTGTGAGGTAATGCAGATTCTCATGGTTGTTTTATTATTACTCATATGAGCATAATTAAGGTTGGGATAGGGATCATATGCTACAGAATCCCTCACATACAGGGCAGGATGAGACCTGAGTCTTCCTGTCCCCCTTTTGACTGATAGAGGGGACAAACCAATCAAATGAGCAATTCAACGAGGTCGAATTTTCGAAAATGTTCAGGATTATATTACTTGTGCATTGATAGTGTAAGAAAAGTTCTGTAA
>DAWU01000030.1 GCA_002506105.1 Methanolinea sp. UBA275 | reverse complement strand
TGAAAAGTTATGACGTTATGTATAGCGAAGCAGAACCTGTACCGTTCTGTTCACTCTCCACTTCCTGGGGAACCACGGCAATTCCAATAACGCGGTCATTTTCATCGAGCCTCATAATTTTTACCCCCTTTGTTCCGCGCCCGATGATTCGTATCTCGTTGACATGAGTCCTTATCACCACACCTGACGCAGTCATGACCATGATCTCATCCGTATCCAGAACAGAGCATGATGCGATGACAACCGCATCACGTTCGAGCTGGATATTCCTGACACCCATCGTCCCCCTGCCATGCCCCCGGAACTCGTCGAACTCGCTCCTTTTCCCAAACCCGACATCCGAGATCGTGAGAAGGTGATCCTTTTCCACGAGAGTGACCGCAACGACGGTATCCCCTCCCTTGAGCTTCATGCCCCGGACCCCCTGGGCGGTTCTCCCGACTGTGCGCACCGTCTCTTCATGGAACCGGAGGCTCTGGCCATAACGGCTTGTCAGGATGATCTCCTTGTTTCCGTCGGTCAGGATTACCTCGACCAATTGATCCGGACCTCGTAGTTTGATCGCGTTTGTTCCCACCGATCGCGGGAACGAGAATTCCTTGAGCGGTATCTTGATGATCTGCCCCAGCTTTGTGGCGAATAAAAGGAACTGGTCTTCCCGGAACTCCCTGATCGGGATGACCGCAGTCACCACTTCGTCCTTGAGATTCAGAAGGTTGACAATGGGCTTTCCCTTCGCAACACGGCTTGTTTCCGGGATCTGGTAGACTTTTAGCCAGTAGACCCGGCCCGTATCAGTGAAACAGAGGAGATAATCCTTGAGGCTTGCAGCGAAGACCGAATCGACGACATCGTCCTCCTTCGTGGTCATTCCCGTGATCCCGTGTCCCCCGCGCCTCTGTTTCCGGTACACATCGATATCGGTCCGCTTGATGTAATTCGCGGTGGTGATGGAGACAAGCACCATCTTGTCCTCAATGAGATCTTCGTTCGAGATATCCCCGAAGTTGAGAGAGATCTGGGTTCTCCGTGCGTCCCCAAATTTTTCTGATATTTCCATCGTTTCCCGCTTGATCTCCGCTTTGATGTTGGCCTCGCTGGAGAGGATGAGATTGAGACGCTCGATCTCTTTTTCAAGCCCGCTCTTCTCATCGTTTATCTTCTGCTGTTCGAGGGCGGCCAGGCGGCGGAGTTGCATCTGGAGGATGGCATTTGCCTGGGGTTCATCGAGACCGAACCGGCTGATAAGTGCAATACGGGCGTCATCGACAGTTGAGGATGCCCGGATCGTCGCAATCACCTCATCGATCCTTGACAGCGCTATCAGGAGTCCATTCAGGATATGGACCTTTTCCAGAGCCTTTTTCAAATCGAACTCTGACCTTCGCGTGATAATATGAATCCGGTGTTTGACGAACTGGTCGAGAAGTTGGGGGAGATTAAGGATCTTTGGCTGGTTATCGACAATGGCGTAATTTATAGCCCAGAAACTGGATTCGAGTTGCGTGTTCTTGTAGAGGTTGTTGAGGACGACTGAGGGTATCGCGTCCTTCTTGAGTTCGAATACGACACGGATACCCTCTTTGTCGGACTCATCGCGAATGTCTGATATCCCCTCAATTCTCTTGTTTTTCACCATGTCCGCGATATTGGTGATCCATTGCGCCTTGTTGACCTGGTAAGGGAGTTCAGAGACGAGAATCCGGGCATTCCGTGATCCGCTTTTTGGTTCCTCTATCGTCGCAACACCACGGACCACGAGACGCCCCTGGCCGCTCGTGTAGATATTCCTCACTCCCTCAACACCCATCAGGATACCCCCGGTCGGGAAATCGGGAGCGGGCAGAGAGCTCATCAGATCTTCCACGGTGATCTCCGGGTTATCGAGATACCCGATCACCGCAGAGCAGACCTCGCGCAGGTTGTGCGGAGGCATCTTGGTCGCCATCCCCACCGCAATGCCGTCACATCCATTGACCAGGAGATTGGGAATTTTCGCAGGGAGCACGACGGGTTCAGTAAGCGACTCATCGTAGTTCGGGACGAGCGCGACGGTCTCCTTCTCGATATCCTCGAGGAGCGCTTCGGAATACGGCATGAGGCGGACCTCAGTGTACCTGCTCGCTGCTGCGGAATCACCATCCACTGATCCAAAATTACCCTGTCCTTCCACGAGCATATGGCGGTACGAGAAGGGTTGCGCCATCTTTACGATGGTGTCGTAGATCGAGGCGTCCCCATGGGGATGGAACTTACCCATGACCTCACCCACGACCCTCGCGCTCTTCTTGGTGGGTTTGTCGTGGGTATTGCCCATCTCCCACATGGCAAAGAGGGAACGGCGGTGTACGGGTTTCAACCCGTCACGGGCATCGGGGATGGCACGCCCGATAATGACACTCATTGCGTAATCGATGTAGGATACCTTCATCTCCTTCTCGATGCTGACCTCTTCCACCCTTGCGGGGACCGTATCGCCCTGAGGCGGATTCGAATCAGATGTCAAGGTTCGTGACCTCCTTTGCATGGCGCTTGATGAAATCTTTGCGGGCTTCGACATTCTTGCCCATGAGAGTCTTGAATATCTCGTTCGCTTCCATTGCGTCGTCGATCATAACCTTTTTGAAGAACCTGTTCTCGGGATTCATCGTGGTATCCCAGAGCTGCTGGGCATTCATCTCACCAAGACCCTTGTACCTCTTGACCGAAACCCCTTTTTCACCCATTTCAGCGAGAAGTTTCTTCATGTCCTCTTCCTTGTAGGCATATTTTTCGGTCTTCCCTTTTGAAACGGAGAAGAGGGGGGGCTGTGCGATATAAATATACCCCGCGTCGATCAGTTTGGGCATCATATTGTGGAAGAATGTAAGGAGCAGGGTCCTGATGTGGGAACCATCCACATCCGCATCCGTCATGATCACAATATGGTGGTAGCGGGCGCGTGAGAGATCAAAATTTTCACCGATTCCCGTCCCGATTGCAGATACCAGGGTCTGGATCTCGGCGTTTTTCAGAAGCTGGTGTTCCCCGGCTTTCTCAACGTTCAGGATCTTTCCCCGGAGCGGGAGGATTGCCTGGAATTTCCTGTCCCTCCCCTGCTTCGCACTGCCACCTGCCGAATCCCCCTCAACAATATAGATCTCGCTTTTCGTGGGATTGCGTTCGGAGCAGTCAGCGAGTTTCCCGGGTAATCCTCCACTCTCCAGTACACCTTTCCGGCGGGCAAGTTCCCGAGCGTTCCGGGCAGCCTCCCGGGCTTTTGCAGCAGAAAGTGCCTTCTCGACAATGATCTGGAGGACTTTTGGGTTTTCATCGAAGTATTCGGAAAGCGCCGAATACACAAGGGAATCCCCAATGCCCTTGACATTGCTGTTCCCCAGCCGCATTTTGGTCTGTCCCTCGAACTGGGGATTCGCCATCTTGACGGATACGACCGCAGTCATGCCCTCCCTGACATCTTCCCCACGCAGCGTGATCGAGGAATTCTCCTTGACCAGACCATTCTTCCTGGCCATGGTGTTGATTGCACGGGTGATTGCACTCCTGAAACCTTCGAGGTGGGTCCCTCCTTCCCGGGTATTGACAGAATTCACATACGAAAAGATCTTCTCGTCATACCCTGTGGTATACTGGATAGCCACGTCGAATTCGAGCTTGTTCTCCTGATCCTTTTTCGATATATAGATGGGAACCGGGTTGAGGCAATCAGACCCTTCGTTCAGATAACTCACGAACTCGGTCAGCCCGCCCTGGTATTGATATCGTACATGGTCCCCATTCCGCTCGTCCATGATAAAGATGATGAGTCCAGCATTCAGGAAGGCAAGTTCTCTCATCCTGTGGGCGAGGACGTCATAATCAAATTGGATTGTCTCGAAAATTGATGAATCCGGATTGAACGTGATCCTTGTGCCGGACAATTTCGCACGGTGCTTCTCCAGGAATTGTGTCCTGTCAAGATTCCCGTCATCAGTCTGGTCTCCAGTACCAAGTGCTGCTCCCTGATCGTCCGGTCCTTCTGGCGGTTGAGGCTCTCTGTACCACTGTGCGAACCGGGCACGCATCTCAGAGAGCGTCTCTTCCCGCTCGGAACACTGTGAAATGGTCTTCCCCTGGGAAAACCGCATCTCGTACACATTCCCATCCCTGTATACCCGGGCATCGAGCCAGCTCGAGAGTGCATTCACGACAGAGACACCGACCCCATGCAGGCCACCGGATACCTGATAGCTATCCTTGTCGAATTTTCCTCCTGCATGGAGAACAGTTAGAACCACCTCCAGCGCACACTTTCCATTCTTCTCCATGCGGTCAACAGGGATGCCTCTCCCGTTGTCCTCGACTGTGACTGAACCATTCTTGTTGATACTCACCCAGATACGGTCACAGTATCCTGCAAGTGCTTCATCGATGGAATTGTCCACGACCTCGTAGACAAGGTGGTGGAGCCCCCGTGTATCGGTGCTCCCGATATACATCGCTGGACGTTCCCGTACTGGCTGGAGGCCCTCAAGTACCGTAATATGAGATGCATCGTACGTATCGGTCAATCCCTCTCCTCCGTGAAAAAAAACTGTTCGATTCTGAAAACCGACGTCACATATAGTATTAGTCGCGGGAACACTTAAGGGTAAGGGAGGCGTTTCAAGCCTGCCTAGTAGAATTCTCCCAAATCCGGGTCTTTAATGCCCAGCGCCTTGTCAATGGCAATGATGAGTGTGTGCATAAGTTTCACCACTTCCTCTGCGTCCTCCCGGTCAAGGGTTCCCGGCTGGTGCCACATGATTCTCTTCCGGAGCCTGTCAGCCAGATCCTCGATCTCGGTTCCCTTGAACTGGTCGGGAATGATAAAATCCTGAAGATGGTCTGCCGCCCCGTAGAATGCTTCCTCGGGTTTGTGCGCAAAGTGGTTGCAGATCAGCATAAGGTTCGTCACAAACCCACGCCCGAAGGTACTTGCCATGCACTAGCCTTTCCTGCCTTCCATAATAATATACCGGAAGAGAGGGGCACCGACCTAAAAAAGCGAGAATTGCATCAGCCAGACACAAGAGGGCATCACGATAATGAACACAAGACCCGCGATGAGCAGGCTCCACTCTCCTCTTCGCAGGGGCTTTTTAGAGAGAAACAGATGCGAACGTGTTCCATGCCCGCGGCAGAGCATGCTGATATACACACGCTCTCCCTGTTCATACGACCTGATAAACATGGTCCCGATGGTATAGCCCAACTGGCGAAGCCTGTACCGGTAGGGGAGGCGTGAATCGAACGGATTAAAGCAGCGGGTTTTCAGGGACTCCTGGATTTTGCGGAACATATAGCCGAAGACGAACAGGTACCGGATCATCATGCCGAGGGCCAGGGCAAACTCCTCGGGAAGGCCAATCCGGCTTGCACCATCAAGAAGATCCTGCATCTTCGTGGTGGATGACAGAAGGATGATGAACGAGATGGTGAGCATGAATTTGATGCACAGTATGAAGGCAAACTCAATGGATTCGGTATAAATATGGATCCCGAATGGCAGGGATACAAGGGAGTGATATTCAGAGTAATACCTGTTTTTCAAAAAGATCTGGAAAAAAATAATGATCCCCCATACAGGCATGATTGCTGCAAGACGTTTCAAATACGCGACAAACGGGAGCCGTGTTGCTAGCCAGAAGGCAAGGAAAAAAATGAAGAAGATCGCTCCGACCGTATATATCATCGTTGAATAGGGGACTGCGACGAGTGCCACGATCGCTGCAAAACAGAGAATGATCTTCACCCGGGCATCCACACGGTGGACAGAGCTGTCCCGGTATGCATCACGCTCTATCTGGAAGAGTTCTTCTATCATGGTTGTTTTCCAAACGCGGAAAGAAACGAGCGTTCTGCATCCGCATAGGAGTAGGCCGGCGATATGCTGATCCCGTGTTTTTGCAGCGTTGAGATGAGTTTCGGCAGGACAGGCACTCCCAGGCGGACAGAATTCAGCATCTCCTCATTGATGAAGATCTCCTCAACAGTGCCGGTCCCGACCACCTGGCCTTTGTTCATCACATACACATAATCGGCCACTTCCGGGACCAGCGAGACATCGTGAGTTGAGAAGATCACCGTCATTCCGTATTTCGAAGAGAGGGAGTTGATGAATCCCACGAGGTCTCTTACCCCCTGGGGATCCAGACCCGCAGTGGGTTCGTCCAGGACAAGCACCTGAGGCTCCATGGCGATCACCCCTGCAATGGCCACTCTCTTCTTCTCACCCCCGCTCAGGTGGTGTGGCACACGATCCCTCAGATGTTCGATCCCGACAACTCCCAATGCCTCTGTGACCCGGTGTTGTACTGTCTCTTCGTCAAGGCCCAGGTTCATGGGTCCGAATGCGACATCCTGTTCCACGGTGGGAGAGAAGATCTGGTCATCGGGGTTCTGGAACACGAGCCCCACGAACTTCCTCACTTCACGGAGGTTCTCTTTGGTGATAGGCTCGCCTCTGATGAGAACACTTCCTGATGTGGGCTTGAAAATTCCGTTGAATTGTTTGAAGAGGGTACTCTTCCCTGCCCCGTTCGCACCGATTACCGCAATCCTTGCATTTCTGGGAGCAATGAAATGAATGTGATCAAGGGCTTTGACATTCCCTGGATACGTATAACAGAGATCCCGGGTCTCGATCAGGTGCATGAGTATGACCTGGTATTGAGGATACCGTATTGGTTCATTGGTCTGATTACACCGACTTCCCCGGTGCCTTCATCACGTAGACGAGTCCCAGGACCACAAGGAATGCCAGGATCGTCCCGGCAAGAATCGCGACCAGCCCTCCTGCGGATCCCATCTCTTCACCCAGTGCGTAGTCCGGCATAGGTGATTCGTATGAAAACCGGCCTTCAGTCACTTCGTGAATCTTGGCATCTTCGGGAGCCGCGCCTGTAAGGGTTTTATCTCCCTGAATTACCAGGGCGGTGCTCTCCAGACCGTCGGGATCCGAAGATGCCATGAAGACCGCGATGCTTCCCACGAGGAGTGAGATCACGAGCCCGACTATGAGGAAGGTCCTGTTGTCCATCATACTGCGCTCACCTTTTTCAACGGTTTCACACCACTATCCACGAGGTCAGGCCGAACATTCATGATGAGGTATATTGCCGCGACCGTGATCACACCCTCGATGACACCGATGATCGCATGGTAAATGCCCATCGCTACCAGACCTTCCATTAAGGGGAATGTTCCCGCAATGAACATCTCCACTGCACACGCGAGCGCAGGGATCAGGCAGGCAAGCCATGCAGCGATGAACGCGGAAACAGGCATACTTTTCGTGGCTGCTTTGATCCCCTTGTACGAATAAAAGCCTACAAAACCACCGATCACTCCCATATTGATGATATTCGCACCCATGGTGGTAATTCCACCATCTCCAAAGAGGACTCCCTGCACGATCAGGACCATGGTCAGGATGAACACCGCTGCGAACGGTGAGCCGAGTACGATTGCCGCAAGGGCACCCCCTACGAGATGCCCGCTTGTCCCCATCGAGACCGGGAGGTTGAAAGACTGGATTGCAAAGATTGCTGCCGCGAGTACCGCAACGAGGGGGAGTTTCTCCTCGTTCATGTCATTCTTCGCCCATCTTACTGCAAGGAAGACAAACACAAGGGCAATAGCCCAGTATATAACGCCCTGGTAGATTGGAATGGCAAAATCGGGAATGTGCATTTTATCACCTGTAATAATACGTATGTGTAATATCGTAATAAGGAATAGTTAAAAAATATTACTCTTTGTAAATTCGACATACTTCCGTTTTGATCAGTATGCCTAAAAGGTGATAGAGAGAGGGTCTCATAAGGAGCCGCCGTATCAGTGCTCCCGGCCTGTCCATATCTCCCAGCCGAACGATATCCTCGCAAATCGCAGGATCGCCAAGCGCTGCAATTATTCTTGACATGTCAGCGGATGAGATCCCCTGCCTTATCCGGAAAAGCCGCATCCCGAGTTCGAGCTCCCGGCCGAAATCATACTTCCATGATTTTTCATATTCAGAGAGCAGTGCATCACTGCAATCATTCCTCAGGAATGCTTCCCCTATCACCCTGGCAGCATGGCGGGCTGCACGAACGCCGGTATACACGCCACCTCCTGATGTTGGCTTTGCCATTCCTGCCGCATCGCCGAGAAAGAGAACACGGTTCCCGTAGGTTCTGGCCATAGTTCCGAGGGGGATGGTCCCACTCACGAAGTGCACCTCCACGGTGTGTGAATCCTGCCCGACCTGCGCGAGAAAGCGTGTCATCCGATCTTTCACGTTACGCGTTCCCGCAAGTCCCACCCTCGCTCTTCCCTGTCCGATGGGAATTGCCCAGCCGAAGAACTCGGGAGACGCGTCAGGGTGGATCTCGACTCTGGACTGCTCGATCCTGTGCAGGATATCTACCTGGAGCCCTGCGAGGAAAACAGGCGGTCTTGGCATATTCTCCACCCGGGCGATACGGCTCCTCGCCCCGTCGGCAGCAACAAGGATGCGGAACGGAATCTCACGTCTTCCGTCTGCACCCCGCGTGATGATGCAATCACCTTTCCTCGTGAAAAATGAGGTTTTCATCCGGATTTCTGCCCCCGCATTGGCCGCCTTCTGGAGCATTTGCCGGTCGAGTGCCGCCCGGTCCACCACATGAGCCTTCGGCATTCCCGCATCGAACTCAAGCACAGGCCCGAGACTCGAGACCACCCGTGCGCCGCGGACAGTGGAGAGGATACAGCACTCCGATACCTCGCACTCTTTAAACGCGTTCATCGACAGAAGCCCGGCACACTGGACCGGGATGCCCGCAGCCCCGTGCTCTTCCACCAGGCACACAGAGAGCCCCTGCTCTGCGCAGAGCCGTGCACAGGTACTCCCGGCCGGACCGCCCCCCACCACTACCACGTCGTAGTGCCTGGTCATCTCTGTACCAAGATCTGTATTGAAACAGGATGAATGGAGTAGTTGATTGGCCGAAGGCCATCAACTGCGGGGGAGCAGGGGAGGTCAAAAACCCCCCTGCGGGGGAACACCGGGGTAGGCCGGGAGGGGTACTATCCCCTCCCGTCTGATGGTCCCCTGGTCACCTGGATTGTATGGTCATCCTTTGGTTACCTACCCCCATCCGAAGGCTATCAATTGTGGGGAAGCAGGAGTGGTCCAAGACCACTCCTGCGGAGGTACGCCGGGGTGGGCCGGGAGGGGTACTATCCCCTCACGTCTCCCTTCACACCTATTTTCTCCTTGCCGGGCGAATATTCCCGCACAGATGGAAAAAGAACCCCGGTTCGAATGGAAACAGTGTCTCATCATCCGCAGCGATGTCAAGATGAGCCGCGGGAAGACCTGTGCCCAGGCTGCCCACGCGGCAGTCATTGCGTATGAGCGGGCAGACGCCGCAACAAAAAAGAAATGGTTGCAGGAAGGCCAGAAGAAGGTTGTCCTCAAAGTCTCCTCCGAGAGGGCGCTTCTTGAAATAAAGACGCTTGCCGAATATGCCGGTTTCTCAACCGGACTCGTCCAGGATGCGGGTCTTACCGAGATCCCCCCCGGCACCGTCACAGCACTCGGCATCGGCCCCGCAAAGAGCGAAGACCTGGACAGGATCACAAGCGACCTCTCTCTGCTCTGACATTCCTTGCAGAGCCATTGATACTCTTCATTCTTCCCGGAGGACACCTGATGAAAGAGAGTCCGTATCCCCTCGAACACACCCTCGGTATGCGCTGGTATGCCAGTAATACTCCGGGGACCGGGGGCAGGCTCCGTGAGTCAGCCGAAGACTTCGTGGTCGATGAGATCCCGGCAGAGACAGGAACTGAGGGTGCCCACCTCATATGCAGGCTCACCAAGAAGGACTGGGAGCTCCAGCGTGCAGTCAGGGAGATCGCAAAACAGCTCTCTATTTCCCACCGGAGAATCGGGTGGACCGGGACCAAGGACAAGCATGCGCTGACCACCCAGCTCATCTCTATCCAGGGTATTGAGGAGGGAGATCTCTCCCGGATCCGGCTCAGGGATCTTGAGCTGGTCCCTGTCGGGCGCTCGGCCTCCCCACTGGCACTCGGTTCCCACCAGGCCAACCGGTTCTCGATCACGATCCGGAACACCTCGTCCCCCGATCTCCCCTCGATCGCGGCAGCGGTATCAGAAACCTGTACACAGGGTCTCCCCAACTTCTTCGGGATCCAGAGGTTCGGGGTGATCCGGCCAATCACCCATCTTGTCGGGGAGAAGATACTGGAGGGAAACATTCAAGGCGCTGTTGACTGTTATGTGGGGGCTGCCTTCCCTGATGAGCCGGACGATGTGCGCGAGGCGAGGACTGCCTACTACGAAGAAGGGGATCCCCTCCGGGCCCTCCGGGCACTTCCTGTACCACTCACCTACGAGAGGGCGATGCTGCATCACCTTGTCTCACACCCGGGGGATTACAGGGGTGCACTCCTCTCCCTGCCCCCCAGGCTTCTTTCCATGTTCGTCAGCGCTTTCCAGTCGTTCCTTTTCAACGTGGCACTCTCCGCAAGGATGGAAAGGGATCCGGAATTCTACCTCCCGCATCATGGCGACCGTCTGATCTTTGCAGACGGGCGGGACGATGTCGTGACCGAAGGAACCCTGACCGCAGCATTGATGCAGGTCAGGCGGGGACGCTGCCGCATCGCGATCATGATGCCGGGAAGCAGGGATCTGCATGAAAAGGGAGAGGACGATTGTACCATATCCTCCATCCTCACGTCGAAGGGAATTGACCATGAATCGTTCTCGACGGCATCCACCCTTGTACACACGCGGTACGACGGGGCGCTCAGGCCAGTCTCCCTCACCACAGACATAAAGTCAACCATTGAGGGATCGAATCTCAATATTTCCTTTTCACTCCCGCCAGGTCAGTATGCAACCACAGTATGCAGGGAGTTCATGAAGGCTGATCCAAGGGATATGATATGAATCGCCCCTGAATATCTCAACCCGGTGGATGGCACCCGGGATGCTCTGGGGTCAATCATTCGATGAGGAGAAGTACCTCTTTTGGCCATCTGCAGTGGTCCATTGCCAATACCCATCGCACCAGATATCGAACGGAACAATAGGTCATTCGATCCATGAACACAGAGACGCCTGATTCTTCGGACATGTTCAGGGAATCAAAGAGAAGAACCAGAAGACCAGGGTTCTCTCTCATGCATGCCTCTTCAGGATTGCGTGTGGCCTTCATGCCCGGTGTGTTCCCCTGAGTAACAGACCCGGTACTCGGTTACAAGGTTGGTCCCGCAGAGATAGTGGTTCTTCAGGACCAGGCGGATCATCTGGTTTTCATCCTCTATGTGCATCCCGCCCACCAGTGACGGGGTGTCCGCACCCCCTACAATGAAGGGGAGATGGATGAGGCGTATCTCATCGACAAGGCGGTAATGAAGCATGTGCCAGTTGAGGGTGGGACCTCCCTCGATCATCATGGTGCGGACAGAGAATATATCGTAGAGCTGCTGCATCAGAAGCGGCAGGTGTACCCTGTCCTCTCCCGAGACCAGGACATGAACACCCCTGTTCCTGATGGCCTCGACCCTGCTCTCCGGGGCCTTTGCGGAGACCGCAACCACTGTTGGGGCATCGGGCCCGAGCACATTGGCATCGAGGGGAATGTCAGCCATGCTGCTCGGGATGACCCGGAGCGGACTCTTTCCCTTCACGTGGCGGACCGTAAGGAATGAATTGTCGATTTTTATCGTGTTTGAGCCAACCATGATGGCATCGCATACCGCCCTGGTGCGATGGAGGAGGATCTCGGTTGCAGGATCCATATACTTCATCAGGATCTTGCTGGATGCCCCCTTTTTGAGGGTGAGCTTTCCATCCACCGTGATCTCCGACATCATCAACACATGCGGTCTTCTCTCTTGTTCCGGCACTGCGGTTCGTAGTCTCCTTGGAAGAGATATCGTATTGCTCTCATATAGAAGTTGTCAGGCCATTTTCATGGTTATTTGATGACTTCTGTCCGTTTTATCGTCACTGCGAACTGCAGAAATCCCTCTTCCCAGAAATGCAGGGGAATGACAATTATTATTGGTCCACCCGGCGTGGTACTTAGGCATGAACATTACTGCCCTCCGGCCGCGGTTCACACGATACCTCGAGCCAGTGGCAGCGTTCTTCTGCCGTATCGGAGCCACACCCAACCAGGTATCTCTCCTGGCCCTCCTGTTTGGACTCCTCTGTGCCTACCTCTTCTCGCGGCAGATGTTTGCAGCCGGAAGCGTAGCCCTGTTTCTCTCTGCAGTCCTTGACCTCGTTGACGGAGCTGTTGCCCGCCAGACTGCGAAGCAGACCCGGTTCGGCGCTGTGTTCGACTGGATCGTAGACAAGTATGTCGATGCATTGGTCCTGCTTGGCATCGGTCTCTCGGGGGTAGCCATTATCACGAGGCTCCTGCCATTGCCGCCACTGGCGGATTTTGCCGTGGTTGCGTTCGCAATCACAGGTTCATTGATGAACACCTTCATCAAGCCCGTGGTGTATGCCGAGATAGGGTATCAGGAGAGGATTGATGGGAAGATCGAGGATCCCCTGGAAGGAATCGGGTTCTTCGGACGTCCTGAGACCTTCCTCGTCCTTCTCATTGGAGGGCTGACCGGGTTGATATGGGCCTCGGTACTCATCATCGCGGTATGCACGAACCTCTCAGCGCTTCAGAGAATCATGTACCTCTACCGAAGGCTTTCCTGACATCACTGGTATAGAGCTGCACGAGCCTGATGGCAAAATCTGCAAGATCCGGGATAAGCCGGAAGAGGCCCCATGCAATCCCGATCAGCAGGAGGAGTGCAAGGCCTTCTGCGATGACATTGTGCGCCCAGAAGAAGCTCTCGTACCCGAATTCACCATTCCCCGCGATCTCAGGGAGGTATGGGAACCACTGTTCGGTATATGCGATGATCACTGACGTGTTGCGAAGGATATTCAGGATATAAATGGTCGGGACCACAAGGAGAAATCCAAGTACCTTCTGCCGGATGGTGGTCTTCACCGCGCTTATCACCCCGAGCATGATAGCGATTGCCTGGATTCCCGTGCATGCGAGGATGATCTCCACCCGGAAATTATTCCTGGATATCATATTCCAGGCCTCGTGAACGGGAGGGTATCCAAATGCCTGGAGCATCCATTCTGTCTGCCCGACAACGACCGAGATCAGCCAGTTCCCAAGCGGGGAATACGCGAACGGGGCGTAGATGAGGAAGGCGACGGCTGCTGCGGTTGAGAGCTGGGTGACCAGCATCTCCCGGGCGAGGAGGTGCTTTGCGGTAATCAGGAGAAACGGGACCGAGATTATCGCCATTACAGGGTAGAGCATGTTGTTGATGGAGAGGTAATAGGGGATCTCTGCGAAGAGGAAAAGCACGATGAAAGTCCATCCAAGGACCGCACAGTAATGACGGAATCGCCAGGGGATCAGGAAGGCCAGGAAAAACAGGCAGGAGAAGAGTACAAGGAGCTCCTTCATCCCTCCTTAATTGGATCGCAGGGGAGAAAAAGAGTGCGATTACACCCTCACTGCCCCATCGGGCGAAAATTCCGTGATTTTTTTGCCGCAACGAACCAAGCCTTAATCTCGCATGCTCGCGAATAATATTGCACCATGTTCTGTCCGGAGTGCAAGAGCCTCATGATCTCGTCTGCGGGTCAGCTGAAATGCCGGAAGTGTGGGTATATCCGGAAGATCGGCAAGGATGATCAGATGCTGATCAGGAAAGAACGGCGCGAGCGGGAGATTGTTATCGTTGAAGAGGAGGATGGGCAGATTCGCACGCTTCCCACCATCGCCACGAAGTGTCCGAAATGCGAGCACAATCTTGCATTCTGGTGGCTTCGGCAGCTCCGTGCGGCAGATGAGAGCGAGGTCCGTTTCTTCCGCTGCTGCGAATGCGGCCATACTTGGCGGGAATACGACTGATTGAAGTCTTCAGTGACGTCGAAAATTTTTCTTAATATTAGGTTATTTTTCACTACCATTCTTCCGAACAAAACAAGACGAGAAATTTGAGATGATTTACTGACTCAAATCATGGTGAAAAATAAGGTATGTCAATTTCATATCCAGATACGATAAGCCCCGCCGCCCCCGGAGGACGCCCCGGCGGCGGTTTAGTGACTTTTCAAAGGGGCTCTTTTTGAATGAAGTGTTCATTTCCCAATTATAAACCAGCAACGAAATTTCGCTTTTAAGAAAAGGGATGATTCATACAATATGAAAAAAACCGGATTGCCACTTAACATTAATTGTTAACGCAAATTATCACACATTCATAAAAAAATTAAAGTAGTGAAAGCTGAAGCTGATACCTATTTTGTGGTGGTTGAGGATCTCCTTGACCAGGAAAATTTTGTTGATAGGTGGTAAATTGACAGGTGAGAGGCCCAGCATATTCGGATCCACTGCTCATTCCAGATTCTGTTGTGATCAGTTTTGCCTTATAAGGTGGCAACATTGCATACCATAAGTGAATTTCCATTTTCTTTGGGATTGGCCCTTGTGATATTACCAGTCCACTGGGATCAATCTCAAGGCGATAATGTAAATCTGCATTATATTTGTTACGAATTACCCAGCTAGTCCCCATGGTACACGTCGGTGTTGGACTAACAGTCCCTCCTCCCGAAATTGTCATCCCCTGGTTGTATACCAGCAGTTTTGCATTCTCGTCAACAATGCGTAGTGTCATCGATCCGCCAGGAAGCGGCAGTACCTGTTTTCCTGTCAAATCGTCAGTGATACGATACCCGGAAGTGGAGTAATACAAATACAGTGTCTGACCGGGATTGAAGGTTCTTACCCCCGCATCAGGAACGGCAGTATACGAGAGCGTGGGAGTATCAACGTAAATGCCCAGGGCATAGTTGGCACCTCCTTTCGAATCGAGCACCGCCATATCCCCTCCCCTGGAATAGAGGCTGATCGCCTGCGGTGTGCCGTTCGTGTAACTGACCACTTTTACCTCGGGCGGGATATAGGCTGATTTCGGCTGGATCACGATCAGGCCAAAGACAATCCCCCCGATAATGACTGCAAGCGCGATGACAAGCGCAACGATGAGGATTGATGCAATCACTTCATTCACGGCGGAATCCCGATGCCTCTGCATACGTACTCCTTCCAAAGTAAGGCAATAAAGGGATCCATGTTCCCCCTCGCGGGGAGGTTTTTATTCTCCTGACCTGATGGGCATCACCCCACCCAACTGTTTATATACTGTACTGAGGCATTTATAAACATGAAGGTCAAGCCAGAGGACTCTCTCAAGATTGAAAATATCGTTGCCTCAGCCAAGGTAACCGATTACCTGGATCTTCCCGCCCTGGCCTCCCAGATCAAAGACGCCGAATATAATAAGAAGCGTTTCCCCGGCGTCGTCATCAGGATGCAGGAGCCCAAGATCGCGGCGCTTGTCTTTGGTTCGGGAAAAGTGGTGCTGACCGGTGCAAAGAGCATCGAGAGCCTCTCCGAAGGACTCGAGATCCTCGGGAACCTCCTGCGTGGACTGCAGATAGACATCCCGAAAAAGCTGAGCTACAAGATCCAGAACATCGTCACCTCCGCCGATCTGGGCTCGGGAATAAACCTGAACAAGATCGCCGTGGGGTTCAATCTCGACAGGATAGAATACGAACCGGAGCAGTTCCCGGGCCTCGTGTACAGGCTTGAGAATCCGAAGGTCGTAGTCCTCCTCTTTGGTTCCGGGAAACTGATCATCACCGGCGGCAAGGAGCCTGAGGATGCCCGCAAAGCAGTCCAGAAGATCCTGAACGATCTCAAGAACCTTGGCCTGCTCTGATCAGGTCCCTGATCTCCTTTTTTGTATATATCTTTAATGGTATATGTATAATAATAATCTTTTTATATACTTTAAGCCAATAACTAATACGAATCGGTGCACACCATGAAGTCCAGAAATGTCATGTATTTTACACCAAAAGAAGAAGAATTCGCCGACCTTCTGGTGCGGATAGGACTGAAGAAGAACGTCGCTAAAGTCCTGGTCTACCTGGCCCATACCCATGAGGCTACATCGCGGGATATCGAACGCGGCACCGACCTCAGGCAGCCTGAAGTGAGCATCGCGATGGCGAGCATGATGGAGCAGCGGTGGGTCGAGAACAGGGAGACGAAGGCTGAGAACAAGGGAAGACCGGTGAAGATCTATAAGCTCTCCCAGCCGATAGGGGATATCATGGATGGTATCGAGCAGGAGAAGCGGGCTGAGGCGACCAACCAGTTGAACCTGATACAGCAGCTTCGCGACTTTATATCCTGACCACTTCACACCTTAAGAACCCGGAATCCCCCTTCTTCTCCAATTATTACGGTTGTTTTCTTTGCATAACGGCAGAAGAGGCCGCATTCCACGATTCCCGGGATTGTAGTGAGCATCTCCTCGAGATCCCCGGGATTCGAGATCCCGTCAAAACGACAATCAAGGATGTAGTTCCCGTTATCAGTGATCACAGGCCCGTCTTTTGCTTTTCCCTCACGGATGAGCGGATCTGCTCCTAGTACTCTGATTGCATTCATGACAGGGGTGATGGCAAAGGGGATCACTTCGACCGGGACGAGGCCGGAGAGCTGCGATACAAGTTTTCCCGCATCTGCAACGATTACCAGCCGGCGGGCTGCCTCTGCAACAACCTTTTCTCTCGTAAGCGCCGCTCCCCGTCCCTTGATCAGCCTGAGTGAAGGATCGACCTGATCTGCCCCGTCAATCGCCATGTCTATACAGGGGTGGTCATCGAGCGTGGTCAGGGGTATACCAAGTTCTCTCGCCCTGATCGCGGTCTGGAGCGACGTGGGGACCCCGGATATAGACAAGTGCTCCTCATTCCTTCTTTCCGAGAGCCTGACCATGGCATGGTACGCAGTCGATCCCGTTCCGAGCCCGAGAACCATGCCGTCCTCAACACAGTCCGCGGCATGGAAGCCGGCGTCCCTCTTCCCCTTTTCGGAAGGAGTGAGGTTCATGAATGCCCGCCCCTCCTTTTTTCACCAAACATGGAGCGGAGCGCGTCACACGCCCCCTGTGCCGTACAGTCGAGGGTAATCGGTGTCAAAGAAATGTTCCCCTTCCGGATGGCATGGACATCCGTCCCTTCCCCGGCATCCTGGATAAGGGGGCCGTTGATCCAGAAATACGGTCTCCCACGGGGGTCAAGCCTCTTCTCAACACCGGTTGCAAAGAGTTTCTCCCCAAGCCGGGTCACCTCGTACTTTCCGGTGACGACTGACGGGATGTTCACATTGATCACGTCAGCTCCGGGAGGAAACGGGCTGTCGAGAAAAGTCGAGCAGACCTCCCTGATAACCCGCTTCGACTCCTCGAAACTCTGCCCGTGGTTCCGCGGGTCGTCGAACTTGTCCCCCTGATCCTTTACCTGGAGCGAGAACGCAACGGCAGGCGTTCCCTGGTTGGCCGCCTCAAGTGCCGCCCCGACCGTTCCGGACGTCATGATGGACTCATACGAGAGGTTCTCACCGATATTGACACCGCTCACCACCATCGCCGGCCGGAGATCGAGGGCATAGAGACCGATGATCACGGCATCGGTAGGCTTTCCGCCAACCGCCCAGGCCCTGACCCCGTTCATCTCAACCTCGTTCGCACGGATGGGTTCAAAGATCGAGATTGATCGCCCCACCGCACTCTGCTGGGTGGCGGGTGCCACCACCGTTACGTGGGCAATGGGGGAGAGGGCTTCGTATGCAGCCCACAATCCGGCAGAGTTGATACCGTCGTCGTTGGTAAGCAGGATCCGGGGTTTCATGGTCACCATCCCATTTGTGGAGAAATGAGAAATAGCTGACCGATCGTCAGGCTCATCTGGCCACGTGATCCATGCTGTATGATGAAGGCACTCCTCGCAGAATACGCCCAGTTCCATGACCCCCACCTTGCTCCTGAAGGCGAGGTGATGCTCAGCGTGCTCAGCACAAGCTTCTCGCGGTGCGGGTATGAGGTCGTCACCCCGGAAAAGGGGGACTTCCTTGACGAGATCAGGAGACTTGCCCCTGAATGTGACGTCGGGCTCGTCATCGCCCCCGACCACCTTCTCTTCTCATGCAATTCCGTGATCGAGCAGCTGACCCACAACATCGGGTGCGGGAGCATGAATGCCGCAGTATGTGCCGATAAAGTGCAGTGCAGCCGGATCCTCACGCGGAACGGCATTCCCGTGCCCAAGTCGGATCCCGCTGGGAAAAAAGTGGTGAAACCTGCCCGGGGCTGCGGATCGGTTGGTGTGCGGCTGACCGATGACACTCCAGGGAAAGGCGAGTTTGCCCAGGAATATATAGATGGGGAGCACCTCAGCGTGAGTCTCGTAGGAAGCCGGGTCGTCGGCGACGCATGTTCATTCTACACTGGCAAGCCCCCCCTCCTGCTGGCCGTGAACCGCCAGAATATCTCGGTTGGAGAAGATGGTGCCTTCCAGTATACCGGGGGGGAGACCCCCGTCTCTCATCCGAAGCAGGATGAGATCGTTGAGACCGCAAGAAAAACAGTGCAGGTTCTCGGATGCCAGGGGTACGTGGGCATCGACATGGTTGTCGGAGACCAGTGCTATGTCGTTGACGTGAACCCGAGAATCACCACGAGCATTGTCGGGATCGCTGCATGCATGCAGGAGGAGATCGCCGATATCCTTGTCCAGGCATCAAAGGGAGGAGGCCCTGACGAGGTGCACCTGAAGGGGCAGGTCAGGTTCGACTGCCACGGGAAGGTGGAACGCCTTTGATTGGTATCGATGTCGGCGGAGCCAATGTGAAAGTGGTATCAGGTGGCCGTGCTGATACCATCTACTGCCCGCTCTGGCGGGAGGCGCCGCTCGGGGAGATCCTCTCACGATACGACTGCGCTGAAGAGGAAGACGTGGCAGTTGTCATGAGCGGCGAACTCGCGGACTGTTTTCTTACCAAGATGGAGGGGATCCGCTGGATCGTGGAGACGGTCCAGGAGATCTTCCCAGGTGCCCTCTTTTATGGAACAGACGGGGAGTTCCATGACTCCCCCGTGCCAGCGCTCGCGGCAGCCAACTGGCTTGCATCTGCCACATACCTTCACTCCCTTTACCCGACGGGCCTGCTGGTGGACATGGGAAGTACTACCACGGACATCATTCCCCTGACCAATCCGGCTTCCCACCATGGCCTGACCGATCTCACACGGCTTCAGAAGGGGTATCTCCTCTACACCGGGCTCCTCCGGACAACAATCCCTGCAGTCATACGGAGCGTGGTCATCGATGATATCCCTACACCGGTGAGTGCGGAATATTTTTCGGCCAGTGCGGATGCCCATCTCGTGCTGGGGCACATTGGATCAGCCGGCTATACCTGTGATACCCCGGATGGAAAAGGAAAGGACCGGGAATCATGCCTCCGGAGACTCGCCCGGGTCGTCTGCGCAGACCTTGATGAGATCGGCGAGGATGGAGCAATGCAGGTCGCAGGTACATTCTGGGATATGCAGCGCTCGATGATTGGAAACGCGGTATCCCGTGCAAAACAGGCGTCTGGGTCAGGATTCGTACTCACGGCAGGGGTAGGCGCAGGACTTCTTGCGTCTGCCCTTGGGGCGAGGGATCTTTCCGCCGATCTCGGTCCCATCACCGATGCCCTCCCCGCCTTTGCCGTAAGAGAGGTGCTGAAACGAAACCCTGGGTGATCACCACACTCCTGCTTGCCGGATCAATACTTGTGAGCGCAGCCCTGTTCCTTGCCGGCCTCCCGTTCTTCTTCCTCTTCCTCTTCATCCCGCTCATCCCCCTCCTCCGCGGGAGACGAGAAGAGAAGACCTGCCCTCTGTGCGGATTCCGGACTGATGATCCACGCGTTTCATACTGTCCCTATGACGGGACCGCCCTCACAATCCCCGCGTCCCCTTGAGGGACTGGGTCACTCTTCAGGGCCTTGCATCCCCTTGAGCGACTGGGTCACTCTTCAGGGCCTTGCATCCCTTTGAGCGACTGGGTCATCACCAACCGGGTGGAAGATCGAATCCAAAAAACAGTGTGACAGGAATGTCCCCCCTAATTCCCGATGTGCATAATTCTTCGCGGTCTCATCGTCCACGACAATCGATGGATCTTCCCACACATTCACAACACGTGAGGCTTGCATTTTCTTCGAGAGGGTGATGCAGTGATCCACGACAGGGGATCTATTCCCTCAACTGGGAGAGAAGAATCCTTTTCAGGAACAAAGCAGCTGTGCTTCGGGCAGAAATTGTGCTCATTTATCCTTCATCTGAATTCCGGGTGAGGGGTATTTTCCATGGTTCCGGCGATATCACATGTTTCATGTCGGTCCGCTGGCCGGAGGGAAAACCACACGCCGCAAGCACATCTTCTTCCCGGATGTGCTTCCCCTCGGACAGATTGAGCGCGAGAACCGAGAGAGAGAGGATAGAATGGGGCAGATGGATACCAAAAATGTCGTTTGCTTCTATGTAGCGGGCATTGTTCCGTACAAAATTGCTGCTGCTATTCCGGATGTAAAGGCGGCAGCTCATCCTGTTCACGAATATTCCCATTGCTGCAAGGTGTGATGCGACCCGGTTCGCGGGCATCGTCATCGATAAGGCAATGCAGAGATCAATGACGACAGAACCAATACGTGTATCGGGATAGAACGGGTTGTCCGCGTAACAGATTGTATGGCATTTCGTGCAATAGAACCGCTTGACAGAGACGAATACGGTTCGCTGCACATTCCCGGAAATGAGGTGTACAAATTGTTTCTTTTTTGTGTCATACCCTGCAAGGGACCCCCCGCATGCAGGACAGGTTGTATGGGAGGAAAATGTCATCCCTTCGACCGCAGAAATGCCGGTCTGTACAATATCTGCCAGCATGGGGGGTACCCGGGGCTGTTTCATAGTATATGCGCGCCCCAGAATCCTCGAATTGTAAAATTACCCCTGTCCAATTGATTTCCTGGTGTTGTTAAATGATCCATGTTATCGTACACTGAACTGAATTTCTTTTGAACCCACTATTATTTATCATTTTTTTCAACGCATGCGATTTGCTTAAATAAGGATACACTGACCCTCAAGTATCCAAGGTGTGACCATGGAATTTAAGTACGTACCAACTACGTGTCCATATTGCGGAACCGGGTGCGGCTTCAACCTTGTTGTAAGAGACAAGAAGGTTGTCGGCGTCAAGCCCTGGCAGCGCAATCCTGTGAACGAAGGCAAGCTCTGCCCCAAGGGAATCTATGCCTGGGAGTTCATCAACAGCCCCGACCGGCTGACGAAACCACTGATCAAGAAAAATGGCAAATTCGAGGAAGCCAGCTGGGATGAGGCCTACACGCTGATTGCCGAGAATTTCAAAAAGTACCAGGGCGAACAGAGTGCGTGCCTTGCGTCTGCCAGGGTCTCCAACGAGGAGAACTACCTGATGCAGAAGTTCGCACGTGCAGTCATGAAGACGCCCAACATTGATCACTGCGCAAGGCTCTGCCATGCATCGACGGTCGTCGGGCTCGCAGGGGCATTCGGGTCCGGTGCAATGACACAGTCAATTGCGGACATTGCCGAATCAAAGTGCCTCCTTGTCATCGGTACCAACACGTTCGAGCAGCACCCCCTGATCGGGCGCCGTATCATGCAGGCGAAGGCAAACGGTGCAAAGATCATCTATGCCGATCCCCGGCTCACTCCGACGGGGAAGATTGCACACCTGCACCTGCAGTTCTATTCGGGTACCGATGTGGCACTCTTCAACTGCATGATGCAGCTGATTCTCAAGAATGGCTGGGAGAACAAGGAATTCATCAAGAACCGGACCAAGGACTTCGAGAAGGTCAAAGAAGTCGTCATGAAGGATACCTACACCCCTGAGAACGTCTCGAAGATCACCGGGGTCCCTGCAAAAGACATCATCACTGCAGCGGAATGGTTCGGTACATCAGGCAAATCTGCAATCCTTTACTCGATGGGTATCACCCAGCACACCACCGGTGTCGACAACGTCAAGTCAACCGCAAACATCCAGATGATGACCGGCAACCTCGGGAGACCCGGAACCGGTATCTGTGCACTGCGTGGCCAGAATAACGTGCAGGGCGCCTGCGACATGGGAGCGCTTGCAAACGTGTACTCCGGGTACCAGTCTGTCCTCGTCCCGGAGATGAAGAAGAAGATGGAAGATGCATGGGGCTGCGACATTGCCGAGGGAAAGGTAGGCCTGACCGTGACCACGCTGATCAACACCCTCGCAGATGAGCCCGGCAAGGTCAAGTGCGTCTACATCATGGGTGAGAACCCGATGCTCTCCGACCCGGACCTTCACCACGTCGAGAAAGGGCTGCGAAACGTCGAATTCATGGTCGTCCAGGATATCTTCCTGACCGAGACCGCCCAGCTTGCCAATGTGGTGCTGCCGGCTGCCTGTTTCGCCGAAAAGGACGGCACCCAGACCTCGACCGAACGCCGCGTCCAGATGTGGAGGAAAGCCCAGGACCCGCCAGGCGAGGCAAAGGCTGACTGGCAGATCTTCTGTGAGCTCGCCAAGTACATGGGATACGAGAAACAGTTCCCGTACAAGAGCGCAGAAGAGATCTTCACGGAAGTTTCAAAAGTCACCCCCTCCTATGCAGGCATGGATTATACAAGGCTTGGCAAGCCAGAGGCACTCCACTGGCCATGCCCGACAAAGGAGCACCCCGGAACCCCGATCCTGCACAAGGAAAAGTTCACCCACCCGGACGGACTTGGTATCTTCACGCCGATCGAATGGAAACCCCCGGCAGAAGTTCCGGACGCCGAGTATCCGCTCATCCTGACCACCGGCCGCTGTATCTGGCACTGGCACACCGGTACCATGACCCGGCGTTCTGTTGATCTCGAACGTGAGGAGCCCACGGGATGGGTCGAGATCAATCCCGAGGACGCAAAGGCGCTGAATATCAAGGATAAGGAGATGATAAAAGCGATCACCCGCAGAGGAGAGATCACTATTGGTGCCCGTGTGATCGAAACCATCAAGAAAGGCGTCGTCTTTATCCCGTTCCACTTCGTGGAATGTGCAGCAAACATCCTCACGAACAATGCACTGGACCCGACCGCGAAGATCCCCGAATTCAAGGCCTGTGCCTGTAAACTCGAGAAGATCAAGGAGGCCTGAACATGGCAAAGAAAGGCGATATGCTCTACGCGTGGACCAGCGACGAAGAGATCAAGAAGAAGGCAGAACTCGGCGGTGCAGTGACCGCACTCTGGAAATACGCGCTCGAATCCAAGATGGTCGACGCAGTCCTTGCCATCACCAAGGGGACTGACATATACGATGCCCAGCCGGTCCTGATCACGGATCCCAAGGATCTTGCAAAGACTGCCGGCTCACTCCATTGCGGAACCCTCCTGCTGCCAAAACTCATCAAGAAATTCCTTGACGGCGCGGAGAACATGAAACTCGGTGTCACGGTCAAGGGCTGTGACATGATGGCCATGTACGAACTGGCCAAGCGACAGCAGATCAACCTTGACAACGTCATCATGATCGGAGTCAACTGCGGGGGATCGGTCAGCCCTGTCCTTGCCCGGAGGATGATTGCGGATAAGTTCGGGGTCGATCCCGATACGGTCCACAAGGAAGAGATCGACAAGGGCCAGTTCATCATAGAATACGAGGGCGGTCACAAGGGGATCTCCGTCGACGAGCTTGAGGAGCAGGGATATGGCAGGCGCAGCAACTGCCGCCGCTGTAAGATGAAAATCCCCCGCCAGGCAGACCTTGCCTGCGGAAACTGGGGGGTTATCGGCGACAAGGCCGGAAAAGCAACCTTTGTCGAGGTCTGTTCCGAGAAGGGGGCAAACCTCATCAATGGTGCAGTCAAAAATGGCATCCTTGCAACAGAGGCAGCAAATCCCAAGGGTATTGAGATCCGCGGGAAGGTCGAGAATGCGATGTTCAAGCTCGCTGACAAGTGGCGCACACATGACTTTGAGTCGCTTGGAGAGGGCAGGGACCGGCTGAAGAAGATCGTGACTGAGACCTCACGATGTATCAAGTGTTACTCATGCATTGACAATTGCCCAATCTGTTACTGCGTTGACTGCACGACCAAGAATCCGACCTATGTCACACCCGGACAGCTCCCCCCGAGCTTCATGTTCCAGTTGATCCGGTTTGCTCACATTGCAGACTCGTGTGTGAACTGCGGCCAGTGCGAGGAACTCTGTCCCGCAGAGATACCAAATGCACTTTTCATGCACTCTCAGCAGGTTGAACTGGAGAAGATGTTCGGCCATGTCCCGGGTGTCAGCATGGAGCTCCCCCTCCTGGCATACGTTGAGGAGAAGGCAGAGCGTGCAAGACTTGCCGCAACCGGAAGCGACATGATCTACGAGAACGTGTTCAATCCTGCCAAATAACTTTTTTTTCCTTTTTTTTAACGTTGATTTACCGCGTGTTTTCATAATCCCGGGATGTACTAAAAAAAGGGGAGGGTATATCCAGAATACCCCCTCTCCATTTCCAAAAAAAATCACGTGATCTGATCCATCACTCTTCACCATATCTACGATTCTGCCTTTGGGCTGGAATGGGGTGCTATTCAGGGATGAAGCGCCGGATCAGGCTGATGAAATTTCTTTTTTCAAAACTGCTCTTGATCACGTACGCGTCTGCACCAACGGCATATCCATGTTTCTCGTCATCGGGTGAATCAAGCGAAGTAACCAGGACCACTGGTACTCTGGCCAGACGGGAGTCGGCACGGATCTTTTCTGTGAGCGTAAATCCGTTCATCCGGGGCATGTCTACATCTGAAACTACGAGATCAACGTCTTTGTCCTTTAAAAGAGAGAATGCGTCTGTCCCATCGTCTGCTGTGAGCACTTCACATCCTTCCTTTTCGAGAATTGTCTGCAGGAGACTCCGCGAGGTTACCGAGTCCTCCACAACCAAAACCCTGTAGGGTTTTGATGACCCGGGTGAAACGGGGGTGTACTTCTCGGTGGTCAAAGCCTCCTGGATCAATTCAATAGGATCGACAACAAGTGCAACAGTACCATCCCCAAGAATGACGGCGCCGGTGATCCTTTTCACTCTTCGGAGTTGGGGACCAAGTGAGCGTATTACAATCTCCTGTTCCCGGATTACGCGGTCCACCACACATGCAATCTTTCCGGCAGCATAGCCAAGGATGATAACCGGGATATTGCCCGTACCTTCAACGTGGATCGGTCTCCCCTCTATCCCCAGCGCATCGGCAAGCTGGATAACACCAATCGTCTCTTTTTGAACCGTCATAACCGCACGATCATTCACCGACTTGATCGTGTCGGGTCGTACCCGGATTACCTGCCTGACCTGCTTCATGGGAATGACATACATCTGGCTTCCTGACTGGACAACAATCCCTCGCATGGTAGCGAGGCGGATAGGTACCCACAGGGTTATGATGGTTCCGCTGCCAGGAACAGAAGAGACCGATACATTCCCGCCCAGGCGGGTGATTGTTTCCTCTACAATAGCAAGCCCGAGCCCCCGGCCTGATATATCCGTTACAGACGGTTTCACGGATAGCCCGGAACGGAAGATGAGCCAGATCACTTCCTCATCGATCAACTTTTCAGATTCATTCCTGGTGATGATACCCGCGCTGATCGCTGCTGCTCTGATCGACTGGCAATTAATCCCGTTCCCGTCATCTGATACTTCAATCCCGACTTTTGTCCCCGACAGCGGGATGATTCGTATCCGGATGGTCCCCTGAACCGGTTTTTTCCTGACAATCCTGATGTCAGGATATTCGATCCCATGATCGATGCAGTTGTTGATAATATGAAGGAGGGGGTCCTTCAGTGCATTGAGAATGCGCCGGTCTATCTCGATCTCGCCACCCTCGATAACAAGATCCACTCTTTTTCCCATTTCCCTCGAGTATTCACGAACAAACCCGGAAAATGGTTTCAGGAATGAAGAGACGGGCAGCATGACCGCGTCATGGATGAGCTCTGAAATGCCGGACGTGCTCGCTTCAAGCGCCACGCTGTCCTGTTCAATGGCACGGATATGTGCAGAGAGTGCATGCTGTATTTCCCGTATGAAGTCATGGTCGTACTGGATGGACTCCATCACGCTCTGAAGGGGAAGCACAAGATCAGCCGGGAGGACGGAGTGTGCCCTGTCATGTGAAAATTTTCGGATCCTGTGCAGGTCTGAAGATACCAGCGTCTTATTCCAACGCCATAGTGAAAACCGGGTCATCAATTCTTCGAGTTCATCAGATCGGTGAGTAATGAAAAGGCGTGTTGTGAGGAGGTCATCGGAGCCCGCAATGAGGCTGTCGAGCCGGCTGGCAGCGATCCTCACCGTGCCTTCGGTGGGGATACGTGAGAGAGAAGGGGCGTCAGGTATCCCATCCTTGATTGATGCCGGTATATTTTCGGGAATACCTGTCACATTCTCAGAAGATGGTGAGGTTCCGGTTGTGTGGGAGAGGGGCTCCGGGCTTCTTGCCGTTCTTCCGTCATACAGGCGCCATTCATGTGGAGAAATTGGTGGTGCCTCGGAAGAAGCGCGGGCAGGAGACCCGGGTTCCTTGCGGATGTTACTTGTTATCACCTCCAGATCCCGGATAACCGTATCGAACTCGGAGCCTGGCTCTTCACTGATAATATCCCCCGATATCATTGTTTTTATCGCTTTGAGGGCCTGGTGGAAGGTATCGAACGCCTCCTCGCCCGGGGAGAAGGCGCCCATTTTCATTGAATACAGGACGTTTTCAAGATTCTGGCAGATTATCCCAATCTCCTTGAGTTTCACTGCCCGTGCTGCACCCTTCAGGCTGTGAACCTTCCGGTACACCTGTTCGAGGATGACAGGATCCGATCCCGGTCCGGCTTTTTCCAGATCGATGAGTCCCTGTACGATTGTCCCCAGGTACTCATCAGCCTCGTCCCGGAATGTTGCACGCAATTTCTGCCTGAAATCTTCATCCGATCCGGTCATTGTGAGGGATATTTATACATGGTACTGCACGGTGAGCTTCTTTAACCGGATGCCAAGCTCATGCAGGTCTTCGGCAGTTTTTTCCGCCTTTCTCGTGATCTCGAGGTTCTTCTGTGCGGCGCTCCTGATTTTTTCCATCGCGAGGGAGATCTGATCGACACCGGCAGCCTGCTCCTGAATGGAGGTGGTAATCTCGATCGCTTCCCTGGACGAGTCTGTAATTGAGCGGGTTAAGACTTCAATCGCCTCGCGTGCATCGCTGGTCAGCCGCACTGCATCGGCAACCGACCGGGTACCCTGTTCCGTGGATACCACGGTCGACGAGACGCCACGCTGGATATCGGTGAGGATCATCCTGATATTCGTGGTCGCTTTCTTGGACTGTTCTGCAAGATTGTGGATTTCATGCGCGACCACGGCAAATCCTTTACCAAGTTCCCCGGCTTTTGCAGCCTCGATGGATGCATTGACCGCAAGCAGGTTGCTCTGTTCCGAGATATCCGTCACCGTAGCGATAATCTCTCCAATCGCCTGGCTCTCTTCGGACAGCTTGATGACGTTCATCCCAATCATGTCCATCTGACGCTGGATCTGGTTCATACCGTTCAGAATCTCCTGGACCGATTCCTGGCCTTCACCGGATACGCTGATTGCCTTCAGCGCTTTCTCTGACACGGATTTTGATTTCTGGATAACAATCTCGGTCTTTTTCCTGACTCCCTCCACAGAATCCGAAGTATCGTTGACGGTGTTTGCCGTATAGGAGCTGGCAGTGGAGAGCTGGCTCGTCACCGCGAGGATCTCGCTGGATGCTGAAGAAAGGACCGATACACCCTCATACAGTTCCTCGTTGATAATCTTCATCATCCGGGAGAGCTCGATTCCGATCGTGTTGAGGGCGTCGCGGTACGCGACAAATTGACCGGCAACAGGTATCTTCTCGTCAAACCTCGCGGTGAAATCGCCTGATGCATAGAAGCCGGCAAGGCGCATCGCCTCATTCACCGGTTCCGTGATCGTTTCAAGGGTTTTATTGAACCCTGCAATGATCATCCGGTACCCCCCCCGGAATGCTTTCTCGTTCCCCCGGACGGACAGATCTCCGGCACGGGCAGCATCGGTGAGCTTGATGGTCTCCTTGTGCAGGTGATCCAGAGAATCCACCATCATCCTGAGAGCTGGGCGGATCTCGTCCCTCGTGTCAACCGGTTCAGAGAAGGATTCAATGTAATCGCCGTGTGCGATTTTTTTGATGTTCCCGACAACGTTTGTCTGGAGGTCGTCGGCAAACTCATCCATCGTTGCTGCCATGATCCCGATCTCATCGTCTCTCTTGATATTCAGACGTGCAGACAGATGTCCGTTCCGGAGTTCCTTGATCATCACGACGACCTGCTGGAGCGGTCCGGAGATCGAGCGGCCAAAGAGGATTGCAACAAGAGCACCAATTGCAATCGCTGCAATCATAAGTGCGATGAGGGTTGTCTGGATGGTTTCGATGGGTTCGGTGAAATCCGAGAGTATCGCACGTGAAACAATATACCAATCGAGCGGTTCGTAATAGGTATAGGCATCAAGGACATGCGTCCCGTCAACATCGTGGGGGATGGCACCTTCCTTATTATTGATTATCTGCCGGGCGAAATCCTTGTCTGCCCAGTTTTCACCGGTGAGTTGAGGGTGGACAAGCACATTCCCTGCACTGTCCATCACATACATGTAGCCGTTTTTCCCGACTATGGTTTCCTGAATGCTCTTCTTGACCACATCAAGCGTCTGTCCTTCCTCGGTGCCGACGAAAAGAACGCCGATAATCTTGCCACTTTTATCTTTGATTGGTTCATAGGCGGTCACATAATTTATCCCAAACAGGTCTCTCCTTCCATAGTACGTCCCGCCATTATTCACGGTTGCGTCATACACTTCATCGGTCAGACGGGTCCCGACTGCACGGTTTCCATTGGTATCCAGGACATTCGTTGAGATACGAACCGCATAACTGTCATCGTACACCTGGAATACCGTCGCAGCACCGCCAACCATTGCCTGGACGATATCGACAATTTCAAAGTTATCGTTCACAACATACTGTTTGCCCGTGCTGTCTACCAGCACCATTTTTCCATCAATGACAGCAGGTTCCCCCTTCCCATAGAAATTCTGCTTTGCAACGTTGAGATCACTGTTGACCTTGTTCCTGGTGAGGGTGTAGACATCGTTGGTCCACCCTTTCATGTCTCCTACCTGTGTCTCGAGCAACGCCTGCGTCTTTTCACTGATAACCGTGCTTGAACTGGTGTACGCAACCAGCCCAAGCAACAGTGTCGGGAGGATTGCCAATAACAGGCAGATCACGAGAATTTTTGTTCCGACTTTCATGTTGGAAAAAAGCGCCATCCAATTTCCACTCCTGAATCACGTGCACATTCCGATATGATTAGACTGGATGGAACACTCATATATATACTGATTTGATTGTGTGGATTCCCCCCTCCACACTGCCCGGCAATGAATCCTTTCCTCGTTCCAACCGGGATAAGAAAGAGATCCTCATATCCTTGTCCAGAAATTAGGCGGACTCCGGGAAAAAGAGAGGCCCTGTCAGTTCGAAATCGGACGTTCTATCGCGGTACTGCTCACCACCATCGCAGGATCTTTCAGAAGTGCGGCAACGTCAAGGACAATGAGATCATTCACGGCACCAAGGGTGTAGCGTTCCGCAATCTGGGTCTGACCCTGACGGACAGGCGACAGCATCTCTTTCCGGATCGTACCGATCCCCGTGATGAAATCAGCAAGGATACCGAACGTGATCGTTCTGTCGGAAATGACAATAACCCTGTTGAGATCCGTGAGCCCTTTTCCACGGATTTTAAAGAATTCCCGGAGGTCAACCAGCGAGATGATCTCCCCCCGGATCGCGCAGATGCCCGCGATATACCTGGGTGTGCCTGGCACGGGGGTGATCTCTCCGGTCAGGACAACCTCACGGATATATTCCATGGAAAATGCATATTCCTGGTATGCAAGCCGGAATTTCAGGATTTCAACAGGCACTGCCTGGTCTTCTGCACCAACCGGCCGGGCAATTTTTCTCGCCCGCTTTTCAAGAATTGCCTGTACCCGTTCCGGATATTCGGTTTCCACCGCAGATTCCTTACAGGGAGAAGGCAACGCAGCATGGATTTTTTCAGGATCAGATTTCAACAGGAACAGAGGGAGGTCATCGATAATGACCACACCATCGGATGTGATGTGGAGACCGGTCAGCTCGCTCGATGATTCGGCATCCACATGCGCTGAGCTGTCCATGATATCCGAGGTCTCATCTACCCACAGTGCCACTGTCACCGGACCTGCCTCTGTGATAATCAATACATCCGAAGAGCGTGGCGAACGTTCACTGAAGCCAAAAAGCTGGCGGAGAGAGTACACGGGATAGATGGATCCCTCAATATTCACCTTGCCAGCCACACCCCTCGCGGGTATATCGGGTTGTGCGAATGCAACCATCTGGACTACAAAAAGCGCGTGCTCGTTTGGGATCGCACAGGCAATCCCTTCTACCAGGAAGTGAAGCAGGGTTGTCATCAGAGGTATCCGATGATCATTCTTTTGCCACAACACAAAAATAGGTAATGGAATGATGGCATGGGTGCTCCCGTTTCTTCAAGTCTTGGGAATGTGAGGTGTATGGCACCTTTTTTCACACGCCCGTCATCCTGATCACCAGGACAAGAACCATTTTTGTATTCTCACGTCAGTTGAAAGGGAAGAGAAATACCGGCGTCCTCTCTTTGCACATTTCATGGTGTCACATCCCCTGATTCACGTGCATGAATCACTGAGATTTGAGGATCCTGTGAAAGAAGTATTGAAAAAAGGATGGAGTAGTATTGTACCCTTACGATCGCGTGTGGAAGTGAAAGGGATATGGTGATGTATCGGGAGAACTTCGAATTATAGAGAGACCGGGGGCCGGTTCGCGATCTCCCTTCTCAGTCGGTCAATGTTATCTGCGTACGCGTAGTCAATCTTTTGTCGGTAGAGCGGTTGTTCCTCAGGAGGCAGCATTTTGAGTGATTTGTTTGCCCGCTCAATCTTCTGTTCGATAAGGGTCACAAACTGATCCTGATTCAGTGCATCTGCCATTTTCTTCGATTCACATAACCGGACCATATTCGGCAGCACTTCGTTGCATATCGTGTCGATCAGTTGCTTGTGTGGGTTGGTCATCGAAATCTCCCAGGTATGATAGAACGTATGAGAAAATGAATGTTGTGCAATGCAATGCAAATATGCAATGCGAATGTGCACCATTTTCAAATTCTTTTGCATCTGAACAAAAAACCTGTGCGTTGCTTTGCAAGGCAGAAAATTCTGGCAAATATTCATTATCTGGCCAAAAGGACTCTCTTTCAACCCCTGAGGGGTAGGAAATTCAACCATGCAGAAGACAGTCGCAGCACTTGAGGATAAGAAGAATGTGGAACGCTGGAAAAACGTTGTATCTCTGGAAGGGTTCGGAGAGCCGGCTTCGGAATATCTTATCAAAGCACTGAAAGATGAGGACCGCTGGGTCAGGTACCTGGCAGCAGATGCACTGGCAAATATCGGTGCCACAAAGGCTGTAGATGCTCTGATCAAACTCCTGAAAGATCCAGAGCAGGATGTGCGCTTCGCAGCTGCAGCATCGCTCGGGAAACTAGGCGATCCCAAGGCATTAACAAGCCTTCAGGAAGTTATGAAGAATGACAACGGCTATGTAAAGATAGCTGCGGAAGAAGCATTGGCGATGATATCAAAGTAGAGAGTGCCAAGGGTTACCTTTCAACCGTCGCATTCCTTCACACCAGATTACTACACACCTTAAAATACAATACTCTTCCTTTTTTTCCGGATGAATCAAGAGCAGTTTCCGCCTCCGATCTCCCGCAAGGATTGCTCTCTGGTCCGGAGAGGTGTCTGAAAATTGAAAACCTCCCCATGTTCCCGCCGGGGGTCTGTTATGATGAGGGGAATTCGTGTGGTTGTGTGATGTTTTGGATCTTCTTCTCACCTCTTCTGCGAAGGGGATAGAATAACGCTCCTCAGATCTATGCCAACTCGTGATTGATGCCACCACAAGACTTTCCGATACCCGGGCATCATGCAACGACCTGAACATCCGGTGACCGGAAATGCGGATCCTGGCGGATCCGACCTTTTCGATCAGATCTTCTGAACCGGCGACAGGGTAGAGAGATCACACGGGACCATACCATTTTTCCACGGGACCGGATACCCTTGAGAACTCCGAAGGTTCGCACATTTGAACAAAAGCATGTGCATGGCTTAGCAATGCAATTATTTCTGGCAAATATTCATTATGGCCCCAAAAGGACTTTTTTTTAGCCCCCGGATGGGGGCGTCATTCAAATACCTTCTCTGTAGGGAGAATTCAGAGTAGTCCAGCTCTGAACCTCCAAACACCAGTTTTTCTCTTACCAGGTGAAAAGCCCGGAAAGGCCACACCAGGATTTCCCCGTGCAGCGATCCGAAAAAATGGTAGATCCCGAAAACCAACTACCTGTGGGGATCTGCCTGGTCCTCTGCCTGATTGCTGAGATCATTATTCTTGCTGTGGGTTACGTTCTGGGCAATGGTTGAAACACCAATAACCCGCCCTCCTTCATCCCTTATCGGTGAAAGAGTCACACATACATTAATGCGGGATCCGTCTTTTCGGACCCGGACGGTGTTAAATCGATCAATGATCTCACCATTGGCAATCCTCTGAAGAAAAAGAGGGAGATGTATATGCAATTCGGGTGGTATGATGATGGCGATGGATTTTCCAACCACCTCCTCTGCAAGGTACCCGTAATAACGCTCGGCAGCTCTGTTCCAGCTCAGAATTGTGCCATCAAGCGATTTTCCGATAATCGCATCATGCGACGAACTGACAATCGATGCAAGGAAAAAGCGGAGCCGGTCAGATTTGAGCTTCCCTGTGACATCTTCAAACACGACACACCTTTCATCTCCAGTGAGGGGGGTCACATGAATGGAGATCTGGCAAATGTTCCCATTTTTACAGGTGACAGGAAATGTGGAGGAATCTTTCGCTCCTGCACCTTCAAGGGTGCGCTTCCAGAGGGAAATGAAATTTTTTGACTCGGGAGTATCGCGGAACGCCTTTGAGAACCACTCCTTTTCGGAAGGAATGTCCTCGATGGTGTACCCGAAGAGTTGTTCGAATTTTGTATTCATGAACCGGAATTTTCCTGAAGCATCAATGAGAGAGAGTGGAAATGGTAAATGCCCGACAACCATCCGCATGATCTCGTCATACTGGGGGTGGTTCCGGCCTGCATCATGTATTCCTGGGGATTCCTGGCCCCGGGAGGGGGTATCCGTTCCCCTGGTGTCTGATTGTTGTGATGACTGGAGCGTCTTGCTTATCGCCTTATGGCGTTCAAATTTCTGTTGCAGGTCCCTGTTTACCGCGGCAAGCAGTTCATTTGCTTCCGATAATTCTGTATTTTTCTTCAGGGCGTTATCCAGGGTTGAGAGAAGGAGTGCAGGAGTCCGGAGTTTGTGTGCAGGTATAGTGTGTGTCTTGCCGTCAAACGACACCTCGAGCGTTGAATCTGCATCATCCAACTGAAGGGTATTCTGTATCCGGGAAATCACGTGCTTCGGTTCATAGGGCTTGATGATGATATTATTCGCACCCGCATCCAGGCCTTTTACCAGATCTGCCGGGTCAAAAAGCTGAGTGACAATGATGACCGGGATGTGTCTGAGGTTCTCATCGGTCTTGATGACCCTGCATAGCTCGTATCCATCCATCTCCGGCATTACAATGTCGGTCAGAATAATTGACGGCTCCCCAATCTTGACCTTTTCAAGGGCTTCAATTCCATTCGTGGCAAGAACAACAGTGTATCCCTCATTCTCAAGGATATGCTGGAGATATTCGGCCTGAGTCCGGCTATCCTCGACAATCAGGACATTCACACTGTGGTTTTTTCCTTGTGTCTTCATTCTCGCACCAATTCTCTTTTTAAGTCCGGGATATCTGCAGTGGTGTCTCGATGAAACTCGCCGCAACGGCTTTTCGTGGCTTTTTTTGGGATTTTTTATCGCTGGGTGTTGCGAAGGATCCCTCGTTCCTGTGTCCTCTCGATCGTCTGCGACGTCTGCGAGGTTCGCATATCCCCCTGTCATATGAACAGGAGATTTGGTAAAGGATAGGAAAACCCCAGATCTCTGCAAAACCGTGGATGACCCCACGGATATATCAGCCAGAATTCCCCCCGTTGATGAGCATCACAGCCCATGCAAAACGACAATTTACTACTCATATTCCTTAAATTTTTCGAATATCTCTTTTTTTTTCACGTTGACTATGTCCCACAATTCACCCTTTTGTTGAGAATACTCCCAGTGAGAAACGCAAGGCAACCGGGGATTTCACTGGCTATACCAGGGAGCGCGAGAACACATTGGACGTTGTGGATGATCGCCTCGCATGAGGCCATGGTACCCATATTGGATGAAATATCTCGCGTTCTGTTAGCAAGGTGTCAGGATTTACCTGGCATCAGAACTGCTTTTGAGACTCTGGTAAAGATCGATCGCATCGTCGGACGTATTGACGATCGATGCAAGGACAGAACGGAGTCGTTCTGATTCTGTCTTATCGGTAAAATCTTCATACACGACAAACTGCTCCCCGTTGAAAAGGGTGATCGGGCAGAAGTGTATCTGACGGAGAGTCCCATTCTTGCACCTGACGGGAAATATCAGGGGCTTTCCCTCGCATTGTTCTTCGTGCCCCCGACCCTTTTTCCATGCGCGGATAGCGTTCATGCGCTCTTTCCTGTCAGGAAACGCGATTGAGAACCAGTCCAGTTCAGTGGGGATATCCGCAAGAGTATATCCAAAAACCTGGATGAATCTTTTATTCAGGTACTGGAAATTTCCTGCTCTGTCATTGAGGGAAATGGGAAACGGAGAGAATTCTGTGATCATGCGGTAGCGTTCTTCGCTCTCACGGATCTTCCGGGCCTGTTCCTGTTTTTCCGTGGTGTCCATTCCCACCGACTGGTATTCAGTGATATTCCCATTGGCATCGAAACATGCATGATCTGTCCAGAATTGCCACCGTACCGAACCATCAGGCATGATTACCCGGTGTTCTATCGTCCCGCTGGGGTTTTCCAGGGTGAGGGAGGCCAGGTGATGTTTCATCAATCGGGCATCTTCTTCAGGAAGAGTGAGGGGATGGTGGTTCCCGAGTATCAGGTCTTTTTGTAATCCAAAATAACGACAGTAGGCATCGTTCACAAACGTAATAATCCCCTTAGGGGTGAACCGGCAGATAAATTCAATCTGGTCTTCCACGATGGCGCGATACCGCATTTCAGAGATCATCAGCGACTCTTCGAACTGTATCTGTTTCGTGATGTCTTCTCCAATGATCGTCACACCCTCGTCCATGTTGTCAAAAATCGTGGGAATAAGGCGCATCCTGAAGTGGCGGTCCTCATTCTGGAGCGATATTTTGAACTCACGGTGTATCTCGCCTTTTGTCCGGATCTCTTCGAAGACGTCGGGAAAGGAGAGCCTGCCAATGAGGGGTGATTCTATATCCTGAATCCGGACACCGATGAGATCTTCTCTTGTCGTTCCAAGAATCTGGAGTGCGTTTTCATTCGCGTCAAGGACGTGCATTTCGTTGTCAATGAGGAGAATAATATCGGCAGCAAATTTCAGCATCGCTGAGACGGGCATTTTCTGTGAAAGGGTGTAGAGTTTCGCAGGGCCGATGGCATTGAGATCGACATCCCCGGATATGAGAAGGATTTCGAGATATTTTGCAGTCGAATTCCGGTTCAGGTGGAGCTTCTCCGCTATATCGGTTATAGTGAGACCTTTTTTATGGAAACGCAGGAGACTTTTAATTTTTTTCAGCGTTTCCTTGCGGGAATCCATTACCTATACAAGATACACCCCTGCTAAAAAAATCTTCGTCTTTTTTGTAAAATATCGCTCAGTCTCACTGTGAGCAATCCTCATGGTTACCCCCGCATCAACTGATCGCCAGGAGCGCGTGCGCCATGGATATCGAACACTCCCTGCAAGGCCGTATGCCCTGGTGTGGCAGAACTACTTCTAGCCTTCGAGCGTATCGAATCGCTCAAAGTAACAATAATCGTACGCCTGCTTCTCACCGGGTTTGAGTGCAAGAAGGTGGCTGTCAGCGTGATCGCGGCAGACATATAAGACGCAGCAACCGAAGGACTGGATTCCGATTGCGTCCTTCTCACACTGTTCGCATTTGGGTTTTTTCACCATGGTGCAGAATACCTGGATGTTCTTTTCGGATGCCTGTTCCATTCCGGGCCGGGAACTTCAACACGTACCATACGAGGAAATAATCAGGAATCGGTGACGGGATATCGTTCGAGCACGCATGCACCGAATACCTTTTTTTCACCGGGTTTGAGCGCGAGGAGAAGGCCGTCTGCATGGTCCGGACAGACATATGCAAAACTCCCTTCCAGTGACTGGAGCCCGATGGCATCCTTCCCACAATATTCGCACTTCTTCTTCTCATCCATGAGTAGGTAGTGTTGATTTTTTCCTAGATAGGTCTTCTTGATTCCTCACTCTCAGCCTGAATGATCCGGTTCACCCACGCAATTCCCGGGTATCCGGGAGAAGGGAGTATGCACTGCATATCTCATCAATCCCGGGAATATTCTCGGATGTAAATGATATGTAAAAATAGAGGTCGAACCGTGTATCTGCTGTTGCCTGTCCTGTTCGTGTAAAAATCCCCAAATTAAAGTTCTCCGGACTGGTTGTAATGAGGTCCGGTTCATTACTTCTGATGTACTTTCCTGTTCCATCCTGCTGAAAATTGCGCTCCGTTTTCCTGAAAAATCACATATACGGCAAGAACAATGTGCTTATATAATGTGATGGATCAATCTAGTGAGTGGAGGATATGATTTGAATGACTCCAGACGAGTACAAGAAGATCATTTCGATGGCAATCGACCGTGAAGTGGAAGCGTATACATTCTACAAGACAGTATCGGGGAAGGTGAAGGATGCAAACCTGAAGAGCCTCTTCCTTGAGCTTGCCGGCGAGGAGACCAAGCACAGGGAGTTCCTCCAGGGACTGCTCTCAAAGGACGTAAAGGAACTCAAATTCTCTGCATCCAAGGACTACAAAGTCGGGGACAACATCGCGACCCCCGATCTGACGCCCGATCTGACGCCCGTTGACGGGCTCGTCGTGGCAATCAAGAAAGAACTCGAGGCCATGCAGATGTATACTGCACTTGCCAACAACAGCACGGGCGATGCACAAAAGATGATGTTCATGGAACTTGCAAGCATGGAGCGGGGCCACAAGAGCAGGCTCGAGGACATCTACGTAAACATGGCATTCGCAGAGAAGTGGTAACACCACCCCTCTCTTTTTTTCTTTTGCAGTATTCGTATATCCTTTCCCTCTGTTGAATTCCCGTAGGAGGGAACCTGGGGAATCTCCCTGATACTGTTGATTTCTGCACGAAGAACCATGGCAGCAATCGATCATGATCACCATCGGACCCATCCCAGGTGTTGTCTGAACAAGAGAGCAGGGAAAAGAAAAAAGGGCTTCTATGAGGGAATTTGTCCTGGTTCCTACTTCACACTACGTTTCTTCCTGGAATACAGATAATATCCTATGCCGACCAGGACAGCACCGATGATGGTCATGGAGAGCGGACTGGTGAGGAGTGCATCTATCCCGCTCCGCTCGACCACGTTGAACCCGACTTTCATCGGGTCGGAGACCAGGCGATTATCCAGTGCATCGCGGTACCGGACTTCGGATTCGAGGCTGTACTCCTTTACTGTCGCTGTTTTATCGACTGATATGACAAAGACCGCCCTTGCCTCCTCACCTGGTGCAAGGTCTCCAAGCGATGCAATGTCCCGGGTAGAGGAGAAGGGATCCACGGCACTGATCCGTGCCTGGGCGCTGCGCACCACCACAGGGCCCGTGTTCAAAAAAGAGATCTCGATCTCACGGGTATCGCCCCGGGCAATCGTGAATTCATCGGAGAGCACCTCAAACCTGATCTCACCCAGTACCGGAATGCCGATGGTGACCGTATCAGTCTTGATCAGGTCCCCCTGCGGATCAAGGTACTCAACCGTCACGTCCAGGGGATAGGTCGATGCCTGTGCTGCATCATTCACCCGTATCTTGAACTGGGCCTGGGCAGTCTCCCCAGCAGAGAAATCACCAATGTACGACGTCCCGACAACAGGGACAACCGGGCTCTCCTGGTGCTGCGTGATACGCGCGACGGCCTCATTGCCAGAGAGGGATCCGTCATTCCGGATGGCAAGAGTAACCACTCCCTCATTTCCTGACGTGAGTTCAGCCGCTTCTATGCCAAGGACGTGGATCATCACCCGCGGTGTGACTTTCACAGAGAGGGGGATGGTCGCACTGCCGTTTGTGTATGAGTAGGCCACGGTCTCTGATCCCCGCTGCTCGGCGAACAGGAATGCCCGGTATTGCAAGGTGAGAGGGAGTGTATACTCCCCACCCGACGCATTCTCCAGGAATTTGACCTGGAATGGTACCTTCACCTGCGAATTCGCAGGAAGATCACCGACCATCTGGGGATCAGTCCGGAGCAGCAGGGGCGCATCGCCTGCACCTACATCCACCATGAGCAGCCTGGCAGTCGTGGAAGACTCATCCGCGGCCGCCCTTCCCGAGGGAAACATCTGGAAATCATTGGTAGCCCTGTTCTCGATCACCACCACAAGAGTCGCATCACTGCCGGGAAGGAATTCGGTTGACCCTTCCAGCGAGGCGACAAGAAGAGGTTCCCCACCGAGGTACTCCCCCGCTCCTATAACAGGAGCCAAAACGAGGGCAACACCAACGCATACCAGGAGGATTCGCGTGAAAAAATACCGGATATCTGTTGTCATTCCAATAACAACAGTTAGCCCATGAATTCATATATACCTATTGAACTCCGGGGAGTGGCAGGACGCAGGAGATGATGCGCTTCCCCACACGTTCGTCCATTACGCGCACAGGAACCTGGGAACGCGAGGTGGCGATTCGCGTTTTTGTCAGGCATACCCGGAGACATCATAGTCTATCCCTGACGAACGATCAAGGCAGTCCTGACCGTGTGTGATCCCCTCATCAACCATTCTCTTTATGAGTGCCGGAAACACTGCCCCCACCATGTCCGAGACCGGTCTTCCGTTGCAAAAAAACTTGAACGTCGGCGTGCTCATGACACCAAACCGCTCTGCTGTCCACTGGCTCCGGGTGATATCAACCTTCACGAAGATCACTGCCCCTGCATACTCCCGGGCAAACTCGCGCATGTACGGATCCATGGTCCTGCAATGGGGGCATGTCGGGCTGTAAAACATCACAAGGACGGGCATCCGGCTTTTTTCAACGGTTTTCTCCCACGTGATGTCGGTCACTTCGACCGGGTCTTCCCCTTCCACGATTCTTCCTCCCGGCTGTGAGGTTGCCGGGTGAAGGGATAATATTTTGGCCTTTTCTCAGGGAGATCCCGGTTATATCCGGTCCTCAACCAGCATGTTGATGACATTCTCGGAGATATCCCCGGCATACTCCCCGGCCCTCCTGATACTTGCAACGATATTTCGCAGGGGCACCGCGATCTCCGGGTTCTCCTCGAGCGAGTGGGAAAAGATCACCTTGCATTCCTCTTCCAGGGCTTTCACCTGCTCGATGTTCGCATGGGACTCCCTGATATCTGCCTTGAAGAACGAGAAGATGCTCCTGTCGAAGATTGTCATGGCATGGGTGGTCGCATTCCTGATGGACTCGATGGCTGCCGGGTCGATCCTCCCTCCCGGAAGGCGACCTGCCTCCTCCACAAACCGGACGGCGTGATCGCCTATCCGCTCGATGATCCTGCTGATGAGGTACGTATTGACGACCGCCGATGAAGCCACTCCCATCTTCCTGGAGAGGCTGGCATTCTTGAGGATGATGTTGGTCTGCCGGGCGACGAGCCAGTGGAGGCGGTCCACATCGTTATCCCGTGCGACGACGTCGCGTGCGAGCGCGGCATTGCCTGTCTCGAGTACCGAAAGCGCGTCCATGTACATGTTCTTGACAATCACGTACATCCTCCGGATGGTGTTCTCAAAAGGCATCTCTGCAGGATTGAGCAGGTCTTTTAAGAGGATCGTGGTGTCGGTCTCCTCCACCACCTCGGGCCCGATCGTCATCTGCGAAAAGTCACGCACAACCATCCGTATGGACGCGGGAAGCCTGGTCTTTGAGGTCACGCCAATCGTGGTGTATCCCGCGATATAGGACCCGATCAGGAGCCGGAACAGGAACGTAGGGTCATTGATCGAGGTCACGTCAAAGGTCTTTGTCCGTTGGGAAGGAGTCTCCGAAAGATCCCTCGTGACAAGGAGCGTCCCGTCGGGCTGTGCAACGAGTCCCAGGGGATCGTTCTTCTTCACGCCCTGCTTTTCTGCCCATTCCTTGGGAAGGGTGATTACAAATGACGATCCCCCGGTGATCTGCACTTTCCTGATATCCATGCGCCGACACTCCCGTTCAGGACTGAGTTATGCCTCTCTATTCTGCACAATATTAGTATAAATTTCTATATATTCCCGTCCGGACCGGGTATACCGCACCACATGAGGATCCGCGGATCCAGGATGAATGCACCATATCCCATCAACAGATTCACCACTCCTCTCCGGGGGAGTATGAAATACATTCACCCTGATTCCGGGGATGTACCACGGGACGTATCGTCGGGATTCACGAAAATTTTAGCATTCCCATGCCCCGACACCCTGCCGGCATGGGTGCGTTCATCAGGGAATCGAACCTTTTTTCCTTCTTTTTTTGGGAAAAATCCTGCAGATCAACCACAAACATTTAAACCAATTCTGTCACACCAACTGAGTGATACCTCTTGGCTGCCAACAGGGTGCAGCGCGTGGTTCCTCATGCCAGAACCAGAAAGCGAAAATGATGATGACCCCCATGATAGGGTCCAAACAGCCGGTTTTCCGATATCCCTTTCACTCACGAAGGGTTTTTATGATTCCCTGAAGGGGGGGACTTTTTGATGCCCCAGGGCACGCTTTTCCCAAAATCCCTCCTCTCCCCCACGATACTTACAGGGATCTCCTCGCAGGGGGGGCCGGACCAGGAAGATCAAGGCACCACCCTCTCCAGAGAGAGCATCCACGCTGTTGAGAGGGATGGCCTTGTATACCTCGTCTCCGAGAATTACTCGTACAAGAGCGAGGCCTACTACTCAATCCTCGAACGGGAGATTCTGGGCCAGCGCATCATTCCCTCCACGTCATCCATCCTCGATGCCTTCGTCGTGCCTATCTGCCTCGAACGGGCGCACCATGAAGGGATCCCGGTGGCCGATTATTCCATCTCCCAGTCCTGTATCCCCGTGCCGGCAGTGATCTATGGCCTGAACTACTTTGCCTGCACCTCGCATTTCGAGGTGCTGCAGGAGGATGCCCGGGAACGGGAGATGATCCGGCATGTCACCAACAACGGAAAATATCCCTTCTGCGCGCAGCGCCTCGACAAAGGGGTGCGGATCGCACGGACTGTCTCGATCTTCGGGAGAGTTGCGTGCCAGGATCAGGAGCTGGCTGACATTTCCGCCCGGGTCTGGGAGTGTTTCCGCATCCCACTCGTGGAGATGATCTGCCTGTCGGCTCCCTCCGGCACCTGCCTTTCGGCACTCTGCCCGGTCCGCTATTCCCACCTCTCGAAGGTGGAGAAGGCGATTCTCAAGGCCTTCCTCTCCCGCCAGGAATTCTTATGAGCCGGCTCGGGATTTTCGTCGACCGGAAGACCCTCTCTTCCGCGGAGCAGCTCAACGCCCTTATCCGGTGCAGGGACACCGCGGAGGAGATGGGGCATGGCGCCGAATTCATCTTCCCCGTCGATATCCGGAAGATCCCCCAGATGGACGGGCTTTTCATCCGTGCCCGGACCGACCCCATGAACGTCACCTACGTTGCATCCCGCATGGCATCCTTTGCAGGGATACCCGTAATCGATGACCCCTCCTCAATCCAGATCTGCTCCGACAAGGTGAACATGTACTCCTGCCTGATGCAGCATGGAGTGAAGATCCCCCGCACCATCTTCGTGTCACAGAGAGCGTTCTCACCGGAGAGGGCGCGGGAGATCTTCGAGGATCTCGGGTCACCGCTGATCGTGAAGGAGCCCTCCACCTCGTTCTCGCTCCGGGTGGAGAAGGTGACTGACCCGGCCGGGCTTGTGCAGGTCGCCCGCCGCTACTTCAAGATGTCGGACTGGATCGTTGCCCAGGAGTTCGTGGAGAGCACCTACGACTGGAGGGTAGGGGTCCTGGGCGGAAAATTCCTGTATGCCTGCAAGTACATCATCCCCTCGCAGACCTTCAAGATCCAGGACTCGGTCAACGGTCATATCGTGTATTGCGGGGTGCAGAGCGTTCCGCCGGACTTGGTCCCCGCCGATGTGCGCGAACTCGGCGTTGCGGCCGGGAAGGCCATCGGAAAGGGGCTGTACGGCGTTGACATCAAAGAAGGGAGAGCCGGGCCGTGCGTGATCGAGGTCAATGACAATCCATCGCTCGAAGGCGGCGAGGACACCGCGTACCCCGGGGTGTACCGGGAGATCGTCCACACTCTTTTGGAGACGTGAACAGAACACCCATGACAGGATCCTTCGAAGCCCTTGCAGAGGCTGTCTGCGCGACATGCGGAGCACAATGCTGCTATGGGGCGCATCCCCCGCTCAGCCCGGGCAGGATTGCAATTCTCCGGGAGAGGGGGGTACCCCACACTGCATTCGAGTGCAACGGGTATACCAGGATACACTCTGACCAGGATGGGTTGTGCATCATGTGCATTGACGGGCGGTGCAGGATCCATGCCTTCAAACCCGAGACCTGCGTGGCCGGGCCGTTCACGTTCGAAGTGGCGGATAACAGGCTCCGCCTCTTCCTCAAGCACGAATCGATCTGTCCGCTCGTGCCCTACCTGAAAGCAGACGAGCGTGTCTATGAGACCCAGTTCCAAAACGCTGCACAGATCCTCGCCGATCTTGTGCGATCGCTCCCCTCCCGCGAACTCGATGTGATCAACGCCATCCCCGAGCCCGAGACAGACCTCGTTGCAGAGATCCCCCTGGATCCGGGAGGGGATTGCATCCCATGAAGACGGGAACCGAGCACGAATATTCCCTCAACGGTCCGGGATTTGTCCCGCTCCCGGAATCCGACAGGATACTCGCCGAGGTATCCGGCAGGTGGGACGGTGAGATTCCGCTCGGGCGGTCGATCATCTGCAAGGAACTGCAGAAAACCGTGCTTGAATTCGCCCCGGACCACCCGTCAGTCCGGCTGTCCGAACTCGAATCATCCGTTCACAACGGTATTGCGGAATTTTACCGCCGGTTCCAGGACCGGTACATCCTCCTCGGACTCGGCATGCACCCCACGCTGTCACTCGACCAGACCCGGGTCTGGGACCATGACGAGGGCGAGTATTACGATGCCTACGACCGGCTTTTCTCCATCCGGCAGCATGGATGGCTGAACATCCAGGCGTTGCAGGTCAACCTGGAATACCAGAGTTGGGCGGAACTCGTGGAGATGCATAATACCCTACGCTGCCTTATCCCGTTTCTCATCGCGGTCTCGGCCGCCTCCCCCTTCGTGGAGGGAAACACTCCCGGCCCGGTCGACAACCGCCTCCTGTATTACAGGGAGAACCAGGCACAGGTCCCGGCCATCTGCAACGGTATCGTCCCCGAACCCATCGGCTCGGTGGGAGAGTACCGTGAACGGCTCTCCGGGATCTATGCCGAGCTCGAGGCACGAGGTGCAGCAGTCCTCTGCGAGGAATGGGTTGCCTCGCCAGGGGTGATCGTCAGGTTCAGCCGCCCCTGCGTCGAGATCAAGGTCCCTGACGAGCAGGAGTGCGTCCGCTCCGACATCGCATTCTGCGCATTCGTCCGGGCATTGCTGAGATCCAGGCACCTCACGCTCGAAGATGACCGGAACGCACTCCTCGAAATGACAGAAAAGGCAATCCATACGGGGACTCCAGGGCTCCGGGACGAGCTGGAAAACCTCTACAAGCATGCAGAAAAGTCAGCCACACGCGAAGAGAGGCGGTACCTTCCCCTGATCCGGAGAAGGATCGATAAAGGATCCCTCGGGCAGATCCTGATCGAGAGGTTCCGGGACACCGGAGACCTGCAGGGAATCATGCAGGACCTGGCGGTGTGCCTGAGGGAGAACCAGCCGTATGAGGAGCAGCAGAAGGGCTGAAAAGCCCTTCTGCTGCGGGGGAACAACTGCCCGGGTGAATGGGAAGGGTACCTCTCCTCCCAGATACTCATGATACCCTCATGCGAGAGATTTATCTGTCAACATGTGTATACATGGGTATATGCAGGGATCGATGATCCGTGTCAATGACAAGACCAAGGAATCTCTCACAGATCTCAAGATACATCCCCGTGAATCCTATTCCGAAGTCATTGACCGGCTTGTTGCCAGTTATGTCGATGAAGAACCGCTGAGTGCGGAGACCCTGAAGGCTATCAGGCAGGCAAGGGATGACGTCAGGTCGGGCCGTTTCTACACAATGGAGGAAGCAGAGAAAGAACTGGGGCTTGAATGACCTGGACGGTCCTCTGGTCCCCTCATGCCATCCGTAGCGCAAAGAAGGTACCACGCCCGGTTCTCCTCAGGATACGGAATGATCTCCTTGCCCTTGTAAAGGAGCCCGATCCGAGACCATTCCTCAAGAAGATCAAGGGGCAGGAGTGCGGAACCGTGTATTCCCACCGGGTTGGCATGTACCGCATCATCCTTGATATCGGCCATGACTGCCTCATCATTCTCGTCATCGAGGTTGGCCATCGGAAACATGTATACCGGGACATGTGACCCGGATTATCACAGGAACTCCTTCCTTCACATTCAAAGAAATCCTTCAGTGGGGTTGGTATCAGGAACCCCTTGCACGTACCCATTTCGATCTCGATCCTGTGGCTCTCCCTCCACCTGCGTTTCCAGGATTACGATAGAGTCCGCTTGAGCAGGAGGGGCTATTTGCATGCTTCCCGTGTGAGCATGCGACGAAGATCATAAGAATTGTATTTCTACGTAATTCAAAGAGAATCCATCGCGTTCAGGAATCAGGAGGAGTACTTCTGGACGCTACTTCCCCTTTCCCCTCCCGAACACCAGCACGACCACGATCCCGATCCCCGTCAGGAGCGCCCCGATCCCGAGAACCAGTGTTTCGAGCTGCACCAGCAGGAAGATGCAGGCGACAAGGCCGAGGAGCGGAAAGAGGGGAAACCTCCCGATGTTCCCTGGGATGGAGAACGGACGCTCGCTCCGGGGCTCCCTGTAACGGAGGATGATCACCGAGAGGTTCACCACCATGAAGGTCACAAAGAGGGTGAAGTTGGAGATGTTTGCGACAAACGCGATGTCGCCGACAAACATGAAGAGGAGCGCTCCTCCCCCGACAAGGAGGATCGAGATCCAGGGCGTATGACGGTCGGGATGGACCCTTGCCATGAATGGGGGAAGCGATCCCGCCCGTGCCATCCCGTAGCTGATGCGGGAGGAGGCAAACATCATCATGAGTACGGTATTCGCGGTCGCGAACAGCGCGATAACCGACATCAGGATCGACGCATCTCCTCCCCATGCGGCGGATGCAACGGTCGCAAACGGCGCCGGCGATGCTGCGAGCGCCTCCCACCCGACAACGCTCACCGCCGACAGGCAGACGAAGATATAGAGGACTGTCGAGACCACGAGCGCCGTGATCAGGGCGAGAGGAACGGTCCGCTCTGGCTCCCGGGTCTCCTCCGAGAACTTGACCATCTCCTCGAACCCCTGGTAGGCAAAAAAGACCAGCGCTGCGGCAGACAGCACCCCCGTGATCCCAAGCGGCATCTCCATGAAGTCCACCCGGCCGAGATACGGGATTCCGGCCACGATGATCAGCACGAGTCCTCCCACTTCCACCAGAGTGAACACCACCGCCACGACCGCACTCTCCTTGACCCCGACAAGAAGGATCCCGCACAATACTGCAATCAGGAGAATGGCGGCCAGAAAGACCGGGACCGGCAGCAGGTTCGCAAGGTAGCCCGCGAACCCGAGCGACACCGTCGCTGCACCGATGATACCTGAAAAGATGATCAGCCAGCCGATCACCATCGCTACCTGTCGTCCCACCGCCCGGTTCGCGTACTCGTACTCGGCCCCGACGTTCGGCATCATGGAGGAGAGTTCCATGTAGGAGAGCGCCGTGAAGAATGCGACCAGGGCTGATATCACAAACGAGAGCCAGAGTGCGTTCCCTGCGGTTCCTGCCGCGACCCCGATCAGGGCATAGATCCCTGCGCCAAGGATGATGCCGATCCCCGATATGGTGACCTCCCAGAACCCGAGTCTCGGGACGAGCCCCTTGTATTTCCGCGGTGGCATCTTTGCCATGGTGACCAGTTCCTAGAATCGAGTATATGGTTGTTGAGATGGATGAGGGTTGTGGAGCAGTTGAATCTTTGAGCTCGCAATTGCGAGGGACTGCGGGAATGGGACCGTTCCGATTACATCTCTTATCGAAAATCTAGAGTGCGATTTTCTCATCCGAACTAATGAAAACCGCATTCATCCTCAGACGCTTTTGGGATTTCAGCTCCGTATGCTTGCGCATTTCGAATTGCGAAAGGTCTCAGTGCTGAGAAAACTCAGGTTCGATATTCCAATAAATCACCCTTCCCGCAAGCTATCGTGTGAATGGGGGTTGACCGGAAGGGGTATTTTTCCTCTTTTTGCATAACAGTAGTACCCGATTGAATCCGACATATCACAGTATACTTATTACATTCTACAACAGAATCAGAAATAATCCATGATAATAGAATATATCCATGCTGCGCTTGCCTTGGCAAAGTATGAGATCATCGATGATGAAGAACCATTCTATGGTGAGATTGAGGATCTTCCCGGAGTATGGGCTACAGGGAAGACACTCGAAGATTGCCGCCAGAATCTTGTCGAAGTGCTTGACGAATGGATTATTATTCATTTGAGAAGAAGCCTTCCTATACCCAGATTGGGTGATCATGCAATCGAAGATTTGAAGGGACTGGATTCAAGTGCCAGAGCGTAAGCTTCAGCCCGAAAAGTGGGCTGACCTTGTGAGAAAACTACACTCTTTTGGCTTCGAAGGCCCTTATTCGGGGGGAAAACATCCATTCATGATTAAAGACACACTTGTTCTCACACTTCCCAATCCGCATCGAAAAGAGATTGGTCTGGATCTCCTTATCAGAATCCTACGACAGTCAGGAATCCCGCGTGAAGAATGGATTAAGAGAAACTGATCTACAAAAAAATCCAATCCAAGGGTTTCATTAAACGATTCTAAAGAATTCTGATAAAAAAATTCAAAGTATTTTTTCAACCATGCCCACAGGCTATCGCGTGTCAGCGGTAATCCGGGGGGTCTTCCCCTTCATACTGCCACGTCGACTGTAGTCAGACTCACCATCTTGTGCTGAGGGATAGACTCACCGCTTGAAATCCTATCTTCGATGTGGAGTCTTATTGCATCCTGAATGTTTTCAAGTGCTTCTTCGTACGTGCTCCCTTGTGTGTAACATCCCTGAAGCTCATGACAGAACACATAGTAGGCAGATTCGTCTTTCTCAAGTATCACAGAGAAACGAAATGATTCCATTGTTTTGATACGTTGTGGATATTCTCTCTTAATAAGGATACCCCGAGATAGCCTGCCTGAATTTTATCGGTAAACTCAACTAAAATCAGTATCCAGCCCGGGTTGTATTTTCTTTGGGGATTATAGCGTTGAGAAAGGATGAGAGGTCGATTGGGACTGCACAGTGGCACCCTGCTTGATATACTCCACAATCGGAGACTTACTTTCCTGGAATTCCCGGGTCGAGAGGGTAATTATATCGAGAGGCACTTTATACATCCGAACGGTCAGGATCTCTGCATCCTGCGTCATTTTTGCCCTTTCGAAGATATCTTTCCCCTCGAATTCATCCGAAACGATAGCGATATCAATGTCACTCGCCGGATGAGATCTTCCCGATGCGTGGGAACCGAATACGATAAGCCGGAATTTTTGAAGCCCGTGTTCTTTCAAACGAGCTTCAAAATAATTCACCACCTTCAATACTTGCTTTTTAACCATCGGATAACCTCCTGGGCTGCCGTGAATAACTGCCGGGTTCTTTCTTCATCATAAGTACCGAGAAGTTCATCGATATCGGAAGGGTAGCGTGTTGGAATACTCACACGATTAAGAATAAACACGGATTCGTGTAATTTTTCCGGTAAAGTAAGTTCCAACAATTCTACAAGATGGATGAGGCTGTGTGTTTTCGGCGGTTCAATCGTGTTCAGTTTAATATACAGCCCTTTTAGGGCTTTTTCTATGGCCAAATGGCTTAAAAAAATGGTGTAAATGAACCGTTTCTCTCTCATCAGAACGGCAGCAGTCTCCATATCATAATCCGCCTGTCTCATCCATTCGGCCGGATTACTGGTCATACGCCGTGTACCTTTCATAAGAGTAGTTCATAGATCAGATAGTCTTTTTCTTTAGCGGCAATTCAATTTCACCATTTATATGCCCTTTACCCGGATTAGACTCTTACGCAGTTGGGAAATGTACCTGCTTGGGTATTCAGCCTATTAAATTCAAAAAACCGCACTCATCCTAAGACGCTCTTGGGGCTGAAGCCCCGCCGCTGTGGCATCCCATATTGCGATAGAGCCCGTGCTGGAGAACGAACATTGTCAATCTTCAAAAGGCCACCCTTTACAGAACCTATCGCGTATCGGGGGTGGAGACCGGGGAGGGGGATTCTCCCCCTTCCCATAAAAAATACACCCATTTAACAAAACGTCGAACTAATACCAAGGACTATAAAACGAATGGGTATAGTGACAATCTAGCCA
>DAWU01000001.1 GCA_002506105.1 Methanolinea sp. UBA275 | reverse complement strand
AATTTAATCATATTTTCATAGGAAAATACATGGATTCGATGTACTTCCCGAACTCCGCATTTCAGGAAAAAACAGAATTGCCAATCCTCTTCTCTTCGATCATCATCTTTAAAAATTCCTTTCCATGAGGGCGGGGGATACTCCTTCCTTCGCTCTTCGCTGCTTCAAGCCAGAGTTCAATCGCCGTCTTGACCTCTCGCAGTGCATCCTCTTCGCTCTCCCCGAATGCCGAACAGCCAGGCAACTCGGGAACGACCGCGATAAACCCCTGATCCTCGTCGCTGTAGAAGATTTCTATGGTGTATTTATACATCGTCTTCATCCTCCGCAAGGCAATATTTCTCGATTATGGTACACAACTGCATGACCTGATAAGGTTTTGCCTTCCCGTTTACATTCTGAAAATTAAGGATTTCCGGGATATCTTTCCTTGTAAATACATGATGACTGCCCTTTCTCCCTCTCAACTCAAACCCAAATCGCACCGCAGCCCTGCAAAGGAAATTGAATCTGATATTTTTCCTGTGATGGAGTAATGTATTGTAAATCTCCTTCTTTTCCATACAATGGTTTTACGTGAGTAAGACCAGACTCATGAATCTTTGGCACGGGGTGTGAATCTAATGACATTCGAAAACTTCAGGAAGCATGTGAAGGGACGCAAGAGCACCAGGCACATGCCTGCATCTGCATAATGATGTAAACGACCAAAAAAATCGCATCCTTGTTGTATTCCGGATCCTTATGCACTTCGTGTTCGATCCCTGTCGTAATATTGGCGGAATGAGATTTCCCAGCTGCCAGTACCTGTAAGGTATCGCTGAGACTTGACTCACAATGCATAGAATCCTGACATCTCTTCTTCCAGGGATACACCAATGAGGTGCCTCTACGAATGAACTGCGAGATCGCTCTGAATGAGTGAGAATATGGGATCGCTCTCCTTTCCTTCCCCGGGAACAACGGTATCGATGGTAACGAAGCGAAGGATGCAATCTTTTTCATCGTAGTTTTGATTCTGCGAACCATTCATGAGGAGCGAGAGATTAATGATCTCTCGAGTCCACCATGATATGAGCAAGCGCGATGTCTGTTGCCAACGATAGGAAGCATATCGTATCTATCCTTGAAGAGATGGAGGATATCCGGAGGAATGTGCAGGAGATTACCCGCAAACTCGATCTCCTCCTCGAAATGCAGGATCTCTATGGCATGATGCGGCTTTCGGAACGGTCGCTCTCAGCCTTTCTGAATGAAGAGCCGGACCTTTATTCCGTCGCCGATTGCAGGGTCGTATACCGTTAAAGGGGAAGATAGTACTCGTCCCGTTTCCCTTCACTGACCTCTCTGCGGTGAAGTTGCGACCTGTAGTGAGAGGATTTCGCACTGATAAGGATTTTCAGGACAAAGAATGTAAAAATCCCTGTTCGGTTACTTCAACATGATTGCGATTCACCACAGGAAAAAAGAGTGAAAAAGTTTCAATTAATCGGCCAAGATGCCAATTTCGTTCCAATCAGGATATTTCCAAAATCATAATATAACTTTAATTTTCTTGCATTTTCGGGCACCTGGAACACAATTTTCCCACGGGTCTTCTGGTTTGTATAAAGCTCTTTCAGGATACTCAGTCCATCATCCCCCACATATAACTCCGGGTCATACCTGTTCCCTTCGGAGTCGCTCATACTGAATTTTGCCATGGTAATATACATGCTATCTGATCCAATGTTTTTAATTTCAGCATCAACTATCACGAAAATACTTCCAGCTTTGCATTCTTTGTATACTTATATGACGATGAATAACTCCATGTGTATTTAGGTGTTTTTTTGTGCTGAGAAGATGGTAATTTGTTCTGTTTGGCTTGTGACCGTCTTACCTATGACCGCCTCAACTTGAGTTGGTGTACTGGGTTGTCTTTCTGATCTGGAATCTGGGTTATCGAACCTTTTCACTGCATCATTTGATACGCTTGGATTCTGATTTGAAGTGATTGGGCTGGAATGATATGGCGATACCGAATAAGAACCTGGACCATATGCGGACAAGGCATTGGACTGAACAACGAGCGCAGTTCCCACAAGAATCACAGAGAAGAGGATTACGCCAATTAACAATGCGGCATGGGTAATATGATGAGAGGTGCGAGGGATCTGATTTTTTGTCTCGTAGATTCCTCTCCGATTCAGGAGATACAGCGGATACCCGATAATCCATAACAACAGGGTCAATGCCCCCCATTTCCATGGTTTCCAGGTACTTAAGTTGGACAACTCGGTTTTTTCTGCTCCCGCACCAATTTTTCGGGCATCAAAAAAGACCAGCACAGTACAACTGATGAGAAATGCAAACGCACCGATGAAACTCGCAGTAAATGGATCGAATGACCCAAGTCCAATTGTTACCACAGCCCAGATTAACGGCGTGAGGAACAAGAGATAATTTGGTTCATACGGGGGAGCTTTTGATGAAACTGCACTCCTGACAGGATCCCGCTGAGGTTCTGGTTGATCTTCTTCCATCAACGTAGGTTCAGGTTGTTTCAGTTCTTCTGCACGTTTCATGCAATAATCAGCATTTGAAGAATCTCCCAGCCTTTTCAAAAACTTAAGAAATGACCATCTTTTTCATCCAAAGGGGAGTGTATAATACCAAAATTTTTGAATTTTAATGTAAGGTCAGGTTGGATCGGTTCCGCCCCTCTATATCTCTCTGTTCCCTCTATACTCCACCGTACTAATTACTATATCCTGCCGGGAACGATGGGTGATCGGTCATCATGCAACGCCCGGAAATCACCGGATCCATTGGACCCGCCAATCCACCATCGATCAACCGTGGTGAGGACCGGATGGTCGCAGATGTGCCAGCTCCACACAGAGAAGAGCATTCGTTTTGTGAGCACATTCACTCTCTTTCTGCATATTGTGCATCATTCTCCCGCGAGTTCAGGTTGGTATCCGGGATGGCGGGGATGATGCTCCTTGTTCTTGGAACGTATTGCAGCGTTTCGAGGTATCAGATGTCGGCACAGGTTTCACAGCTTATTCTGGGAATATTCCTCATCGTATATGCATACACTATCCTCGTGGCGGTCAGGTGCCGGGGCCGCCACGGGAACTTCACCCCGGTCGAGTGACCACCGGAGACCAGGACGGTTCCGCATTCCACACACCTGTCAACCCGATGCCACGCACGCTCTCCGATATCCGGACAAGAATAGTACTCCCAACCAGGCCCCGACTCCGGCGGTCAGGACCTCTGCTTATAAACCTGGAGATATGGAGATATCTATAGTTCTCTCTAGTCAAGCTGGGTTTATCTATTGATAAAACGCAAGAAATATATATTGTTTAAGCGTATTCTGATGTGGTGAAGATGACAGCCCACGGGGGATGGATGACTTTCACCGATCGCCTCCTACCCAAATCCAGAACTCACACAAGCAACAAAAAACCAGGTGAATTCGCGTGAACGCAATCAGGAAAATGAAAGAGAACGAGCACGCCGTGTCGCCGATCGTCGCGACCCTCGTGCTGATCGTGGTCGCCGTCATCGGGGCGGTGGCCGTCGGTACCCTTGTGGGTACCTTTTCAACCGATGTGTCGAAGGAAGCAAATGCTGAGGGTGCCGGTGCTGCAGCCCAGACCGAGATCCTCATTGCCGGTTCTACCACTGTCCAGCCCGTCTCAGAAGAGCTTGCCAAGTCCTACATGAAAGAGCACCCCGGACTTAAGATCACCGTTCAGGGCGGAGGTTCCGGAGCAGGCGTCTCTTCTGCTGGCATGGGGATTGTTGACATTGGTGCTGCATCACGTGCATTGAACGATGCAGAGAAGACCTCATACCCCGATCTTAACACCTACCAGATCGGTGGAAGCGCAGTTGTCTTCATTACTTCAGATAAAGCAACATCCGTTACCACTGCAACTAAGGATGATTTAAAAGCCGCATACCAGAGTAAAACATTTACATCTAATCTTTCTGGAATTGACGACAGATACCAGCGCAGTGAGTCCTCGGGTACCGAAGATACCGTCTCCAAGTATCTCCTTGGCAGCGACTCTGCTATGAATGGAATAACAAATTGTACTGGTCAGCTCGGTAATGCCGGCATGCTTGCAGCGGTCAAAGCTGCCACAACCCAATACAAGCTCGGTTTCGTTGACTTTGGGTATGCTGTTGACAGTACTGGTGCAACAGTTCCGGGTATTAAAATCATTGGAGTTGCCGATGGCAATGTTGATGGAAGTAAACCAGTAGACAGGACAAACATCCTGGCGGCACTCAAGGATGAGAAGGCAAAAGCCGCTCAGCAAAACAACTACCCCCAGGGACTTGTTCGTCCGCTGAACTACATCATCAAGGGCACACCGTCTTCAGTCGTCAAGAACTATATCACCTTCTGTCAGTCGCCCGGTTCGCTTGAGGACTTCAAAGCTGCTGGTATGTTCGGAATAACCGAATTCGCGTAAGCGAAAAATCACCAAAATCTTTTTTTCCATGCCCGGAAAGATTGATGCCCCAAAATATGTATTTCTGGGGTGTGGGTGCATCACCGCAACAGTTGTTCTTCTCGTCTTTGGCTTTATCTTACTGACCGCTGCCCCCGTACTGCAAAAAGAGGGAATCTCCTTTGTGACTGGGACCATATGGAACTATGACACTCACCAGTATGGTATTCTGGTCTTTATTCTCGGAACGGTTCTCCTGACCGTGGTGACCATGGCACTCGCAATCCCTCTCGCCGTCTTCACTGCGATCTTCCTGGCGGAATGGGCACCGGCATCGCTTGAAAAGATAGTCCGGCCTTTAATTGATCTCCTCGTGGGTATACCCTCGGTGGTATACGGCATTTTTGGTTTTTTTGTATTAGAGCGAATCTTCCGCAATACTATTAAACCTGCACTCAGCAGCACCCTTGGATTCATCCCGGCCTTTCATGACCCCGATCCTGGTAGTGGTTTAGGCATTTTGCTTGGAGCAACAATATTAGCCATAATGGTTCTGCCGACCATTGCGGCAGTATCCCAGGAATCAATACGCTCGATCCCTGACAGCTACCGGGAAGCATCACTTGCGGTCGGGGCAACGAAGTGGCAGACTATTAAAAAAGTGGTAATCCCCGCAGCGCTTCCTGGGATTGTAACTGGAGTTGTTCTCGGCATGATGCGTGCTATGGGAGAGACTATGGCCGTTGTAATGGTCATCGGATGCTCCCAGCATATCCCTGTATCCATATTCGATACAGGCTTTGCAATGACTTCGAAGATATTTTGTGATATTGGATATTATTTCGCCCAGCCTGAACCTCGTTCGGCTCTTTTTGGCATAGCTGTTGTTTTATTTCTCATTGAAATGGGTTTTGTCGGAATTGTTCGTGCGATAAGTGCTGGGGCTGCGAAGAGGATGAAATGAATATAAAGTTTCAAAAAATCGAAGAGACATTTTTCTTGGCAGTATGTGCAGGCGCAGCTCTGATCACCTGCCTTCTTCTCTTTATGATCCTTTCTGAAATCACCTTGCAGGCGATCCCCTCCCTGACATGGTATTTTATCACTACCCCTGAATCAGAGACGCCTCATATTGGAATGGGAATTGCTAATGCTATCTGGGGTTCTGTAATAATTTCCCTGATTGCGACGCTTCTCGCAATCCCACTGGCTCTTGGAACGGCGATATACCTTCAGAAGTATGCCACTGATAGCTGGATTACCCGTTTGCTGCGGTTTTTTATCGAGATACTGTCGGGCACCCCATCGATTGTAATCGGTATCTTTGGTCTCCTTGTGCTCGTGTATTATCTCAGACCATTCACAGGGGGATATTCGCTAATTGCAGGCTCGATCGCACTCTCAATCCTGATTATGCCCGTGATCGAACGGGCTATGGAAAATGCGATATACACCGTGCCATTCGATCTTGAAGAAGGAAGTTATGCTTTGGGAGCAACGAAATGGCAGACAGTCCGGCAGATCACCTTGCCTACCGCAGTGTCTGGAATCCTTACTGGCATTATCCTTGGATTTGGACGAGCAGCCGAGGAATCTGCTGTTATCATTCTGACTGCAGGATACACCCAATTCATGCCGGAATTCGCAATTAAACACAGCGATAAACTTTTTGCAGGAATTAAAATCTACCCCCTACAGGATCTTATTGGTACGTTACCCTATTCAGTATATCACGCATATGAAAATTCAAATGTCATTCCCATGTCCAATGGTTTTGCAGCCGCATTCATTCTCATTTGTATGGTTCTCCTCATCAATTTCCTAGCCAAGGTAGTACTTCACTTTAGTATGGGGGGGATCAAATCCCCATCCCCCCTCATCTCATCCATTAAACGCACCCTCTTCAACGGGGGCGGCCGCTTCTCCCGCACAAAACCTATCCCCGTCCCCGCGTGCGCCACTGCGGAACTCTCGGGGGCAGAAACAGAATCAACGATCCCATCAAAACGACCTGCGACACCCCCGATCACCCCGGCCCCCATCCTCCCCACGTCCGAGCCCGACTGGAAGGAGACGCTCTCGGCCGGGCTGCAGGTGAGTCCTGTGGCAGGAGTTGGCATTACGGAATCGCTTGTTTCATCCGATAACGATACCCTTGTGATCTCAGGCGAAAGTCCCGCCCTCCATGACAACCCGGCCGACTTCGCCCTTGACCCCATGGAAGAGCTGCGCCTGGTGGTGCTGCCCGATGACGACCCCCTCTTCGAGGATGAACCCTCCCTCCTCTCGGAAACAGGCGGGGATACCGAATCAGCCCTTGACGAGCTCGAACGGGCCTTCATGCCAGAGCCCGTCCTTCTCGAAGAAGACCCGGCCCCCTGCATCCCTGAAGTCCCCCCGGACGAGCCCTGGCGGCGGATGACCCGGAACCGGCTGGAGAACACGATCGCCGGCGTCACGTCAGACCCGTGGGAGGGGCCATGAGCCGCGGGAGGCCCGACCACGAGCGGAGGAACCTGCCGTTCTCTGCAAGCCTCCGGCACCGTTGGTGGTGCGACCTGGTGATACGGAAGCGGCGGTCCGATCGGAAGGATGAGCCCCAGCAGGATGGTGCCACGGTGAAATGCAGGAAGGGCAGGAGAGATTCCGTCAGCAAGAAAAAATTGTCCAGGAAGATGGAGGCCTGAATGACAATGCAGGTAGAGGGAATGCGTATCGAAAGAGCGGGGGCAGGTCGGCAAAGGGCGCCAAAGTTAATAAAAATCACTGGAGGAATCGACGATGTCACATGAACCAGGTATGAGAGCGGATACACAGAGCGACATTCCTTACGACGATCTCCTCGAAGACGAGGGAGATGGCCGCGGAAACGTGAAAACACGCCCCTCGAAGCAAGCCTCGCGGACTGAAAGGACAAGATCCGGTCAGCGGAAGAAACTCCTGTATTCGAAGAAGGAAGGGAATTCGCCGGGAGCGGAGGGGAGGGAACCGGGTGTGAAACACTACCTGGGGACTCGGCCGGTCAGGGCCGGTGCTCCACTCCATGAAGAGGACCTCCTGGAACATGATTCTCAGGAACCCTGGCAGTCAGGGAAAACACCTCCCGGTCAGGAAGGCACAACCGCCATTGACCATACGCTCCCTGAGGATGACCCGCTTATACCGTTAATCCGTGAAGAGATTGCAGGAAAGGGAACTATCGTGCCCCCTGGCGAAGAACTGCGGGATGATGATCATGCCCCAGCACTTGAGGGGAAGAGAGGACAGAAAAAAAGAGCGGGGAGTCCACGCACCGGCCTGCCAGGGAAGGCGGGAGTTTCGCGATCGGGAGCAGGCCCCGGCTCATCAGCCACTTCCCGGCAATCGATGACCGGTGCAGGAGAGCCGGGCAACATCCTCCTGGACGATGACGATCTCCTGGATGGGGACGCTGGCGGGCTGCCCGGTATTTCTCATACCCATGAACCGGGCGGTCTCCTTCTCGACGATGGCAACATCGCCCTTTCACCCGACCCGCGTGGTCTCTCCATTGGTTTCGGGAAACGAAACGGGAACGGTTCATCCATCCCCGTATCCGTCCCGTCGAACGGAAAGAAACCCGGGTTCCTGTCCGGCATCGCCGGGATCTTCTCGAAGAAGGTGAAGGGCGAGATGATCTCCCTCCCGTTCATCGTCGGTCCGCTGGACGAGCCCTCGCTCGAAGGGGCACTCCGGGATGTGAACGTCACCTACCCGGTGAATGACCCGTTCCAGTACGTGCACATCGGGTACCACAATGACGAGGGGGCGCTCCGCTACGAGGTCCGGGAGCCGCCGCTCTCGGATGACGAGATCTTCGCACTCTCGATCGTAGAGAAGGGCTTCGAGAAGATGATCTCGACGAACCTGGACCTGATCGCCGGCGGGGACCGTGTCGGCTATTTAAAAGACCGGTTCCTCTCCATCATCACCATCTTTGGGATCACCGCGACCGATGCACAGAAGGAGCGGATGTTCTTCCACCTCTGCAAGAAGTACCTGGGCTTCTCGCACATGGATACCCTGATGAAGGACAAGTACATCGAGGACATCTCCTGCAACGGATCGGGGATTAACCTGTATGTGATGCACCGTATCTACGGCTCGATCCAGACCAACGTCCGGTTCGCTGAGGTTGAGCTGAACAATTTCGTCCTTCGGCTGGCCCAGGTCGGGGGAAGACACATCTCGCTCCTCCAGCCCATCCGGGACGTGACCCTCCCGGACGGCAGCCGTGCAAACCTGACGCTCGGGGGCGAGGTCACGAAGAAGGGTTCGACGTTCACCATCAGGAAGTTCCGTACAAACCCGATCTCTCCCATCGAGATGATGGAGTACGGGACAATCGACGCCCAGCAGCTCGCTTACCTCTGGATCCTGATGGAGTATAAACGGTCCATCCTGGTCTCCGGGGGTACCGCGACCGGGAAGACCACGATGCTGAACGTGCTCTGCAGCTTCATCCCGAGCGAGTACAAGATCGTCTCTATCGAGGACACCGCGGAGCTGAACCTGCTCCACCCCAACTGGATCCAGTCGGTCACAAGGACCGGTTTCGGGGCCGGGGAGTCCTCGGCATCGAACCTCTCGGGAGTCTCTGGGATATCTCGGCGGGCTCCCGGTGACATCTCCCTCTACGACCTCCTTGTCGCGGCACTTCGGCAGCGGCCCGAGTTCATCATTGTCGGCGAGGTCCGTGGCGACGAGGCGTTCACCCTATTCCAGGCCATCGCGGTCGGGCATGCCGCGCTCGGGACCATCCATGCGGGGTCCATCAACGAACTGCTCGCCAGGATAGAGTCGAACCCCATGAACGTGCCGAGGGCGCTGTTCTCGAACCTGGATGCCGTCATCTTCCCCATGCACATCATGCGGGGAGAGCGGAGTGCGAGGAGGGTTGCCAACATCACCGAGGTCCTGGAGCTCGACCGGGATACCAATAACCTCATCACGAACACCTCGTTCAAGTGGGTCCCCGACCGGGACGAGTTCCGGTTCCAGGGACGGACCTATCTCTTCGACAAGATCAAAGACACCTATGGAATCAGCAAGGACTCACTTAGATCGGAACTCGACAACAGAGTCGGGTTCCTGCAATGGCTCCAGTCACGCGGAGTGAAAGACTACCACCAGGTCACGCGGATGATTAGGCATTACCAGCGGAACAGGGACCTCGTGCTTGACCGGGTCCGGTGTGGAGGAGAGATTGCTGATCTCCTTGATGAAGAAATCCCGGGCTTTGTTCCCGGTCCGACACTCACAGGAAGCACAGGAGAACAATTCCTCCTGGAAGACTGAAGGTCATCAGCCGACTCTTCCCGCTGGTTTTATAGAGATATATAGGAATACTGTCGAAAAGATATATTTACTGACCAAATAATATAGAGATTGATCAGAAAAATATGGAGACAGCTCGCGAAATATGGATCTGCTGCTCGGAGACCGGTGCAGGTGAATATACCTTCAGGAAAGCACCAGCGCTGCCTGGGAAAACTGCACGCTACTGTCCGTCGAAGCAGAAGTACTGTTTCACATCCTGTGATTTCTGTAAGAATACCTGCCCGTGCCCCCATGCGACGGAGGAAAACGAACGATGAAACGTGGCGATTTTCCCCGGCAGGAGGATCGGAATGCCGTCCTTGCCATATGTGCAGCGCTCCTGTACCTTGCAAGCGCCATCGTCAATCCGCTGTATTCGGTCGCCATATTCATCCTCATCGTTGCCTTTGCCGCAGGCCTGTATGCCAGGTCGCATTCTGCAAAAGAGACACCGGCCCCTGTCCGGGGCAATTGACTTTTTTAGACCATTGGACCATGTCGTAGAGAGCCTGGGAATCAGAGAATCTCAACGTACGCCGCGGGGAGCTTGCCGGACTCGATCTTGAGTATGCCCACACCACTGTTGACGGTGACGTTCGCGTTCCCGGAAGAATCTGTGATCGCCATGTTCTTTGAAAGGGATACGTTCCCCGAATACCGCACGAAGGTCACGACTTCATTCATCACGCCGATGTTGTTGATATCGCTGACAAAGACTGTAATGGTACTCAGATTGACCGAATAATCCATATGGGTTGCCGGAGAAAAGCGCGGGTTTCCAGGGATGGTCTTATTCCCGGTGATGCCCTGCATATTCGTATCGTCTGTCACCGTAAGGTACACATCGAAAGGCCCGGTGGACACAGGTACGAACCGGGCCGTCTTCCCGGACACGTGGGACAGGGACACTCCATTCTCAAAGACCGACCAGTTCCATTCGACAATCGTACCGTCATCGCCCGACGATGAGCCGTCGAGGATGATCACATCCCTCTCTGCCACGCCCAGGTCTTCGCTCTCGATATTCAGGGTGAAATCGGCGATCGGGGGCTTGAAGGTAGTCTCAAAGGTGTTGTAATAGGAGCTGATCATAAAAACACGGAGGGCGTCGGTCCGCGAAATCCCGGGGTCTGCATCGAAATTGTTCGCAATGTTCAGGGTGATCTCAGCCTGCCGGGCGGCGGGGATCAGAAGCCCTGCGTAGGTATTGTTGTAGAGGATGCCTCCGGAAGAAAAGTTCCGGGGAAAGGTGCGGTCGCCGAGCCCAACCAGGTTGATCTTTGAATCACCGATATTGAGGTTGAGGATTGTCACATTCAATTCCTCGAGCATCCCCGTAGATGCCTGATAGGATGGATGAATTGCGGTGATCTTCAGCAGCTCGTTCTTCACCGCAGCCTGGTGGGACTGCCGGTTCATCTCGTCCTTCTGCATCTGGGAGACCATAACCGCAAGCCCCGCAGCTGCAATCACCGTGACCAGGATGAGCATGAGTGTCCCTACAATGACGGTCACTGCCTGCTCATCCCGCTCATCCGTGCCCCGCATCATGTGAATCTGGGTCCTCATGGAATAAATAAATTTATCAATTATACTATAGTCTTTGTATATTCTATAGAGACCTAGGTCAGGTATCTGGGGGGAGCGGCCTGAAGGTGAACTCGATAAATCTCCAGATCTCGTCACGGAGGGACCGGAATCCTGCCATGACTTTCTCCTGGTCTTCGTCAACCTCCGATGGGCTTACGAAGGGGCGGTGGATGGTCCGGGTTCCTTTGAGGGGAATCGTGCACTTGTGTTTTGCGTCGTCGCAGAGCGTGACCACGTAATCGAAATCCTTTCCCCGGAACTGCATGACAGACCTGGACCTCTGGCCGGAGATATCAATCCCTTTTTCCTTCAACACCGCCACGGCATACGGGTTGATACCTGCGGGAGCCACTCCTGCGGAGGTCACCTCATAGAAATCTCCGAACAGGTGGCGGAGTATCCCTTCCGCCATCTGCGACCGGACAGAATTGAAGGTGCAGATGAATACAACCTGTTTCTTTTCAGTCATGGGAATCATTCACACTCCACGGGCGTTCGCAGGACCCCGCCTGCTGCTCCATTGATTCTTTCAGCCGCGATGAAGGAGTTCATGGCGGCCGCTTCAAGTGCACGGATCACCATCAAGACCTGTTCCACGGCGCTGATATCCCTTGGATCATCGGAAATGATCTCAAGCCCGGTTCGCATTGCGTTGACCGCCATGGTGTGAATCTCCTCGTTCCTGGCGGCATGACCGCTGAGATAATCGGGAGATTCGGAGCCGAACGCAACAAGCGTGTCATGCACCATGGAGAGTGTCTTGTCTGCCATACTCGGGATGGAGCATGCCTCGAAAATCCGGTCATTCACCAGCTTCTGGGGGTATCCCGTCGCAACGAGTGCGATCTCACCGGCATTCCTGGCAACCTGCTCCATCGATGCCGTGACAGAGACCACGCTGGCGATCCCTGGAATATCCTCCTCCAATGGCTGATTCATGGCGATGCAGGATAGGATCTCCTCATTGATATCATCCATCTCATGCAAGAGTACCTGTCTCCCTGACCTGACCCGTTCCGCGAGCGCATCGTCCCTCGTTCTCATGGCATGGATTGAATTGCGCAGCATCTCCTCTGCAGAAAGCGCTACGGAAAAAGCCCTGGCCCGGACTGTATCGAATTCTTCGCTGAATGTGTTCTTCATGGTGCCTCGCTTAGCCGAACCGTCCGGTAATGTAATTCTCGGTCACAGGATTGTTCGGGGCTTGAAAGATCTGGGGTGTCGTTCCGAACTCCAGCATCTCTCCCAGGTACATGAACCCGGTATAGTCGCTGATCCTCGCAGCCTGCTGCATATTGTGCGTGACGATAATCACGCAGTAGTTCTGCTTTAAGTCGTTTACAAGAGCCTCGATCTTGGAAGTGGCGATAGGGTCGAGTGCTGAACATGGCTCGTCCATAAGAATGACGTCGGGTCCAACTGCAAGGGTCCTCGCGATACACAGGCGTTGTTGCTGTCCCCCGGAAAGCCCCATCGCTGATTCGTGGAGGCGGTCGCGGACCTCCTCCCAGAGTGCTGCGTCTTTTAAGCTCCGTTCCACAATCTGTGTCAGCGCTTCCTTGTCGGTGACACCGTGGATCCTCGGACCATACGCCACGTTCTCGAAAATGGATTTGGGAAACGGGTTGGGCTTCTGGAAGACCATCCCAATCCTCCGGCGGAGATCGACAGGGTCGGTCTGTTTCCCGTAAATGTTCTCCCCATAGAACTCCACGCTGCCGGAGATGCGGCAGTGGTCAACAAGGTCGTTCATGCGGTTGAAACACCGGATAAGGGTGGACTTCCCGCACCCGGACGGGCCGATCAGGGCAGTGACCTGGCGATTGGGAATATCCATATTCACCTTTTTCAAGGCCTGCTGGGTTCCGTAAAAGAGATCCAGGTCATGGACATGGATGAGTGAGGCATAATCGGGGGGAGGGGTTAGGCAGGTTTGATTCGACCTGCTTCCTTGTGTATTCATGGACGATTATGGGTGCATCCTCCAATCGTATACTAATTTTCGAAGGAAACTATATGCATACATATATTCTATGCGAAGAGCTAGAGTAATATATATGGGTAGTTGCCAGGAGAAGGAGCATGGAAATCCGTAAAGTGCAGATCACCGGGGGTTCATCCTATGTCATCACCCTCCCCAAGGAGTGGGTGCAGAACCAGAAGATCCAGAAGAACGAACCGCTGGGGATGGTTGTCCAGAGTGACGGCACCCTCCTTGTCACAAGGGAGATCAGTGAAAAACCGATCCAGAAGACCAAGAAGATCGATGTGACCGCCATCAATGATCCCACCTATCTCTTCCGGATCCTTATCGGAACGTATATCGCGGGATTCACGACCATCGAGGTCTATTCCAAAGCCAGGCTTCCACCGTCAATCGGGATGATCGTGCGTGACTTCACCCAGATGACCATCGGCCCCGAGGTGGTCGAGGAGACGGATAATACGATCGTCCTTAAGGATCTCCTCAATCCCATGGAGATGCCTTTTGACAACACCCTGAAACGGATGTTTGTGATCGTCAAGAACATGTACCTGGATGCCATGAATGCCACGGAGTCCGGGAAATTAAAGATCACCGAAGAGATCATCTCACGGGACAGCGATGTGGACCGACTTCACTGGCTGATTGCGAGGCAGACCAATATCGTACTGAAGAATCCGGATATCGCAAGGAGAATGGCACTGAGCCCCTACATGGTGATGAATGCCCTTGTCATCAGCCGGATCATCGAGCGGATCGGCGACCACGCCGTCCGGTGGGCAGAAAATACCCGCCGTATATCAGGAAAAGAGCTGGATCCCGCGGTCATCAGGCAGATGAAATCTGCAAGCAGCCTGGCAATTGCTATCTTTGATAAGAGTATCAATGCGTATTTCAAGCCGGATCTCAAAGAGTCACATCTTAATATTGAGCAGGTGACCCGATTGGAAGCACTCTGCGAAGAGATGAATGCCCTTGCAATGGAACAGGAGCCTGATGTGGCGGTGGCCCTCCGCTACATCGCGGAGAGTATCCGGCGATCCGGGGAATATGCAGGGGATATCTCCGAGACTGTGATCAATTACCTGGTTGAAGAGAAGATCTGAACAGGAACTCCATAAAATATAGAGATTACCCCCGACAAATTTATAGAACACGCGTCAATACCAGAGATGCATGGTCTCACTCCGGAAGAAGAAAAGAGTCGATCATGCTGAGGACGGAGCGGGGAAGGAGAAGACGCAGCGTTCCTTTTTTTCCAGGCTCGGAAGGTTCTTCGCACGTCGTCCCGGGACAGTATCGAAACAATGCCGCAGGTGTGGCACACAGAACCCGGAAGAGGTATTCTACTGCAAGGAATGCGGATTAAAATATCCTGGTGAAGAAGCCCGGATGAACGGCGATGTGGGGGCTCTTCGGGAGGGACCTGCTGATCAGCAGGGGAGCATCATGCACCAGAAGAAAACTCTGCTCGAGAAGGGGAATGCACTGTACAAGTCCGGGAATTACACGGAAGCCCTTGCGCTCTACGACAGCGTACTCACACTCGATCGAGAGTATGCCAAGGCCTGGAACAACCGGAGTCTCGCGCTGAGTAAACTCGGGAGGGAGCAGGAAGCATCCGAATCAAGGAACCGGTTCCTCGCCCTGCAGAGTCCCGGACAGGACCCGGCACCTTCAGCACCACGCCCCAAATAACTCTATACTAAAGCACAATAAATATATATTTTAACTTTTTATTCTATATCTATGGTGAGGTGAATGATTGCCTAGTGGAATTGGTATGGAGTTATCATCACATCCCTGGTCAGAATCTCACAATCTCTTCTCCTGCTTTGATCTCTCCCAGCCCGTTTCTGAACTGCAGATTCAATCCTGCACGGTACCAGAGAACGGCACCCTCATTTCTGAACCGGGTGGGCAGCCCAACCACTACGGTGTTCACCTTCATGTGCTCGGATTTTTTCAGACTCTCGATCACCTCTCCCGCAGGGCGATATCGGCATTCCCCTCAGGAACTCAGAGCAAGGCGAAGTGGAGCGAGACGAGGAAAATGGCACTGGCCCGGGATGGATACCGGTGCCGGAATGTGGAATGCGGGCGGACCGGGCCGCTCACCGTGCACCACATTCATCCCAGGGGCCTTGGCGGAGGCCATCAGCTTTCAAACCTTGTTACTCTCTGCGAATCCTGTCACCAGAATCTCTGTACACAGTGCCAACGACCTGCTCACCTGAGAGTTCCACTCGGAGACGCAGCCATGAAATTTCCCGGTGTGTTCGCATTTGGGGACACACTTCCTGGCATGGTCATCCGTGAGCGGGAAGAAAAGAATAGTGCAGTCATTGCGGAATACTCTCTTTCATGAGATTCGGACCATGCCTGACAATCAGGCGAAATGGTTGTTCGGATACCAGGAATAACTACAACAAGGCCGGCTTATACTGAGAACATCCGGACACCATTTATCTTCGAAAACCGGAAGGGAAGGAAAGGATGGGAGGGGGTTCATCAGATCCTGTGTGGCTGATGCTGCCACCCCCAGGGCTGGAGCCTGCCCTGTTCAGTGCAAAGAAAAAGTTTGTTGGTGAACCGGACTTCAGGGCGGGGAAACCCTTTGAGCGATTCACAGAAAAGGCAGAGTTCTTCGAGGAGGAGAAGGTCGCTGCTTCTGATAATGAACCGGGACTGTCCGACTTCAATGACAGCATCGGAAGCCCGGGGGCCCTCATCCGGGGGCCACTCCGGAAACGCATCACCCTGCTGGCGATGCGGATTCAACTGAACAATCCTGTTCTGGGGAGTTCTGCGATTCCCTTGATTCAACACCTGCTGGACGCACGGCATACACTATAGTTGAGAAGATAGTATATAAATTTTAATTCATAGCACTATATTTGCTATAGAGATAAGTAGTAAGTATAGAGGCCCTCCTCGTCGAAACCTGAAGTCACGCACGATCATCCCATACTATCAGAAGGAAAGGTTCCGGTTCCTGAAAAATTCCGAAATGTGGCAGGACAATAGTTTCTATATTCCTCTATCGCAAGTGATTTTACCGGTTCAGAGCAAAAAGAATGGAGTGTGAGGGGTATCACGGGGGTATGCCGGGACAGACCGGATTTTTCACGGGGAATCCCATCCGGTGTTTATGCCCCCATCCCCTGTCCTCCTGGGATAGCAGGGATTTTTTCGGTTATTCACCGGGTGAGAAATGTTTTTGTGTTGCTTTCCCGGATTTCACGTTGAGAAGTGATGTATGAAAGAACGCGTGGTGGCATTCATCGATATCGGGACCAACTCTGTCCGCATCCTGGTGGTCCGGCTGAATCCGGGTTCATTTACCGTGCTCGCCCGGCAGAAGGAAGTAGTTCGCCTCGGGGAGGGCGAGTTTACCAGGGGAGGACACCTGAAACATGAGGCAATAGACCGGACGGTGCTCGTCTGCCACCACTTTGTCGAACTTGCCCGATCACTCAAAGCAGAACAGATCATTGCGATAGCCACCTCTGCAACAAGGGATGCGGTAAATCGGACTGCCCTGCTGAAGAGACTGAAAGAGGAGGCAGGCATTGAGGTCTCGGTCATCTCCGGGAAAGAGGAAGCCCGGCTCACCTACCTCGGGGTTTCCAGCGGGATACACCTTGGTGAGAAGCAGGCAGTATTCATTGATATCGGCGGTGGAAGCACGGAGATCGTCGTCGGCACCCAGACTGAGTTTTCATTTATAGAAAGCACGCAGCTGGGAGCTCTCCGGATCAGCTCGCTCTTTCCCCCTGCTGATAAGGATGGACGGATCCACAAAAAGACGTATGCTGCCATGCGGGCGTATATCGATGAGACCCTTATCGGCACCGTCCAGGCACTCCGCTCGTTCCGGCTGGATTGCGCAGTCGGCAGCTCCGGAACGATCGAAAACTGTACAGAGATTGCGTTCAGGCTCTTTCATCCGAAGGAATCCCAGGAGAGAAAAAAAATCCTGGGAAGGAATGATCTGCGGAAACTGATTGCCCTCATGTGCCCGATGACCACCGAAGAAAGGAGAAAAATTCCGGGCATGAATCCGGACCGTGCGGACATCATAGTCGGTGGAGCGGCTATCCTTGAATCGCTCATGGATATGCTGGGACTCGATGAGATCCATGCAAGCGAGAGGGGATTGCGTGACGGACTCCTGATCGATTTCCTCAAGAGGGAAGAGGATTCCTTCCCAATCCATGATATGTCCGTCAGGAGGATGAGTGTCCTGCGCCTGGCACGCCTCTTCCGGGTGGACGAAACCCATGCGAAGACCACGGCACATCTGGCCCTTGCCCTCTTTGACAGCGGGAAGAAGACCGGGCTCCACCACCTGGATGACCGGAGAAGGGAGATTCTTGAGTATGCGGCACTCCTGCACGATGTGGGTAGTTATCTCTCCTTCAACAACCACGAACTTCATTCATGGTATATCATCAGGAATGGAGACCTGCTCGGGTTTTCCGAGCAGGAAATTGCGATGATGGCGTATATCGCGCGATATCACCGTAAATATCTCTCACCGAACCAGGCACGCACGATTCGGGACCTTGATGCTGCAATCACGCATGATGTCCGCATCCTCGCACATCTTCTCTGCCTGGCCAACAGCCTGGACAGGAGTCATTCGGGAGTCATCCAGGATGCCCGTATTGTGCGTCTCACCCAGAGGATAGCATATCTGGAGCTGCACGCGGCAAACGGTTGCCAGCTTGAGCTATGGGGCCTCGATCTCCATACCAATGATTTCAAAAGGACTTTTCACCGGGCTCTGGATGTGAAAGTACACTATAGCAGTAGTGATTCCCTATAGAAGAAAGGGACAACGAACCCTGGCAGGAATCATTTCAGGATTCCATTGTGAGGATATCACTCATAGAAGCGGATACCTGCACGTTTCGGGAATACGGGGGTAACCGGCATCGTCGGCCGGAGGAAGAAAACAACATCTCTATAGCACTATAATGAATATAGAGTATACCATATTCTCCTTCGACATTTTATATATAATATCACAGCGGTGTTCTTATTCAGACCACCATGGTTCAGAACAGAAAACATTTTGGAATAATCGCCCTCGCGATGGCAGGAATCCTCATCCTGTCGCTTGTCGTGGCAGGGTGTACTGACAGCACACCGACAACGTCCCCAACCCAGGAACGGACCACGATCAAGGTCACCGGTTCAACGACTGTCCTCCCTATCGCCCAGAAGGCTGCAGATGTATACATGGCAACCCATGCGAATGCAGACATCCAGGTGACTGGTGGAGGCTCAAGCGTCGGGGTCCAGGCAGCCGGAGAGAAGACTGCAGATATCGGCATGTCGTCCCGTGACGTCAAATCCGATGAAAAGACAAAATATCCTGAACTTGTCGTGACCACAATCGGAAAAGACGGTGTTGCACTCATCATCAACCCGGCAAATACCGTCACCAGGCTTACCACAGCCCAGATCAAGGGTATCTATAACGGGAATTTCACGAACTGGAACCAGGTCGGCGGCGCTGACATGGCCATCGTCGTGGTAGGCAGGGACAGTGCATCAGGAACCAGGGAATTCTTCACAAGCAGCGTGATGGGCGGCCAGAATTATGTGCCGACCATGCTCGAGAAGAACTCGAATGGTGCCGTGCAGCAGACGATCAGCCAGACGCCAGGTGCGATCGGGTATGTAGGTCTTGGATTCATCGACAACAGTATCAAGGCAGTCAAAGTCACCACCGACGCGGGAGATGTTGAACCATCGGTTGAGAATGTCCTCGCCGGGAAGTACCCCCTCTCAAGGTCGCTCTACCTGCTCACCAGCGGTCAGCCGAGCGGCCTCGCCAAAGAGTACGTTGACTATATCCTCTCCCCCACAGGACAGAGCCTCCTCACTGAAGAAGGGTTTGTGCCGGTGAAGTAAACTCTCCCTTATTTTTCATCGCAGCCATTTTCTACTTCCAGGAACAGGAACTCGCCATGATGCACAGGACCCGGAGGCGAAATCCAGGCAGGTTCGAGGCAGGATTGCCGGAGAAAGAACAGAAAAATCCCTTCCTCTGGATCAGGAATCCGATACCGGCGAAGAGTGCCAAAGATCGAATGCGGTTCTGGAAGTTGGATCGGATCGATGTATCTCCTTTAGATATCACCCCGGCTGAAATCCCTTCTGATGCGAGGGATGCCCTCGAGGTGTCCGGGAAGATGCGGAACAGGTTTCTGGGAATGCTGGTTCGAGGGTATGGGGCAGTCGCCGAATCCCACAGGCCAGTACTATTCAGTATGGCCGAAGGGAAAAATCCCTCAAAGAACCACCATGCCCGCCGAACACATGGTACTGATTCCTATCGGTTTTTAACCCGGACATCCCATATACGGACATCGGTGTGATGCGGATGGCCATATCAGGGATCCAGACACGGATGGCAACGCCTGCGCTCCGGAGAATCCGGGAACAGGTGATTGCATCGGTCTGGTTCATCTGCGCCATTTTTGCAATTATTGCAGTATGTTTCATCCTCGGCTATCTCCTGTTGAACGGGTATCCCACATTCCTCCAGATCAACCTCTGGGACTTCCTTTTCGGCCAGCAGTGGAACCCAACCGGCAGCTCGCCGGAATACGGCATCTTTCCACTGATAATCGGGACACTCCTCGTGATGGCGGGTGCCATGGCGATTGCGGTCCCGCTTGGCATCGCAAGTGCCATCTTCATGTCGGAACTTGCAGGACCGCGTCTCCGGACTGTCATCAAGCCCGCGATCGAGCTGCTTGCGGGAATTCCCTCCGTGGTGTATGGATTCTTCGGCCTTGTCGTCCTGACCAACTGGATCCGGATATCCTTTGATATCCCCACCGGGGAGACCTGGCTTGCGGGTTCGGTCCTCCTCGCGATCATGGCGCTTCCCACGATTATCAGCGTCTCTGAAGATGCAATCAATGCCGTCCCCCGGGAATACAAGGAGGGCTCTCTTGCTACAGGGGCAACGGGCTGGCAGACCATCAGCAGGGTTATTATCCCCTCCGCCCTGTCCGGGATCACCGCAGCGGTGATCCTCGGGATCGGGCGTGCGATCGGAGAGACCATGGCCGTCCTTATGGTGACCGGGAATGCCGCGGTCATCCCCCATCCGATCTGGAACATCGTATCCCCGATCCGGACCCTGACGGCGACGCTTGGTATCGAGACCGGCGAAGTCCCGATCGGGAGTCTCCACTACCATGCGTTGTTCGGGATAGCCGTCATACTCCTTCTCATCACTCTCGCAATCAACCTCTCCGCGACAATTATCCTTGGTCGTATCCGATCGGCACAGACCGGGGGCGCCGTAAAAAAACAACGTCTTGCGGACGAGACACGGGTAAAAATCCGGCATCTTCTCAGTTATTGTCTCATAGGAATGGTTCTGCTTCTGGTTGCAATCGCGGCCGGTATCCTCCCCTGTCTCATCCTGCTGATTGGGGGTGCTGCAGCCGCCCTCATCTGGAAGCGGATATCCCCGAAGATGATGCAGAAGATCGCATACACCCTTTTATTTGCCGCGGTAGGCACCGTCATCGTCGTGCTTGCAATCCTGCTGATTGACATCATCGTGAAAGGGCTCCCGGTCCTTTCCTGGGAGTTCATCTCCGGGTATCCGTCTAACCTCGGCCGCGAAGGCGGGATTTTTCCGGCGATTATCGGGACCATTTACCTCGTAGTCGGTGCGATCCTGATCGCGCTTCCCCTTGGGATTGGGGCAACCATCTATCTCTCGGAATATACCCGCGAGGGGTGGGTCACAAAGACCATCCGGACAGGGGTTGATCTCCTGAACGGAACCCCCTCGATCGTGTTCGGCCTCTTCGGATTCGCGTTTCTCGTCATTTTCATTGGATTCGGAGTATCGCTCCTTACCGGCTGGATCGTGCTCGCACTCATGATCCTTCCGACCATCATCCGGACCAGTGAAGAGGCCTTAAAGAGCATTCCTCATGCAATGAGGGAGGGAAGTCTTGCACTTGGTGCGTCGAAATGGCAGACGATACGAAAAGTCGTCCTGCCTGCCGCGGTCCCGGGCATCATCACGGGGACCATCCTCTCGATCGGACGAGCTGCCGGGGAGACTGCCCCGATCATGTTCACCGCGGTGGTCTTCACGTCACGGTTCCTCCCTGATTCGATCTTTGAACCTGTCATGGCGCTTCCCTATTACCTCTATATCCTCTCGACGAGTGTCCCGGGTGCACAACAGAATGCATACGGTACGGCACTGGTGCTCCTGATTACCGTGACGCTGTTCTATGGGGCGGCAGTCCTGATCCGAATACGTTACCAGAAATCATCCAGGTGGTGATCGCAATGACTCTTGCAATTCTAGAACACACTGGCCTGAACATCCAAACACCCGAACATCCCCCGATGGGTGGTGCATGCGGAGATGAAGGCACCCTGCATCCAGGAGAAACTCCGTCGCCTGTCATTCACACCGAGAATCTCAATCTCTGGTTTGGTGAAGCCCATATCCTTCAGAATATCTGTATGGCAATCAAGCGGAACAGGGTGACCGCCCTGATCGGCCCGTCGGGGTGCGGGAAGTCCACGCTTCTCCGGTGTTTCAACCGCATGAACGACCTCATTGACCATACGAAAATTACCGGAGAAGTGAGGTATGACCAGGAGAATATCTATGCCCCGGCGACTGACGTGGTCCTGCTCAGAAAGAAGATCGGGATGGTCTTCCAGAAGCCCAATCCATTCCCGAAGACCGTGTATGAAAATGTTGCCTACGGGCCACGGGTCCATGGGATCAGAGAGAAGAGAGAACTTGACCGGATTGTTGAGAAGAGCCTGAAAGACGCGGCACTCTGGGAGGAAGTCCGCGACCGCCTCTACCAGTCTGCCATGGGACTCTCGGGAGGGCAGCAGCAGCGGCTCTGCATTGCCCGCACCCTTGCGGTAGGCCCGGACGTCATCCTGATGGATGAGCCATGCTCGGCGTTGGATCCGATTGCGACCGCGAAAATTGAGAACCTGATTGAAGGATTGAAGCAGCGCTATACTGTTGTTATCGTCACCCACAATATGCAGCAAGCTGCGAGGGTGAGCGACGATACCGGGTTCATGTACTTAGGAAAACTCGTTGAATTCGGGCCTACGAAACAGATATTTGAACATCCTGAAGAGGTTCTCACTGAGAACTATATCACTGGACGATTCGGATAGGGGGGACGTAATGTCGGAAAAGTTTCATACGGAACTCGATCTCCTGAAACAGGATACGATCGACATGGCACGGTTTTCACGCACCATGCTTTCGGATGCGGTTGAAACCCTGGTGAATGATGATGTGACCCGGGCGATAGAGGTAAAATCACGAAAGAGAGATGTCCAGGAACGGACGATCCGTCTCGAAGACCGGGCGTATCAGCTGATTGCGCTGTACCAGCCCATGGCCAAGGATATGCGGATGATCGTCTGTATCCTCAAGATGATCTCGGGAGCTGAACGTATCGGCAGATACGGGAAAGATATTGCGAGCATCACAAAGCACCTCCAGGACCAGCCTGCATATCCGCATCAGCCCCCCCTTGCGCATATGGCATCGCTTGTGACCGCCATGATTGACGATGTCATCGTGGCATTTGAGAAAGAGAACCTGGAACTCATCAGGGACCTCACAAAGCGTGATGATGTCGTGGATGACCTCTGGCATTCCATATTCCGGCAGACGCTGACGTTCATGATGGAGAATCCCAAGACCATCACCCGGTACACGTCGTATATCATGGCCGCCCGGTATCTGGAGCGGTCCGCGGATCATGCCTGCAAGATGGCCGAAAATATTCATTACGCGATTGTTGGTGAGAGAATCGAGTTCAAGTGAGGACACCCCCCCACTGTTGCTGTTCGAGTACAGGTGAAAGGCAGAGAAAGGAATCTTCGATGGTCTCAACGCAGCGGGTACTGTTTATCTGCAGTCACAATTCGGCACGATCCCAGATGGCAGAAGGATATCTGAATGCAAGGTACGGCGATCGATACAGTGCGTTCAGTGCCGGGACTGCAAGTTCAGCGGTTCATCCAATGGCAATTGAGGTGATGAGAGAGATTGGTATTGACATCATCGGCCAGCGGTCCAAGACGCTTGGAGAGTTCTTCGGGCAGTCATTTGATATCGTGGTGACGGTGTGCGACCGTGCCCAGGGTATATGCCCATTTTTTCCAGGAGCTGGGCGGACGATACACCACAGTGTTCCTGATCCCTCCCGGTATGATGGTTCCAGAGAAGACATGAGGAAGGCATTTCGTGATGTGAGGGATGAAATAATCCGGTGGATCGACAGGGAATTTGGACCTGAATGAAGGATAGACAATATTCATGCAGAAAAAAAGAAGGATTTGGTCCGGTTACCCGGGAGAATGCCGGATCGCGATATCTGAAAGGACATCGGCGACATCCTCGCAATAATCGGTTGCCAACTCAAGATAATCGTACACATCCTTGAGTTTAATGATGGTGAGGGTATTTTCAGTCTTGAACAGTTCAACCATCGCCTTTGAGAGTTCATCATCTGCGAGGTTCTCCAGGCGGTTAACCTCGATACACCGTTCCTCGATGAACCTGGGATCTTCCATGGATCTCAGGGATTTTACTGCGGCTTCGATCTCGATGGTCGATAGATGAGTCAGCTTGGCAAGCTCAATCATGTGCCGGTCAGAGGACTGGATGCCGTAATACAGCATCCGTTCGATCGATCCGTCGATGTAATCAAGCACTTCATCGAGGGTTGAGGCTAGCCTGGAGATCTCATCTGTGTCGTAGGGGGGACGGATCTTCTTGTTGAGCCTTTCGTGGATCTCGTGCGTGATCTGGTCGCCCTTCTGTTCAAGTGCGTCTATCTCCTCATGCTTCTCCCTGATATTGGTATAATTTTTCGTCAGGTCGAGGAGCTGGCGGGCTGCTTCGGTCACGATCGCTGCCTGTTGTTCGAGAAGGTCGAAATAGACCTTGTCGGGAGGCAATATCAAGTCCTTGAGGCTCATAAAGACCACATGTGTATTGTTATGGTAGATGAAAAGAATGATGGTCAGATAAACCCGGATTTATGGTTTAAAAGGAGCTTTTTACTCTGAAAATCGCATTTGCGATGTGTAGTGTGACAGTATGTGTCTTGGGAGAGAGTCATACGATTTGTTGGTTCTGTTTTTGGTAATGGATTCATGTATTGCCAACAACAGGCTGTGAAATCCCGAATTATGTTT
>DAWU01000053.1 GCA_002506105.1 Methanolinea sp. UBA275 | reverse complement strand
GAGCACTTTTACACCGCCAGTTACATCTGCAACGGTGCCTGCTCCAGCCGAACCGATTCTTGATTGTGCATACCCACATGCAACAGCCCCGCCAAAAAACGCAACTCCTGCCCCGATAGGTACTGCCCATTCTGCCATTAAATCACCCCTTTAATGCCCCAAATCTTCATGCATCATGCCATTTCATAACCTGTGCTGCTCACGTTACATTCATTGTACATAAAAAATTTTCATCTCCATTGATTTGAATCCCCATTTAGGAATGGCTAGTGGCCAGTTTAAGGTTAAAGTATTTCTTATGTGCGAATTCTGTATAATGAATCACCTCCCTGAGTATCATGTCATAAAAAAAGAGACACATTTTTCTATCTCTTATGGTTATCAAAAGTGCGAAAATGACACTTGTATTCGTAAGTATTCGTTTTATTATATAGATTTTTTGGCAGATCGCGGATTTAACGTTTGCACCCAGATTAGAGGTAAAAAGAGGAATCAGTTGAAGGGATATACCATCAAAGAAATGAATGAAAAATTTACCGCTGATTTCGTGATATTCAGGCCGTTTTTATTAATTTCTTCTTCCTTTCAATAATTTTTTTCACTTTTTTCAATCGGAAAAGGTCTTCCCGATCCCGTTCGTCTATCGTGATCTCAATATATTTTGCCTGCCTTTTCAATTCGGGGATAAGAACCTGTTCAAGCGCATTCACACGCCGGCGGGTCATCTGGATTTCACTCCCTAGTCGGCGCAGCGAGGTCTCGGTCTCTGCGAGACTGATAATGAGATCCAGTTCCGCTTCATATCTCTCTGCTGCTTCGTCGATCCTTCCGCTCACCCCCAGAATACTATAGCCTCTGTCCAGGAGACTTTTTACAAAACGCTTTTTCTCTATAATTGGAACAGGAACCCCCATAACATTTTTACCCTTGATATCAAGGGTGATACCCCGCCTGGTTGCGAATGAGGCAGACTTGAGGGTAACTGGATCATCTATTGCCTCAGCGATGAGCAGAGCATGCTGGGCGACATCTGATAATTTCTCAAGCTCGCCTCGTGATTGTGAAACCGACTCCATAACGTTGAAGAATTCCTGGATAAGCGCATCCATCTTTTCCCGGAGGAGATCACGGCCCTGTTCTGCAAGCCTTATCTGAGCATTTTTCTTTATAAGCTCCATCCGGGTGGGGTTAATTTGTTCCATTATTATCCCTTTTGATAGGCAGGATGATATTTCTGGATATATTCACGTTTGATCCGTTTCAATTCCTCATCAGGAAGGAGGGTGAATAATTCCCACCCAATTTCGAGTGTTCTCTCGATGCTTCGGTTCTCATCACCCTGGGTAATGAACTGACGTTCGAATTCATCGGCGATTTTCAGGTATTTCTTGTCAAGTTCAGTAAGCGCCTCCTCTCCGACAATAGCGACAAGCTTTCTTAAGTCCCTCCCATATGCATAAGAGGCATAGAGCTGATCGGCAACATTCCGATGGTCCTCCCTAGTTTTTCCCGGGCCTATTCCAAGGTTCATCAGACGTGAAAGGCAGGGGAGTGTGTCGACAGGCGGATCAGCTCCACGCCGGAACAGATCGCGGGAGAGTACAATCTGTCCTTCCGTGATGTAGCCGGTCAGGTCAGGAACGGGATGCGTGATATCGTCATCCGGCATGGTGAGGATCGGGATCTGAGTGATAGATCCCTTCTTTCCCTTTACCCTGCCTGCACGTTCATAGATGGACGCAAGGTCGGTATACATGTAGCCGGGGTACCCCCGTCTGCCCGGAACCTCCTCCCGGGCCGTGGAGATTTCCCTCAACGCCTCACAATAATTGATCATATCGGTCAGAATGACCAGTACATGAAGATCGTGCTCGAAGGCCAGATATTCTGCGGCTGTAAGAGCACAACGCGGAGTCGCAATCCTCTCGATCGTAGGGTCATCTGCAAGGTTCATGAAAAAAACAACGCGTTCCAGTGCGCCTGTCTTTTCAAAATCCCTCATAAAGAACGAGGCTTCCTTGTAGGTAATTCCCATGGCAACAAAAATTACTGCAAACTTCTCCGCTTCCCCCAGTACTCTTGCCTGCCGTGCGATCTGTGCGGCCAGTTTGTTTGCAGGAAGCCCTGCGCCTGAGAAAATAGGTAATTTTTGCCCCCTGACAAGTGTATTCAGGCCATCAATTGTTGACATCCCGGTTTGGATAAAATCAGCGGGCTTATCGCGGGCCGATGGATTGATGGGCATCCCATTGATATCCAGGTTTGCTTCTTCGATGATTTCAGGTCCTCCGTCACGAGGTTTGCCAACACCGCTAAAAATCCGCCCCAGCATATCGATTGATACCTTGACTTTCGCGGGTTCTCCGGTGAACCGAACCCGGGTATCCTTATTGTCGATACCACTGGTACCTTCATAGACCTGAGTAACTGCAATATCTTTTGAGATATCAAGCACCTGCCCAGTGCGTTCTTCACCAGTAGGAAGAATGATCCGAACAATTTCTCCGAATGAAACGCCCTTGACATTCTGAATAAAAATCAGCGGGCCTGAAACATAACTGATTGCCCTGGCCTCTTTTGTGAAAAGCGGGGCTTTTTTCATCGTTGTGCCTCCAATGCACTGATAGTTGCATCTACCTGAGTGATCAGATTCTTTATCTGGTCAATTTCGGTGAGTTCCTTCATTCGCCCAATATCAGTTTTCACAGGGAGTTTCAGTATCTTTGCAAGCGGAACCCCTTTTCCCATGGCCAGATCCACCCGTTCGTGGAAGGAAAGGATCACACGGAGCATCCAGTACTGCTTTTCAAGTGAGCAGAAGGAATCTATATCATGGTAAGCACTCTGTTGCAGGAAATCCTCCCGAATCATGCGAGTAATCTCAAGAATTGCCTTTTCACTCTCGGGTAATGCGTCAGGACCTACGAGTTGCACAATTTCCTGCAGTTCGACCTCCTTTTGAAGGAGGTACATCGCACGAGCCCGGAGATCCTTCCAGTCAGAAAAACCACCTGCAGTAAACCAATCCTGAACCTGATCCAGATAAAGTGAGTAACTTTTTATCCAGTTCACTGAGGGGAAATGCCTACGATACGCGAGACTTGTATCGAGTGCCCAGAAGGTTCCTGCAATGCGCAGGGTATTCTGGGTGATCGGTTCTGAGAAATCACCTCCGGGGGGAGAGACGGCACCGACCACAGTTACAGATCCTTTTCGGTCATCAGAACCTAGACAGACCACGCGCCCCGCCCGTTCATAGAATGCGGCCAGCCTCGTTGCGAGATATGCGGGGTACCCTTCTTCTCCCGGCATTTCTTCGAGCCGGCCTGAAACCTCGCGTAATGCTTCACCCCATCGTGATGTGGAGTCAGCCATGAGGGCAACATCGTATCCCATATCGCGGTAATATTCAGCGAGGGTAATCCCAGTATAGATGGATGCTTCCCTGGCAGCGACCGGCATGTTGGAGGTATTTGCAATCAGGATGGTCCGCTGGATAAGGGGATACTTCGTCCTTGGATCAACAAGTTCCGGAAATTCCGTGAGTACATCGGTCATCTCATTTCCCCGCTCTCCGCAACCGATATACACAACAATCTGGGTGTCTGACCATTTGGCAAGTGTCTGTTCTGCAACGGTTTTTCCTGTACCGAAACCACCAGGGATCATCGCAGTTCCTCCCTTTGTCACGGGAAAAAGCGTATCAAAGACACGCTGACCTGTCACAAGTAATGTATCAGGATCCATCTTCCGTTGATATGGTCTCCCTTTCCGCACTGGCCACGTCTGCATCATAGGAATTTGGGTATCATCGTCTAAAGTACAGACCGGTTCGTCGACTGTAAACTCACCACTTTTAACTTTCCTGACGGTACCGGACACAAACGGCGGTATCATGACGCGGTGTTCGAGGTGATACTCTGTGACAGTCCCGATTACATCACCACCAGTTACTCTGTCCCCCATTTTAACTCGTGGTCTAAACTCCCATCTTTTTTCATGAGAGAGTCCCGGGACACTCAAACCCCTTGAGATAAAGCTCCCGCTCTTCTCTGCGAGCAAGGGGAGAGGTCTCTGGATGCCATCGTAGATAGAGGAGAGGAGACCAGGTCCAAGCTCAACTGAAAGTGGCAGTCCGGTATTTGCAACTTTTTCACCTACCTGCAGACCACTCGTGTCTTCGTAGACCTGGATCACGGCCTGATTCCCATCAAGCCGTATGATCTCACCATTCAGTCTCTGTTCCCCGACCTTTACCACGTCATACATCCTGGATCCCCGCATCCCTTCAGAAAGGACAACGGGGCCCGAGATTCTGGAAATTTCACCGACGATCATATCGCTACTTCCTCAGCACGATGTTGTATCCGATTGCTCTTCTCAGCAGTCCCTCAATGTAACTCGTCCGGTCCAACCGCTTTACACCGGAAGGAATAGGGATGATGATTGGCCGATACGATTTTTCAATTTTCTCCATCATCTTCTCATCTAGTGACATCATGTAATCCTCGTTAATCGCAATAATACCGGTATCGTCCTTCAAAAGCAGAGAGGGCAGCAGCGTACGAACCTCTTCGGTATTCTGGATCTCCATCACATCAATACCAGCGAGGCGAAATCCCGTTGCGTTATCAGGATCCGTCACCACAATAAATTTATACACTGATAAGCGCCTCCCTAAGGTCTTTTTCTGACATTCCAGAGGCTTTACAGCGGGCAATAACCCTGATATTCGTAACTTCGGTATATTTTGCCCAGATATAGGCAATTGGAATGGCGATGGAGAGGGGATCACCGAGAAACTGGCTTATCGCCTTTTTTACGAGGTAGTTCTCCAGTTCCTTTTCAAAGGCCGAGATCTTTTCTACCGCGACGTATTCAGGAGGAACCTTCGTGAGAAATTGGTAAGGAGTCTGCTCTAGTTTCTTGAGTACTCCTTCAATCGTCCCTATTCTGACTAATGAGGTGAGTTTTTCGATATCAAACTCGGTGCTTCCTTTTATGAAATAACTCCTTGCTTCTTCATGGTCAATCCGATCCCTAATCACCCGTAAAATGGTTTTTATATTGGTAATATCGATTTCAGTGATGATTAAACGCTTTAGAATGCGAGCATCCTCAGATTCATCGCTTTTAATGACGGAAAGGGCATCTTCGTAGTAGAAGGTGTCAAGTGCATACTCGAGCACCATCATGTCTCTGGTCTCAGTAAATTCTTTGAAGTGAAGGGTGAGTGGGTGAGAATAAACGAAACCCCAAGTGGCGAGAAGATCGATGACTGCCTTAACATCGGGCTGTTTGACCAGTTCGGTGAGTGCTGCTTCGTCGAGCTCTCCGGCCGGAATAAGACATTCGAAAATTTCCGTGGGACTTGCCTGAATTTTTTTACCCCTGAGAATTGTCTTGATATTCTGGATGTCCCAGCGGTGGAGGATGATGGTGATGAGCGTCTCGGCATCCTCTCCCTTGATAAAATTCAAGATGGTTCTGAAAGACCTGACGAGGTCTTTCCGAATCGCGACCTCTATTCGGTTAATACCAGAAAAAAGAATCCCTGCCTTCTCCAGTTCCCCCCTGTAAGAAGTTTTTTCAAGTTCTGCAATGAGGGAATCAAGGTCGGGTTTATTAATTAATTGTTCAAGGAGCGCTCGATCAAGCAGGCGGCTCTTCATGGCTCGTATCCGTGCATTGACGTACGCATACTCCATCTCACTCACCAAACAATATTGAGAAAATCTCTGGCCTGTAAATCTCTCTCGCATTTTTAAGCCGCGATTCGAGAGTATTGAAAACCACGAATCGTTCATCACGGGTGTAAACGTTCAATCCGCCAGCACAGGTGAGATCGGTGACAATCTGATAGTGTTCTCTTGATTCATTCAGAATTTCCTTCCATAGAGTCTCATCTCTCTTGTCGATATGAAGAACGACATCACTATCACCTAGTGCGGCAACTGCTTCACTCAATAATAGTTTCAGAGTGTCTCTGTATTGCGGGCGATCACGAACAGATTCAAGTTGGTGCAGCGCTTCATCGAATATCTTTTCGAATATCTCGTTTTTTGTTTTGATGACATCCATGCGGTGTTTTTCACGTGCTGCAGAGAGAAGTTTATTTCTCTGAATTTCAACTGACTTTTTCGCTTCATCGAGATGTCGCTTTATGAGTGGTTCGTCTCTCACCTGTGCTTCTTTTATAATCTCATCTGCTTCGGCTTTTGAGCGTTCAATTATCTCGGTTATACGCTCCTGGCCGCTCACCTCTACAGCCTTGATCAGATCTTCAATTGCCATGATCCACTCTCCCCGGTTCTCAGTCCGGATTGATTCCGTTCACATGTGATTTCCGCGGGATTTTCCCTGTTTATACCAGCATGATCATGATCATGGCTGCGACCACGAAACCCAGAATCACGAGAGTTTCGGGAATAGCAACCAGAATAATCATTAATCCAAATGTTTCTGGTTTTTCTGCAATTGTTCCCGCCCCCGCTGCGCCAATCTTCGATTGTGCAATTCCGGTGCCGAGCGCTCCAAGCCCGAATGCGATGCCTGCCCCAATGGGGATTCCGAAATCAACCATTCACATCAGTCTCCTTCCAAAGCGCCGCCCTTTGCACAGGCGGCACATCATTTTCACATTTCGATTCTTGCCTGATACCGCTTTAGATAATAGCGGTATTCGGCGATGGAATTTTTAATCCATTCACATCTCTCACTTACATGGATCATTCTCCTCCCATTGTGTGTCAATAAATATTGGAATAATGGATATCTCCTGCCAATTCACAGCGATTTTCCCCCGTTTTCTTTCTTGAAGGGTTTGAATATCTCCCCGCCACCTTCGTAAAATTTTGAATCGAACTCGACGAGGTGCAAACGGAGGGAGTGGAGGAACGGGCTGAACATGGCAAGTACAATATTCAGCGTGTGGAGAGCTGCTGCAATCAAGAGCCCCAGGAGTGCCACATCCATCATACCCCCGAGTTTGTTGGCGACAACGGCGAGGATGACCGATGCCATGCCGATTGCCATGATACGCGCATATGAGAGGACATTTCCTACGGTGCTCATGATTTCGAATACACCAAAAAATCCTCCGCCGTAGATGATGAGGGGAAGGGCGACAATCAACAGCACTACACCCAGTATAAGGAGAGGTTCAGGGAGTGCCTTTGCGGCTGTTCCAATTACCAGGATCAGGCCGCTGATCACGATAATCATCCCTGCTTTTTCGCAGATGTGTTTTTTCGCCTTGCTTACATGCCGGTTGCAGCTGATCTCCGTATAGGCATTCACGATTCCGAGGGAAAGACCGAGGAATATATGGAAGACACCGATTGCGATCGACAGTATGAGGAGGGGGACGATGATTTCGATACGGTTCCAGGTGATGCCGAATAGTTCCATGGGATGGAGCCACCCCATATGCTCGCCGAAATCACCAAAAAATTCTCCGTATATCCAACCAAAAAATATCGTCGGGATCGAGACGATGATGAGGATAGTCATGAGATTCTGCAGCCATTCATGTTGGGGGAACCTCCACCTCACGATAAGGGCAAAGGCGAGGATGATGAGGCCATATGCGATATCTCCCACCATAATCCCGAAAAATATCGGGAAGAAAATCGCCAAGATCGGACTCGGATCGATCTCCTGGGACCTTGCAGGGCTGATGACCCGCATGAGGTATTCGAATGGTTTTACAATCCGGGGATTATCGTAGAATGTCGGGGCATTCGCCATCTCCTCGGGGCTGACAGCCAGTTCATTGACAACTACCCGGCCCCCGAAGGTATCTTTGATTGCTGATGCAGTTTCCTTAAGGAACTTCTTTGGTATCCATCCCAGGACGACAAAGGTAAACTCAGTCTGCCCGATTTTTGAGAAGATACTCAATTCTTCGGATCTTTCCTCGAGTATCTGGTGTAATGCGGTCAGTTCAACATAGCGGTTCGAAGAGATTTTTGCGAGTTCCGCATCTATCCGGGCAATTTGATCTGTTGCCGCGTTTTTCCTTTCGTCGATCAAGGAAAAGATTTCGTTGAATGGTTTTCCCAGGTATTCGGCAGGCAACCGAACCTCATTTACATTCTGGGTAAAGGCGAAGGAATGGACCTGTTCCGAGTATCTCTTGTTGAAAATCGTCACTGCTGCGATGGTTTTTTCATCCACATCAGCAGAGAGCAACTCGAACTGGTTCCTTGTTATTTCTGTAAGGGCATTCCTGATGATCTCAATGATATCCTTAAATTCCCTCTGGATAAGGAGAACGGTCACTTCGAAACCTTCCAATTGAGGCAGGCTGCTCTCAAGTGGACGTATCTTGTCAAGTATCTTTTCATACCGGTTGAGGTTGGTGAGTTCGATCTCCAGGTCTCCTTTCTCCGTTCCGAGTGTTTTTGCGACCGGTTCCAATTCCTCAATGACCGAGTTTACATGGATGAGAAGGTTTGCATGGCTTTGTGCTCTCAGGGATGAATGCATATTGGATAATGCCTTTTCATCCACCTTGATTTTCGGGAGTGTGAGAAGAATTCCGCCAATCTTTGGGACTGCGCCAGCGATATCCCCGACCTGTTCTGTGGTCATTTTTTTAAGGCTAATTTCTCCTGGTATTGTCTGTGCTGATGCATCTTCGAGTTGTACTGTTCCTTTGGCATACAGAAAGTCCAGTACGGAATGAAAGTCTTTCTTGGGACCTATAACCTGGATTTTCACCATTTTCTGGAGCATGGCGCTCTATCCTGAAAGCACGATGGCAACGGTTTTTTCAACTGCCTTGGGGATGTTCTTCGCGCCGTTTTCACGAACCTTTTTTATCTCTTCGATAGCGTGAATCGTGATATCATCTGCCTCTCCCTGAATTTTTTCCATCTCTTTACGGAGATATTCACTCGCTGCCTTTTTTCCTTCTATTTCTGATGAGGAGATTATCCCAGCGGATTTTTTCTTGGCATCCTCGATCACACGATCGGCGTTATTTCTCGCTTCGTCAATCTTCACACTCATCTCAAGTTCCTTTTCCCGGATTTTCGTTAATAACGACTTTTCAGTAGCCATCTCACATCCCTCTCCACCAGTGACGACTTCCCCCGGGACTCCTGATCCCGCGGCATGTTCCTTTGTCCGGCAGTGCTCCCTCTTTGCGGGATTTTCCCAGCATCACTGCCAGGTGATCCTGATAGCTTTCTCCTGCAATCCGTTCCGGTCTACATATAAGTCTTGGTTGATCCACGTGTTTCATTCAATGTCAAGGCCTCCCAGCTCAACCCATAGTGCGGCGGTATATGGGTTTGTTCTTCGATGAATTCCTTAACCCTTTAAATTCCATGGCGATTGCGAAGCATGGCGGTGACGCCGTGGCACTGTGTGTAGGTGGATCGCTCGGGGAGTGTTGAATGCGAACTCCCTGAAGCGTTCTGAATCCGCTCTTCGCACCGCTTCAGGGCGAGAAGTTTTAACTTCCCGATCATTTCCATCGTCTGTTCGTTGACCATGTCGCATCATCTCCCTCTCGATGAAGGGCTAATAGAATATCTATCCTGGGTAATATAATTTACTATAGTGTTCGTCTCAATCCCCAAAATTATTTTATATTTTAATTTTTTTTTATTTTTATTGTGGTATGCGCGCATATGCAGAAAATTATCGTACAAGGTAAAAAAAATGAATGAACATTCAGATGGGGTAAATCCTTGATACATGCGCGTATTCCTTTCAGTACACCTGTCTGGTCACAATTGAGCAGGATCTTTCAATGTATTCTCCCCCATATGTCAGTGTGCTTCGGGAGATAACATTGGTGAATACATGGAGCCGCCTGGCGAACGAACCTACCTGGTTTTCGTTTTTAGTCAGGTTCATTTCATTCTCCTCTTTGCAAGATCTGGGATGATGGAGCACAGATCTCCCCTGTAAGGCGAAGTCTTTTCATTCATGACTCACATGATCTCCCCTTGAGGAATACACACTGGAGAACAAACATGGCGAATGTATCCTCCTATGGTATCATATTGATTTTCTGGTATGACCAGAAAGGTACAGGATATGAGATTGATGCACAGGGACATTCTTATGAGAATCAAACCCTGGCAGGGTGATTGAGGAGGTTGGCAATGTTCTCAAAAATCCTTTTTCCTACTGACTTTTCTGACTATGCGGTGAGGATCCTCGATTGTATCGCAGGATTTCCCGGTGTAAAAGAGGTGCACCTGCTCCATGTCATTCAGGAGACGAGATCCCCGAGGGGGGGCGGAGAGATAGGATCTTCCCTCTCTCAACAGGAAAAGGACACTCTCCGGAAAGAGAAACAATACCTTGAATCCCTGGGAGAACAACTCCGGGTCACGTCGATGATGAAAATATCATCCGACATTGCAGAAGCGATACTCGATACAGCGGAGGAGAGTGGTGCTCCTCTTATCGTGGTCGGTGCACGCGGGAGGAGCCTTGTTGAAGGGATACTCCTTGGCAGTGTCTCGATGGCGGTCCTCCGGAGGAGCAGGACCAGTGTCCTCATCATGCGCCACAGGATAGTCGAGGATCTTGATGGGAAGAAAAAATACCGGCAGTTCTGCCCGATGCTCCTCTCCCGCGTTCTCTGTCCGGTGGATTTCTCCAGCCCTTCGGAGCATGCGATCTCTCTTCTCCTCGCAACAGAGGGTGTAGCGGAGGTCATCCTTGTCTATGTCGTATCACGTGGCGAGACCAGGGAGGAGATTGCCCTGTGCCTGAAACGGGCCCGGGAACGGGTTATGGGTATCCGGAGCAGGTTCGCAGAAAAGGGAATCAAGGCACGGGTGATTGTCAGGATTGGCAACCCTGGATTGGAGATTGTTCAGGTTGCCGAAGAGGAGGATGTATCGGTCATATGGATGAGCAATGTCGGCAGGGGCTGGTTCCGGGAACTCCTGATCGGAAGTACTGCGGATCAGGTTGCGGTGAATTCGATGCGCCCAGTGTTGATCATCCGTTCGAGAACCCCTGCGGCTGACTCCCGCTCTAGCCCAAGATCGGATAGTGCCTGAAAATACCCTCACGGGTATCATGCGGATTCCAGCGTCTGGCTACGATGGATGGCATGATACCTGGTATCAGGAAGAATCAATAAAAAAATGGTATAGTGACAATCTAGCCACCGACCTTTTTGTCAAACAGAGAATATAATCGCGTTACATTGAGGCGGGTTTCCATGTTGTTTTATGGATATCAGATGATAATTTCGTTTTCAAGGTCAATGTGAATAGTTTTTGAATCGCCGCCGGGGCGCCCTTCGGGGGCGGCGGGGTCAATCGCATATGGGAAGTGAGATCGACAACCCGCACTTTTTTACCTTGGATTTTAGAAATTCGATTTTTCGTAATTCCTCGTCGTGATTTATGAGCGAGGTTGGTGGTAACAATGACACTATACCCAAAAAAATGGGAAAAAAAGAGATTTTTTGTGGTATTTTCCGCGTTGCAGGTCAATCAGGTACCAAACCTTCCCAGGATACCAAGGGTGAATGCCATGACCAGAAGTGCCACGGTCTCTGTCATACCCAGCACAATCATGTAGTTGCCAAATCCCTTACCTGTCTCTCCCATGGCGTCACATGCACATGCGGCGCATTTACCCTGGAAATATGCCGAAAGACCAATAGCAGCGCCGCAGAAGGCACCAATCCACCATAGATATATTCCCTGAGCGGCCAACTCATACATCTGGTTCATGACGATCATGCCATAAATCGTTTGGGTTAACGGTGCCCCGACAAATGCAATGAGCATGAACGCAGCCGGCTTGTTCTGGCTATAGTTCTTCTTCCATGCCCCAATGGCAGCCATCCCGGCCGTTCCTGCTCCTGCTGCAGATCCGCAGGCAGCGAGGGCGAGCACCAGGCTCAGTCCCAGGTCCTGAAATTGGGTCATCAGGTTTGCATCCATGATATCCTCATCTTATTTATTCCTCTTTGAACGGTTCATATGCCGTTCCGCTCCATATTACATTCGCATGTCCCGAAAATTCGAGCACGTTAAGCCTGACGCCATGCACGAGCACTGACATCGGTCCCAGAACGATATTTAAGCTATGTCCGGTGATAAGAATTACTACTCCTGCGATAAGGGCAACAATCCCGTCGCCGAATCCGAATGCCAGGGTATTCGTGGTTTCTGATATTGCAAGGCTGGCAAGGCCAACTGCGAAGAGACGAATATACGAAACTACATCAGTAAAATTATTCACAATACTCAATGCCACAGTCCCCAACCCAGTTGCGATCCCCTTCAGCACGTTCCGCTGGGGATGTGTGAAGAATATCACGAGGAGAACCCCTGCTACAATCAGCCAGATACCGAATCCCGGGAACGGCACGCCGAGGATGAGTGTCCGTGCGAGGAAAAAAGCCGTCCAGAGGACGCAAATCCAGCCGATATCCGCGAACAGGGTAAGCGAGGGATATTTGAGCGCTGCATTCCAGGAATGGGCGAGGGATAAGTGCAGCGCACCCAGGAAAAAGCAGAAAGTCTGCATGAAGCCCGCATCGTTCAGCTGAGGCACAAGTGGCTGATATCCCATGGCCAGGAACCATGACTGGCCAAAAAAAGTTCCCGTGAGAAGGCCCCATATGAGTGCGCATGATCCGAGCATGTAAAAGAGCCTGATCGTGGTTTTCATCTCAGGGTTCTGATCGATTGTGCTTTTGAGAACAAATCTCTGCAATACTAATGTGATCAGGATATAGACAAGCCCATACCCTGCATCGCCTATGAGAATACCAAAAAAAATACTGAAAAATATAAGGAAAATGGGGCTTACATCACGTTCATGATATCCCGGAGTGAGTCCGAGGATGCCGAGCACGGGTTTTATAAGATTGACCCATTGAGGATTGCGGATGAGGGTCGGTACCGCATCCACATCTGACGGGTCGGAAATCTGGATCCCCCATTTCCTGGACCTGGCCTCGGAAAGGAGCGGGTCCTCGCTATCAACCGGGATATAGCCCGTGACATACATGAACTCCCCCTCCCTGCCCATCCCGCGAAGGACTTCCCGGAGTTCTATCTCCTTCTCGAGTTTTGTCTTAATCACGGTGAGAGATTCATGAAAACGAACATGATCGCGGATCTCCTTCCGAATCGCATCCAGTGTAGTGTGGATTTCAGCCAGTTCGGTTTTCAACGCCGTGATACCCTTCCTTGGTGGCAGCACTTCGGGATACGGATAGTCATACTCGCTTTGCGAAATCGCGACGCAATGGGCAATGTCCCCCGTGGTAAAGATCGTCTTTACGACCACGTCTTTGGAAAAGTTCCCCGTTTCTTTTACAGGAACTTCCAGCAGTCGAAGAAATACTCCGTGTGCCCTCAGATCCTCCACCTGTTCCTGGTCAATATCCCCCCAGTTCTCCCATTCGCGAACCTGGCCGAGGATACTTCTTGAGAGGGATTCCAGCTGGTCCTGCCTCTTGGCAAGATCAATAAGCCGGCCGGAAACCTCGGTCCAGTCCCCTGCAACTGTCTCCTGTGAAGTTGTCTCAATCCCTGACGCTATCGCGGAGTCGAGGACATCAATCGAGGAGTTGATATAAGATACTTTCTCCTTGAGCCCGGTAATGTCGCTCCCGGCAGGTATATTCTGGTGCTCCACGTGGAGGACACCGAGAGTTCGCAGGTATCTCACGGTGGATTCGGCATCAGCGGTTTCGCAGATGATTGTAGCTTTCTTCATCGGGACAATCATTCAGCCGCCGCCTGTGCGTTGGACTCCTCGATCTTTTTCTTCGCAATCTTGCTTCTGCCCACCGCGTTTGTCATCTGGTCGCCGAGATGAATCTTGATGAGGCGGATGGCCTCTTTTGCTTCAGGGATCTTCACCTTTTCGAACAGGTTCACCCGCTGCGTGGTGATGCGCAATTCCTGGCTGAGGATCGCGATTCCCTCACCGACCACACGCTCTTCCTGCAGAAGGGAGACAATCTCTCTCAATTCCACAAGAGCCCTGTCAACCCATGGCGGGGTGAGGAATAGGTCATATTCTGCCAATCCGAACTCGGTACGCTCGAACAACGGGAGATCAACCCCCGCAACATTTTTCCTCGATGTGACAACCCGGACAGGCGTGAGCCATTCCACGATTGTCGGATATTCGTTCAGGAGCCCGGCCCATTCCCTTGCAGATCCTTTTTTTTCTGAGAGTGCCTTCGTGACATCCTTCATTGCATTCTGCAGGTGGACGATCTCGAGCTGCAGCTGCTGCTTCTTCAGCTGCAGCGTGGGAAGATACCGCTCGTACTGCCGCAGGGCATCCCGTATCCTCTTCAGTTCACCCTGGGATAATTTCACTTTCATGCGTCTTCGGCCAGTGTGTGTCGATCATTGATCTTTTGATCCCGGTCTCTTCAGGAGAAAAGCAGTCACTCAAAATTTCCCAGCCCAGGTCAAGTGCCCTTTCAAGGGGAATATTGACGCCAAGGGACATCATCTTCTCCTCGAAAATCTTCCCGTATTTCAGGAGTTTCTGATCCCATGGACTCATCTGAAAGCCCATAGCTTGCTTCTCAAGGGTCTCACGATACTCGGCAAAGAGCTGGATCATGGTGTCCATGATTGTCCGGTGGTCATCGCGGGTCTTCCCGTTCACCTGCTGCTTCAGCCTGCTCAGGGATCCAAACGGTTCAATCACGCCGTTTTTCAGGTAAAACTGCCCTTCTGTTATGTAGCCGGTGTTGTCAGGAATGGGGTGTGTCACGTCGTCGCCAGGCATGGTGGTTGCAGCAAGGATGGTGATCGAACCTGCGGTGTCAAAGTCGACCGCCTTCTCGTATCTCGATGCAAGCTGGCTGTAGAGATCACCCGGGTATCCCCGGTTCGACGGGATCTGTTCCATGGTGATCGATATAACCTTGAGTGCATCGCAGAAATTGCTCATGTCTGTCAGCAGCACGAGCACACGCCTTCCGGAAAGCGCAAAATGTTCGGCCACTGCAAGGCTGATGTCAGGAACAAGGAGGCATTCGACGATCGGATCTGCTGCGGTATGCATGAACACGATTGACCGGGAGAGCGCCCCGTGCTCCTCGAGGGTGTCCCTGAAAAAAAGGTAATCATCATACTTCAGCCCCATTCCTCCGAGAATGATGATATCGACCTCAGCCTGGATCGCGATCCTCGCGAGAAGTTCGTTGTAGGGCTCCCCTGCAATAGAAAATACGGGGAGTTTCTGGGATTCTACGAGGGAGTTAAAGACATCGATCATGGGGATACCTGTACGGATCATCTTATCGGGGATGATTCTCTTCACCGGATTGACAGGGGGCCCCCCGATATCAACAAGGTCATCGGTAAGTTCAGGGCCCCGGTCAAGGGGCATCCCGCTCCCGTTGAAGATGCGGCCAAGGAGTGAATCTCCGGTGGAGACCCGCATCGGGTGTCCGAGGAATCTGACTCGGTCCCCAGTGGAAATGCCACGGCTCCCGGCAAAGACCTGGAGGAACACCTTCTTTCCGTCAAGCCGGATCACCTGCGCAAGCGAAGTCCCGCGCCCGGTTATCACCTGTGCGAGTTCCATGTTTCCCACGTCCTCTGCCTCGACGGTGATGACATCGCCGGCAATCTGCGTGATCTTCGAGTAATACTTATGCATGGGTCCCTTTCACCATCCTCTCCTGTAAAAGACCCCTGATCTCCTGTTCTGTCCTCACGAACTCGTCACTCTTCCAGGCAGCAGAATTCCATCCCCGGAATATCTGCCGCAGCTGCTGGAAGAAGTGAAGCGCCTCATCCTTGGTGCTGAATGAAAACTCCGAATCCAGGATATAGTAAATGAAATCGAACACGTAGATCTGCCGTTCCTGCGGTGTCGCTTCATCCACGGGATCGAACGCGTTCTGCTGGAGGTAGACGGAGTCAAAGAATTCGGCCTTTAAGTACTCGATATAATCGGAGAGCGAGGTCCCCTCTTCCCCGACCACTTTCATCATCTGGGACACATCGTTTCCCTTGCGGAGGATCTCCCTGCCCCTCATCCTCTGGGTCTCATCGATAATACTCCTGTATTTGCTCCAGCTGATGAGTGGGTCGATTGCAGGATATCGTCGTGCATCGGAACGGCTCCGTGAAAGGCCGTGGAATGCGCCCACAACTTTCAAGGTCGCCTGGGTCACCGGTTCCTCAAAGTTTCCTCCGGCAGGGCTGACCGCACCACCGATGGTGACCGAACCGGTCGTGCCGTTGTTGAGCCGGACGACACCTGCCCTCTCATAGAACGAGGCGATATGCGACTCGAGGTATGCGGGAAATGCCTCCTCACCGGGGATCTCCTCGAGCCTTCCCGACATCTCCCTCATAGCCTGTGCCCAGCGGGATGTTGAATCGGCAAGGAGGAGCACATTAAGCCCCATCTGCCGGAAATATTCGGCGATCGTGACTGCGGTATAGACACTCGATTCCCTCGCGGCGACAGGCATGGAACTCGTGTTACAGATGATCACGGTCCGGTCGCTTAACGGCCGGTCTGTCCGGGGATCGATCAGGGTCGGGAATGTCTTGATCGTCTCGACAACTTCTCCTGCACGCTCGCCGCAGGCTGCGATCACGACGACGTCCGCATCCGCATGCCTGCTGATCAGCTGTTGCAGCACCGTTTTTCCCGCCCCAAAGGGACCGGGAATACAGTATGTGCCTCCCCGGGCGACGGGAAAGAGGGAGTCGATCAGCCGCATCTTGGTGACAAGGGGTTCGGTGGGTTTGAGTTTCTCTCGATACGCCTTAATCGGGATCTTCACGGGCCAGATCTGGCTGAGAAAGACCGGATGGGTGGATCCCTTTTCATCCACGAGCCGGGCCACCGGCTGACGCTTGGTGTATCCGCCGGGTTCTGCCACCGATTCGACCCTGAATATTCCCTCCCATGAGAAGGGAACCATGCAGGAGTGCCGGAAGAGTTTCTCCTCCACGAAACCGACTGCATCACCGGCACGGACCATGTCTCCAGGTCTGACGAGTGGCGAAAAGTTCCACTCCTTTGATTCAGGCAGCGGGTCGATATAGATGCCTCGTTTTAAGAAAAAGCCGCACCGGGAGGCCAGCTCTGGCAATGGATTCTGGAGCCCGTCGAAAATCTGGCCGAGCATCCCGGGCCCAAGTTCGACAGAAAGGAGTTCACCGGTGAATTCGACCTCCTCTCCTACTTTCAGGCTCCCCGTATCCTCGTACACCTGCATCTCGGCGAGATTGCCACGGACACGGATGATCTCTGATTTCAGGCGTTCTTTCCCGTGCAGGATATATGCAACCTCGTTCTGCATGACCGGGGAGTCGAACTGTGCAGTCACCATGTTTCCGCTGATCTTTGTTATCAGGCCGGTCCGTTGTGCAGTCATGGATCACCCGGGAGTTTCGAGGACGCAATGAAGCATACGGGCGGCATCTGCATTCAGGACATTCTCCCACCGGATGAGTATCAGTAGCTTATATGCATAGGTTATCAGCAGGTCAACATCAAAATAATGCCCTGTTGCAAGACGCTCAAGTGCGTTCCAGCGTTCCTCGTCAAGTGCGAGTTCTGCCTCAAGGAGAGAAGGATTTCCCATGGCAGCCGCGGTCGAAGTTGCAAGAAAGGGATCTCCAAAGACGCTACCACGGAGGGAGGTGGCCGGATCTCTGTGTATCTTCTGGGCACGTATCTTCACAAGTTCATTCCTCAGTGCAGTGTCAAAATCTATCCATTTCCTGATTGTCTCCTGTCCTTTTTCGTATGCCGGATATTCTGGTGCCTGCGGCAGAGATGAAAGCAGGGCATAGTCTGGCTCCGGTATCCGGCGGTGGCACATGTCGAGAAACTGCTCGTAGGAGAACGGGGGTTTTGTCCCGAACTGGAGGACCGGGAGACTCGGGATAAGATAGGGATAAAAATCTGCCATCTTCTCTCATCCTTTTCGCGAATCTTCGAGGATGTTCTTTAACTTTGGTTTTAAGTGTTCTCCGATGAAGTCCGCCAGGCTTTCATCTGAAAAATCGAACCATGATCTGCCGTTGTCGTAACTGATGATGAACCCGCCGGAAATTTCATCTGATGACTTGAGTCGGATCTCCTTCTTCGTCACCTCCGACAGGGTGTGAAGATAATGGTTTTCGAATGATTCGAGATCCTCTTTTCTCATCATTATCTCGATACTTCCCGGTTCACTCCTTCCGGATCGGAGAATCATCTCTGACAGGAGCCGGGATAATGCTTCGGGGGTGAGGGCTTTTTGGGTGTCGGAGATGATGAGAGCCCGGAGCATGCTGTTTATTTCACTCCTGATAGAGAGGAGCAGGTCCCTGCCTGCCTGGGCAAGCAGTGCCCTCTTGTTCTCCTCTTCGCGGCGAATCTTCTCGTGTGCATCAGAGAGCATCCTGTCTGCCTGAAGTTTCGCGGATGAGATGATCTCCTCCGCCCTTTGTCGGGCAAGATCCTCTATCTGCCGGGCTTTTTCTTCCGCGGCTTGTATTCCTTCACTCTGAATCTTGTCAATCAGGTCCCTGATATCTTCTGCCATAGGGTGCCCCCACCACTTGTCGCTCTTAAATAGCATAAGATCCTCCATTCATATCAACCCGCTCACGCAACCATCAGGATAACCGGATTGTTTCATGGAGACAGGGTAGTCATAGGTGTATCCTATACACTGGTATGGAAAATGCCAGGTTTTTCGCCCTTTTCCCACTGCTTTACAATATGCGCGTCGATGGGTTTATATTGCACGATAAGTGCGACGGCCAGGTTATAAAAGCAAATATATTTATAGTATTGAAACTATAGGGGATATGCCTCAGTGAGGAACCGACTGGGGATACGTGCCAGGGTGATATGAGTCCCTGTATCAAAACGGCTGAAGATACACGGGCGGTCGAGACATATCGCCAGGGGGCCGAACAAATGTTCAGGAAACATCCTGCCATGATGGTGTGGATCCGATGGCCAAGGTCGGCAAAATTGGCCATGGGTGAATACGACATCCCATCAATGGGGCCGAAGAGGTATGTTCAAGGAACATGATGCCGGGGTGCCAGGAACAAGCATCTCAAAACGGCGGACGAGATGCATGTGAACAAGATGTGGTATCCTGGGGCCGAGCATGTGTGTCCGTTATACTCCTCACGGGGCACATCGTAAAAAGTACTTATTTTTCTGATTATTTTTATTAAGCCATCCACACGGGAGTGCATACCCACATGCATGATGTTCATGATTGAGAATACGGTTCACAAAAGGGGGTTGTGTGGCATCAACAGGAGGCTTCAACCCTGCCCCGAGGGACAGGGTATCCACCATGGATTGGAACGTTCAGTCGGTGATTTAGTTGGACACTAATACACCTGCAATAAGATGGAAAGCAATCATAATTAAATCTTTTGGAATCAACAGAGCCTTTCAAAATGGTTTTTTATGAAAAAGGAGGGCATTTTTCAGTTAAAGGCAGTGGTACTGGTCAAGTCTGAATACATACAAAAAAATGGGATAGTACAATGCTCTGTCAGGGATCAATATTCATGAGAAACTTAAGGGAGTGAGGACCCTGTGCCTGGTGGTCACTCATCCTCAATACACCTTTCGTCTTTCGTGGAGCGTTTCTTCCCGCACCGGCCATCACCCTGTCTTTCCGATATACCCCTCATTCCCCTGGCGAAAAAAACTGCATGGGTCAGTCAGGTCTTCAGGGAACGGAGCCCTTCCCTGAATTCATCCATGTACTCTTGCATCGAGAGCGACCCTTCAGGAAACGGGCAGTCGGGATCCCTCATCCGTTCGATAGTGGGATTCGTGGGGAGCAGGAGGTCAAGGGATATTCCGCTCCTCGCACATGCCCGGATCATCGCCTCCCTGAATATGCCGATACAGTATGCGGTTCTCTTTTTGTATATGTCCCTTGTCTTCAGGAGATACCCTTCCAGGCGGTAGGTTTCAATCTCCAGGAAGTCAGCAAGGACCACAGGGTCGGTGCATTTTCCAAGCATGTAGTAGTAATGAGCGAAGGGATACATGAGCTCCAGTTCTGCAGGGACCGTGCCACATGTCCCGAATATGACCAGGTGATATTCCCCATCAGTGAACACATCGCCGATCAGCCTCCTGAAGAGCCGATGACTGGGACTACTGCTGTAGGGTTTTCGGAGTGCGCACGGGATGAAGATTGCGAGGTCCCGTGAAGGTATGGAGTATGAATCGATAATGAACCGGTAGGCTTCCTCAAACACCGGGTGGTAGAACGGGGGCTCTGTCAGGGAGAGAGCGGGATCTGGTTCCTGTCCCCGGGATGCTGCTGGCATAGTCATGGCAGTGGGAAAGGATAAGTGTGGATCAGGCAGCATAGCATACCCTTGCTGGGGATTGAACGGGCAGGATATTCTCGCCCGGCTGGCAACACTCTCGGATCCCGAAGAGGTCTCTTTTTCCAGCTATTGGTTTCTGATGAATCCTTTCTGGATAAGATCCGACAGCCAGTTGTCCAGAAAGTGTGCAAGCTCGTTCCTTGCTTTCAGGTCCACTTTCCCCGGTGCAGGATAGACAACCCTCTTCTCTTCAAGGACCTGGAAGGTGAGTGGTTCTGCGGTCTTTTTCTGGTGATCCACCCGTATCTCCATGTCCGGATCCGCATACATCACGCCCTCCTCTTCGGGATTCTGGGAGAGTGCATAGACATCATCCGAGAGCTTGTCAATACAGAGCGGCACATTGGGCGGACTCTCAATCACTGCATACTGGCGGACATCGAAGACGCCGATTTTTGCCATTTTCTGGTATATTGATTGGAATACATCCTGCATGGTCTTCCTGTACCCTCTTTCAATAGTTGAGAGGATTGGGTTGATAAACATTCTCCAGGATCCTGTCTTTTCAGGAGGGACAATCCTTTCTGGCAGGACGCTCAGATCGGCGACAGATGTTCGAGGAGGATTTGGAGTCCGATCCCGATCAGGATTACGCCTCCCAGTATCTCGATCTTTTCACCGAACTTCTCACTCATGAATCCCCCGAGCATGGCCCCGGAGGATGCAAAGAGGAAGGATATAATCCCTGCCGCGAGAGCGACCAGGAGGATATTTCCGGCAATCAGTCCGAGCGATAATCCCACCCCGAGAGAATCGATACTCGTGGCGACAGCAAGGATCAGGATGCTGGACAAAGAGAGAAAATCCGTGTGTTCTCTCCCGGAATCACCCCTAATCCCCTCGTAGATCATTTTTCCGCCAATAAGGGAGAGAATGATGAATGCGATCCAGTGATCGATTCCAGAAATCAATCCAAGAAGCGTGGTTCCGGCTCCCCACCCGAGCAGCATCATCCCGGCCTGGAATGAGCCGAACGCGACACCCAGGATAATAGCAAGACGCACTCTCTGTAAGGGAGTAGACGTGGCTGCTGCCAGCGACACTGCGAAGCAGTCCATGGATAGCGAGATGCCGATCAGGATGATGAGGGGGAGATCCATGTATCATTATGGGTGGAGAGTGATCGCTATAAAAAGGCGTGACATCCATCGCACATCGTATGACCAGATCGTCATTCCATGGATGCTGTAATGGTGGTCAAAATCAAGAGATCCTGGTGAAAGGATCAGCCCTATTAAAAAAAAGAAGGCCTTACACGAGGCTTCGTGATACTCAATAGATCATCTGTGAAAAATAGTGTATATGGATCCCATCGGGGGACTCCTCACGCCCGGCGCCTACCCCGGGTTTTCCCTCTGGTACCGTTCTGTTCATTGAAACTGCGGGTTATGCAGTATAACCTGCCTGATACAATCCAATTATATTGTGTCAGTCATAATTTCTGACCATGAGAAAGAGAATACTGTGTATAATGGCAGTTCTTTTTGCACTGGTGCTGATCATAACACCGGCTGCTGCAGCATCCTATACTTCAAAGTTGCCCGGTTTCCAGTACCCGGCAATGAAGATCTTTACGCCGGTGACGAATGATAAAACCCCCAATACTGCGCTCCTTTCTGCCGTCACGGCAAGGAACTATGGATCGCATTACAACGGGTATATCCGGTGTTTCCTCGGGTAAGTGCAGGAACATATCAATCCCTTTGATCTCTGGGATTCAGGACAGCAGGAGATGATCTTCCTGCACTCCTGGTATCTCCGGATGATCGGAACAGGAAGAATGTGCAATTTTATAATATCGCTGTCCTGTACGCGAAGAGAATGGTATGAATTGTATGAACTCGTTCGGGAAGGAATATCAGGATATTTCAGGCTTCTTTTCCGCATCACACCATTTCACAACTGTTATAGCAAGGGATAACACCATGTTACTTAATAGCATGGCAGGGAGGGGTGGGTATTCAAAAGGTCGGGTACGACGAGATATATACCCGGTCGCTCCGTGACCCGGAGCATTTCTGGGGTGAGGCAGCAGAACAGGTCTCATGGATCCGGCCATGGGATCGCGTGCTCGACACCTCCAATTCTCCCTTCACCCGGTGGTTTTCGGGAGGAGTGCTCAACACCTGTTACAACGCCCTAGATCGGCACATTGAATGTGGGAACGGGGATCGCATTGCCCTCATTTATGACAGCCCTGTAACCTCAACCATCAGAAAATATACGTACCGGGAGCTCCGTGATCTGGTTGCAAGGTGTGCGGGAGGTTTGCGGGGACTCGGGGTGCAGAAAGGGGACAGGGTTGTCATCTACATGCCCATGATCCCCGAAGCGGTCATCTCCATGCTTGCCTGTGCGAGGATCGGGGCGGTTCATTCGGTAGTCTTCGGGGGATTTGCTCCCCGGGAGCTCGCATCCCGCATCAGGGATGCCAGGCCGAAGGCAGTTCTCATTGCATCGTGTGGTATAGAGGTAAACCGCATCATCCCGTACAAACCCCTCATAGATGAAGCAATCTCTCTTGCGGGTGTCCCAGTGGATCACTGCATGATCGTCCAGAGGCCTCAGCACCGGGCCGAACTCTCTGAAAAGAGGGACCGGGAATGGGCAGGATTCATGGATACCGCACAGCCTGCGGAATGCGTTCCCCTGCAGGCAACCGATCCGCTCTACATTCTCTATACATCAGGGACCACCGGGATCCCGAAAGGGGTCGTCCGTGACTGTGGCGGGCACCTTGTTGCACTCCTCTGGAGCATGAAGCATATCTACGGGTTGGTACCCGGAGAGACCTTCTGGGCGGCATCGGATGTCGGCTGGGTCGTCGGGCATTCCTACATCACGTACGCTCCTCTTGCGTTCGGGAGCACGAGTATCCTCTACGAGGGCAAGTCGGTAGGGACGCCTGATCCCGGGGCGTTCTGGCGGGTGGCATCTGATCATCGTGTACACGTGCTCTTCTGTGCACCCACCGCGCTGCGGGCTATCAAGCGTGAGGATCCCGAAGGGACGTACATGAAGAAGTATGATCTCTCCATGCTCAGGACGCTCTTTCTCGCCGGTGAGCGGTGCGACCCCGACACTCTTGCATGGGCACGCTCCCGGCTCTCGATCCCCGTCATCGATCACTGGTGGCAGACAGAGACCGGGTGGGCTATTGGAGCGAACCCGGTGGGGATATCCATGCTCTCCGTGAAGCCTGGTTCCTGCACAAAGGCCATGCCCGGCTACGATGTGCATGTGCTGGATGACAGGGGGTGCGAGGTTACACCGGGAATCACCGGGAATATCGTGATCCGCCTCCCCCTCCCCCCGGGATGTTTCACGACACTCTGGCAAAAGGATGAGGAGTGCAAAAGAACCTATTACACTGCATATCCGGGATACTACCTTACAGGGGATGCCGGGTATATCGATGATGAGGGGTACCTCTGGATCATGGGCCGGACGGACGATATCATCAACACGGCCGGTCACCGGCTCTCAACAGGTGCGATGGAGGAGGTGCTTGCGTCCCACCCGGACGTGGCTGAGTGTGCGGTCACAGGTGTCGCCGACGAGGTGAAGGGGGAGATCCCTATAGGATTCGTGGTCCTCAAGGCAGGAGTGCAGCGAGAGAACGGGGATCTCGTCCGTGAGCTTGTCCATCTGGTCAGGGAACGAATCGGCCCGATCGCATCTTTCAAGGTGGTGGTAGTGGTGAGCAGGCTCCCGAAGACGCGGTCAGGGAAGATCCTGCGAGGGGTGATGAAGAAGATCGCCGATGGTGAGCGGTATTCGGTTCCGGCGACAATCGAAGACCCGGCGGTTCTCACGGAGGTTGCAGAGAGCCTCCTGGGGATAGGGTATCCGAAAGCGGCGTGATATTCTCCAGGGCACCTGAAACGCCGCCACCACTTTTTCCATTCCGCGTACGTTTTGCGAGCGTTCCACCGGAGGATATTTTGCATGGGTGTGTGGAATCCTGATCAGGGAGGCGACGCAAGGATGCTTATCGGGATGGATGTCGGCGGCACGAATACCGACCTTGCCATGGTGGGAGAGGAGATCGTATCCGAGAAGGTCTCCAATACCAGGGGGATACGTGAGGCTCTCCTTAAAATACGTATCCCCGGGAGGCTTGCGGTCAGCACCTCGACTCCGCTCAACAGGGTGCTCGCGGGGACACCTGTCACGGTGCAGACCATCCTTGTGCCCGGGCCGGGCCTCTTCTGGCCCGGAGGCGTGAAAGGAGCGGTCAACCACTGCGGGGACGTGGTTGAGCCCATCGATCCACAGGAGATTAGAGAGATTCTCATGCGGGATCGCGGAGATGCCCTCGCCATTGCAGGAAAGTTCTCGGTAAGGAATCCTGCGCTCGAGAAGGAGATTGCATCCCTTGCCCATGCACAGTATCCGGTGGAGAGGACTTCCATGAGCTACCACCTTGCAGATCTCGACTTCCCGGGGCGAATCGCGACCACCCGGCTGAATGCCGCGATGAAGGAGACCGTCACGTGGCTGGCAGGCGAGATCGGGGCGGAGAGGGGTGATGTGCTCTTCTTCAAGGGGGACGGGGGACTGATCCCGCCGGGATACGCGGTCAACAATCCTTCGGTTCTTGCGCATTCAAGTGCTGCCGCGGTTGCGCTCGGTGCCCGGTACCTCTCGGGAATTACCGATTGCACGGTGATAGATATCGGCGGGACCACCACGGATCTTGTTCCCCTTCTGCGAGGGGTTCCCCGGATGGAGTTACTCGTCCATGGCGGGGAGAGGACCGTGACCCGGGCGGTGGTCGCACAGTCGTTCCCTTACGGGGGAGATTCCCTGGTAGAGGGTGGTCTTTTACCCCGGAGGCTCGGCGATGCCCTGGCGTTTGGGGGAAGTCATCCGACGCTCACTGATGCCCTGAACGTAACCGGTGAAGAGATCGGGGACGCAGCCGCTTCACGGAGGCTCTCCCGGGAATCAGCAACCTCTGTGATTGAAACGTATCTCGACCGGATATCAAGGGCAGTCTCCTCAATCGGGACCCGGCATCTCGTGGGTGCGGGCTACCTCGCACCGTTCCTGGTTCCCGGGATAGCCAGTCGATGCGGGGTCCGGTATACGATACCTCCCCACTGGGATTGTGCCAATGCCGTAGGGGTCGCCGTCTCGAGGGTGAGTCTTTCGCTGCATGCACGGTTTGACTCGGGCCGTGGCTGGGTCGCCTTCAATGGCGAGCACCAGCCGCTCAGGTCAATGGGGGACGATGACGCACTTGTCGGGATCTGCAAGGAGGAGGTGCAGAAAAGGGCGATCGCAGCAGGTGCACACCCGGAAGATGTACGTGACATAGAGGTCCTCCATGTCCATTCCTACGACGTTATCCGGGGTGCCTCCCGGAGCTCCCGGATTGCTGACGTGGTGGTTCAGGTTGCCCCTGGGATCACCGTGAAGGCACCATGACAACCGCACTCGTGTTCCATCCTGACTTCCTCCTCCACGAACAGTCCCGCGATCACCCCGAACGGAGAGAGCGCCTCTCCTACACCATCGACCAGATCAGGGAAGAGGGGCTGATGCACCACCCTGCTGTGAAGGTAATCATCCCCGGATTCGCATCCATGGAGGCGGTCTCCCGGGTGCACCATCCCGAGTACCTGGCATTCCTGGAGCACGCGAGCAGAACGGGCGGTTTCATCGATTTTGATACGAACGTCCCTCCCAACCTCCTTTCCCACGCACTCCTGGCAGCGGGAGGGGCGATACGGGCGGCCGATGCCGTCCTCGACGGGGAGGCAGAGAATGCCTTCGCACTGGTCCGTCCCCCGGGCCACCATGCACGCCCGGGGACAGGGGCGGGATTCTGCTACCTGAACAACATGGCGATCATGGTCCGGCATGTGCAGCAGAGGGGCTTGGAGAAGGTGATGATCCTCGACTGGGACGCCCATCATGGTGACGGGACCCAGGCGTTCTTTTACGAAGATCCCTCTGTGCTTTTCACGTCAATTCACCAGAGTCCTTTCTATCCCGGTTCGGGAAGTATCGATGAGACGGGCTACGGGCCAGGGACGGGATACACTGCCAACATGCCGGTTCCCGCCGGTACCGGCGACGAGAGCTATACCTATCTCCTTGAGACGATAATCGAACCATTCGCCCGCGAATTCCGTCCTGATCTCATCGCAGTATCCGCGGGACAGGACAACCATTTCACCGATCCCCTCACGGGACTCGCACTCACGGCAGCAGGATATGCCGGACTGATGAAGGGAGCAGTAGGACTGGCAAGGGAACTCTGCGAGGGAAGGCTCGTCGCGATTCTTGAGGGAGGGTACAGTGTCGAGGGAGGCCTCCCCTACACCAACCTCGGGATCCTTGCGGCAATGGCAGGTCTCGATCTCCGGTCCATAAGGGAACCGGAAGTCTACCGGGAGTGGCTGATCCGTGTGAGCGATCCATCGGCTCATACAAGGGTGCGGGAGAACGCACATGCGCTTCGGACCCGACTGGCACCATACTGGGCGTGCTTTCGGTGACAAGATTACAATACACTCTGTCTGAACGCTGGAATAATGTAGGAACAGGGTTTACATGACTTCGGAAATGGCAGCACCAAAGATCCGCATCGGTTTGATCCAGGCACCCGCAGGAGAAAATGTCCGGGAGAACCTTGAACGTACACTCCGGATGGTTGAGGATGCCCTGTCAAGAGGTGCCCGGATTATTTGCCTGCAGGAACTCTTTTCAGCTCCATATTTCCCGAATTCACACGGGGCCGATGCTGAACGATACGCAGAGACTGTCCCCGGGAATACCACGCGGATTCTCTCCGATCTCGCCCGTGATCATGAAGCGGTGATCATCGCCCCCCTCTTTGAACGGGGGACCGACGGGAGGTTCTACAACGCCGCGGTCATCATCCGGCCAGACGGCACACTTGGCAGGATCTACCGGAAGGTGCACATCCCCGAGGATCCTCACTATTTCGAGAAGGAGTATTTCACGGAGGGGTCGGTGTATATGGTTGAGGATACGCCGTTTGGCAGGATCGCAGTCCTCATCTGTTACGACCAGTGGTTTCCGGAAGCGGCAAGAGCGGTCACCCTCCTCGGTGCCGGGATCATCTTCTACCCTACCGCGCTCGGGTACATCCGGGATCTCGATGATCCCTGCGAGGGAGACTGGAAGGAGGCCTGGCAGACGGTCCAGAGGGGTCATGCCATCGCAAACGGGATCCATGTCGCCGCAGTAAACAGGGTGGGGGTAGAAGGGGATCTCCGATTCTTCGGGGGATCGTTTCTCTGCGATGCATTCGGCACTATTATTGCTGAAGGAGGTGACAGTGCCGAGGTCGTGATCGGAGATGTCGATCTCTCCATGAACGATTGTGTCAGGGAGGGATGGGGATTTCTGAGAAACCGGCGCCCGGACACGTACCTGCCGATCGTCCAGGTGCAGTCCTCAATCTCGCGGTCTTATCCGGCGAATGCCGGATATCAGATGCCGGCGGAATGGGAACCCCACCAGGGAGTCTGGCTCTCGTGGCCGTATGACAACGACACATTCTTTGACCTCCCCCGCGTTGAGGAGACCTACTTTGAGATGATCAGGGCTCTCCAGGGTATGGAGAGGGTCTTTCTATTGGTCCGCGATCAGGAGATGCACATGAGGGTGCAGGACTTCCTCTCGGGCCGCGGTATCGACACCCGGCAGGTGCGGTTCATCGTCCATGAATACGCGGACGTCTGGTTCAGGGATTATGGTCCGACATTCCTCGTGCACGGGAGGGACACGGGTGTTGCGATGGTCGACTGGAAATTCAATGCCTGGGGCGGGAAGTATCCCGAACTCGAGGCCGACGATTGCATCCCGTCAATGCTTGGGAGGCTGCTGAACTGCACGCCCTACACCCCGAAAATGGTGCTGGAGGGCGGCGCGATCGATGTCGACGGGTGCGGAAGCCTCCTGACCACCGAGCAGTGCCTCCTCCATCCCAACAGGAACCCTGGGATGGGCAGGCAGGAGATCGAAACGACACTTTGCAATTTCCTGGGAGTCTCTCGCTGCATCTGGCTGAAGGGTGGAATTGCAGGGGACGACACCGACGGGCACGTCGATGATGTCGCCCGGTTTGTCAATCCCCGGACTGTGGTATGTGCTCTCGACGATGACCGGGAGAGTGAACATTACGAAGTTCTTTTGGAAAATTTCAGGATCCTCAAGGCTGCATCTGCATGTGACGGTTCACCATTGCAGATAGCCCCTCTTCCCATGCCAGACGCTCTGGATGAACCGGTTCCCGCGAGCTACACCAATTTCTATATCGCGAACGGAGTGGTACTCGTTCCCACATTCAACGATCCTGCAGACGGGCGGGCGCTCCGGACTCTCCAGGGCCTTTTTGAGACCCGCCGGGTGATCGGGATCGACTGCAGGGAGATGATAAGAGGTATGGGGGCCATCCACTGCGTGAGCCAGCAGTTTCCCTCGCCGTAAGCGGCAGAGATACCCCGGGTACTTGAATGGTTCCGTGCTCCTGGTTATTCTTTGCCCGAGGGGAATGAGAAGTGGAGGTGAACAAGGACCCAGGCATGGCCGGTTCCCTTCAATACGACGGTACACCTCCCTTCAGAACGTGTGCGGCGTACACCATCAAAAAAAACGCACGTTCCTTTTATCCAGCTGATCGTCCCGATGGCCTCCACGCGGGTGTCCAGGAAGCTCAGATCCTTCACGTGGCCCATACTCCTCTCCAGGAATTCGCGGAACTCCCCGATGTCGCTGAACTGGTCAAGAGGCCAGAAGCTAAACCCGGAACACTCCTCATCTGCATGGGAGAGGAGACCCGGGATATCGCCATCATTCCAGAGCCGCACCATCATATCGAGCGTGTCAAGCACCTGAAGGCGCGTCTGCTGACTCGGATTCATGAGGGTATGGTAGGAGATCAATCCATACAATGATATCGACTATCCGGTGCCGTCTGTTCTATCCGAAACACTCCCTCTCTTCAGGAAGCAGGTGATCCGCCAAACGTGAAGAACACCGTGGTGCCCTTATCGACCTCCGACTCGACCCAGATTGCCCCTCTGTACCTCTGGATGATCCTCTGGACGATCGTGAGCCCGATTCCTGCTCCTTCGTACTCCTGGGCGGGGTGGAGCCTCTGGAATACCCCGAATATCTTGTCGCGATACTGCATATCAAAGCCGACCCCGTTATCCCTGACATAATACACGATCCTCCCATCCTTTTCCATGCTGCCCACCTCGATCTTTGCAGGATCGCGTTTCCTTGTGAATTTCATTGCATTCGAGAGGAGGTTTGAGAATACCTGCCTGACAAGCGAGGGATCGCCAGTGAGGGGGGGTAATTCCTTGATGTTGAACTTGATATCCCTGCCCTCACCCTGCGGCAGGAGTTCTTCTATGATCTCCTTTACGAGAGGAGAAGGATAGACAGTCTGGTCCACGAGCGGCTGCCGGGACATACGGGAGAAATTCAGGATGGCATCGATCAACTGCCCCATCTGGTAGACGTTGTACCGGATGCGCTCGAGGTACCGTGCACCCTCTTCGGACAGCTGGTCTGAGTGTTTCGAGAGGAGCATATAGGAGAACCCGTCGATAGCCCGGAGTGGTGCTCTCAGGTCGTGAGAGACCGAATAACTGAACGCCTCCAGTTCCTTGTTCGCATTCTCGAGATCCAATGTTCGTTCGGCAACCTTCTGCTCGAGCATCTCATTCAGAAGCTGGAGTTCCTCTTCCATCTCTTTCAGTCGTGTGATGTCGTTTCCAATCGAGAGCACCTCGCTCACATCACTGCCGGGACTCTGGATGACCTTGTTGGTCCACGAGATCCAGACCCGCTTCCCGTCACGCTTCATATTCTCATTCTGGTGAACCTTGTACAGGTCAGGGTGGATTGTGATATCCAGGATCATCTTTCGCAGGTCCCTGTTGTCACGGTCTGTTTCCGGGACGATGGATCCCACCACGTTCCTGCCCAGCAGCGCGTCACGGGAAAATCCGAAGAACGAGAGTGCGTAGGGGTTTGCAAAAGTGATGGTCCCATCAGAAGTGAATCGTAAGATTATACTGTTGGCACTCTCGACAAGAGTGCGGTACTTTTCCTCGCTCTCTTCTAGTACGGCAATTATCCGCATTCGCTCGATCTCTGCTGATGCTTTCACTGCGATGATCGCGATGATCTCCTTCAGGGATGGAATCGGTTGAATGGGATTCCTGAAGAGAGCACACATGACCCCCACGACCTGGCCTTCTGCATTCCGTAGCGGGGTGCCGAGATATCCCCGGATATGGAGTTCAATGAGGTCCCTGCTGCCAGGGAACAACTGTGCCACATTATCGTGGAATATACAGTATCCTTTATCCACGGTATTCTGGCAAGGTGTTCCTTTCAGGGAGTAAGAATATCCGGGAATTACCTTCCCGTCAAGATACATCGCGAGGACCCTGACTCCCTCCATGTCTGGCTGGAGATCTCCGATCATGACGCAGTCCGCGGAAAGCCAGGAGCTGATATTCTCTGCAATTTTTCTGAGTGAGTCAATACCTGTGGTGCCGACCATGCTCTTTACCATGGCCTGGAACGCTGCGTCCGTATTTTTCCGGTCGGTGATATCTCTTCCCACAGACTGGTATTCGAGGATGTTCCCGGCAGTATCGAACAGGGCTCGGTCGTTCCACTGCTGCCAGCGAACCTCGCCACCCGGGAGGATTATTCTGTGCTCAATGGTCCCTTCAGGGTGCTCCGGGGAAAACGTTGTGAAATACCCATTGAGCGCGGGAATATCATCGGGGAATACTGTTGGCCTGAATTGTGTTCCGATGATCCCGCTGCAGGAGAGTCCAAAATACCTGCAGTAGGTATCATTCACAAAGACGTGGGTTCCATCAGGAAGGAACCTCGCGATCATCTCGTTCTGTGTCTCCACCACAGAGCGGTACCTCTCCTCGCTTTTCTTGAGGGCATCCTCACTCTCCTGCAACTGGAGGATTGTCCCCTTGAGGGTCTGCACCATGGCATTGATGCTGGTCTCGATGCTCTCAAATTCGACCGCTGTCGGTGGAGAGATGCGATGGGAAAGGTCTCCCTGGGAGATACGATCGACATCGGCGACTATCCCCTGGATGGGTTTTGAGAACCTGCGTGCGAGAATAAATGCGAGGATACCACCTCCGAAGAGCCCGATTCCTGCTACGAGGAGATGGTAGAATACGAGCGTCTGGAGGTCGCTCTCTATTTTGGCTTTATTGTATACGATCTCCACGATAAGGCTCATGTCTGCGGCATACCGCGGATCCCGCATATCTACGAAGAGCCACTTCCTCAACCTCTTTCCATCCGGGTCAGAGAATTCGAGGCTTGTACGATCTCTTAAGATCCGATCGAGGGTTTCAGACTGTGCGGCGTCGGGATTGTAACTCGCATTGCCCACAACCCTTTTCTGCTTCTGCCATATGCGGATCTCGTCGATATACGGATTGAACTCCTGGGCATCTTCCCGTATATCGCCGTACCGCAGACCTCTCCGCTCCGCAGCAATCCTCTCCGATGTGAGACCCAGTTCAATCACGTAGCGATGATCATACGTCGGCATATAGGCGAATTTGGTGAGGGCTCCACTCACCCATTCCGTAACGATACGGTCAGGATAAAACCCGGGGGTGTACCATATCGTCTGCAGGTACTGGTAGAAATCGGGGTATATGACAGAAAAATCAAGACCGATATCGGGAGGGGATGTTGAGTACTCGATCACCCCTGATGTATTGATGATGTAGATGGACATTCCTGTCCTCTCTTTGAGTCCCAGAAGATCCATATGCGAGGGATCTCCACCTGAGAGGTTGTACTCCTCCATTACGATCGAGAAGCCTTCCTCCATCCGGTCATTGTAGGTATTGTCGTACATCTTCAGCCCGGTATCCATGCGGATGAAGGATGAGACGAGATTGGCCTCTGTCATATTCCGGAGTGTCTGCTCATTCTCCTGGTAATCCCGGGCCATGATGGTGTAGTTGATGGTGATACCGGCGATCACCATGATGATGATAAGAGAGAAAATCACCACCATCAACTGCGTCCTGAAGGGCTGTTTTGGGGATAAGAGACTCATAAAGACTTCACACGCGTAACCTTGCCGGGAATGTGCACTTTTTGGATCCCGGGGAGTGCTACCATCGAAAGATATGCTAAATATTTGTATATAGGTACTGGTATTGTTGGCTGGACGATGCTGTTTTTGGTACGGAACCGGGGTATTGAATGAAAATTATTGATGATCCCGGGTGTTTCCGTGATTGACGGTCCATCCTGGTACACCCCGATACTGTCTCCGGGAATAGCCCCGGTGATGTTTCAGGACAATGATATCCAGATGTACCTGCAGGGTACATATCGGGGGAAATTTAACCTTGCATTTTAGGATTTAACGCCGATTGATCGGAATCTATTTGTTATTGGATTGTGGAGATGTGTGTAAGGATTGCCCGCACCATGGACAGGGATGAAAAAAGCGAATATATCGAACGGCTTGAGCATCGGATAGAAATACTCTCGAATGAGAATGCCGCACTCATGGTGACGCTGAACAAACTTTTGAGAGAGAATATGAAGCTCAAGGCCGAGATTAAGAGCCTGGAGATGAGGATCGCTGCGCTTCAACCAGCCTCAGAGATCACGTTGCCACCGGAGAACTCTTCTGAATGAATGAAACCCTGCGACCCGGCGCACATACCCGGGATTCCCCGCGGATTGTCATGCACGTCGACATGGACAGTTTTTTTGCTTCGGTCGAGGTTCGCGAACACCCGGACCTTGCTGGAAAACCCGTGGTGATAGGTGCAGACCCGATGAAGGGTGAAGGGAGGGGGGTTGTCTGCACGTGCTCGTATGAAGCAAGGAAGTATGGCATCCATTCTGCCATGGCTATATCCCGGGCATACCGCCTCTGCCCGGACGCGGTCTTTATGAGCCCGCGATACCGCCTTTATTCAGAGGTGTCTGATCGGATCATGGCGATCCTGAAAGGATACGCCGATCGTTTCCAGCAGGTGAGCATCGACGAGGCGTATCTCGATGTCTCAACTCTCGGGAACTTTACATGGGCAGGAGCCATGGCAGAGCGGATCAAGGATGACATTATGTCAGCGGAGCATCTCTCATGCTCTGTCGGGATAGGGTCAGGAAAGACCATTGCCAAGATCGCTTCCGATATGAAAAAACCCGGCGGCCTTGTTGTCATACAACCCTCGCAGGTTGCGGAGTTGATCCATCCCCTCCCGGTGACCCGGATTCCCGGCATTGGTCGGAAGACTGCCATTTTCCTCCGGCAGAAGAACATCTCCACTATTGGGGATATTTCCCGGACTGACATCCAGGTTCTCCGTGACATCTTCGGGAAAGGGGCGGTTCAGGTCCGGGACCTTGTAGACGGCGTTGATACTTCCGAAGTCATTGAATTCTCAGGGAGCAAATCCATCAGCAGGGAGACGACATTTTTGCAGGATTGCGAAGATCCCGGGCATATACTCGAGACGCTTGAAGGAATGAGCAGGATTCTCTGCAGTGATCTCGATCATCTGGACCTTCTTGTCAGGACGATCACTATCAAGATCAGGTTCTCGGACTTTTCAACGGTGACAAGGGCCCGCTCATTGCCCTGTCATACCAGGGACCCCCGTGCGATCCTGAGCACCGCACGGGACCTCGCACTCCCCCTCGTCGCAGGGAAGAAGATCAGGCTCGTGGGGCTTCGGCTCTCGTCTATTGCGACCATCGACAGCACCCAGAGGACAATCGGGGATTTCTCTTCATAAGACATGCCCGGACAGGGCGACGAATGGAGAGTGGTGCTGTGGAAATTCAAGAGGAAAAAATGTGTGCGCGATCCCCTGGGGGAAGGGGAGCGCTTCGTTCTCATGATGAGACCCAAGAGGCAGAGAAATGGAAACCCTGTATCTGCCCGCTTGCGGTCACCATCTGGTGGTACTCGAATTCGGAGACCACTCCCTGTGCATTGCCATACATCGAGTGCTGGTTCACCCAGGCCGACATCCTGCCCTCTGCAAAAGAGCCCTTGGGGGAGGATTCTGATCCTGAAAGGCCAGGATCCCCCTGTGCTGCGTTCAGCGCGGCCTCTTGAAGGGGGGAGGATGATGTGCCAAATGAGTATAGAGCGTCCAGGTAAAGGGGGCTTTGCTGCTGTGGGGGGCAGAAGAGAGATTCCGGACACTCAAGAACCAGGGCTGCTCCTGCTGCCGGTAGTATGAAAAGGCACATGATGATGATGCCTGGCAACATGAGAGTGCGATGCTGGTACTCCACTATGGTTACACCTCCTGCATTTTGGGATCGGGAACAAGCATGGTAGGCCGGATCCCACGAGAGGACCCGGTGCTTCTCCCGGGCGTCAGGCCAGAGTGTATGCGACCCTCCTGGCGCCAAGAACCAAAGAGAACGGGATCATTATTTATATTCATCGAACCTCGCGGTTTGACACTTGAAAGGCTGGTGGGAAAAGCTAAACTATCGTTGGTGCATAATCACCACGTATATGCCCGGACCTGTTGCGAAGAAGGAGGACGCGGTGGTGCTTGACGAGCTCCGGCAATACCTGGCGGAGATCGATGTGAACGTTATCAGTGAGTTCGACGAGGGAGATTTTCGCGGATTCTGGATCAAGTTCGGGGACTTCCCCATTCTCATTGAGAACCAGAAAGGCAAGGCGTATTTTATTGTGGCGTTCCAGATAACCCTTGCACAGGGTCCTGAGGCCGACACCCTGAGCAGTTACTACGACAAGAAGGACCCCCACTTCATTTACGAGCTCACCAAGGCATTCACGTCACCTCTCACAGGGTTTTCAAGAATTCTCGAGGATGGCAGGGTCGTTGGCTTCACCCTATCAAGGTATATCTTTCCTTTTTACTATGATTTCAGCGTGAAGGATCTCGACCGGGCACTCCAGGCTGTGGTGAGTCAGGGATCAGAAGGGATTGCATTTTTAAAGACGATCCTTCCCCAATCAGGGGAACCCTCCGAAAAACCACCCGGCCCCCGGTACATGAATGCACAATAATGATTACACGGGTTGTTTCCGGCATAAATCCAGGAAATAACGCAACCCGGAAAAAAAGATCCCCTGGATGGGGCTTCTCTTTATCTCACGTAGATCTTACGGCTGGTGCTGCTGCTCCCTCCGGCATTTGCCACCGTCAGTTTCGCGAAGTAGGTGCCAGGGGTTGTATAGGTGTGTGTGGGATTCTTTTCGATTGAGATTACCCCGTCACCAAAGTCCCACGACCAGCTGGTCGGGCTGTTCACGGATCTGTCTGTGAAGTGCACAGACAGGGGTGCCTGCCCGAAAGTGCGGTCGGTCATGAAGTACGCAACCGGTGCCCTGGGGGCCCTCACCCACACGGTCGTCGAGTATGAGTCCGACCCGCCGCTGTTGTAGACGGTAAGTGTGACGGTAAACCTTCCTGCATCGGTGAAGGTGTGCGAGGGATTCTGGAGTGCAGAGCCTGATCCGTCACCAAAGTCCCACTCCCATTTCAGCGGGGAGCCCGTGGAGAGGTCGGTGAATGCAACTGTCAGTGGCGCATATCCCATGCCCGGGCTCTGGCGGAACTTTGCATCGGGCAGAGGTCCGGATGGATTGACAGTGATGAGATCCGGCATCTCAACGATTGCCTGCCCGCCCTCGTTCCCCGCAGTCAGGCTGACCGTGTAGGTCCCGGGAAGCGGGTATGTGTGGGTCACTTCTGCCGTTGCGTTGGCCCATACCGTGGTCCCGTCACCGAAGTCCCAGAGCCGGGTCGTTACCGTTCCCGAAGAAGTATCAGTGAATGTGACGGATAATGGGGCGTTCCCCGATTCGGGTACTGCATCGAAAGAGGGAACAGGGGGCAGAACTTGAGTGACGTTGACACAATTCACCTGAGTGGAAATATCAGAACCATACGGGCTGGTTACAGAGAGGGTCACATTGTAAAGTCCGGGGTTCTGGTAGGTATGCAGCGTCCACGGACTGGTCTTTGTCTCTCCCGTTCCGTCACCGAAATCCCATGTCCAGTTGTCGATGTAGTACCAGTAGGGGACATAGGCATCGAATTCGACCTCAAGGGGAGCAGGCCCCTCGTTGTTGTAAGCGTAGAAATCAGCGGTTGGCGGGGGCGGGGTGACCTGGATATAGTCCACTTTCTCTATAGTGTCGGTCTCCCCGGTCCTGCTGACCGTCAGTATCACGGTGTAGTTTCCGGGGGACTCGTAGGTCATGACCGGGTTTTTCTCGGCCGAGATCTGGTTGCCGCCGGGTGCGGGGATGAGGCTGGTCTTATCCAGTTCATTCGCGAGGTAGTAATACCCGCTCTCGAAATACCATGACCATGAACTTGGAGATCCTTCAGAGGCGTCCAGGAACTGGACCGTCAGTGGAACAGTGCCGGTAGTGACATTAGACGTGAATTCCGCGTTGAGCGGGATTTCCACAGGTGCGGGGAGCACCTCGATGAATCCGGGTTTGGTGATCGAATCGCTTCCTCCTGTGTTGGTCGTCACGTGCGTGATGTTATACAGTCCCGGGGTGGAGAAGACGTGAGTGGGATCCTTCTCGGTGGAGACGGTCCCGTCTCCAAATGCCCATGCATATGACAGGGCGGGAGATCCCGTCGACTGGTCGATGAAATCAACGGTAAGCGGAGCGTACCCGCTCTTCGGGGTCGCGGTGAAATCTGCAATCGGCTGCGGCGGCGGAGCCTGCCCGATATAGTTCTCACGTGTCAGTGTATCGCTCCCGCCAATGTCTGTCACTGTCAGGGTGACAGTGTAGGTACCGGCGGCCATGTAGTTATGGTAGACGGAGCCCCTCTCGGTAGAATTGGGGCTTCCGTCCCCGAAGTCCCATTCATACGTGGCGGGCGGGGTGTCCCAGTCAATCGATCCCTCTGATTGGTCCTGGAACAGTACTGTCAGCGGGAAGCTGCCATACCTGTCCCTGGGGGCTACATAGAAGTCCGCCTCAGGTGCCGGAGTTGGGATGACGATGAAGGCTTCTTTCGTGATAGAATCAGATCCTGCAGCATTGCTCACCGTCAGGGTAACATCGTAGGATCCTACCCCTTCATATTCATACCATGGGTCCTGGTATTCTGAATAATGCCCATCACCAAAGGTCCAGTTCCAGGAAGTCGGATTGCCTGTGGAGGTGTCCTGGAACCTGCCATAGGCATAGAACCGGCCATAATAGAAGTACTCGGTGGTGAAATTGGCCACCGGCACATCGAATTCATGGGAGACCTGGATGAAGTCTTCCTTGACTGTTGTATTCGTTCCGCCAGACGTGCCGACAGTCAGGCTCACGGTATAGTTCCCGCTGTTCTCATACGTGTGTGACGGGCTCTGCATCGGTGACTTCGCTCCATCGCCGAAGTCCCACATAAATGTCGTCGGGGTGCCGGGTGTAATGTCATGGAACTGCACCACAAGAGGGCTGGTTCCGGAGGTTGGTTCGGCAATGAAATCTGCCACGGGGACGTTCTGGAAAACCCGTATGTAGTCGGTCTTGGTAGTGGAGTTCGTGCCTCCATCATTTCCGACCGTAAGAGTTACGGAATATAGCCCTGGATTCTGGTATGTATATACAGGATTCGGCTCGGTTGATGTGCCTCCATCACCTAAATTCCATGCCCAGCTGGCGATATCCTCCCCTGATGAGGTATCGGTGAACTGGACTGAGCGGGGAGGGCTGCCCATCGTCTTATTTGCAGTAAATGACGCGACAGGGAGTTGATTGGTCGCGATGATGTAATCGTGCCGGGTGAGGGTATCCGAACCACAGGCGTTCGTTACTGTGAGGGTTACGCTGTAGATTCCCGGCGAAATATAGGTGTGGCAAGGGTTCTTTTCTGTAGAGGTTGCCCCATCACCAAAATTCCACAGCCATGAAGTGGGATTCCCGGTTGAATTGTCGGTGTAACAAACACTCAAGGGTGCAATCCCTCTAGTAGGTGGTTCAACATTGAAATTTGCGACAGGGGGTCCAATGGAAACCACCCTTGTCAAGGAATCAGAACCACAGGCGTTCGTTACTGTGAGGGTCACATTGTAGTCACCGAGTACAGTGTAGGTGTGGGATGGATTCTGTAAAGTAGAGGTCGAGCTATCCCCGAATTGCCAGTACCAAGAAGTGGGATTTCCGGTTGAATTGTCTGTGAAATGGCCCATACAGTCATAGGTAAAGTCGGCCACTGGGGGTCCAGATGGAACCACCCTTGTCAAGGAATCAGAACCACAGGCGTTCGTTACTGTGAGGGTTACGCTGTAGATTCCCGGCGAAATATAGGTGTGGCAAGGGTTCTTTTCTGTAGAGGTTGCCCCATCACCAAAATTCCACAGCCATGAAGTGGGATTCCCGGTTGAATTGTCTGTGAAATGGCCCATACAGTCATAGGTAAAGTCAGCCACTGGAGGTGCAGATATTGTGATCATCCGGGATGTTGAATCCGATCCATAGCTGTTACTTACTGTGAGGGTCACGTTGTATGTTCCCGGTGAGATGTAGCAAAAGTCAGGGTTCTTCAGGGTGGAAGTGTTGCCATCATCAAAATTCCATAACCATGAGGTTGGATTCCCTGTAGAAGTATCAGTGAAATTAGGGCAGGGATTACATCCGCTATCACCGGTAAAATTCGCGACCGGTGGGGGCGGAGTGACTGTGATATACTCTATTTTTGTGAGAGTATCAGAACCACCAGTGTTTGTTGCAGTCAGGGTGACATTGTAGACTCCCGGATTCGCGTAGGTGTGGATGGGATTCTTCACAGTCCCGTTTATAGAAATGGCATCACCAAAGTCCCACTCCCATAAGGTCGGATTATTGGTGGAGAGATCAGTGAACTGGACCGGGAGTGCGGCAGGTCCTGTCGTTGGAGTTGCGGTGAAACCTGCGACAGGAGGTTGCGGATACACGTGGATGTAATCTTCCTTCTCCGTCGTGTCGCTCGTGGTTGCATTGGTCACCGTGAGGCTCACGGTGTAATTGCCTGCAACGAGATACTGGTGAACGGGATCTGCCAGGTTTGTCGAGGATCCGTCACCAAAATACCAGAGGTAGGTGACAGGGTTTGTCGACTGGTTGGTAAACGTTACAGTGAGCGGCACCTGTCCGGTCAGAGGGATTGCTGTGAAATCTGACTGAAGACCTTCTGCGGTCACGGGGAGCAGCACCGCGGTGATGAGGAGCAGGGCTGAAACGAGGAGAATCCCCGCCCTGCCGGAACTGGAGTGGTGCATGATCGATCATCTCAAGAGTGTGCACTCACAGTGATGCAGAGTCGGAACTACCGGGCATATTTTTAACAAGCCCTTCGCTCTTCGTGAGCACTGCCTATAAATGCCACCTTTATATGACACCATTCATATTGAGGGATTATAAACTTTTCCCACGTTTTCAACCAGAAAATCCCCACTTCCGGCACTGAATGGAGGGATGGAACACGGATTTCTGTAGTTTCGATCAGGAACCTCAATGGAATGGCTTATATAGTGTGGATCACACCTTCACCATCATGGAAGAGTCTGACCTCCTTGAAAGAGCCCTCCGTGCAAAGGGCATGGGACGGTACGATGAGGCAATAGAGGCATATAATACAGCCCTTTTGCACAATCCCCGCAATACCGCCATCATGGAATCGATGGGCGACATCTATTACGAGATGGGGAGACACGAGGAAGCACTTGCGAAATACGGGGATGCCCTCACGATAGAACCCCGCAACCTCCTGGTGCTATACAAGAAAGGCTATACCCTGCGGAAGATTCACCGCTGCGAGGAGGCCATGCAGTGTTACGATCTCGCTCTCTCGGAAGATCCGGATTTCCAGTATGCCCTCAACGACAAGGGGTACTGTCTGAGCGAGATGGGGAGGTTTGCTGAGGCAGTGCAATGCTTCGATCGTTCCCTGTCATTGAGCCCGCGGAATATCAGGGTGATCGCGAGCAAGGGTATTGCACTCCGTGAACTTGGCCGGCTTCCAGAGTCTCTCGCGTGCTTCAACAAGGCGCTCGACCTGAACGCAGTGAACTCATTTGTCTGGTATCACAAGTCCCTCACGCTCCGGAAGATGGGGAGGGACAAGGAGGCAGATGAGTGCGTAGCCAGGATCAACATGCCTGTGCCACGGATGTCGTGACGCTCCCGGACACACATGGAGGTTCTGCCCTCCCCCCTTTTCCCTGATGCCTGACCGGTGTACTGTTTACGTGGTCTGATGTTTCCTGATCAATTCGAGGATTGCCTCTCCTCCATCAGGGCCGGCAGTCTTCTGGCTCCCGTGCATGACATCAATCAGGGGCAGGTTGAGTGCAGCAGCGATCGGGCGCTCCATCAGGCCCCCGATGAGAAGATTGATATTATGAGCCCTGATCAGGTCTTCAATTGAATCCCAGCCCTGACCAACCATCACAGCACAACCGGTCCCGGCGACAGCCCGTATCTCTTCGATGAGCGGTGTCTCGAAGTCAAGAAAGATCAGTGCTGGCACAATACCTCGTGAGGAGAGGAACCGGCCGAGTGCGATTGCGCGTGTCGGTCCTGAAAAGAGTGCGATCCGGGGCGGATCCGGCAGCATGGCCATATCTCCTTCGCAATCCGGGATCGGGGGAATCGATGATATCCCGAGTTCGGAGGCGACACCGTGCAGGAATTCCCGGCTCAGTGCGGCACCCACAGGAAACACGGTTCTGATATATGGGGTTCCAAACGTCTGGCGGAGGTATTCCGCCGCCTCGAGTCCCGATGTTTCGCATACCACGATGTTCAGGCAGGCCTTCCCGATATATCTCAACCTGTCGAGTGAGGCACCGGCAGGGACCACGACCCCCACGGTGAGACCGAGGAGGGAGAGGAGCCTCCGGATCTCCCTGAGATCAGGTCCTGCCCTGAGCATCCCGATAATATTGACCGTCCCCGGAAGGCGTTCGTGCACCGGTTCTGCAAGATCCGCAACGATCGTCTTCAGGGTTTTTGCATACCCGTCAGTGAAGATCCCTTCAAAGCCCCCTGCATCGATGCTGATAACTCTTGCCCGGGTATCCACCGTTCTGCAGGCATTCTCCACATCCTCGCCGATGATCCCGGATGCGCAGCATGAAAGCACCACAAGGATTTCAGGCTGCTTCTCTTCGTCGAGATCCAATATTGCCTGCCGCAACCGTCCCTCGGCGCCGAAGACCACATCGTGTTCGTCCATCCCCGTGCAGTAGACCGGGATATGGCGGTTTCCACGGAGTCCGAGGATATAGTTGATATGGTAGACACACCCCCGGGGTCCGTGGACGAGGATCGTGGTGTTCTTCATGGTCGCCGCAGCCTTGATTGCCCCGAACAGGCTGCAGGTGATTCGTGGAACCTCCATTGAGGTGCAGGATCCTGACACAGAAGAAAGATATGGTGAACCGGGGCATGAAATAGTTACTCAGCGGGATGCCCAGGGATTTTCGAGAACTTCCCCGGATTTTCTCACAATGGGTTCATTCAACCGTAATTGCGTTGACCTTACCACATGCACCGTCCGAATGGCTGGAGATGGGCCAGTACCCAAGTCCTGTCAAGGGATTTACCCGCTTCCTTGTCCCTCCCAAGCCTTGTGAGCGATAAGCCCTTGTTGTTCAAGGCCTATACATCGGATGCGCGACTCCCTAGTTCGTCCAGAAAACACCGAGGATGGGACTTTCCGCCCTAGACGCGTCATGGGCAACATCAGGATTCAGGTTTTTCGACCGGATGTTCTCCCGCCGGGCAGAATCTCCCTGTCCATGCTTCCGCTCCTGAATCCTTCCAGGTCGACTGTGCAATAGAAAAAACCCAATTCCCGCATCTTCTTCGTGATACTATCTCGGTTCTCAAAGAGACTCGCTATATCATCTCCGGGGACCTCGATCCGGGCAAGATCCCGGTGAACCCTGACCCGGACAATGGGAAACCCTGCACACACGAGGAATTCTTCGGCCTCTTCGATACGCTTCAGATCAGGGATAGAGATCTCATCCCCATAGGGGATCCGTGTTGCGAGGCATGGGCTTGAGGGTAAATCCCAGAATGGGTACGCCCGTTCTTTCGCAAGCTCCCTGATCACAGGTTTCGTCAGCCTGCAGAGCGCAAGCGGGTGCGTGATGCCCTCTTCATCGGAAGCCTTAATGCCCGGCCTGTACTCCTGGTAATCGGAGTAATTCACCCCATCCATGACCTCTCCAAGCCCGTATTCTTTTGCTTTTTTCCGGAGGATCAGGGCGCCCCGCTTCTTGCAGAGGTAACACCGGCTGGCAGGATTTTTCAAAAATTCTTCATCTTCAAGGATAGGGAAGGGGACTACTTCGCAGGGTATTCCGAATGAGTCTGCCCTATCTTTTGCCTCCTTTATGGTCCGCCTCGGGACAAGTGGCGAATCAAGGATCACGCAGTGTTCCTGCCCCCCGGTCACTTCGTGGGCAACGCATGCAAGGAAGGCGCTGTCGAGCCCGCCCGAGTAGGAGATGACCATGCCTCCGGATAGTTTAAGGAGGTCTTCCAGCTCCTCCAGGGTTCCGTGATCATGGTTCATGTCTGTGCTCCAGGTGTGAGGATCAGTTGCCAGGGTGTGGATGACTGGTATCACGCACCATTATGTTGAAGGATGACTATATTACTCTCTGTAACGCCCGGACATTCGCCCATGTTCCGGGCAGAGGGGAAAGGAGACTACCGGATGCTTTCTGGACGGGAACGGGAACGGTATGCCCGGCAATTGCCTATACTGGGGGAGGAAGGCCAGGAGACCTTGCGATCTTCCTCGGTATGCGTGGCAGGGGCCGGGGGGCTGGGATGCCCCGTCGCCCTGTATCTTGCAGCAGCTGGTGTCGGGCACATCCGTATTGTTGATCCCGACAGGGTTGACAGGAGCAACCTGAACCGGCAGGTTCTCCATGCCGAGCCCGACATCTCGCGGTTCAAGGTTGAATCGGCAGCAGAGAAACTGCAGCGACTGAATCCGGATATCACGATAGAATCCATGCCGGTTGCAATCGACGACGGGAATATCGACCGGGTGACAGGAGGGATGCACCTCCTTCTCGATGCCCTCGATTCATATCCGGCCCGGTATCTCCTGAACCGTGTAGCATACCAGAAGAACATTCCGCTCATCCATGCGGCCGTAAGCGGGTTTCACGGCCAGCTCACCACGATAATCCCACGAGAGACCCCATGTCTTCGGTGCATAATCCCTCACCCTCCCGAAGGAGGTTCACCCCCGGTGCTCGGTGCCACTGCAGGAATTGTTGGAACCCTGGAGGCGCTTGAGGCGTTAAAGGTCCTCACCGGGATGGGTGATGTTGCGAAGAATATCCTGCTTGTGTGGGATGGAAGGTCAGGGAGGCTTGACCAGATTCCGGTCGGGAAAGACCCGGGATGCCCGGTATGCGGGATCAGGGGGAGAATATGTTGATTACAGTCCATATCAGAGCATTTGCCAGGTTTAGGGAGTCATTCGGGGATCGATTCGATGTTGAGGTTGAAAGTCCTGCCACGGTCCGGTCCGTCATGCTCGAGGTGGGGAAGAGGAACGGGCAGGGAGTCCGTGACCTGATCGATGATGGGGGGAATGTGAAGAAGTCCGTGATCATCATGGTGAACCGGGAACGGGTCACCGGAGAAGCCAGGGATGAACACCCTGTTCATGGGGGAGACGAGGTCGCACTCTATCCCCCGGTTGCAGGAGGGTGACGCAGCATGATCCGGGTTACCCGGGACGAATTTGATGCATCAGCCCTCCTCGAAGAGGCACGAAGCGGGGAAGAAGGCGCCGTGGTGAGTTTCCTCGGTATCGTCAGGAACGACGGAATAGACAGGATGGAGGTCGAGGCCTTCGAGGAAGTGGCAGAGCAGGAACTCTCCCGGATACGTGAAGAGGCGATAGCGAAGTTTGGTGTGACCCGTGTGGATATCATTCACAGGGTGGGCTCACTCTCTGTCGGCGACCGGATCGTCCTGATTGTCGTCGGAGCATCCCACAGGAAAGCCGCATTCCTTGGCTGCGAGTATATCATCGACCGGATCAAGGAGTCCGTACCAATCTGGAAGAAAGAGTATACTGCCGGGGGATCCAGGTGGGTCCCCGGCGAACATGAATGAGAGGAATTCGGCTTCTTCTGACAGATATTCCGATAGATGGATTGCCACTTCTCTCGGAAAATACCATTATTTCTTTCCCTGGTCTTTTCCCGATCCCCTGAACGCCAGGATTATCCCCGCCGCGATACATGCGGCAATGCAGGACCAGAGAGGGAATGGCACGAGAGGAACCTCAGGCTTTAATGCAACCTGAACCTCTGCGGTCTGGCCGGGGTTCAGGGTGAAGGTATTCGAGTAGTCCTGGTATCCGTTCAGGCGGAGCAGGATGGTATGCGAACCTGAAGGGAGCGAGGGGATGGTGAGGGGGGTGATCCCGACACAGCTGTTTTCGATGAAGATGTTCGCCCCGGACGGCTCTGACGTGATCTGCACCGCTCCTGACCCTGTGGATCCTGCCAGGGGTGTGAGGTTTGCACGCACGCTCGTGGTCTTTCCGGCCTGGACAGGGATGCGTGTCATGTAGTCCTGGTAATTCTGGAGCTTGAGGGTGACGGTATGCTCACCCGGTGAGATCCCCGTCAGATCCAGAGGATTTCCTGCCTGGGTAATGCCCTGGTATATCCCGTCAACCAGCACCGATGCACCCGCCGGGGTCGAATCAACATGGATATACCCTGTCGTTACCTCTTTCTGCACCTCGAGGGTGATGTCGAGTACAACGACCTGTTTCGGGCGGATCGTGACAAGCCCCGACCAGTCCTGGTAACCTACCTTTTTCAGAAGTGCAAAATGCGTTCCCGATTCGAGGTTTCCCACCGTCGTGGCGGTGGAACCCCTGTAGATGCCGTCAACGTAGACATCCGCAGCACCTGGGAGGCTCTTTACCTGGACGGTTCCTACCTCCGAAAGGGGTTTTAACACCGCATTCACAGTGATGCTCCCGCCCGGAGGGACATTGATGATGGAAACATACGGTCCGTATCCCGAGAGGAATCCCTGGACAAGGTGGCCTCCCGCACGGATATCCTTGTAGGTCCATGGTGCCTGCTGGCCTTTCCCGCCGTCAAGGGTAACAAGCGCTCCACCGGGTGACGAGGTGACAAGGAGCGTTCCGGTTGACTGGCTGGGTTCGAGATCCGCATAGACTTTGATGGTCTCGCCAGGGTTGGGGTTTGCCGTGTATTGCGCAGTATAGGGGTAGTATCCGGTTGCAGAGATGGTGATGGTGTGCTGGGGAGCCGATGCGCTTACCACGGGATAAGTGATTGGTGTGACTCCTATGAACAACCCGTCGAAGATTACGGGGGCTCCCGATGGACCTGATTCGATCAGGAAGAATCCCGTATCGCCTCCGACAGGCTGAGAAGCCTCGACCGGGAGTGCGGTGGCAAAGAGAAGGAATATGGCAAGAAGGATGGGAGCAGGGGCGTGTACTCGCATATATGCACTCCTGTTGTCTTCTTTCTACAAAAAATCATTGTGGCAGATCAGGGAGATTCTTCCGGGTTGATTGGCCCCTGCAGAGGATTTATGGAGCATGAGATTGCATATGAGATCACCTGGGAATCCGCGTGATCCTTGCTTCTCAGGGGGAACTTCCACACGGTGGCTACATCCTGGTAGCACCCGATGATACGAGCCCCCGGCGGACAGCATGATTCCTGTGTGAATGGATGAGGGAGATACCATGCTGGAACGGCTGAATCAGTTCGAGAAGCTGATGTATTACATCCTTGTGGTGCTCCTTGCATTCGTCATCTTCGTCTCTGTAGTCGAACTTGTCATCCTCCTGCTCGGCGGCCTTTTCCTGGACCAGACTTTCAGACTGGACAACCACGAGATCCTGAACGTATTCGGGTTCTTCCTCCTGATCCTGATAGGGATTGAATTGCTGGATACGATCAAGGCCTACATCAAGAAGCAGGAGATCCATGTCGAGATAATCGTGCTCCTGGCAATCATCGCTGTCGCACGGAAGATCATCCTTCTTGATCCCTACTCCGATATACCCCTCTCGGACCTCACGCTCTGGGGCATGGGAGTGGTCGTCATCTGCCTTGCCGCATCGTATTACCTGATCAGGAAAGCGGGCGTCACAATCTAGGATGAGATCTGCTGCCATCCCGTGGCCGGGGTATTTTTATTAGTATTGCCCAATACTCAGTACAATCATGATGGTATCCCGGGATAATCCCTTCCGGCGTTATTCCTCCTGCATCCTCCTTGCATCATTTCTCCTTCTCCTGGCAATTCCGGCAACGGCAGCAGTGCAGGAGACCTGTTACCTCGGCCGGATCGCCTCCCTTTATCCCCTATCGCACACGATCAGTATCGATGTCGCGTCACAGTATTCATGCGATTATTCCACAGGAAGCCCTGCATGCGGATTTACCTCGATCATACCTCCCCATCAGATCGCGGTCACAACCCCTGTCGTGACCGGAACCGTGACCGGTGATGAAGTGTTCGCACTGTTCCATAGTGGCGACCAGGTGGTTGCCACCATCCTTGGCGGAGATGGCGGGAGCTGGATCGGCATCGCGCTCGTCTCACAGGGACAGGGAACGGAGGAATGGCAGGCAACCGGACTCTACGGAGATCCCAACACGCTCCCTGTCACCCTCGCAGGAGGATACAGGATGGAGTATGCCATCCTCCCCGATTGCTCGAAGTGCAGTGGATCGGTCTGCAGGGGCCTCACTTCACTTGTCACCGTGTGGAGTGGTGACGTAAAAGTTATCGATGATTTTCTGAATTCCGGCCACTCCCTCGAGTATTCCGGCAGGAATGATGGTTCCCGCGTGAGCATCCAGTACCTTTCAGGTGAAACACGGTCGACACAGTGTTCACAGGAACACGCTATCTCCGGGATCCAGCCTGTTTCATCATTCATCATCCATGTGGTTCCTCCCATCGGCGAGCAGGGCACTCCACGGACCATGACGCAACCCACTGCCGAAGAATTCAAGGCCCCCGCCACAACGCCCTCCACCCCTGCACCGACCCGTGCTCCTACCGGGGTTCTCCTCGCCGCAGGGGCATTCGCGATCATCGCACTGGGATTGCGACGGCAGGGTATTTGAGAGGGCGACATGATGAGAGCATGGGCATATCAATCCATATCCCGTAATGTTGAGATATGATCCAATCCCGCGGGCCGGAATACACACGAATCCAACAGGTTTGCAGAAGCCTTGAGGAAGCTCGCACCAAGGGAGAACTCGCAACCCTCCTCGCAAGGGAGATCTCACAATATTCGCTCTTTGACCTGCAGGTGATCATGGGCCGGATCCGCCATGAGATCCACCGCCTCCCCTCCACATACCGTAAATCTGCAGGCCCCTTTCTCCTCTCCCAGATCGTGGATGCCCACCACTCGCTCCTTACCATGTGCACCCGGGGGGATTTCCAGGCCATGACACGGCCCATCCCGACAAAGGATGTATACTTCTCCTTTTTAGCCATGATCCCAGAGGGGTGTTATGCAGGGGATATCCATGATGTGTACCTCCCCCAGTTCCACTCGCCGATGCACAGACTGTTCTATTACCTCCTTTCGGCATTCGTCATGTTCGTTCTCGAACAACCCGGCCATCCTGTCGGCACTCCGTTCCCCGGTGGAATGAGGGTTGAGGAGCGGGACGGGATTTTTATCTGTCCTGTGCGGGACAAGGAGAAAGAGGTCTTCTTCTCTATCTGTAATTTCTGTCCTGCAAAACAGATGGAGGGTGTGTGATCCCCCGGTCGATTAGAATTACCCTGGATTCCCGCTGGCGAATACCATTTGGAAAATCCCCCTCCTCCCGGCTTGGTCGTGGCGGAATTGGATGTGGATATTTTCTTTCAGTCAACGAGACGGATCTTGACAATGTAAAGGATGGCGCCGGCACCGCACAATGCCGCTGCGACGATCAGAATGGAAGAGATCGCGCCGGCAAGCACGCCTGGGATCGCGTCCTGCACCGGTCCCGTGTATCCCGCACCTTCGAGGATCAGTGTCAGGAGTATCGCGGACACGCAAACCCCGAGTGTCATCCCGAGATTCCTGATCGTTGCGCTGACGCTCGATGCGAGGCCTGCCCGCTCGAGCGGTAAAGCCCTCATAATATCCGTACTGCTCGGGCTGTGGAAGAGTGCAACACCCACAAAGAGCGGGACAAAGAGCAGGATAATGGCGGGAAGGTCCTGTGCGAGCGCGGCATACCCGAGCAACACCAGGGAGATTCCTGTGAGCATGATGCCCGCAACAGGGAGTGCCCGGCTGAATTTTTTATCGTACAGCCACCCTGAGACGGGTGATGCAATGATCATGACAACCGGGGCGATCAGGAAGACCATCCCAACCCTCGAGGGGGTCATCCCCATCACTTCCTCAAAATAGAAGGGGGCCAGGAGGTTGACCATGAAAAGCGCCATGTAGAAGCAGATCGTTGCGATATTCGGGAGGGAGAACCCGAAATTTTTAAAGATGGAGAGATCGAGCAGCGGGTTGGCGCTCCTGTGTTCGAGGATAAGAAAGACAAGCGCCGAGATCAGGGAGATGAGGAGGCATGCTCCGGCAGACCATGACCATGACAGAGAAGACGAGAGCTCCGCGAGGAAGAGTATGATGAAGATGAGCGAAAGCACCATGGTCGCGGAGCCTGGCCAGTCCATGACAATCTCCCGCCCTTCCTGGTCCTTTCCCGGGAAATAGCGCAGGAAAAGGATCACTCCGAGGATTCCTATCGGGACATTGATCAGGAAGATGTATTCCCATCCAAGGGTCTCAGTCAATAACCCTCCCAGGATCGGTGCAGCGATCCCTGCTGCAGCCGTAACCGCCCCGATATAGCCCATGGTCCTGCCCTGGTCGTCAGGAGTCGCGATTTCAAAGAGGATTGCCCAGCTGATCGAGAAGATCATCGCAGAGCCGCATGCCTGGCAGACGCGGTATGCAATCAGCTCCCAGAGGCTCGCAGCAAGGCCGCATGCGAGCGAGGAGGCGGTAAATAGGATGAGACCTGCGAGAAAGAGAGTCTTCTTCCCTGTATACTCTGACAGCCTCCCGAAGATCAGAAGGAGGCTTGTCTCGGTGATGAGATAGGCAGTGATGATCCACTGGGAGTGGGCGACGTCAGCAGCAAAGCTCCTGCTGATCGTGGGAAGTGCGATGGCAACGACAATGCCATCGATAGCAGCCATGGCAATCGCGGCAAGCACGACGAACCTGATGATAGCCTCCGGACTCCCTGAGCCGGAGATCCGGGATCCTGTCACGTTCATGGGATACTATCCAGACAGAATCTTGGGTTCATCATGATGAAATCATTATTCTCCTGGTTCACTGCGTCTCGCTGCATACCATGAGCATATCCCGCCGACCGGGGTTTGGATTGATAGATGAGTGACGGGGGCTCAATGCTCTCTCTTGAATATGGCGGGGTATAATAAGTGAGTACCAGGGGGCGATTCCAGCCCCGGGAGGACTCATGCACCCGGTTTAACGACTACGGTGGTGATGGGGCAGTGAGTTACCACAAAGGTTGAAACGCTCCCTGCAATCATCCGCTTCACGTGGCTCTTCCCGAGTGAACCGACAACCACCATATCGGCCCTAATATCGATCGCACAGTCCACAATCCGGTCTCCCGGGTGACCGCGGAGAAGGTGGAGAGTTGCCTCGGAGCCCTGTGCCTCAGCCTCTGCTTTCATGGAGGATAGGAGCGATGCAGCCTCCTCCTCAAGGTCACGGATCGCGAGTTCGCTCATCCCCTCAGATTCCGTCCATTTTGACTCGATCACATGGACGATGTGGAGTTCGGCACCGTGACACCTGGCCTCTTCAAGCGCAGTCCTGATGACCATGTGTGTGGGTGGTGAACCATCAATCGCGACAAGAATTCTCTTGATCATATTTCTGAATCAACCCCCAGTGTATGATCTTCCCCGACATCCCTGAGAATGCAGGAAATGACCTCGTTATGTGATTTAGGTATGTAAAAGCACATAAGTGCTCCGGAACGGAGAGTCCCGGTCAGGGAAAAAAATTGGAGAAGTGGTTAACCGGAGTCAGGGGAAGGAGTGCGGTCAAGTGCAATGAGCGCTGCACGGGCGGCGTTCTGGGTGGCAATGGCCTTGGTTGCCCCCCTTCCCGTTCCCCAGATCTCCTTATCGAGAAGTACCTGGTAGGTGAATTCGGGGCAGTGATCGGGACCGGTCTTCTTGATGAGGATATACTCCGGGAGAATCTGTAAGGATTTCTGGACTCTCTCCTGGAGCAGTTTCTTGTAATTGTCGTCAGACGAGAATGTTGCAATCTCATCCCCGATGAGCCGCATGAGCATGAGTTTCGCCGGTTCAAGTCCCTTATCGAGGTAGAACGCCCCTATGAACGCCTCGAAGGATGCGGCGATGATCCTTGAGGTCTTCTCCTGGTTCTGCCCTGCCCGGATCATCTTTAAAAACCCGATATCAAGGGAGGGAACGATCGCACCGAGATGCTGGTTCCTCACAACCTCCATGCGTGATGTCATGGCCCCCTCGCTCTGGTCACCATCGAGGAAGAGATATTCGGCAACCACCAGGTTGAGTACCCGGTCCCCGAGAAATTCCAGCCTCTCGAAATTGTCAGGGAATAAAAGTGCATTGTTCCCGGGATCCTGTTCCCGGATATAGGATGGGTGGGTGAATGCACTTGCATACCGTGCCAGGGCTTCCGGAGAGGGAGAAACCACGCCGATATCTGGCTGCTGCAAAAAGTGTCTGATCCTCTCCATCCATTCATCCACGGTTGGTGTTCCTTTAATCAATGGAGCCACCTGGGAGATCCTCCAGTAATGCCGATCCCGGTTTATTCGATCCTGATCTTTTTCTTCTCGGGATCTGGCGTCTCAGCCTTCTTTTCAACCCCGGATTTCAGGATTTCTTCGCCGGACTTCATGATCTCGTTGAGCGCACTCTCTATCTGGGAGGATGCCTGCTGTATCTGCTTCTCTATATGCGCGTGCCCTTCAGGGGTGGTGACGAGATCCCTTGCCAGGGAGAGCACCTGGTGAACCGAGGTGCTGACCATGGTGGACACCTGGCCGATGCGCTGATCGATGGGTATACCCTGTGCTCTTTCACCCTGTGCTTCTTTTCCTGTCGTATCTTCCTCGATCCATTCCCCGTGAACAAATTTTCCATCCTTTTCTTCCATGATTTGCCCTCTGCTTCCTTGTCCTGATTTGTCCTTACGAGTCGCATTAGGAGTGCCGGTATGGCAACGGTCTCTCGCTGCCCTGGACATGCCCCCCTGGATGCTGTTCAGACCGGCCTGATATTCGTGGTACTTTATTCCTCAATAAGAGTTCCGGCACGTTCATGATACCGGGTGCCGATGACTTTTCCGCTGGGAATGATATCCCCGGCGATACCCGACTGCGTGACACTCACCCAAACCCCCGCGATTCCTTGTATTCTCTCTCCAGATGCCTGCCAGGAATGCCAGGGATCTTAACCTTCAATGCCCTGCATTCAGATCCTCCCAGGAAGATTCCGGCAGGTATTTTTCTTCGCTTTTCCCGTGATCATTATCATGGGGAGAGAGGAGTATACGGTCACATGCACGTGCGGGATCACGCAGTATTCCATTTCCCTCGAGGTGGATCCTGGGGACGAGGCTGCTCCAAGGAGGCTTGTGGTCAGGTGCAGCCGGTGCGGTCGCATGAGCTACATGATGGAGGAGCATGAAGGAGACCTCTGGCAGGTTTATGAACGCATGCCATTTCCCTGAATCCTACCCTGCATTTTTTCATCGTACAACCCCCGGCTCGGCATGATCCGGTGTGCTTAACATACAAGAGATTACAGATGTGAACATATGGCACGCACGAATGAAGAGGGGCGTCTCAATTTTTTTAATGCGTTGTTACAGAGTCCGTACCTTGATGACCGGATCAAGGCAGCCGAAGCACTTGGAGTCATGAAGGATGAGAGGGCAGTCGAGTTTCTTCTCGCGGCACTTGAAGATCCCTTTGTTGAGGTGCAGTGGCTGGTTGCACAATCGCTCGGGAAGATCGGCGATTCCCGGGCAGTCACCTCGTTGATCGGCAAACTTAATTCAGACAACAAGTGGGTCCGGCAGGGCTCAGCCTGGGCGCTTGGGAAGATTGGGGATCCCATCGCAACAGAGCCGCTACTCCCACTCCTCCACGATGCCAAGGTGCCGGTCAGGAAGAATGCAGCCTGGGCGCTGGGAGCACTTGGAAACCCCCTCGCCATTGCAGCACTCGAAGAAGCGCTCACAGATAGCGATGAATCGGTCCGGGCTGAAGCAGGGAAAGCACTTGCGAAATTGAAGGGAACCTCGACCTGATCCCATTCTCCCCTCTCCCCAATCCGTTCCTATTTCTTCCGCCGATTGCTATTTGGATGATGATTCAATAAGTGCCTGGGTACCCGGCAGCGCCCTATCTCTTCTCCGTTCTCAGGTCCGTGAATATGATGTAAATGCCACCTGAAAAACACGAACCGTGCTCTTGGCGAATAGTGTTCGAGAGAAAAAAGAGCGGATCTTCTTCCCTCATGAAGAGGGTTCAAATCCCCTGGCAAACCCGCGTCGATAGAGATCCTCGTTCTCTTCGAGCCATTTCGCGGCGTGAAGATACCCGTTGTCCTCTGCTTTCCTGATGATCTGTCCGTAATCGGTCGTATAGTGGATCTCCCTGTTGATCGCGACCAGCTCTCGATAAACCTCGGGAGGAACTTTCACTTTCTCCAGCATGGTGAATCCTTACAAAAAATATTGAGTAACGTGATATTTAAAAGATGTTCAATAGGATTCCCAAATTTTAATCGATGGCTGGATCTCACTTCATTTACCCCAAGGAAAAAAGGAACCTATAAATACAGATGCGGACAAGCCTATTGTAATCGGAGGATTTCATATGAGAAAGATCTACTACCTTGTACTTGCAATTGTTGTGGTCTCACTTCTGGTTGCCAGTGTATCAGCAGCCTCTCCCTGGATTGGGAATAAATCCAGTTACGGTGGGAAGACATATGCACAGACGTTTACACCCATAACTGTGAAGCCATCGATTAGCATCGGAGGAAAAGCGGTGACAACGTACGGCGCCTTATTCACACCATCGGCCACCAAGCCCTTCATGGGCAAATACAAGACCTACGCAGACGCGTTCAAGATCCCCTGGATGTAAACCATCCACATCCGGATAGCATCCGGGTTCATTTCTTTTCTTTCATTTTCCACAACGGTTACATCCGCATTTAAATGTGAAGGGTAAAGTGCCATTATTACCCCCAAACCTGATACAAGTCAGGACGAGAATTTGAAGAAAATGCTTGACGAAAATCAAGGTTAAAAAATGTTCAGGTTTTTGATTTTACATCAGCCCGAAAAATACCGAAAAAGGAGTGCTGCTATGGGGATTCGAACCCCAGTCTTCGGCGTGAAAGGCCGAAATGATTGGCCGGACTACACTATAGCAGCAGGTGCTCTTTTTTATAGGCTCTCTCTGGTAAAAAGGGTTGTGGAGCGGGATGCCGGAAATGAATCTCAATAGACGGGCGTTCCTTCCTTCTCGGTCACGGTCTTGAATGCAGCCATCAGCTGCCGGGTGATGGGACCGGGCTTCCCGGAGCCGATGCTTCTGCCATCCACATAGACGATAGGGGCCACTTCGGCAGCGGTCCCGGTGACAAAGACCTCGTCTGCGGTGTAGAGATCGAAGTACCCGAGGTTGGTCTCCTGCACGGGAATTCCCAGTTGCTGGGCCAGCTCAAGCACCACAAGGCGGGTGACACCACGCAGGTTGTTGAGGGTAGGGGGCGTGATAATCCTGCCGTCCTTGACGATGTAGATATTGTCGCCCGACCCCTCGGAGATGTTGCCCTGCATGTCGAACATGATCGCCTCGTCCCCGCCCTTGCAGTTCGCCTCGATCTTCGCGAGGATGTTGTTTAAGTAATTGAGCGACTTCACATTCGGGGGCAGCGAGCATGAGGGATTTCTCCTGACAGAGACCGTGACTGCTTTTAATCCTTTCTCGTAGAGGTCCCCGTACATGGCACCCCATTCAGTGGCGATGATGATCACGGTTGCCTTCGGGCATTTCGTGGGGCAGAGCCCGAGATCGCCGACTCCCCTGGTCACCACGGGCCTGATATAGGCATTCTTCAGGGTGTTCTTTTTGAGCGTCTCCACGATTGCCTTGGCCATCTCCTCCTTGGAGAGGGGGACACAGAGGTCGATTGTTTTTGCCGAATCATACAGGCGGTCCAGGTGTTCCTGGAGGCGGAAGACCCGGCCGTTGTAGGCACGTATCCCCTCGAACACCCCGTCGCCATAGAGGAGACCGTGATCGAAGACAGAGATCTTCGCCTCCTCTTTTGGATAGAACTTCCCGTCAATGTAGATCAACATGAGATGAGTGTTATCACTCCTTGTATTTTTTACCTGCCGGTTTGAGAAGGCGCCGAATGAGGGGAGAATGCAAGGAATATCATCACGCGGAATCCCGGCAACAGTCAAGGAAGTGCGAAAACATGCTGATCGAGCTGACCGGGTGGAGGTGGGTGTAACTGCCAAGAGTCCGGTTCACCAGCGCCCCATCGGTTCCCTCTCCGATTCCTTCCCCCCGGGAGAGGGTGTATGCGAAGGGGATGTTCTGGTCGAGCGACACATCCGAATAGTGGAACTCGTGCCCCCGGAAGGATCCTTTTCCCATCGGCGATCCCGGCATACTTGTTCCCTCCACGTATGCCACCACTCTTTTTGCAGGAATTGCGGCAGAACCCCGGAAAACCCCGCACATGGCATGTCGTCTCTCCCGGTCCTGCCCCTGCCATCCTTTCTTCAGGATGATCCGGTCTGTCAGGTACATCAGCCCCCCGCATTCAGCGTATATCGGGATTCCCTTCCCGGATGCATCATGGATTTCTTCCCGGATCCCATCGTTCCTCTCGAGTTCCGGCAGGAAAAGTTCAGGGTAACCCCCGCCGATGATGTATCCATCGGCGTCGGGAAGGCGATCCCGGAGCGGGCTGAAGAGGACGGTCTCTGCGCCTTTTGCGGGCAGGAGATCGAAAAGATCTGCGTAATAGAAGTTGAAAGCCTCGTCGTATGCGATACCTATCCGGATATCAGGGGCGGTTTTTTTCGAGAAGAGATCAGTATTCACCTGTTCCCGGATCGTGGTGCATGATGCGACCGAGAGAAGCCGGTCGAGATCCACATGCTCGCTAATCGTCCCGGTCACCACACGGATCCTGTCCTGGAACTCCCTGTTCTCCTGGCCCTCTTTAAATGGCATCAGCCCCAGATGCCGCATCGCAAGTTCCATCTCGGGCATGCGAGGGATTGCGCCGATCACAGGGATTCCGCAATAATGCTCAATTGCCGTAGTGGCTTTCCGCATATGCTTCTCTCCTGCGGTGTTATTCAGGATGACCCCTGCAATCCGGATACCGGGATCGAAAGCCTGGAATCCCCTGACAATTGCTGCAGCACTCCTGGTGATGCTTCGTGCGTTGATGACCAGCACTACAGGAATATCAAGGCATGCTGCCACCGATGCGCTGCTCCCCGTCCCGTCAAGTGCCTCCGCACCCTCGTAAAGTCCCCGGACTCCTTCGATGAGGGCAAGGTCTGCACCGGCACAGGCGTGATTAAAGATCAGCCGCATCTGGTCTTCGCCCATCACATAACTGTCAAGGTTCCGGCACGATCTCCCAGAAACCCCGGTGAGATACGAGGGATCGATATAGTCCATCCCGACCTTGAAGGTCTGGACTGCCATGGTCTTTGAGAGGAGTGCTGCAATCGCAAGCGTAATGCTCGTCTTCCCGCTCCCCGAGCGGTCGCCCGCGATCATCAATGCTTTCATGCCATGCTCCGGATAACCGCACCGAGTTCGCTCTCCACGATACGGGTGACGCCGAGTGTCCGGGGATGGAGGTCAACCTCGACAATGACAAGCTCGTGCCCCTGCTCCTTGAGAGGTTTGACCTGCCGTGGACCGTTCGTAACCGAGATGCACTCCACCTCCGAAAGATAGTGCGGGGGTATCGCATGCGGTACCCCGACAATGAACGCGAAGTCCGGGGAGTACTCCTGTATAAGGGCTCCAAGCCGGTCCCCGTTGGCCCCATATTCGTCGAGTGCTCCGCACAGGATGGGTGCAAGCCCTCTCTCCCGGAGTTCATCGCGGATCCGGCGGGCATCACTCCTCACCTTGTGGAGACCCCTCTCTTCCAGGTTTGCGATATACGTGATGTCTGCACCGGGGCAGGTCTCGTGGAGCGAAAGTAGTTCATCGGCGAACATGTATGCCGTCTCCTTCTTTGCATTCATGATGGCAAGACCCTTCTTTCCATCCCGGGCATACAGGAGAAGCCGTTCTGCGGCCAGGTGCTTTAAGTCGCCTCTCGATGGCTCGATATACGGCCGGGATGCCGCTCCGCGCAGCCTCTCCACCTCATTTGCTTTCCTGAGCAGTGTTATCTGCCGCTCTCGCTCCTCTTGGCTGATCCAGCCGGCTTCTGCTGCCGGTTCGAGAGTCGCAATCACGCCATCAATGTTCTCCGGGAATCCGGCGTGGATCTCGACTGAGATCGTAGGGGTGGCAATTTTCGAGTTCTGGATGGCGGACTGGAGATCCTCCCCGATAATCATGGAGACGCAGGTCCCTATCACGGCCATCCTTTTCGGAGAGAAAGTCTCCTCGGCGTATCGAAGTACATCTTCGAGGGATTGCTGGCCTCCGAAGATGAACTCATGATCGGCAAGTGAGGTGGTCAGGACCCGCAACCCGTCCTCCTCGAGCAGCCTGGCATGCTTGAAGGAGCAGCCTGAAGGCCCGTGCAGGATCGCGACATCCACATCAAGGTCCCTTGCGGTATAGAGCGCGGCAACGATCGAACTCGGTCGTGGCTGCATGTACTTGATAGGGTTCACCTCCATGTCTTCACCGCCAGCACTACCATGCCGCATGCGGTATCTTCGAGGGCAGATGCCTTTCCCTCTGCGAGGGAATTGCAGCAGGAGACCCGGATGGTCTGCCGGATGATGTCCGGGATCCCTGATTCGTAGTCCTTCCCGACAAGGATCACGCGCTCCGGGTTCTCTTCCCTGACCACAGCGAGGATGTCTCCGGCAGGGAATCCCTCGCATATGGCCCCGTCCTCCTTGCCGATGACGAGCGTGAGCGGACCCCGGCACCCGGATTCCTGCCGGGCCAGCTGTATAGCCTGCCGTGCGGTTGCGGCACAGGTTCCTGAATTGGAATCGTCCACGACGACAGTATTGCCGATTCTCGAGACTGCCAGCCTCCCCTCGAGCGGGGAAAATGTCGCAAGCGTGGTCGGATCTATCCCAAGCACGCATGCAGCGGCCGCTGCCAGAATAAGAGGTGTCCTATAGGCTTCATTGACGAGAAGCGGGGTGCAGAATTCTCCCTCTAGATCTCCCCACCCGAAGCGGCAGGTCAAGCCGTCGGTATGCACGATCTCATTTGCAGGAATGCCGGATCCTTCCCTGTGCATTCCCGGTGGCAGGATTATCGCCGGGAGCGACCGGCCGGACCGCATTTTTTCTTTCAGGGCGTCCTTCTGCTTTGCCGCGAAGGGGTAGGTCTCTGTTGAGGTGAGGATGCCTAGTTGCCCTAACCCGGAAAACCCGAGCGAGATCTCCGCGATCACCCAGCCTCCGATCTTCTTTGCAAGAGTGACCGCCCCGATCAGGGAAGCAGGGGTGATCCCCGGATTACTATATCTCACTCCCGCAGGGTACTCGATGGTGCCTGTCGACGTGTGCAGGATTCCCGGACCCTCCATTACGTGTGCCAGTGCATGGGCGGTTGTCGTCTTTCCCCTAGCCCCGGTGATCTCGATGAACGGCCGGGGCACCTCATGTCCCAGGATCCATTTCACTGCCTGATGATGCGAGAGTACAGGCGACCCGATCCCATGCAGGAGAGGATAGGCAGGGTCCAGGTGGACGGGGGCGATGGCAAGATCATATGTGCGATGCTCTGCCTCATCAGGGCTGATTCCTGCCTTCCCCCGGTAGACATCCACCATGTCAACCGAATGCCCCCTGTCCCGGAGAGCATGCGCTATGACTGCACCGCCATGGATGGTGTCCAGGACAAGGATGCGCATATCTTCACAGGTCGGAGAGAGCCCGTTTTGCGTTCCTGATCATAAGTTCTGCAAGGAGGGGATCGCTCCCTATGGGGTCGGCATACAGAAGTGGAATTGTTCTTCCGTTCAGTGAAAAAGTCCCCCTGTTCTTCCCCTCATCAAGCCCGATGGCTTCCGGGATGTCCTTAACTATATGGACACCCTTTGCAAGGAAGAGCGGGACCACGACAAGTGAGTTAATATGCTCTCCCTGGAACGATGCCAGAGCCTCTCCAATACTTGGAGAATTGATATTCATGAACCCGCACCTGACCACGTACTCCGGGTGCTTTTTGGTGATGATACCGGCGGTGTTCTCCACCAGATCCTTGTTGAAAGGGAGTGTGCTTCCATGTCCCACAAGTAACAGGCCAGTCTTACTCATACGCACATACGTTGTACTGAAGGACTAAAATGATTACCGGTTTTATGTCAGTGCGCGGCGGGGTGAACCGCGGAACTCCGCAATGTTGGAGAACGAGGACAGGGATATCACGCTCAAGGATGGGAGTGTGTGCACCTGCCTATCAGCCCTGGCCCTCCGGGACTTCCTTGACATACGGTCCAACTTTTTATATCCCCGAACATCATATTTATAAGAACTTCGGAAACGCGGTGTGTCCGGAGACGAGAGTCCCCCATGGAAACGATGCGCAGTTTTGAGAGGTATGGCCTGCTGCTGAACAACAGGGTGATCAAGACCCCTGTTGCGATCTCGGCGATGGCAGGCATCGTGGATGCGAACTATGCCCTCGAGCGTGCCGCGCATATCGGTGCCGCGTTCCTGGGTGGATACTCGATCGATGAACCGACGATCTCGGCGAGCAATGCCCTGGCAGAATCAGGCCGAAAAGAGTTCATCTATGACGATCCCGTGGAGGAGCTCTCCCGGCAGGTTTCCCAACTCTCCCGTTCCGACGTGGTGTGCGGGCTCAATATGAGAGGGAGCGCTGCTGAATCGTTCTCCCTTGTTGCCGGGCAGATCGGCGACGGCGTCATCTATGAGATCGACGCCCACTGCCGCCAGGAACCCCTTGTGCAGGCACGCTGCGGTGAATATCTCCTCCATCATCCTGATCGACTTGCCACCTATATCCAGGCGCTGAAGAAGGAGGATGTCACGGTCTCGGTCAAGATCAGGGCAGGTGTTGCTGCCGATGACCTGCTGCTTGCACAAAAAATTTGGAAGGCCGGCGCGGATATCATCCATGTGGACCTGATGGATTTCGGGTACCAGAAGGTGAAACAGATCAGGAACAGCTGCCCCCTTGTCGTGATCGCAAACAATTCGATCAATTCATTTGAAAAGATGAAGGACATGCTCTCACACGGTGCAGACCTTGTCTCACTCGCACGCCGTTCAGACGAGAGGACGCTTGCCGGGCTCGATGCGGCGATCTCCCGGTTTACTGACGAGCACGGATGGTACAACGCACCAAAACAGATCTGCCGGGGCGGGGATCTGCGTGGTCTTGCCTTCTGCTGTATGCCGGTCAAAAGCTGTCCCCTCATCCCGACGCTTGAGAGGATAGGGGTCTCAAACGACGAGTACCTCTCCTTCAAGATGGGGGCCGTCTCGGGCACTCCGCTCGATACAGGCTCCCAGACGTGCTTCGGGAGCCTTGCCTGGTGCTGCAAGGATTCCTCGCCCTGCATGTTCAGGGAGATGACCTTAAAAGAGGCCGGGATCTCAAACAGGGAATATATGAACGCAAAGAGACAGCTGGCCGACAAGATCATGCATCATATCTTTGACAATGAGGACTCTCACACGGGCTGAACGCGCTCAGCTGGCAATGGTGCTGGAGGTCTCGGCGTATCCGAAGCCGGGAAACGTTGACCGCTGCCACGATTATGCCACGACACGGCTCGAGCATTTTCTCGCATCCGCCATCCTCTCCCGACCTGCACTCGATGCTGCCGAGCGGGGAGAGGGCGGGATCGGCTCACTCATCCGCAGGGCGGTTGTGTGCACAAGCGGCCATTCCGGCGGCAATACTCATTTCGGCGCATTCATCCTCCTTATCCCGCTTGTGATGGGAGAGAACATCGAAGGTGCATCGAAGATACTTTCTGCCACCACCGTTGATGATGCGATCGAGTTCTATCATGCGTTTGGGAAGACCCAGGTACGGGTTATCGAGAAACACGAGCTGGATGTCAATGACCCCGACTCCATCGCGGAGCTCCGGTCCCGGGGGATGAACCTGTATGATGTGCTCCTCTTCTCTGCACCGAGGGACATGGTAGCGAGGGAGTGGATCAACGGGTTCCAGATGACCCGGCGGGGGGCCGATCTTCTCCATGCCGCGGGGTGCGGGAGGGATGCCGTCGTCGAGGCATTCCTTGGCCTCCTTGCGCTTGAACCGGACACCTTCATCATCAAGAAGCATGGGCCGGACGTTGCCTGGAAGACGATGGAGAAGGCCAGGGAAGTGAGGGATGGGGTCCGGGACCTCCAGGCGTTCGACCAGGAGTGCATCGACCGGGGTATCAATCCTGGCTCTATCGCAGATATTATCATCGCATCGATCTACATTGCGTTGGGAGAAGGTTGGGAATGGGACTGCTAAGAGATGGCATCAACGAGGTGATCGCGACGACCGCGTGGAATGCTGCACCCATGGGTATCATCTGCAGGGAGAAGAGCCCGACAATGGTGGTCTTCCGCGGCAGCCATACCGCGGAGAATATCAGCCGGGATGGCTGGGTTGTGGCGAATTTTCTCTTCGACCCGGTGATCTATGTCGAGACAGCATTCGGAGATCTCGGGAGAGAGCACTTCGTGACGGAGAAAGTTGCCGGGCTCTCTGTCCAGAGGCTCTCTGAAGCGGAGGCATGGGCGGTGTATTCCGCGGAGATCTCGGGGGAGACCGATGAGGCGATCATGGTTGAACTCACCGCTCTCTACCAGCAGATGCTCACCTGTGCAGTCCACCCGGTGAACCGCGGCTTCTCAAGCATCATCGAGGCGACGGTCCACGCAACCCGGTTCGTGCAGAACGGGGATCCTGCACTCGGGGCGTGGATCGCCCATCATTCGTCCATCGTGCAGCGGTGCGGGGGGAAGAGGGAACTCGAAGCACTCACACGTCTGCAGCAGTGTATCAAAAAAGAACGAAACGATCCCTGAATCAGCAGACGCGGGGCACCGGGTCCCCCACAGGCGGCTCGATGAAGCGCTCCCCGCCAATCCTGGTCTCCATGATGACGTGGGATCCCTGCACGACCTCGCCGACGAGTGCGGCATCCTTCCCGTAAGGGTGAGACCGGAGTGCCGAAAGCACCCTCTCCGCGTCCTTTTCCGGAACCCCCATCACGACCTTGCCCTCGTTTGCGACCTGCAGGGGATCGATCCCGAGCATCTCGGCAGCGCTCTTCACGCTCTTTTTAAACGGGAGGGCTTCCTCGGAAATACGCACCGAGACACGGCTCTTTTTCGCCATCTCGTTGATCGCGCTCGCAAAACCACCCCGTGTCGGATCCTTCATGGCGTGGATTTCCCCTGCCGCCATAGCCTTCTCGATTAAGCCCCACAGCGGGGCCACGTCGGACTTCAGCTGGTCGCCAAAGGAGAGCTGTGCCCTCTCCGCCATGATGGTCATCCCGTGATCGCCGAGTGTCCCGCTCACAATCATGCGATCCCCGATCCGGAGGCCGTTGTCCCTGATCACCCGGTCGGCAATGCCTATTCCCGCAGTGTTGATGACAATCCCGTCAAGTGCCCCTTTCTCGAGGACCTTCGTGTCCCCGGTCACGAGGTTCGCCCCGCACTCGCCTAACGCACTATCCATGGATTTGACGATCTTCTCCAGGTCGCCGGATTCAAAGCCCTCCTCGATGACCATCCCGCACGAAAGGGCGATCGGCCGACCTCCCATCATGGCAAGATCGTTGATCGTCCCGCAGACAGAGATACGCCCGATATCCCCTCCCGGGAAGAATATCGGCCGGACTACATGTGAATCGGTCGTGAATACAATATTCATCCCATTCAGCGGGATCACCGCTCCGTCATCGAGCGACTCGAGGCCGATCCCCCCGGCATTGTTGTGCTCGAACCGGGTGAGGATCTTGAGGAGCTCTCCCATGACCTCTCCGCCTGCCCCGTGCATCAGGTTGATCTTCATGTGTCTTCTACCTCGATCTCGACATTGGTGACAAGGATCTCCCTTCCCTTCACCAGATGGGGAAGCCCTCCGCACCGGGGGCATACGAACCGCTCGGTTCCCTCATACCCGCACGAACATGATGTGACCGGCGGAACGACTGTGCATGCGAGACCCGCTCCTTTCATGAGCAGATCGTCCTCGATGAGCATATTGAAGAGAAATTCGACCTGTTCGGGATTGACCATTGCCATCTCCCCGAATTCAACTGAGACCAGTTTGACTTCGGTTGCCCCATGGTCGAGCGCCGCTTTCTTCGCAGTGGCATAGATATCGTACGCGATACTGTATTCATGCATCCAGGGGATCCTCGCAGAGTTCCTGCCGGGAATGAGGGACTGTGCTGGAGGAGAAGCCCCGTCATCCTCAGGAAGGTAATTGAGCGAATATATTGGGGCAAGTCCGGCATAAAGCATTATGTCCTGCCAGTGAGGACGTGCACGCTTCTTAAGAAGAAGGCTTCGCCATTTCGTTACGCCGGAGAGGGGATGAGAGGGTTGGTATTCCCGTCTCTGAACATTGCGGAAAAGAAGGATGACTGACACTTCAGCCTGCCGGGAGAGGCCGGGTGCTATTCTTTGGGATGAAAAAAATGGAGTATTCTTGCTCCTTGTGTTGTCTACTTCTTGTCGTGCTTTATTACAAGACCCTTGTTGTCCACTTTTGTCACGATTGCGATTGAAAATCCAAGGTCCTTCATGATCTTCTCGACTTCTGACTTCTTCTTGTCCGTGATGATCGCAATTGAAGGTCCGACAGAGCTCATCCCCACGAACTCAAAACCGGCCTCCCTGAGGCGGCTCATGTGGCGGTAGATTGAGTAACTATGGTGCTCCACCTCGGCCCGCTTCGATCCACGGAACTCGATCTCCCAGATGGTGTTTCCAATTTTCCCAAGGTCAGCCTTTTCGAGCGCCGGGATCAGGTCCATCATGATCATGTAGGCCTTGATCTCGCGGTCGCGGTAGTCGAGCACCCGGGCTTTGTTCATCAGGAGATCGAACTCCTGGGTTCCTGCAGACGAGATCTCTGTCGGCGGGATGATGATGTAGACCGTCTTTCCCTCCGCAAAGGAATGGTGGTACACGAGCGAGATCTCGTCACCCATGATTGCCATGCCGCCATGGATGCTGACGGCCGGCCCGACCCCGGTCTCGAATCCAAATGCGACATTGCCTTCCACGGTCTCTTCGACGTAGTTGTACCCGATCATCTTCCGGAGCTGATCGTCTGTAAACTGCGACCCGACCGCGTCATTCATGGCGGTTGCGAGGGATATCATGATCGTGCTCGTGGATCCGAGGCCAACGTGCTGGTGCTGGTGATCGGTGGCCTTGATAGAGAACCCCCCCTTGTATCCCGAGATTTTCTTGAAGACCTCCACGAAATGTTTGATGATTGCCGGGCGGTTATAATCGATCTCGAGTCCTTTTGTGAGGCATTTCACCTCAACGCTGCAGTAAAGCTGGATCGCAAAGCCGACACCGCCGCCCCCGGGGCGTGCTGGTGAAAATCTGTTCATGTCGAGCACTGTTAGGTGAATCCGTGCCGGGGATGTAACCTTGACGGTCCCCTTAACCGGTGCAAGGGACTTCGGGCGTGGTATCCCGAGTGTCCGGATCTCCTCACCCGGGGGAAAGACGTTGAACTCGTATTCGACGAGATCGAGGTCTCCTCCCCTGATCTTCATGATGGCCATATGTATAACCCTGACAATGCATGACAACCCATCTATGAAAATGTTTCCCATGTCATGGTGCGGCATCCCCTGCACCCTCTCGCCTGCATCCCCGGACTCAACAGGGTCAGCAGGGATTCAGGGCCATTGATGGTTCGCTTCCTGCATGTGAAGGTTGGGATTGCCGTATTCCTGCCCCGTGGGAATCATGCGCGGACGGATGAGGAACCGGCATTGCCCCGAAGAACCAGAGATGCCTTTTTTCTGGAGTATGGGATGCAGCCCGGACAAGTGGAGCATAGGAATGGGGTATATTGATGCATCCTTGCTAGTGCATGAAAGACATTCTCACTGGGTGGAACCTGCGTATCATACCATTGATGACAACCTCCCGCGTCTACAAAATGCGATTGAAAAAATTTGTTATACTAGTATCTTGGAATTAGCATAGTATGGAACCGTCCAGGGTTCGGCGACCGGCCATTTCGATCTTATATGTCGATGATGAACCCGCCTTTCTCGATATTATGAAAATTTCCCTGGAACGGTCCGGAGAATGTTCGGTCACCACTGTGCAGAATGCTCCTGACGCTCTTCGTACACTCTCTGAACGCCCTTATGACGCCATCATCTCCGATTACCAGATGCCGGAGATGGACGGGATCACCTTTTTGAATGCGGTCCGGGAGCAGTTCGGCAACATCCCGTTCATTCTCTTTACCGGCCGCGGCCGCGAGGAGGTCGTCATTGACGCCATCAACAGCGGCGCGAATTTTTACCTCCAGAAAGGGAGCGACATGAAAGCCCAGGTCGCCGAGCTCTCCACCAAGGTCCGTTACGCGGTCACCCGCAGGCAGGTGGAGAAGGATCTCATTGAGAGCGAGGAGCGATACCGGAATGTGGTCGAGGACCAGACAGAATTCATCTGCCGTTTCCTCCCAGACGGCACCCATAGTTTTGTGAACGAGGCGTATTGCCGCTATTTCGGGCTGAAAAGGGAGGAGATCATCGGGAGCCTGTTCAGACCGGCAATCCCCCCGGAAGACAAAAGAGGTGTTGGCCGGCTGATTGCATCGCTTACGCGGGAACACCCCTACGGTACGATCGATCAGCGAATCATCATGCCGGACGGGAGCATCCGGTGGCAGCGGTGGGTGGACCGGGCGATCTTCGATCAGCATGGTACCCTGGTGGAATACCAGTCAGTCGGTCGGGATATCACGGAACTAAAAGAAGCCGAGGAGGCATTGAAGGAGAGCGAGGAGAAGTACCGGGCGGTGTTTGAAAATACCGGCACTGCGATGGTGGTCATCGAGGAGAACCGGATCATCAGCCTCGCGAATTCTGAATTTACACGACTGAGCGGGTATTCAAGGGATGAGATCGAAGGAAAGAAATGCTGGACCGAATTCGTAGTCCCGGAAGACCTGGAGCGAATGACCGCCCAGCACGAGCTTCGCAGGAAGCACCATGAAAAGGCCCTGACCCACTATGAGTTCCAATTCGTGACAAAATCCGGGGATATCCGCACCATCTATCTCTCGATCGGGATGATCCCGGGAACCAAGAAGAGCATCTCCTCCCTCCAGGATATCACTCTCTGGAAAAAGACTCAGGAAGATCTTATCGGGAGTGAGGAACGGTTCCGGCAGCTCTTCACCAGGATGCCGAGCGGGGTTGCAATATACGAGGCTGTTGATGACGGCAGGGACTTCATCATCAGGGATTTTAATACTGCTGCCGAATCCATCGAACATGTCAGGAAGGAAGACATCATAGGAAAGAAAGTCACCGAGGTCTTTCCTGGGGTAAAGGAGTTCGGCATCTTTTCGGTATTCCAGAGAGTATGGAAGACAGGAACAGCCGAGTTCTACCCGGACACCATCTACCGCGATGCTCACGACGCCGGGTCTTGGCGGGAGAACTGGACCTATCGCCTGCCGACAGGTGAGATTGTCGCAATTTACAACGATATCACTGATCGCAAGCATGGCGAGGAGAACCTGAAAGAACGGGAACGGTTCCTCTCCACGCTTATCAGCAACCTGCCGGGATTTGCGTATCGCTGCAGGAATGATCGCGACTGGACCATGGAATATATCAGTGAGGGGTGCCGGGACCTCACCGGGTATGCCCCGGATGATTTCATCGGGAATGCCACACTTACCTTCAATGATATTATCCTTCCTGATTACCGTGAGCTCCTGTGGAACCACTGGCAGGAAGTGCTGGAACAACACCAGGTCTTCGAGTTGGAATATCCCATCATCACCCGGGATGGGAAAACCCGCTGGGTATGGGAACGCGGTCGCGGAGTGTATTCAGAAGACAATGAACTGCTTTTCCTCGAGGGATTCATCACTGACATTACCCAGCGGAAAGAGGCTGAAGAGGCCATCAGGAAAGCCCACCGTCAGATGCACCTGCTTACGGGGATTACCCGACACGACATCCTGAACAGCTCATGGCCGCGGAAGGATATCTCGATCTGATGGAAGGTTCGGACGGGCTTCATCAGCAACCCTTCAAGGATAAGATACTGCAGACCCTTGAGAAGATCAAGCGACAGATCAAGTTTACCAAAGAATATGAGACCCTCGGTTCACAACAACCAATCTGGCAGGATATTGATACACTCATCCGCCGGTGTGAGGTCCCGCCCTCGCTTCATCTGCATCGGGACCGATGTGTTGCAGAGGTGTATGCCGATCCGATGGTAGGGAAAGTTTTTGAGAACCTCCTCGATAATTCCCTCAGGCATGGGGGAGAGCACCTTTCGATAATTCGGGTATCCTGTGAAGTCACTGATCCCGTATTCACGATCACGTGGGAAGATGATGGAGTGGGAATACCCCCTGATGAGAAGGAGAGGATCTTTGAGCGTGGATACGGGGAGGGGAGCGGTCTCGGGTTATTTTTTACCAGAGAGATCCTGGCCATTACAGGGATGACTATTCACGAGGACGGCATTTTGGGGAAAGGTGCCCGTTTTGTGATTACGGTACCAAACGGTCACTGGCGTGCCACTCACTGTGGTGTGTGATCTCAATTTGTTAGCTTTGTCAGTTCACGCGAAATTTCCGTTTCTGACGTAACGGTATATTCTTTTCCAAAGACCTCGTAGATACCCGGGGATATGATGAGATCCTGGAGACCCTTGCGAAATATACGCGGGCGTTCGCACCGGGCAGGGTTGCGATACCGGTTCCGGATGACAGCGGTCTGACGGTCGACGCGGGAGATCCGGAGAATGTCTGCCGGACACCACGATTTTTCCGTCCCCGCCCGGGAAAAATCCTCTCATTTTCTCATTCCAAAAAAAAATAACCACCGCTTGTTTTGACCATATCACCAAAGGGCACTCTCTTTATCCTTATGATTGTCATTGGAGCCGCATGGTGTGCAGGATGCACCCAGCCTTCACAGACCAGCGCCACAAAAGATCTGGCCGCCGGATCGCCGGATGTCACCCTCACTGTCCCGTTTCCGCCAATCCCGGTCGAGAGTACGGGCGGAGTCAATATCGCCTACAAGCTGGAATTCTCCTCCCCGGCACATGGCACGATCCAGCCAGGCATGGTCGAGGTCATCGACCCGGCCACCGGAAATACAATAGAGCACTTGAAATTGACCCTGATTATTCAGATTTTTGGAAAAACAAGGCATTAATTTTAAAGAACCTTGGCAGTGTTGAAGAGGCGAATTTTTGGTAATGACCATTGCGACCAAGATCTATTTGATGATCGTACCCAAGTGTTAACTGGATATAGTTGCGTGGTTTATATAGTGTAATCACCAAAGTGAGGTTGTCATGCCGCAGATGAAGACCGTCCCCAAAACCTGTTTTATCTGCCATAAATCATCGAAACAGATATTCAGTGCACCCTCCACGGATCCCATTACGGCAGAGACCTCGGGAATAGTGGAACTTGATGGTCGTCCAAAGGAACTGACAGCGGAAATTCTTAAAAACCAACTTGAAGTATGTCCACATTGCGGATACATTGCGGAAGACATCGGGGAGAAAACAGGAACCACCAAAGACTTCCTGCAGTCTCCTGATTTCTTCGATCTCCAGAATCCGGATAGCCCCCCGTTAGCTTCACGGTATATACGTGCTGCCCGTATCCAGCTGGAGGAGAAAAATCCGAAAAAAGCCCTAGACTATTATCTCATGGCCGCATGGTCCGCTGACACCATGCGCCAGCGTGAGATAGCCGTCTCCTGTCGTAGGAAAGCCCTCTCCCTGATATTTGCAGGCAACAAAACATTTGCCGACATCCCTTCGGACAAATGGGTTCCGGTCATTGATACCATGCGGCGGTGTGGGGATTTCGATAGCGTAATCACGCATTGCACCAATCTCCTGGCTATTGCAGGCCCAACACTGAGGCAGGGACTGGATTACGAACTCTTTTGTGCAAAACAACATGACGATGAACCGCATACCAATCTTGATGCCGCAAACAGCAATCAATGCAGGTCAGGAGCGCAGGAGGTCAATGATGAGTTTATCATCGGCGGGAAATCCTACTCCGGGGAAGACGACTGTTATGGTAATGGGTGGAACTGGGTGGCAGAAACACGCACCCTTTTCCTTTCCAATTATCATGGGTCTTCAATTGAAGCATCCGGAGATCTCACGATCCGCGTGGAACAGATGGACAACCAGATCTTAAGCCCTCATGGTCCGGGAATTCTCATTCACAATGGAACCCTAAAACTCATTGGTTTGGCTACGTTGACTATAAAGGGAGACGACGCGGGGATTTTAGTTGAGTCTGGCTCCCTGGAAATTGCAAAAACTGTTCTTATCATCAGGACAAGCGAGTACGGGATCTTTTCGGCAGGGAATATCATCATCACAAACGGCAGCGTACTCGACATCAGTTCTGAAACGACCGCAATCAGATCGGCATTCGGGGGATTAACCATAAACGGCATGTGTTCCCTGACAATCTATGGAAATCGTGCAGGAATTGACCTTGCCGGAGACATGAATTTCTCCGTAGGGGGCCTCAAGATCGAGAGTCCGGAGGGATGCGGTATCCTGATTCACCACGGCTCTATAGATATATCTTCTGCTATTTTTGACGCCTTCTGCGGCGATACAGGTATTCTTCTGGAGGAGGGCAGTCTCACAGTTGACGTTTCGACATTTGATCTGAATGCAGCATCCTGTGTGCAGGTAAACGGTTCGTGCAATATTCTCCGGTCGAATGGTACTCTGTCAGGAGAGAATTATGGGTGTTTTGTTTCCCAAAATATGGATCTTTCCGGGGATTACGAAATCTCAGGAAAAATAGCCATCGCGGTTGGAGGAAACCTGCAGATACAAAACGGAAATATCACTGCATCCGGGGAGACCGGAATATCTGTTGGGGTTGACCTGAACTATATCGGGGGAGGTCTGATGCTTACAGGAGATACGGCAATGCAGATTGCAGGAAATGCAGAAATCTCTGGTGGCCAGATTATGGGGATTGGCAAGATCAACGGAATTGTGGTGAACGGCTCCTATACTATGTCTGGCGGGGATATATCAGTCTCTGGGGAGGCTGAAGATGGCATGCGGATTTCCGGGGAAAAAATGACCTTGACCTTTGGATCCATCACAGTATCCGGCCGTACACACGGACTTGTTGTGGCAGGATCTGCGGTAATTGAAAGTATTCGTCTCTCGGCTTCCGGAAATATCGGATTTTCTGTGGGAAAATCGCTGAAAATTGAACGTGGTCGTCTGAAGATTTCCGGCGTGGAGATCGGTCTTTCGGTGAAAGAGGGCGATCTGATCCTTGGTACCGTGGTAAATTTGAATGCAAACGGCAATGTGGGGATTTATACAACAAAGGATATCGTCAGCCATGGAGCGACAGTCATTGTTTCCGGCAGATTTGGCGGAATTGTATCCGAGAAGGGCAATCTGATTATTACCAACGGGAGAGTGGAGATTACCGCGGATGAATACGGGATGCTCATCCCGTCAGGATCAACAAAGATCCCTTGTGGGATTATCAGGATTACCAATTCACGGATGAGGGATTCGGGAGGCTGTGGTATTGTTGTTGAGAAGGGAGATCTCGAATTAGGGGGCCTTATCACGATTGATGCCGAGAATTACGCGATATCCGTGCCGTGCGGGGAAATATCCGTGCTAGCCGGTAATGTTGAGGCTTACGGTTTCCGTGCCGGCATTACGGGGAAATCACTTACTATCAAGGAGGCATCCCTTACCGCGTACGGGAAGACAGAGGGGGCGGTTGTTCTCACGGAACAGGGGCCCTGGAGGGATGCTGGAATCGTTGTTCAGGCAGGAAAATCCGGGAAGACCGCGACAGATGGGGTTTATTCCGGTCAGCGGTTCCTCCATGCCTATACCGAACGTGTCCCTGATGCATCGTGATGCGGGATAGTGGGTCAGGAAGCATCTCTTTTACGCAGGTTATTTTCAATTGTAACCGAATGGACAGTTTTTTTACCATATTTCAAGTATATGATTTGACATGAAAATACCGGGTCTATTTCATCAAAAGTACCTGAAAGGTTTTGTCATTTCACCCTGTTTTTAACGTGATACGCGGATTGATGAAAAGAACCGGCATTTACTGATCATTGCCTGTAAAATATTTCAAAAAATGTGCAGGATAATTGTGAAAGACAGATAAATCCCTGCAACCCAGCAATGAAAATGAAAATATCCGAAGAGACGAGCCTTTGCCTGGAAGTTATTCTTCTCCTGGCCTTTGGCATGATAATGGTCGTCATCGGTGCCGTGCTGTTGACGGTTGCTGCAGGAGCATTGCCCTACTATGTGGAAGGTGTGTATGGTCTCCTTCTGGTTATGTTTGGCTTGCAGCTGCAGACTACTGGAAAAATTCCGATTGGATTTGTGAAAAGATCGTGGTCGGTACTCATTCCAGGGATCATCATCACGGTGATTGGGTTTTGCACCTGTTTTGTTCCGGGGATTCTTGGTACCATTCCAAAGTTTCTCGTGATGGCCATTTTCGGCGTTGGCAGTATCCTGCTGTTTGTGCAGCTTTTTTTTGCACAGGAGAGGTACTGGGTCGGGAAAACACAGGGTAACAGACTAATCAGGCAACTTACCATAAATAGTGCAGTTGTCTGCATCCTGGAGAGCCTGATTGCCGTACTGATTGCAGTACAAATTTGCCTGCCCGGTATCCATTCAACTAATCTTCTGGCGGTTGGCGCTCTTCTTTTAGGCATCGCCCTGTTCTGCCTTGCTTTTGCTCTCCAGAAAGTGTATCGGACTGACCCCGAATCCGACATGTCCACAAAAACTCCGGGAATCTCCCTTGACACCGTTATGGGGATGCAGTATGGTTTCTACATGCTGGTTTTAGGCTGTCTGATGGTTCCGATTAACCTGGGGTTACTGCCATATGCACTACGTGCCATGCACGGTATTCTGGTCGTGCTGTTTGGTGTCCAGGCGCTGGTAGTCGGGAGTATTACGACACTTGTGTTCAAACGCAACTGGATCTTCCTCCTTGTTGGGATGGTGTTTGTGGCGGTCGGTGCGTTTGCGGTTATTGTTCCTGACATGGTGGTTGAACATCTGATGTTCTTTATCGGGGTTTTGATTATTCTCGGGGGATTTTATCTTCTTTATACCCTGGTCAGGCCAAAACAGAGGTCAGAGGTGCCCGCCAGAAAACCGGAAGGAAAAGATCTCCAGCTGATGATATTGTTGCTTATTCTGGCACTCCTTACGGCCATCCTGATGATTCTCTTTGGTACATCGCTGCTTATCGAAAACCTGATCCCTGGGACTGGTATAGCCATTATACTCATTTGTTTCGGACTGTCACAGCTTGTTCTGCAGTATGTCCTGTCCCTGGCAGTCAAGAAGAATCTTATCGTGTGACATTGACCCTGTTTCATCTCTTTTCCCCTGGCAACAAACAGAATAAAACTGGAAAAAGTTAAATCAGTGAATGGTTATTCAGGCCAGCAGGGGCGGGAATGGGACCTTACCCAAAATCAATATTCATCGTCTCTATATGATACCGTCTGATTGGCCAATGGCGATTGGATAATACCTCGCAAAGTCCACTAGAGGCCTTTTTATAATTCCCCGATGTGGTGTAAAAATATCCTGTACGCACCGTTACGCCATTTTCTATCAACGGGTTATGCGTTATTATAAATAATATAATTATGAAATAGTAGAAAGGTATTTAATATGCAATTTATTTGATTAATCATAAAGCAAAAGTAATATATATAAAGAATAATTGTTATTCAAAAACTATTTATATCAATAATGTTAAGAGAATACCATGGAAGAAACCATGAGATCCAGAAGTGATTCAGGGACCGTATCTATGATTAATCCTCATATTGAGATCATGCTGCGTCAGGCAAACGAAAGGAAATATCATGAGGACTATGCCAAAGCTATCGAGGGCTATGATCAGGTTCTTAAGATTGATGCCCGACACGTCAGGGCTTTTCACTCAAAGGGGAATGTACTGGATACGCTTGGCAAATATGAGGAAGCAATTTCATGCTATGAATTGGCCCTCGAGTGTGATCCGTATAATGCAGAAACCTGGTATAATAAAGGTATAACCCTCCTCAAGATGGGATGCAAGAAGGATAGTTTCGAGTGTATTCAGCGGGGTTTATCTCTCGCTATCGGAGATTCGTAAAAAAAGGTGTTCTACAGAGACATCGGGGATCGAAGAGATCCAACCACACATGACCGTACGACTTTATCTTTTTCAGATTATCGGATTCTTTCCTTTTTTTTGGCAATTTATTAATACTATCTCACGCGTTATTGATTTGAGGCAATTAAGGTGGCAGAATTACCAATTGCAGCCGTTGCGAGGATTGCAAAGAAAAATGGAGCAGAACGAGTCGGCCAGGATGCCGCTGTTGCTCTGGTTGGAAAAGCAGAAGATTACATCGCGTGTCTTGTCAAAGAAGCAAACAAGTTTGCAATACACGCAGGAAGAAAGACTGTCAAGGAAGAGGATGTGGAACTCGCAGCAAAGTCCGTGTAATCCACATCTTCTCCTTATTCTCGTTTCTTTCTTTCACTTTTCTCCTTATTCTATCCGAATAGACTAGGGTTGTTGGGAATACTGAGACGGCCCGGAATGTTCGCCTCCACTCCTTTCCGTCCACTCCTCCTTATCGTCCGGTGCTCCTCCATTCCGCTCTGCTCACATCACGGGCCTGCTTCTCGCGGTTTTCAGTGTTCCTGCTGACGGCCACGGCTTCGTCGCAACACTCCTCGTCGTCGCCTGATCCATCCCGATCCTCGCACCATGCTCCGCAGCGTGCTCGTCGCTGTTGACCCTCTCCACAGACAACCGACAATTTCTGCGAGAGATTTACCAGTCCCAGTATTGCAATGTAATTGTTGGTCACTCTCCAAGTATTTCCCGGCCATCATCAGGCAAGCCGGGCCTCACGTGAAGTCATAGTGCTGCCGGTAAAAGGAAATCTCCAGTTGGAACGACGCTCCGTGCTTCGCTTGCATGACCTGTCACTGTTTTTTCTGTGAACTGAATGGCTACAATTAGGAAAGGGTATTTCATCATGAATGTATATCCCGGGAAAAAGATCCATTAAAATCACTCGTATGGTTTTTTATTCACGTACTGACCCGCATATGTCTCAGGTCATACCACCCCTTTCCCAGTAGTGCAAGTCCGAAAACGATAAAAAAACCGGAATGGATGGCGAAAACTCACGTCTCCTGCGTGGAATTCCCAGACAACAAACTCATCCAGAAGAACGGGCATACTACTCCGAAGAGCGCGAGCCCTGCGCCGACTTTCATCAGGCTTTTTATCTGTCGTTCGTTTGAGGGCATGGTCATTTACCGAAATAATTCAGGGGAACGTAAGGGTATCAGCTGCTGCTCTCAGGGGGTTTCCTGCAAATTTATTTTATTGTGTTTTTTCTTTGCCTGCTCATTATGCAGCTGAATCCGGTACGTGGCGAAATACAGCAGCCCAAACAGGATCACGCTGCACCTTCTATTTCAAAAATTGTTTAAATATTTTCCTGTTTTCACCGGGGTATAATAGTACGAATCACAGGAGGTCAGGTCCAGGGGAACGTGACTCCCAGTGAGAGGAGACAGTAGTACACTCCGACAACGATGAACACCGCGGCAACAGCCCGCTTTACCCACTTCTCCATCTTCTGCACGGTTGCCATCATCCCCGAGACCCTTGTAACCCCCTGCACGAGAAGGAAGGAAATGACGATCACCGGCAGCGCTGTCGCAATTGCAAAGACTGCAGGGACGAAGAGAGCATCCCCGGTTTTCAGCGCGATAGGGATAAGCATTCCGAAGAAGAGGACCGCCGAGAACGGGCATAAGGCGAGTGCAAAGATGACTCCCAGTATGAATCCGCCTGCGTATCCCCTTCCCGCGAGATATGTCTCGAGTTTCTGCAGCCAGCCTCCACCTGAAGGGAGCGGGATATCCACGATCTCCAGCATCAGGATTCCCATGATGATGAGGAAGGGTCCGATCACCAGTGCTCCATACTGCTGGAGGAAGAAGGAGATGGCCTGGATATTCAGTCCTGCATACACGATGAGGGCAGTCAGCCCAATGTAGGCTGCCATTCTCCCAAGGGAATACAGCGTTCCCACCAGGAGAGTATGCCTGCTGTCCCCGATCTTCTTCGAGATGAACGCAATCGCGGTGATATTGGTCGCAAGCGGGCAGGGTGAGAATGTCATCATCAGCCCGATGAAGAATGCGGCAACAAGGGGTATCCCGCTGGTTCCCAGGCTCTCCATGACACTTATAACGTCCGTCAGGAGAAGTCCCCCGCCAGCCTTTTGTCAATGACCTCTTTCAGGTAGGTCATGTATTCGTTCTGGTCATTGATTTTGTACCATACGTTGATGTTCTGTTCCTTGTAAAACCCGTTCTCGTCGTAGACGCCGATCCAGAGGGATTGCGCTACAGGTTCATACCGTGCGACGATCTCCTTGTTTTCGGGAAGTTCCATGTTGATATGCCCGAATACGACCTTTCCGGATGCCAGTTCATCAGCAAAAAACGTGTTCACGGTATCCTCTGCAAAGGCCCCTACCATCCTGCAGGAATAGCACTGCTGTGTCCTGTGGAAGTGAATGACCTCAATCCGGTGGCCGGTTTGGGAAGTATTCTGTCCCGCATCAACGCTGCTCGTAACCGGTGTGGTGCACCCCGCAGCAAGGACCATGCCAAGCACGAGGAGCAGGAGAGGAATAATCAACATCTTACTTTTAATCATGGTACCTCTTACCCTTGTCATTTTTTTACCTCATTCCGGATTGTCCTGACTATTGCCTGGGAAAGGCAGTTGATCTCGTCGTAGCGTGGCTCCTCCATCCCGCGTTTGACGATCCCGTGTTCCGTGGCAATAATGTAGGCATCCGGAATCCTCCCGATCAAATCCATTCTCTTCTTCGCACAGCATTCCTGGCATCCATCGACCGCAACCAGGCATTCATCATCCCTAAGTTCCTCCTCGAGCGCTCGTTTCAACGCTGTCAGCCTGAGGTGGCGATGTACCAGGACCGGGTGACGGCACCGGAGAGCATTCCCTGCCAGGGTGGTGAGTTGCCCTGTGTGGGAGATCCCTGAGCAGGTCAGGATCGTCACGGCCGGGTCATCGTCAGTCATGTCGGGAACCACCCCCTTGTTCTCAGGCAAATCTTCACCAGCAAAAGCATGGTCGGCACTTCGATCAGAACTCCCACGACAGTTGCAAGGGCAGCACCCGAAGAGAGCCCGAAGAGGATGGTCGCGGTCGCGATTGCCACCTCGAAATGGTTCGACGCCCCGATCATTGCCGAAGGTGCAGCATCCTCGTACGTAAGATGAATCTTCTTTGAGAGGACATACCCGATGGTAAATATGAGCATGGTCTGCAGGAAGAGCGGGATCGCGATCCAGAGGATGGTAAGCGGCTGCGCAAGGATCACCTCCCCCTTGAAGCTGAAGAGGAGGACGAGGGTGACCAGCAGTGCCGTGATGGTGACCGGTGTCAGGTAATGCACGAACTTTGTAGTGAACCACTCCTCTCCTCTCGCCCGGATGATCAATTTTCTTGAGAAATAACCTGCTGCGAGAGGGAGGGCAACATAAATCGCAATCGAGAGTGCAAGCGCTTCCCACGGAACAGGGAGCTGGCCGACACCGAGAAGGAATCCTCCCAGCGGACCGTAGAGGAAGAGCATCGTAAGCGAGTTGATAGCCACCATGACCAGGGTATGGCCATCATTCCCCTTCGCAAGGTACCCCCAGACAAGCACCATGGCGGTGCAGGGTGCGATTCCGAGCAGGATGCAGCCGGCAAGATAACTCCTCCACAGCGGTACCTCGAGCATCCTGACCCCCCCTTCCATCACCACCGTCCCGATTCCATATTGTGAACCGACCGGAAGATCAACCCCGAATGGCATCTTCACGAGGTCGACCGCATCAGGTCCGATGAAAGTGAGAAAGAGTGTGCCCAGGAAGAAGAGCGAGATCGCGTACATTGTGAAGGGTTTGATCGCCCAGTTCACGAAGAGTGTCAGGCTGACCGGCCTGATATTCTGCCCCGCCTTCAGGACCTCGGCAAAATCGATCTTCACCATGATGGGATACATCATGAAAAAGAGGCAGACCGCGATCGGGATCGAGATTACGGGGGCTTCGCCGATATAGATCGAGAGCCCGTCCAGGTAGTGTGCCAGTTCAGGTGCATAGCTCCCAAGGAGGATGCCTGTGCCGATACAGGATAATACCCAGACGGTCAGGTACTTCTCGAAGAATCCCAGCCCTTTGGCCTTTTTGGAAACATAGGATTCTTCCGTCATGGTATTAACACTCCGGAATCAGCAGCTGCAGCCGCGTCCGTCGCCGCACCCGCACCCGGAGCCTTTCCCATGGCCGGATTTCCCTGGTTTTTCCGCTCCTTCCTTCTTACCCTCGCCCCTCCAGCACGCGGAGACAATCGTCTCGATATCGTCATCAGTATAGGATCTCGAGGGTCCCTTGGCGATTCCGAGTTCCGTGACCACCAGGTGCTGTCCGACAGGGATCCCCTGCTGTTCTGCAATCTTTTTTGCACAGAGCATCGGGCACCCGTCGAGCGCCACGACCTCGTCGGCCTTCATCGCGTTCGCAATAAGGCTCTCTGTGCCAATCGCGAGCAGCGATGTACAGGCAATACTACCATATCCTTCCTCGGTCAGCTGGATCGCGGCAAGGTTTGTGATCTGCCCGACATTCGCTTGTCCTGCACAGGGGAATATAATCCGTGTTGGTTCGTTCTGTCCGCACGAACATGGTGGTGTGTCCGTCATGGTGTTCACTCCTTCAGCATGTTTTTGATCTCATTCACACTGGGGACCCTGCCTTCCGCCCGCACTTCTCCCTCGATGAAGAGTGCCGGAGTCATCATGACCCCGCGGTTCACAATCTCATCCAGTGAATCGACTTTCACCACTTCTGCCGGAATCTTCAGGTCTTTGACTGCTTCCTGGACGTTTGCAAAGAGACGTGTGCACTTTGCACATCCTGTTCCGAGCACTTCGATAGTGACCATCTCATCTCCCTCGTTTTTGATATATGTTGAATTCCTTGAGAATCGCGACTCTGTACTGGTCTTCCACTCTTGGTGGAACATAGTTGTATACTTTCACCCGTCTCATGAGTTCAAATCCCAGTTCCCGTGTATCCTGGATATTCATCGCCGCGACTTCTTCGAGTATGTGGTCAAGCATGGAGATTCCGACCACCACGCCACCGATCTCAACCTGTCGGATGCGCTGGAGGGCATCCGCGGCACAGGGGGGAATAGTGTCTTTCATCATCTCACCCGGGTAAGAGGTTCCCAAAGAGGAACCCCGCGATGGTCGAAAATACGATGACGAGTACTGCATACGCGAGCGTCTTCTTCGCTCCGACTATCCGGTAAATGACGAGCAGGCTGGGGAGGCTGACACTCGGTCCGGTGAGGAGCAGGGCAAGTGCCGGACCTTTTGCCATGGACCCGGAGAGGTAGCCTAGCGTGGTGCCGATGATCGGCACCTCCAGGAGTGTCGGCATGTAGAGGATTGCCCCGACAACCGCTGCCAGGAAGGTTGCAGGGAGCGAGTTGTCACCAAAGAACGGTTTAAAGGTCTCGGGGGGCAGGAAGTAAGCAAGGACTCCGAGCGCAAACGTGCCGATGACAAGGATGGGAAAGATCTTCTTGGTCAGGTCCCATATCTCGTATCCCCAGCCGGTCACTTCGTCCCGGGTAAAGTAATAAATCAGGAGGAATGCAACGGCCATCGAGAGGAAATATACCATAAAGAGCCGGTAAAAGACATCGAGTGCCGAGGTTCCCACCAGGAGAATCGCGATCAGGAAGACAAAGAAGGCCGGGATGACCCAGGCTGGCCGTGTATCCTCTTCTGCCATTGCGGCTTTCCGGGCAGCCCCGAATGTCTTTTTCGTCTCTTCGTCATGCTGCGGGAACATCTTCATCATGAGAAGGCCGATCACGATCGAGAGCAGGACTGCCGCAACCGCCCTCGCGATCCCGAGATCGAACCCGAGTACTTTTGCGGTATACACGATAGCAAGAATATTGATCGCCGGCCCCGCATACAGGAACGTAATCGCCGGCCCAAGGCCGCTCCCTTTCTTGAGAATCCCGGCAAACATCGGGAGAATTGTGCAACTGCACACTGCGAGTACGGCACCCGAGACCGATGCAATCCCATACGACGTGGTCTTCTTTGTTTCAGGGCTGAAGTATTTGAGGATTGCATCCTTTTTGATGAACGCCGCGATGGCTCCTGCGATGAAGAACGCCGGGATCAGGCAGGTGACCACGTGCTGTGTGAGATAGTCGAGGAGCGTTGTCCACCCGAGAAGGAGTGAACCGGTGACGGGATCCATTATGTCATGTCCTCCGCGGTCACAGGAATAGGATTGGTCCAGATAAAAAGCCGCTCTCCATACTCTGGCAGCATCGTGAACCAACCCGGGAGAATCTTCCCGAACACTGATTCAGGGGAATTCATACAGGTGTTCCCGGGAAGGTATATGGCATTCAATTCAGTTCGCCTCTCCAACCATTTCAAATACAATTGAAATGGTTCGCGCAGAGAGATAATGAATGTAACGAACCTGTGGATACCCGTGGAGGTGTTTCTTTGGGGGGGATATCCACTCGTTTTTCCTATATGTCCCCGATTTGTGGCTGGTATACTGGGTTCATGAAAATCAGAGGTACTTGATACTTCAGAAATACTCCATCAGAAAATACCCCCTGGTGGTCCGGAGGGGAAAGAAGAATACCTGTTGCCCTGTTCCCAGTCCGGGTGAACAATGTCGCGCCGTGGCAACCATCAGCACCGATGTTCGGGGACAGATGGTGCTTTTGAACGATCTCCTGACGAAGGCCGGGATCAATCCGGGTGTTCCCTCGCCAAAAGTCAGCGGGGAACGGGCTTGAATACTCTCAACCCAAGTTAATTTTAGAAAGAGAAGAAGGATTCAACTGATACGACATCGTAGTATATCCTTACACAACAATGGGGACGGGATATGCGAGAAGCACATGATGTGTCAATCCATCTGGATATTCCCTTTTACCGGCAACATTTTGACTTCACGTGCGGCCCCGCGTCATTGATGATGGCAATGAAGTATCTGGACCGGACCCTGTGCCTGGATAAAAATATGGAGATAGACCTCTGGCGGGAAGGAAACCTTGTCGCGCTCCTCGCGACGAGCAGGTATGGTCTGGCCTATTCTGCAGCGATCCGTGGATTTTGCGTGAAGATTACCAGCAATACTGGCGGGCTTGATTTTGTGGATATGTTAGTTCCGCCGCTGAACGGTCCAGACCTGCAGATACTGAAGGACCATGTTTCCGAACGAAAGAGCAGGTGCAGAAAACTGGGTGTCCGGGAGCGAAAGGAATCTGTCACCGGAGAGACACTCCGCACTGCACTTTCGCTCAATCATGTTCCGATACTCATTACAAATTCCTCATATTTCAGTAATGATAACCTGCCCCATTGGATTGCAGTGACTGGAATCGATGAGGAATTTCTCTCCTTCAACAATCCCTCTGATGCGAGACCGCGAAAAAGAACAATCGCGCTGTCAGAACTCCCGGCGTTCGTCGGGTATCACGGTGCCCAGTCGATGGTCGAGGTCTGGAGGACAATACATACTGAGTAATGCATCGGATTTTCTTCACCATGTGGATCTGCACAACCTCTGTCCGGACGCGATAAAAAAAGATTGAGGGGTATGCTGCACCATGCTGCTGGTCGTGCACTCCGGAGAAGCAGAATCCCAATTCCCTGCTCCTGATATCTATTCCTTAAAAAAGAGAAGTATCCATTTCTTCTCAATCTATTCCGCGATTGATTGCATCCTGTGTTATGCCGCTTTTGCCTCTCCTCCTGTAATATAGTCGTAGAAGAAAGCTGCAACAACCGCCCCGATGATGGGTCCGATGATGTAGATCGGGAAATACACCCAGAGGTCCGGTCCGCCAAGGAGGGAATCGATCAGATATGGGCCGAATGTGCGTGCGGTGTTCAGCGATGCGCCGGCGATATTGCCGGTAGTGGTGATGACTCCCCCTACAGTCAGGCCGATGACAAGGCCGGCAAAGCCGGGAGGCGCCCGTCGGTCGACAGCGATGCCCATGATGACCATCATCAGCACGAACGTGCCGATGGCTTCGGCGAGAATCGCCTGGCTATAGCCAATTCCCGGGAAGGGGGTGGTTGCACCGAGCCCCCCGATGGTGACCGCGTCCATGCCGGCACTTGCTGCAAAAAGGAGGCTGCCGAGTGCTCCTCCTATCAGCTGGGCAATTATGTATGCACCAGTATCACCGGCCGGGAACCGCTTCGTTGCCCAGAGTGCGATCGTTACTGCGGGGTTCACATGAGCTCCCGAGACCCTGCCCATGGAATAAATGACAGCCGCGATCACAATGGCAAACGCCATCCCGATGGCAAACCAGTCCCCTAGCCCCCCCAGTGCACCTATCCCGATGTTGAATGGCGTGCCGGTATCGGTGCCCCTTGCCATCATCAGCGTGATGGCTGCGGCACCCGCACCGAAATACACGAGGAGTGTCGTGCCGGCAAGTTCTGCGATACAGCGCTTCGCGAGGTCGCTCATCCTCTCACTTCCCCTTGAGTGCAAAGGCGCACTCGGGACAGAGTATCCGCGGGATCTTCGCCTTCACTCTCCGTGCCGGGAAGGGGTAGCCCCCTTCCCACATCTCCAGTTCTTCGCGTATGGCATACTCAGTGCAGAGCCCCATGCCGCAGACGATACAGACCGCAACGGCGTCCGAGGAACGCCCTTCCTTTGCACAGATATAACATTTCATGTTCTCCCGCCTTCATATAAGCCGAATTGGGCTTTGATTGGATTAGTATTGTGAGCGAAGCCTGCCTTTGATTGGTCTCCGGTAGGTTTCATCGTCATGACCGCGTCAGGATATGTGTTCGGATCTGCGATGACAAATGACTGCCCCCCCTTCTTCTTCACTACCCCGACGTCTGCCCGCGGGGCAGCCATCGCCTCATTGACCATTTTTTTGAAGAGTTCCGGGATGTGGTTCACCCCTTTTTCGTCTTCCTGCTGCATTCCTGATACAGGAAGTCGTTACACTCCCATAGATCATGGAATCAATATTAATATTGTTCAAAAAAAGTAGAAATGTTCGGTGAAATACATGTTCACTGAAATTTTCAGTTCTGCACCAATGCCAAACGTGTAAATAGGTCCAGATGTGTTATAATTGAATGAAATGGCCAGACATATGTCGCGTCCACATATTCCACCGACTGACATTAATTATGAATCAATCCCGGAGGAAATCGCCGAATCACTCTGCACGTGCGGGGGAATCGATGGGCTCGTCGAACAATTGCCCCCGGATACTCTTTTTCAGGAAATGCACGAGTGGTACCAGGCCTGTGCCGATCCGGTCCGCCTGAAGATCCTTGCCCTCCTCCTGGTCCAGCCGCTCTGTGTCTGTGTCATCAAGGCCGTGGTGAAGATGGCCGATTCAAAATTGTCCTACCATCTCACGAGCCTGAAGAAGGCCGGGCTGATCGAGGGGGATCAGCAGGGGCTGTATATCATCTACCAGATTACGCCCGCGGCAGAGGCGTTTATCAGGAACGAGTTCAAGAGGAACGGATACACCCTGCTTCGGAAACGTGGGCGGTAATTCACCTCACTCAATTCCAGACTGGAATCCCAGACCGAAGGGAGCAAGGGAGATGAGAATAACAATTCGAGCCTCACGTAGTGAGGATGTTTTCCTGGCAGGATTGCTGGTTGGGGATTCTGTATCATCCACAAAGAAGCACAATTTTTCCTTACGCCCTCTCTCCCTTCATTCTTGAATTCGCCATAGGTAATTCAATCTTTTTTCTCATAGGAGCAAAAATAAACCGCAATCCTTATTTTCAAAAAACTTTAATTAAGACCCCTCTCATGCTGCGAGATGAATACTCCAATACAATACGTTCCACTCTCTCTCTACTCTCACGGCACCCGGCATTTCTCGGTGCCCTGATCGGGATTCTCGCAGCATGTTCCCAGGCACTCCTGATCAGTGCAGGCGGGCCGGAGGCGTACGGGTTCTGCGTTGCCTGCCATACCCGGGACATGGTGAACGGCATCACCAATATCGTGGCGCATACCGATCTCGCCCTGGCCGCGATCTCGAAGAACTCTCTCCTCCCGGTCCTGAGCGTCGCAGGGGTGCTTATCGGTGGATACATCGCGTCAACCTTCCACAGGGAACATAAAATTCGGAAGGGGACAAAAAAAGAGTATTTCATCTACTTCATTGCCGGCGTTCTTGTGTTGAACCTGGCGATGATATTCGGGGGGTGCCCGTACCGGGCAGCGCTCCGGACCGGGTACGGTGATCTCACTGCCGTGCTGTTCATCGTCGCCATGGCGGCCGGCGTAATCCTGGGAGCATACCTGATGCTCAAAAAGGCCGAGAAGGAGGCAGTCTGATGGCAACCGGAATCCTTCCCAAAGAGGCGGCAGTATTCTTTGTTCCCCTCGTGACATTGCTCCTGGGTCTTCTCATCGGGTACCTCGCCCAAAGGTCCGGGTATTGCTCGATCGGGGGGTTCAGGGATTATTTCCTCTTCCGGCATACCCGCCTTCTCTCGGGATACCTCACCCTCATTGTCGCTGCATTCGTCGGGTACCTCATCTTCTGGTTTCTCACGCCGGCCGCCATGGAGCACTTCTTCTGGGCGTTCACGAGCGGACCTGCAACTCCTATCCCCGGTGCCCCCGGTGGCCTGAATACCGTGGCATACCTCATCTTTTCCGTCATCCCGGGATTTCTCGTGGGATTCATCGCGGTTCTTCTTGGGGGGTGCCCCATCCGCCAGACTGTCATGGCTTCGGAGGGGAACTACAAGGCAGCCTGGTTCTTCATTGGAATGTGTGCAGGATCAATCCTGTTTGCGGCGCTTGTTTCAGGCTGGGTTGTTGCGCTCATGAAAGCCCTTGGGTTCGGGGTGTGAGGGGAAGTGACGGGTTCAACGTTTCTGTTCTGTGATCCGATCTCCGAAGAGCGGATACGGTGGTATGCCGGAGTTCTCACTGCGGTGAACGATGAGAGGAATCTCACCCGACCCGACACGATTTCCATTTTTCTTACCGGAGATGCATTGTTCAGCCTCGTCGATGCGAGAACCCGGCTTTCCTGGAACGCGCTTTCATCACTTCCTTTAATCCGGATCATCGCAGACGGCGACGAGCTCCATGTGCAGGGACTGAAGGATGCAGTGGGTTCCGGGTGCCCGTACGTCCATATCAGGGGACATGACAGCCCGGAGCCTTTCTGGGAGAGCCTGGTCTCAACATTGAAGAAGGAATGGACCGGGACAAAGCGTGCGGGATTTCTCCTGTGCAATGCGCCCTACATGAGCAGAGTCCCGGTCTACATGCTCCGGTTCCTCAACGGTGTGCACCACGCGGATCTTCATCCTGAACTCTACACGTATCTGAACGGTGTACACACCCTGCACGACGGCCAGCGTCCTTCGGAGTTCGAGAATATCGGGAGAGGTGTTACCGCACTCGCGAGAGATGCAGCCCTTTCGGGCAGGGATTCCTGGTATGCCGCCTGCTCGCGATGTGCCACTGCGAGGGGATACTACCAGATGAATGCCGGGACAGGATTCTGCGAGCCGTCATCCTGCATCCAGGAGATCGAAATCCGGCCGTTAAAGCAGATCCTCGCTCGTTTTTCAGAAAATCATCCTATTCTCTCCCACGCCGCCGGGAGTATTGTTCTCCGCGGGGAACCCGGAGGGAGAGTCCCTCATCTTCTCGTGTGTATCACCAACCTCCCGTATTATACCGAGTGGACGTTCGGAGGATTGTCCCTTGCGATTGCGGCCGCGATGGAGGGAATGCCCACCACAATCCTCTTCATAGAGGACGGGGTGTATGCCCTTCATGGGACCCAGGAAGTCCCAAAGCACGACAAGGTCTTCAATATCCAGGAGATGATCGCGGTCACCACCGATGTCACGAACCTCCGGTATTGTGTGCATGGCCCCTCGCTTGCCGACAGGGGGATCCAGATCTCGGAAGAGTTATCCATGGTCGGGGAAGTGGCGGACGAAGACCTTGCCAGGATCATGTATGGAACCGAAGAGGAGAGCAGCAAGTCTGCATTGCGGATGATATTTTTCTAATGGAATGTGATCAGATGACATCAACAGAACCAGAGGATTTTACCGATCTGACCTGTACAAACCTGATGATCAAGTTGAAGATCCTCCTGAAAAAGTTGCCGTCGGGGGACTCACTGGCCTTTTTTGCGACCAGGGAGCAGGTAGATAACACATGTTCTCCCTTCACTGGGCAGGGATACCAGGTATCGTGGGACCAGGAAGCGGAGAACCAGTACCTTGTCCGGATCGGAAAATAAACGCGAATAAAAGATCGAACGCGGAAGGGACGTGAATAGAGAGGTACTTCTTCTATAAAGAGAGGGATCCCTCACAGCAGGGGTACTCCCCTCCAGGAACATCACACGAAAAAAAAATTCATTATTCTCATCGAGATACACGCATTCAGAATGACGATTGCGGAGCCATTTTCATTAAAAAAAAGGTTCAGATCATCACTGCACGGATGATAGTCACGTTCTGGAGGGGCCGGTCTCCCCCAGCCCGGCCGGTGGTGTGCACTTTTCCGATCGCATCGACCACATCCATCCCTTCGATGACTCTCCCGAAGACCGGATGCTTTGTATCCAGGTTATTATTGTTGACAAGGTTGATGAAGAACTGGGAGCCGCCTGTATTCGGACCCGAGTTTGCCATCGCAACGGTTCCGCGGTCATTCCGGTTCTGTAGGGAAAACTCATCCGGGATCCTGTAGCCCGGCCCACCGCGGCCGGTACCGGTGGGATCTCCTCCCTGGATCATGAATCCGTCAATCACCCGGTGGAAGATCACGCCATTGTAGTAGCCTTTCCCGACCAGCGTTTCGAAATTCCCTGCGGTGACGGGCATTGAGGGATCGAGTGTGATGGTAATGTTCCCCATCGAGGTCTCTAAAAGGACACGCTTCCACGAATCGATTGAGACCGTATCGCTTGGAGCCGGAGTCGCCTGGACTCCCGGTGTTTCTTCCGGGGACAGCGTCATCATGCTGGTGTCCGATCCCATCTTTGCCGTGTTGTCCTGCTGGGTGCATCCTGCTGACAACAGGAGCCCTGCAACGAGGATTCCCGTGAGAATGAAGATCCGAAATGTTGACATTGGCATTCAGGTTCGCCAGAGAAGAAAATAGAGATTGCGGGTTATTCACATCCCGTTACAGGTCTTTTCAAATCTAAAAAAAAGGCGGAATATTCTTCATAGATGGCATGCGGCCAGGAGGTTTCGCCAGTCGCTGTTCGACGGGAAGATTGAACCATATACGATGGCAGAATATCGGAAAAAGGAAAATCAAATGCAAGGACGCTGAACAAGTCAAGGAAAGGAATTTTTCGGAGAAGAAAAATCCCAGACGCGATACAGGGTGGAGACCCTCTATCCAGAATGCAGATAAACATGCCCTGTCAATGACCTACGTATGAGACGGCTGGAGACCCTGGCCATCATCGCCCACGACATGGGGATCATCTTCGAGTTCCTCGGCATGATCACCCTTGTTCCCCTTCTTCTGATCATCATCTTCGGTGAGTGGGATATGCTGGTGCCCATGGTCTCCGTACCCCTGACCTTCATTCTCCTTGGCGTGCTCATCTCTCATATCCCGAGGCGTGAATATGTTCCGCAGCTCTCTGTCGCCCTGACCGCTGCGGCCCTGATCTGGCTGGCAATCGCAGCCGTGGGGGCTCTCCCTTTTGTGCTTGGCCTCCACATGAGCTGGACTGACAGCATCTTCGAAGCCATGTCCGGATGGACAGGAACGGGATTTACCGTGATTGGCACCCTCGATTCTACCCCGAAAACCATTCTCTTCTGGCGGTCGTTCATGCAGTGGGTCGGGGGAGTCGGGGTGATTGCGTTCGGAATCGCCATGCTCTCCCGGTCGAGTTTCATGCAGACCCAGCTCTACCGGTCTGAGGGTCGGTCCGAGGAGCTGATGCCAAGTGTCGTGTCCACCGGGAGGCGCATGTGGATCATCTATCTCTTCCTCACTGTCGTCTTCACCGGGATGGTGATGCTCTCCGGGATTCCGCTCTGGGATGCCCTGAACCTGGTTATGGTGAGCATAGCCACGGGGGGTTTTTCGCTCCATGATGCAGGGATGGCGTTTTATGATAACGCACTCCTGGAATCACTGTTAATCCCGGTCATGATTGCCGGGGCATTGCCATTCAAACTCTACTTCCTGATGTACAGGGGAAAATTCAGGCCGTTCTTCCAGGACAGGGTCGTGTGGCTCATCCTGGCGCTCGCGCTCCTTGGATCGCTCCTAGTGACCCTGGATCTCCACCTCTTCAACAGCTTCCCCCTGGAGATCGCGGTCCGGCAGGGTTTCTTCTGCACCATATCAGGGTTGACGTGCACCGGCCTCCAGAACTCGAACCTCCACTGGGTTGCAGGACCGCTGATTGTCATCACCATCCTGATGGTGATCGGTGGGGCAGCCGGGAGTACTTCCGGGGGTATCAAGGCCAACCGCGTCATCCTGGCGTATGAAGGGCTCGTGTGGTGGTTCAGGCGGTTTTTTTCCCGGGGCAGGATGATGGTCCCGTTCAAACACGAGGGGAGGGTGTTTCCCACACGTATCTCGGAAGTTGAGCTCTCCAGAAATATGCTGATCATCGTGCTCTATTTCCTGGTGATCTTCGTCGCAACAATCATCTGCCTGCACCTGGCATCGACTGATTTCAGAACACACGAAGTGGTGTTCGAGGAGGTCTCGGCGATGAGCAATGTGGGGCTTGGCCTTGGGTACCTGATACCCTCAAGCCCGCACTCGACAAAATGGATCTTCATTTTCCTCATGTGGATCGGCAGGCTCGAGATCATCCCTGTCCTGATCCTGTTCATGGGGCTGATACAGGGATTCGAAGTGCATGTGAAAGGGAAATAGTGGCACTTCCTGGAATGGACAGTACATAGAAGTGTGGATGCCCTGAATTTCTCGCTCTCATGAAGGAGAGCGATACTTCCCCTCCGGGATAGTAATTTCGAACCGGGCGCCGGTTCCCTGCACGCCTGTCTCCCGGATGGCACTCCCGGTGAGTGCGAGGATCTCCCGGGCGAGGAAGAGGCCAAACCCGGTATTGCTCCCAAATCCTTTCTCGAAGATCTTCTCCTTCTCACCCGAGGGGATTCCGATACCATCATCCTCGACAACAATCACAAGCCCGTCTGCACCATGCTCGCAATGGACCGAGATTTTCGTGACTCTCTTTCCATGCCGAATTGCATTCTCAAAAAGGTTTTGGAAAACCCGGTCGAGCATGGGGTCAGCGTAGATCTCTATCTTCCTGCAGTGTGGTGTATAATGCACATTTTTGCAAGAAATCCGCTCGATGATATCATCAAGCCTGAGCCATTCGGGGGTGTGGATTCCCAGGTCCTGGTAGGTTCTGGTAAACTCAACCTGGTGGCTGATTGCTCGTGCTGTCGCATCGATCTTCTTCAACAGGTCGGCAATGGCGGGAGCCGAGTTTTCAGTCGTGGCAATTTCGATCAGGCCCTGGAGGATGGTAAGCTGATTTGCCACATCGTGCCTCGTGATCTCCGAAAGAAGGTTGAGTTTTTGGTTTGCCTCCCGGACCGCATCTTCCATGCGTTTCCGTTCGGTGATATCGGTCGCAACGCTCAAAATCACCACGCGATCCTTCCATTGTGTCAGCCTGGCCGTGACGTGGAGGGGGAGTAACGTCCCGTCTTTCCGGAAATGCTCCACGTCAAACGAGGCCATCCCCTTACTCTTGAGCTGTTCGACCCGGGTGTCGATCAGGTGTTCGCTCACAGGTGCGTCAATCTGGTGCAGGTTGAGTGCCATGAATTCTTCCCTGGTCGAGCCGTGCAGTTCGAATGTCCGCTCATTCGCATAGAGTATCTCCCCGTCAGGGGTATGGACAACAATGGATGCAGGACTGATATCGTTTAGGGTGGCGAGCAGCTGGATCTGCTCCTGCGCATCCCGTATTGCAGACATGTCGTGGATGACCCCCTCAACACCCGCGATGGTCCCGTCTTTATTGTAATAGAGATGGCTGCTGGTGGAGACCGGGACAGGGGTGCCGTCTTTCTTTTTGAGGAGGATCTCATAATCGGTCACCGATCCGGACTTCATCAGTTCTTCGAGGAATTCCTTCCGTTTCTCGGGATAGACCCAGAATTGCCCTGCAATATTTTTCCCGATACACTCTTCCGCCGAATCATACCCGAGTGTGGTGATAAAACTTGGACTGATCATGACCAGGTTTCCGGCAGCATCACTCCGGTACACGATATCCTGAATATTCTCAATGATAGAACGGTATCGCTCCTCGCTCTGCCTGACCTGATATTCGGAGAACGCGAGTTTCTGGTACTGGTCGCGGAGTTCCTTTTCAGACGCCGCAAGGTGCTCGTTCGCCGCACGGAGTTCATCTTCGGTCCGCCTTCTCTCCAGGACCTGCCAGAGCGCCTGCATCAGAAGCGTCAGCTGACTGACATCGTGTTCAGAATACCCGGATGGTTTGTTCGCCACACCGGCAACCATCACGATATGGTCTCCATCCATGATCGGGACATTCATATGCCGCAGGATATGAGGGTGCCCGGCAGGATAGCCCTTCTTCCCGGGATTGGGAGCCTGGTAATCGTTGGTGATCACAGGGCGGCGGTGGCGCACCGCGTCTCCCCAGAGGCCGGTCTTCTCCACCGGGTAGATGATCGGCTTCTCCCGCATTGCACACTCCTTCATGGCATTCTGCGACCACGCGTACATTGTCAGCTCAGTCTCATCGTCATTGAGAAATGCAAGGTATCCCAGCGGGCTGTCGGTCACGGCACCTGCGCCCTCGATTGCATAGGAGAGGATCTCTTTCTCTGACTGCCGTGATCTCTCGTAGAAACCAAGCATGTACTTTAGCCGTACTTCGCTTCCGCGGATCTGCTGTTCATTCCGGGCCAACGAGTCGTATTGCGACTGGAGTTCCTCGCTTGATGCTGCCAGCTGTACGTTCACGGCCTGGAGGTATTGCTCGGTTTTTTTCCGCTCCGTGATGTCGATGATGATGCCACGGACTCCGATGATTTCTCCATCCCGGATGATGGGAGATGAGAATATAGAGGCCGGAAATGAGGTGCCATCTTTTCGAAGACCGGTATAATCCTCGTCACCCTGGACCCGATCCCCTCTTTCGATCATCTGGCGATAGATCACGACAGCCCTCTGGCTTTCCTCGGGAGAAATCACGGAAAAGACATTGAGGCCTTGTTCGATATCTTCTTCAGTATACCCGGATACCTCCAGTGCCATGCGATTGGCATAGGTTACCCTGCCTGAGAGATCTGACTCATAGATTCCCTGGGGCAGCAGGTCTGCAAGTTCGCGGAATCGCCTCTCGCTCTCGGTCAATGCATTTTCGGCTTCTTTTTGTGCGGTGGTATCAATCAGGATGCCGCGTATTCCTGTTATCCTGTCATCGCGGTAAATAGGAGTTGAGAAGATAGTGACCGGAAACGTGGTGCCATCCTTGCGAAGCGCCATGTACTCTGATTCTCCCTTCAGGTGGATCCCCTCTTCCGCCATCCGGCGAATGGCAGCTGCAGTCCTCTCGCGGTCGTGCGGAGCGATCATCGTCAGGGCGTACAGCCCATGTTCAATATCTTCCTCTGTGTACCCGTACATCTTCAGGGCACACGGGTTCACATAGGTCATCCTCCCCGTGGTATCGGCCTCGTAAATCCCCTGGGGCAGCAGCTCAGCGAGTTCGCGGAACCTTCGTTCGCTTTCGTGCAGCGCTTTCTCGGCATTCCTCTTCTCGGTAATGTCCCTTGCAATTCCCCGGAACCCGGAGAGCTGGCCCCGGGAGTCTGTCTGAATGGTGGCGCGGATCTCTATCGTAATAAGATTCCCGTCCTTGCAACGGGCAATGACGTCAAACCCCCCGGGTAACTCCCGGGTGTGTGTGATTGAGGAAAATAATTCCCGGAGGTGTGGGAGCTCCTCCTCCGGAAGGAAAGAAAAGATCGGTTTTCCCAGGGTTTCCTCAGGGGTGTATCCTATCAGGTCCGTGAAACGCGGGCTCACGTAGGTAAGCACGCCCCTCTCGTCTATCTCCCAGATCAGGTCGGGAGATGTCTCGACAATATCCCGGAATTTCCCTTCCGAGTGTGCCAGCGCCTCCTGATTGGTGACCAGTTTTTCGAGCTGATCACGAAGCTCCTCTTCATTCGCGGCGATCTGTTCGTAGGCTGCCCGGAGATCATTCTCCGCCTTCTGACGTTCGGTGATATCCCGTATGGCCTCGATTGCACCGACAATATCGCCGCTGCTGTTATACAGCGGGCTTGCTTTTCCCATCAGGGTGACACTCATCCCCCTGGGGCGGGGAAGCGTCGAGTCGGCGATCAGGATGTCCTTATCACGCACGATGTGTGCATAATTTTGTGAAAGAATCTCGTCGGGCTCAAAAATGAGATCGATCAGGATTTTCCGGCGGGTTCCATAGAACGGGATCGCGTATTCATACGTTCCCTTTCCCAGCATGTCCGCAGCGGGGATGCCGGTCATCTCTTCAATGGCACGGTTCCAGGCAATAACGCGGCCGTCCCTGTCGATCGCAAACGTCGCATCGGGGAGGAAGTTGATGATATCGGCGAGGCGCTTTTCGGACTCGATCCGCGAGAGATCCGCTCTGCGCCGTGAGACCGCTTTCTGGATTTTATGGGTCAGTTCGGCAAACTGGGCCTTCGGGTCACCGCCTTTCTGGATATAGAAGTCAACACCGTTGTTGATTGCTTCAATCACAACCTCCTCGCGACCGCGTCCCGTGAAGAGGATGAAGGGGATGTCAACGCTCTGCTGCCGGACCGCTTTTAGAAAGGCGATCCCATCCATCTCCGGCATCTGGTAATCGGATACGATGATGTCGTATGACGATTCCCGGAATTTCTCTAATCCGATCATCGCCGACAACGCCGTATCAACCGTGAGGTCACCGTTCCGCTCAAGATAGAGTTTGGTGATCTCCAGGAGAGCCTCCTCGTCATCGACATAGAGTACGCGTATCATGGATGCACAGCGGAGTTCATTCAAAAAGGTTCAATTTCAGTCATATAAAGGGTGGTATGATGTCCTATCCGGACCAATGAACCATACACTCAAACCAGTTACATGGGGAAACACTCAATCTTTCATTCATACGGATATGATCACCAGAGAACCCGAACCATGAATCCTCCCACGCGAATGATATACATGAACAACGCCGCAACGAGCTGGCCAAAACCACATGTTGTACTGGACGCAGTCAGGCAGTCGCTCTCGTTGCCGGTATTCGGATCCGGCAGGACAACCGGAAGCCAGGGAGACGATTACGTAACAATGGCCAGGGATGTGCTCTCCCGCTTTTTGCATGCCGGGCCACCTGAGCATGTCATATTCACCCAGAACGCAACAGATTCTCTGAACCTCCTTATCCAGGGATTCCTCTCAGAACGAGAAGGAGACTGCCACGTCCTCACGACGGCACTCGACCACAATTCGGTGTTGAGACCGCTCCACGAGTACGAACGGCAGCACCGGATCAGGCTGACGGTGCTCCCCTTCCGGGAGGGCATGGTGAATCCCGATACGGTTGAGGCGGCAATCCAGCCTGCAACCCGGCTCATGGTCATGACCCATGGCAGCAATGTGCTCGGATCCGTACAGAACATACGCCGGATCGGAACGATCCTGCACGATCATGGGATTTACCTCATTGTGGACGGTGCGCAGACTGCCGGCCACATCCCCCTCGATCTTGAGACTCTCCCGGTTGATGCCTATGTCTTCACCGGCCACAAGGCTCTGTTCGGCATCCCTGGCACAGGTGGATTTTACCTACGGAACCCGGCCTCTGTTACACCGGTCCGGTTCGGAGGGACGGGGACAGATTCGTTCTCGCTCTTTCAACCCACCGGCATGCCGGAGCGGTTCGAGGCAGGCACCCACAACTACCCCGGACTCGCAGCGCTTGCAGCGGGGGTGAGGTATATCCAGACGGTTGGGATTGACACGATTGCGGCCAGGGCAAAACATCAGACGGCGTTTCTCATCCACGAGTTGCAGCAGGAGTCGAACATCTTTCTCTCTCACGACCACCCCGATCTTCCCATCATTACATTCAATATCAGGGGTATCGGGAACGATGATGTCGGGTTTATCCTCGCCCGTGCGTACGGGATTACCGCACGGACCGGACTCCACTGTGCTCCTCTCGTGCACAGGGAGATCGACGGGGGGAGCGGGAGCGTACGACTCAGCCTCTCCTGGTTCACAACCGATGAAGAAGTAGCGTATACGGCCAGCGCAGTGCGGGAGATTGCGAAAAATGCGGATTCTTCGGTCCGTCCGTCATAAGGTCTGTGCTGATGGTTCGTTCATGAAGGAGTTCCTTCTCGACGCTCCCCTCACCAGGGATTTTTTTACCTATCTCGGGTACTTCGGCCAGGTCGAAGCGCTCCCCAATGTCGGAGACGGATTCTACAAGTTCGAGAAGCAGGAATGGTTCATGATCAAGGGATTTCTCGGGGACACCACGATCGAGGTCCGGTTCAGGAAAGAAGTGATGGACTTCACCACAGATTTCCTCTACTTCCTCCTCGCCTCGTACCGGGAGGGAACGATGGATTTATCGGTACTGAAACAGAGGGAGCGCTCTGTGGGGGAGCGGGTCCGGAAGCATCTCCATGGTGTGTAAGTGGGGTGAGATGAGTGTTCCATCCCGTATTTGAAGACCATGCAGAGGACTATGATCGGTGGTTTGATGATCACCCCGATGAGTATCTCGCAGAACTTGCCCGTATCCGGAGGATGCTTCCACCCCCAGACTCCCGATCCCTCGAAGTGGGGGTGGGATCCGGGCGGTTTGCTGCATCCCTCGGAATTGGTCTTGGAATCGACCCCTCGCTGGCACTTTGCCGGATAGCACGGGAAAGGGGGATAGGGATTGTCCGCGGGAGCGCAGAGGCACTCCCATTCAGGGACGGGACATGCTCATCGGTGCTGATGGTGACCGTGGTCTGTTTCCTGGATCATCCCGTGCTGGGATTCCGGGAGATGAAGAGAATCCTTGTTCCGGAGGGAACACTCATCATTGGGTTTCTCGAACGGGAGGGACGCATAGCCCAAAGATACCTGCAGGAAGAGGGAAAACACCGGTTTCTTTCATTCGCCCGGTTCTACTCAACCGATGAAATGTGTGAATTCCTTCGCACCACTGGATTTTGGATACTCGATGTTGATTCGAATGCAGGCTTCTCTGTACTCACTGCTCAAAAGATCTGAGTGATATGCATGTCGCATGATTCTTTCATGATAAAATCCCCCAACCCCCTGTTTGAATAAAACCTGCATGAGTACCACCCCTGAGTGATGTTCAGGGTCCCGCGTTAATGGAACAGGAGAGAGGGGGGTGTCTGCCACCCATTCTTGCCGATGGGAAGCCGTGGAAGGGGAGGTCTTGCACGACAATTCTTTTACGGGATCAGAACCTGACCACCTTCGCGAGATCCATGTCGATTACTTTTTTGTTTTTCAAAAGAGAGAACGGTTTTGGATTCCCCCGGTCGTGGCCGCAATATGCAAGGGTAATGAACACCTGCATGATACCCGACTTGATCCCTGTGATCTGGTTCTTTTTCATGGTGATTTCGACGTTGTCCAGCACCACTTTCGACGTCACTTTGAACCAGTAGGTCGTGGTCCAGACATCGAGTGCGCCGGACTTCACGATAAAATCAATATGAGGGTAGAGATCCGGAGGTTGCTGCTCACACTTCGCCTTGATCTCTCTTTCTCCTTCCAGTTCCTGGAGGGTTACCTGGACAATGCCGCCGCTGATCTCTTTCGAGATGCGTGTCGAGAGTTCGTTGACCAGCTTTTCCCGGGCACCTGTCTCGCCGAGTCCTGTTTTGACGAACCATGCACCGATTTCCCGGAAGTCATCCTGGTGGGTGCCGGTCACCAGGTCATTGACCGCCTTGTCGATCTCTTCCGGGTTCACATTCGCGTGTTCCATATCAAGTTTCATCTTTTGTTCTCCTCCTTCCAGATCCCGGACCTGATATCTACCGAGATATCAGGGAGATCATCCACGTTCCTGTCCAACGCCCCTGCATATTCCACACCGCTTGCGGTTTCAACATGCACCTCCGGCTCCGGGAACTGGCAATCCTGTGGGATCGGTTCCGGCGGGGCGGTCTTTGTCGATGGCCATCCATAACGGAGCGCTGCGAGACCGCCGCCGGCAATAACGATCACCAGGATCAGGATATCCCATGGGAACGGTGGTTCGACATTGACGGTCGCTTCTTCCCTGTCCGATGCTCCGTTTGGGTCACTGACGATGAGGGTGATCTGGTAGATCCCATCGTTCCCGTAGGTATGCATGATCTCTCTTCCGCTTCCGGATTCGCCGTCACCGAAATCCCAGGCAAACGTGAGATCAGTGTCATCCGGATCTTGTGAACCTGAACCGTCGAGTGTGACTGACAGTGGTTTTGGACCTTTCTGTGGGGTAACCGAGAGTTGCGCAACCGGGGGCTCGTTCCCGACCGTGATGGCGACTTTGCCGGTAGCCGATGCTCCCTTATTATCGGTAACCTTGAGGACTGCGGTATACGAGTCCAGGTTCCGGTACTCATGGGTTGCCTGGGCAGTGTTCTCCCACGTGCCGTCTCCGAAATCCCAGCGATATGCTACGATATTCCCATCCGAATCATACGAGTGCGAACCGTCGAACATGACGGTCAGGGGATCAGACCCGGACGTCGGGCTGGCACGGGCATCTGCCACAGGAGGGGCGTTCTCCGCAGTGATCGTGACATGCGAAGTCCCCTTCTGCTTCTCGTTATCGGTGACCGTCAGGGTCACGCGATATTCCCCGGACCGGGAAAAGGTATGATCCGCAGTATCCCCGGTTGCGGAAGTGTCGTCCCCGAAGTCCCACCGGTACGAACTGACCGATCCGTCATCGTCGGAGGATCGCGTCCCGCTGAAATGAACCGCAAGCGGAGTCATCCCTGACAGGGGTTTGGCATCGATCACCGCGTGTGGAGCGGTGTTGATGACCGAGAACGTGGTCATCACCGAATCCACCGGACCTGACGCACGGATGGCATAGCTTCCCGGTGCTGTCCCGGCAGGAACGGAAAACGTGGTCGTGAAAGAGCCGAGGTTTTTATTCCGGGTCATCGGCATATTCACGGATGGAGAGATGCCATCGAAGGAGAGGGCTGCCGTTCCCTGCTCTATCCCGTAGAGGCAAAACGAGTTCCCTGTCACTGTCACCGTGGTGCCTGTCTTGCCCGAGGATGGGGACACCACAAGGGTTGGCGTGTAGACGGTAATCGTCCGGGATTCCGAGCTGCTCCCTGCGGCATTCGTGACCGTCAGGGTCACAGTATAGGTGCCTGCTCCCGGGTAGGTGTGCCCCGGGTTCTGGAGGGGAGACACGCTCCCGTCTCCAAAGTTCCACCGCCAGGATGCGGGATTTCCTGTCGATGTGTCAGTGAAATATACGGTGAGGGGTGCCCTGCCCATTCCAGATGTGGGATCCATGGAAAAGCCGGCATCCGGCTGAGTCACCACCGTGAAGGTGGTTGCTGCAGAATCCCGGGGTCCGATTGCCTGGACCGTGTAGGTGCCCGGGGGAGTCCCCACAGGAACCTGGAACGAGGTGGAAAACCCATTCCCGGAAAACCATACATTACTCGCGACCACGACGCCGCGAAAATACACGCTTGCCTGCGGGAATTCGACCGCATACAGGTCGAACGAGCTTCCCGTCACCGTCACGGTGGTCCCAGCCTTTCCGGACGACGGTGATACTATCAGGCTGGGTGCTGCCATTGCCAGGGAAACCAGGAGCCCGGCAAGAAGTATCCCGATACATATCCCCCGCGTACGGGATCGCCCGGAATTTCCCGATCTGAGATGCGGTATGCGATCCGTAATGTGTTCCGGATCCTTTGTTGATCTCCCTGCTCCCCCCACACAAACCTCCCGGGGTAGGATCCCGGAGGTCAACACTCCATTCCTGCAGGGAGATCCGCATCCCTGCAAGGCATATCCCCCCTCCGGAATCTTCCCCCAACAGCCAAGTGATTTCGCCGTGGTGACGATAAAGCGCTATGGTGCACGTTCATGGACACCATTCTCCGGTGGTCAGTTGGGGGATCCAGGTGACAAGACTGTCGATACCGATAAGGAATTTCTGGACCGGAGAGACATTCCCTTCCGCACCCCTGGACGTGGAGAATTCCGGCATTCCCGGTGCGGAGTAATACCGGTTGTGTGATCCGGAATAGAAAAAAAATGGGATCCCGGTGAGGGATTACGCCGGGGAAAAATGGAGTACCTGGTCGTAGAGGATTTCGGTCCAGGCAGGACCGACTCCAGTCTCTGGCTCGATATATGCCCGGATGCCGATGATGACCGGGACATCCTCGGGAACACCCATGCCTCCGCAGCAGGACGGGATTTCCGTGCACCCTTCCTCGCCGTTGCAATGCCTGGCAAACTTCCATGCATAGAGGAGGTCAGCGTTGTCGTTCCCTGGCAGGTAGGAATCGGCCGAACCTGCATAGTCTTTGTTCGTGACGGCGACGACCCCGTTCAATGCCTGGGCCCCATACACTGCCACGTTCGTGTAGACTACTTTGCCGGTCGCCTGGTGGTTGGCGCCATAGACGATGATGAAGTCATCATCACCGAGGGGGTATTCACCGTTTTTCAGGTAAATCGTATCCCGGGAATCCCCGAGGGCATCGATCTCCCGCTGGATCGCGTCATATCCTTCAAAGACCCAGATCTCAGACGTTTTCCCGGACACGAGCATGCCGTCCCCATGCCTGGCGATGATAGCCTCTTTGAGCGCCTGCTGGTCCTTCATGAGGTCAAGCTCCCGGGTATCGCCGGTTCCCCTTGGGATGAGCCGGGGCACGCTGTAAGGTTGCAGGGTCTCTGAACTCTTCGGGGTGAGCCGGAAGACGACTCCTGGGGTACCGTTGATGTATTCGGCCCCGCGGGTCGCATTGGCAAACATCGCCACCCGGTGGATGAACGTGATGGTATCCGAAGTATTGGTAATTCCCATCCGGATGAGTTCGGAGGGGATGATATCGGTGTTCATCATGCTGGTCGGATATCCAGCCTTGGTGGCGGCACTCCGCACCTTTTCATTCGTGCCCTTGTCCGCGGTGGTGATGATCATGATGGGCTTATCATAGGGATCTTTTGAGATACTGCCCGGGGTGCTGCCAGTTTTGATGCGGAAGTTATTGATACTGTCACCGAGGCTTGCGAAGATCCGCCCGTAGGTATTCTGCTCGTCGAACCAGTGGTTACCGAGCATGCTCCGGTAACTGAAATACTTCGATTCGGGCGGGGTGGTTCCCACGAAGACGATTGCCTCATCGGGGTTCATAAAGTAGTCTACCCAGAGACCCTTGTTCTCGGGATTGAGAATGGCATCGGTTACCCTGCCGCCCCATACGAGACCCGGATATGCAGGGAGCTTGTAGGTAAGGTAAGGGGTGGTCGGGTTGTTGCCGAAGCAGCTCGGGATAATACCCGCATCATACATGGCAAGCACGTTGAAATTCTCGAACTTCCCCTGCTGGACAGTGAATCCTTCTTTTTCAAGCGCCGCAACGAAAGCGTCGATCTTCTCTGATCCGTCCTGTTTCTTCGAGAGCGTCACGAAGAGGAGCTTCTGCTGCCCGGCAACCACCGTTGCCGTCCGGTTGGTCGTCTGGTACCCGGTTTTCGAAATGCTGACGGTATGCTCGCCGGGAGTGAGGTCCCCGATAACGAGGGGGGTGGCCCCTGCCGGTGCCCCATCGAGGAGTACCGTTGCATTTGACGGTGACGACTTGATCTGCAGGCTCCCGTATAGGGGTACAAGTCTTGCGCTCAATGTGGTCGATCGTCCGGCCGAGACACTCACATCCTTCTTGTAGTCAGCATATCCCTCTTTTTCAAGGAGAATGGAATATGTTCCCGGCTCAAGGCTGGAGAGTGTCAGCGGGGTTACTCCCTTTGCGATCCCGTCAAGGAATAGGGATGCCCCTGATGGGATCGAGGTCACGCGGATTGAACCGGTGCTGGTCCGGGTTGGCACGGGGCCAGGCCCGGGCCCTCCCTGGTCGACGTGGACGATGATGACCGAGACCGGCTGGATCCCTGTAATCCCGGGTTCCGCATCGGGGCAGAGGTGGTACCAGGCCTGCCCGGAGACGAACGTGACAGAGATCCCCGACCCGTCATCCGGATCGGTGTACGCTGCATCCTCTCCGGGGAGGAGGATCCCGTCCCATACCATAAGGCGTCCCTTCGTGATAGTCACGTTGGCAGCCTGGGCCGTGCAGATCGAACCGCTGCAATCCCCGCAGTCAGGTTCGGTCGCGGCCGAGACTGCGTATCCTGATACCAGGGGTGCACGGAGCAGGCTCATCTCACCGAAGAGGCGGGTGGCATGGAGGGGCTCGGACGAATAGGGGGCTGTCAGGATCCCTATGCCGGCCCATGTTCCTCCCTTCGTGCCAATGCTCCCGGCCTCCACGGACGTGCCGATCCGGATGTACTCAAAGACCTCCGGATCAGGAGCGGAACCGGTCAGGGTTTCCGGGGTGATTGACTGCCAGTCACAAGTCGGCACACCATTGTCATAGGAGCACCCCCAGCGGTGGGTCACCTTGATGGTGACAGTATTGTCGGATTCCGATACTCCGGTCACTGACCCTCTGAAGCTGAACGATGGCAGGATGGCTGATGCCGGAAGGCAGCAGGCGAACAGGGCCAGGACCAGGACGATGAGAACGAGCGTGCGATAGCGATTCATACGATCATCTCCGCCGGATGGATCCGGTAGGAATGTGGAACGATACACGACAGACCATATAGGTGTATCGCATTTGAAATGGCGATATGGAGACGGGGGGGTGACCGGAGTCTTTTTGGGATTAAAGAATACCTGCCAAGGTGGCTTTCGTGTACATCCTCAGAAAGCTCCGTCTATTCATGGTTTCATTTAAAAAAACGCTGCATATGAAACGATTCATGAATCACTCAACACAGTGTCTGAATCTCCTCTGATTCGTGACGGGAGTAGCACGATGGTGCAGTATTATGGCCCTCCTCTTCTCTGTATTCAACGACCGTTTTTGACCATTCGTGCGGACAGTGAAAAGAGGGAGGGCACGCTCTCTCAATCCCTTCCTACGCTTCCTTCCTGAAGGATCAGGCCTCGACATGTGCCTGGTTGCATTTTTTTCCTGTTTCTCATCGGGAAACAAGAAATCAATGTTTTCTCCTGGAGATTCGAGTTCTCATCTTCGCTGGTTCTTATGACACCAGCGAACATTCAGTTCCATAAAAATGGGGAACTTGGAGGACAGGGCAGGATGACTCGTTTTTACCCTTTCTCCATTTTCCTGGCAGGAAAAAAATGGAGTGGCCATTTTGGGGATATCCGGAGATCTCTCTACCCCAGTGGGATGATTGCTCCGTTCCATATCATCTCATCGTCACCGGTGTCCCAACTGATGAACTGTCCCATCAATTGCCAGGAATAGGTGCCATTTTGTTCGGTGATTGTGACGAGGTCGTAGCAGGCAAGTTCCCGATCGCCTGCGTCGTTGAGGGAGAGGTGATAGGTAATTCCGTTATAATGGTTGAGGGTGTAGGTCAACAGCGTCTGGAGGTCAGTGCTGTCGGCAGCCTCTGAGAGCAGCAGCGCCTGGGAGACGACCCCGACGGCATCGTAGGATGTGGCAATGTACCCGGTAGGATCCGATCCTGTCTCTCTCTTCAGATCCTGTGCCACCTGCTGGTATTCGTCGGTCTGTTTCACCATCCAGGGCACACCATACGCCGGGCAGATCAGGTGGGTCCTGACCGCAAACTGAGCAAGCGTCCTGTTCGAGGTGAGGGACTCGCGCTCTGCAGTGCCATCGGACCCAAACCACGAGACCGATGTGAGCTCCGGTTCTCCTGCAGCAAGGAGTAACAGCGAATCTGCTTCATCAAGGGAGATGAAGTACACACCGACATTAACAGAGCCATACCTGCTCTTGACATCTTGTACGATCGCGCTCAGGACCTTTACCTCAGCGGAGAAATTCGTTCCTGGCGTATATCTCACGCCATCCAGCACCGTTCCTCCCTCTTTTTTGAAGCTCGTCGTCGTAGCATTGAGCAGGTCATCGCCCCAGATATCTCCCCGGGTGATGGGAACGATGGTGCTGATATTCTCGATCTGTAATACCTGGGCCATCGCATAACCCTGGTTGGTATCATCAGCCACAAGACGGAGGATACTATCCCCCTGGACTGCAAGCGATGGCGCGGTGCTTTTCGTCCCGATGAGGATAATGCCGGTATCATCGGCATACTTCTTCAGGGCAGTGAGTTCGGAACTGGTCGTCGCAGCGATGACCACCCGGCATCCGCTCTGGCTCAGGGTCGTAAGAGCACGCAAAGCCCTGTCAGGATCCGTACCGGAATCCTCTACCATGAGGGCTACGTGTCTGGAAGATCCGATCTCCTCCAGGAAGCTATTCATATCCTCTGCTGCCATCTCCAGCGCTGCGAGCGTAGCATCTCCCTCGGATGAGGACTCACCGGTCAGGTCCACCAGGGCTCCGATAGGGATAATCTGGCGTGCTTCGGAAGTTGGAGCGGATCCAATCTGGGATTTTGTCGTGCACCCTGCCACGAGTACGGCAAGTACGACTCCGATGGTAAGAACAATGGCAAGATTAACCTTCATAGGAGCCCATTTAGCTCGACTCCTCATAGTGTTTGGGATACGGTCATGGCGTCAGGGTCAGGCTCATGACCGATTTTCCGTAAGTATGGTTGAAAAGTATGCAACACATAATTGTGGGCATCGCAAGCCCGGAATTGAGATCGAGCAAATGTGAATCAAACACCATGCACCAGTGACAATTTCACCAACTATCTCATAGCGACCAATCAGGCATGCGCTTGTTCAGAAGCATTGTGGTGATACAGGAGACGATAGGTGCCATTCGCGAGTTGTGTGCAAAGATGTCATGGCAAACCAGTGGTGAACGGGATTCCGGTCCTGAAGGAAACCCATTAATCTCTATATTACTATAGTTGGTATAGAGTTACCAATATTCTCCATCGAATTTTAATATATATTTTCCCTGCGGTGTTCTTATTCAGACCACCATGGTTCCTAACAAGAAACATTTTGGAGTGATCGCCCTTGCGATGGCAGGAATCCTCATCCTGTCGCTTGTCGCAGCAGGGTGTACCGACAGCACACCGACTACCTCCTCAACACAGGATCGGGCATCAATCAAGGTTACCGGTTCCACCACGGTCCTTCCCATTGCCCAGAAGGCCGCAGACGCATACATGGCGACCCATGCGAATGCGGACATCCAGGTGACCGGGGGAGGTTCCAGCGTTGGCGTCCAGGCAGCCGGAGAGAAGACCGCAGATATCGGCATGTCGTCCCGTGATGTCAAACCCGACGAGATGAAAAAATATCCTGAACTTGTCGTGACCACGATCGGGAAAGACGGTGTTGCACTCATCATCAACCCGGGAAATACTGTGACCAGTCTTTCGACTGCCCAGATCAAGGGTATCTACAACGGGAATTTCACGAACTGGAAAGAAGTCGGCGGTGCTGACAGGGCCATCGTCGTGGTAGGAAGGGACAGTGCATCGGGGACCAGGGAGTTCTTCACGAGCAGCGTGATGGGCGGCCAGAATTATGTCCCGACGATGCTTGAGAAGAACTCGAATGGTGCCGTGCAGCAGACGATCTCCCAGACCCCGGGGGCCATCGGATATGTAGGCCTTGGATTCATCGATGAGTCTGTGAAGGCGATCAAGGTGAATACCGGTAGTGTTGAGGTCGAGCCGACTGTCCAGAATGTACTTTCCGGGAAGTATCCGCTCTCGCGGTCACTGTACCTGCTGACGAGCGGCCAGCCGTCAGGTCTTGCAAAGGAGTATCTCGACTACATCCTTTCACCGGAAGGCCAGGGACTGCTCACTGAAGAGGGTTTTGTCCCGGTGAGCTAAACCTCCCTCTCTCTTTCGACCAGGATACCCGCCGATGGAGAAAAAGATCATGGCCGTCCCCGCGATCAGGAACAGCATGGCAACACGTTCGCTTCGAAAAATCAAGGAGCAGGTGATTGCTTCAATCTGGTTTCTCTGTGCCATCTTTGCGATCCTCGTTGTCTGTTTCATCCTCGGGTATCTCTTTCTCAACGGGTATCCCGCATTCCTGGAGATCGATCTTACCAATTTCCTCTTCGGCCGGCAGTGGAACCCTACCGGAAGTACCCCGGAATATGGCATATCCCCCCTGATTGCAGGCACTATCCTTGTGATGATCGGTGCCATGGCTATTGCCATTCCGCTCGGAATAGGGAGTGCGATCTTCATCTCGGAACTGGCAGGCCCACGGCTACGGACCATCATCAAACCGGCGATCGAGCTGCTCGCGGGAATTCCTTCTGTCGTGTACGGTTTCTTCGGGCTCGTGGTTCTCACCAACTGGATCAGGATATCCTTCGATATCCCGACCGGGGAGACCTGGCTTGCAGGGTCGTTTCTCCTCGCGATCATGGCGCTCCCCACAATCGTGAGTGTCTCCGAGGATGCGATCAACGCCGTCCCGCGGGAATACAAGGAGGGATCGCTTGCCACCGGGGCAACCGGATGGCAGACCATCAGCAGGGTGATCATCCCCTCTGCGCTCTCCGGGATTACTGCCGCCGTCATCCTCGGGATCGGGCGTGCAATCGGGGAGACCATGGCCGTCCTTATGGTGACCGGAAACGCCGCAGTCATCCCCGATCCGATCTGGAACATCGTATCCCCTATCCGGACCCTCACTGCAACCCTCGGTATCGAGACGGGGGAGGTCCCGATCGGGAGCCTCCACTACCACGCGCTGTTCGGGATAGCCGTCGTGCTCCTGCTCATCACACTTTGCATCAACCTCGCCGCGACGATCATCCTCGGCCGTATCCGGGCTGCGCAGACAGGAGGAGTCACCCAGGAGCACGTCATCTCCCGGGAGACCCGGGGAACGATCCGGAAGATCCTTCTCTATGGTTTTGCGTGCATGGTCCTCCTGCTGGTCGCGGTTGCGGCAGGGATCCTCCCGAGCCTCGCTATCCTGATCGGGATCATCGGTCTCTCCCTTGCACGGGCGCGAATCTCCCCAAAGGTGATGGAAAAGATCGCCTATTCTGGGCTCTTTGCGGCAGTCGGGATTGTGATGGCAGTGCTTGCCATTCTCATCCTCGATATCATCATGGAGGGGCTCCCGGTCCTTTCCTGGGAGTTCGTCACCGGGTATCCGTCAAACCTTGGCCGTGAAGGAGGGATATTCCCGGCGATCATAGGAACAATCTATCTTGTGACCGGCGCAATCCTGATCGCGCTTCCCCTCGGGATTGGGGCAACCATCTATCTCTCGGAATATACCCGCGAGGGGTGGGTCACCAAGACCATCCGGACCGGCGTGGACCTCCTGAACGGAACACCTTCGATCGTGTTCGGCCTCTTCGGGTTCGCGTTCCTCGTCATCTTCGTGGGGTTCGGGGTCTCGCTCCTCACCGGCTGGATCGTCCTCGCCCTCGTGGTCCTCCCGACGATTATACGGACCAGTGAAGAGGCCTTAAAGAGCATTCCCAATACGATGAGGGAGGGGAGCCTTGCGCTCGGTGCCTCGAAATGGCAGACGATACGGAAAGTTGTTCTCCCTGCCGCAATCCCGGGCATCATTACAGGAACCATCCTCTCGATCGGCCGTGCTGCCGGGGAGACAGCCCCGATCATGTTCACCGCGGTGGTTTTCACCTCCCGGTTCCTCCCGGACTCGATCTTCGAGCCTGTGATGGCGCTTCCCTATTACCTCTATATCCTCTCGACGAGTGTCCCGGGTGCACAGCAGAATGCCTACGGCACGGCACTGGTGCTCCTCATTACAGTCACGCTGTTCTATGGGGCGGCCGTCCTGATCCGTGCACGGTACCAGAAATCCTCACGATGGTGAACACAATGACTCTTGCAACCCCTGAACCTTCCGGTCTGAACGTAAAAACATATGAAAATCCCCTGATTGGAGATGTATGCGGGGATGATGTTCCCCTGCAGCCAGGTGAAACACCGTCCCCTGTCATTCATACTGAGAATCTGAATCTCTGGTTTGGCGAAGCCCATATCCTGCAGGATATCTCGATAGATATCCGGCAAAACAGGGTGACAGCCCTGATCGGCCCGTCAGGGTGCGGGAAATCCTCGCTTCTCCGGTGCTTCAACCGGATGAACGACCTTATCGACCACACGAAAATTACCGGGGAAGTGACGTATGACCGTGAGAATATCTACGCTCCCGGGACCGACGTGGTCCTCCTCCGGAAGAAGATCGGGATGGTCTTCCAGAAGCCCAATCCCTTCCCGAAATCGATCTATGAGAATGTTGCCTACGGGCCACGGGTACACGGGATCAGGGAAAGGTGCGAACTTGACCGGATCGTCGAGCAGAGTCTCCGCGATGCAGCACTCTGGGAGGAGGTCTGCGACCGCCTTCACCAGTCAGCGATGGGGCTCTCCGGTGGACAGCAGCAGCGGCTCTGCATTGCCCGCACGCTCGCGGTAGGCCCCGACGTCATCCTGATGGACGAGCCCTGCTCGGCACTCGATCCGATTGCGACTGCAAAGATCGAGAACCTTATCGAGGGATTAAAGCAGCGGTATACCGTGATCATCGTGACTCACAACATGCAGCAGGCAGCACGGGTGAGCGATGATACCGGATTCATGTATCTCGGGAAACTTATCGAGTTCGGAGCGACCACACAGATATTTGAGCACCCGGGGGAAGAGCTGACCGAGAATTATATCACCGGGCGGTTCGGGTAGGGGGATACGATGTCGGAAAAATTCCATGCAGAACTCGATCTCCTGAAACAGGATACAATCGAGATGGCACGGTTCACACGTACCCTTCTCGCTGATGCGGTGGAGACCCTGGTACACGATGATGTGACCCGTGCGATAGAGGTAAAATCACGGAAAAGGGAGGTCCAGGAACGGACGATCTGCCTCGAAGACCGTGCGTACCAGCTGATCGCGCTCTACCAGCCGATGGCCCGGGACATGCGGGAGATCGTCTGCATCCTCAAGGTGATCGGGGCAGCCGAACGCATCGGGAGATACGGGAAGGATATTGCGAGCATCACAAAGCACCTTGCAGACCAGCCCTCGTTTCCCAGGGAGCCGCCGCTTGTCCACATGGCATCGCTCGTCGCTGCCATGATCGATGATGTGATCGATGCATTCGAGCAGGAAAACCTCTCACTCCTGGACGACCTTGCGTCCCGGGACGATGTCGTCGACGAACTCTGGCATTCCATCTTTCGGCAGACGCTTACGATAATGATGGAGGATCCCAGGACGATCACCCGGTATACGTCCTATATTATGGCTGCCCGTTACCTGGAGCGGTCCGCGGATCATGCCTGCAAGATGGCTGAGAATATCCATTACGCGATCGTCGGCGAGCGGATCGAGATCAAGTGAGAGACTATCCCATGGAAGATCCGGGGAGGATTTCTACACTCCGTGTGAGACCGGTACGGATCGCAGACACAGGTGCCTTACGGGAGCTGGTGAGAACCTTTGCCAAAAAAGATATGGGTATAGTAACATTCTAGCCAGCTACCTTTTTGTCAAATAGTGAATATAATCGCGTTACATTGAGGCGGGTTTCTATGTTGTTTTATGAATCTCAGATGACAATTTCATTTTCAAGGCCAATGTGAATAGTTTTTGAATCGCCGCCGGGGTGCCCATCGGGGGCGACGGGGTCAATCTCATATGAGAAGTGAGACCGACAACCCGCACTTTTTTACCCCGGATTTTAGGAATTGGATTTTTCTTAATTCTTCGTCGTGTTTTATGAGCGAGATTGGTGATAACAATGACACTATACCCAAGATATTCCAGGATCCCTGGGTGTGCCTCGTGCACCACAATTCCGGGAATCGTGTGTGAGTCTCCCCGGATTGCCTCGCAGAAGGATGGAAGATGATTCTTATCACTCTTAAATAGGATGAAGTCAAACGATCCGGGTATCTCCGGACTGTCCTGCCCGGATACCAGTGATCTCCTATGAATATTCCTCCCGCGGTTCTCCTGGTCCTTGCCATACTCTCAGAGGTGATTGCCACAACTGCACTAAAGGCAACCGACGGGTTTACCCGGATTGGTCCGACCGTGCTCATGCTCGGAGGCTACATCACCGCGTTCTACCTTCTCAGCCTGGTGCTCAAGGAGATCCCGGTAGGGATTGCGTATGCCGTCTGGTCAGGTATCGGCATCGTGCTCATCACGCTTGTTGCGTATGTCGTATACCGCCAGGAGCTTGACATCCCGGCTTTCGCCGGAATCATCCTTATCCTCGCGGGAGTGCTTGTCATCAACCTGTTCTCGAAGAGTGTTGTTCACTGACAATGAAGATCAGTATGGATCCGATATCATATTCATCAGGATGAATTCGCAAATTCCAAAAAAGCCTGCATGCTGCGGAACAGGGAGCTATACCTCTTCTTTCCTCTTCACCACCGTGTCTAAATATTCAATTCGTCTCCTGCACCGGTAGCAGAACTCCGGGCTTTTCCTGTCAGTATCACCTATCCAGTTGGAGAAGTACATGACGCACCCGGGATACTCGCAGTGGGGGAGGCCGAGCGCATGCCCAAGCTCGTGCACTCCTTCGGTGACGACCCGCCAGCGGAAGACCTTTGGATTCGGAGGCATGCCGTAGACCTCGGGACGGAGTCTGAATGTGGAGATAAGCGCCCTTCCCGTGCAGGCGATGCCGAACACGTAGTTCAGGCTGGCTGAGAAGAGATCTGCCCCGGTGATACCAAGCAAAAGCGTGTTTTCGTCCCTCGCGATGGATGAAAGATCAGAAAGAAGCGAGTCGGCGAAGTACTGGTTCCGGTCGTTCTGGAAGTGGCGGGGAGAGAGCGACTGAGGAGCGGATTCCCTGACATTGGCCGGGAGGATCTTCGGGATATCCTCCTTCAGCCAGGCGATGGTGACCGGATCCACCTCTCCGATCGGGACGAGTATGACCCCCGGGCATTTTCCCATACCTGGAATGATGCAGCGATCTGATTTATCGGTTCCTCACACATGTTTCAGGATCAATGGAGAAACTCTGTGTTACCGATTTTTGCATAACTACCACAAAGACAAGAATGGCAGGGTATTGTCAGTCATGTTCATTTTGTGATGTTGAAACAGGATTTATCCGCTTTGAGTGGGTTAGAGAATTTCATGAGATTCAGGTATAAAACCGGCAGAATATATTTGAGCCTTGAAAGAGATTGGATGATTTGATGAGGAAGATACTTCTGGTGATCTGGTGCATCCTCATAGCTGTTCTCATCGGCTCAGGGTGTCTATCCCCTGACGGATACCATGTATCAGAGAAGAACGAGACCATTGTAACCCCTTTTGGCGATGTGGTCCTCATCAATGATATCCCACGTTCTCCGGATAAAACTCCAATCTTCACTGTCAGTAAGTCGCAGTATATTCGAAACGAACCGACGACTGAAATTCAGGAGTCTGGTCCATGGAAAGGATTTCCTATTCCTTTCACTGCCACGGAGGAATGGTCACTCCAGTCAATCCGTAATAACACTGAAAATGCACATGTTGTGACACGGGATTATACCAATTTCGGAATAGATGGGAATACCTCCTATGTGTCTTCGATGGGTGTAAGCCTGGGAGTCAACCGCACACCCCGGACACAGGAGTTTGCGTCGGCAGTTATTGCCAATAGTATGTGGAAAGGGATCCCGGAAATCCGGACAGAAATTCAAACGCTGAATGAAACAGGGAACGTTGGGATGAAACCTCTCAGGACTCTTCTTAGGAATCTTGATGCAACAGAGGTCCCTGGCGGACTTGACGATTCTATATTTCCCCTGGTAGTTGATCACATCGAGCCAGGCTATTTCCATCGTGTGCGGCAGGGAAGATGCGGGGATGTTCACGTCTGGGAGCCTACATGGATCCTGACGGGTACAGCCAGGAACGGAACCCGGACTTCACTCTGGATTTGGGCTGAAGAGAATGAGGAGACCCGGTTACTTCTCGATACCGTGCAACCCCTCTCCGGTGTTCCTGAAATTATCATATATACAGGGGACGGTGTGCAGTTCACGCTTCCCCCTTCAGGCAGAATCCTCCCATTCCCGCCTATCCTGTCCGCTCCGCTCTTTGACAAAGTTGACTCCGAGATCCGCGGATCGTTCTGGGTGCACCCGCTCCCGGCATATCCTTTGTTTCCCAGGACGATGATGGTCTTTCGTGATGTCTCGGTGTTGAATGAGGATACGGCAAGAAACATTTCCCACAACCTTGGAATGAATGGCACACCGGAAGCCTCAGAGAGGATAATCTGGATCAGGGATAAGAGTCGCGAACTCTCAGTGATGCCTGGGAATATTGGCTACGATCTCCTCAACCGGCCAAACGGGGCCCAGGATGAGATCAACCTGACCCCGACCAAGGAGGAGGCCAAGGTTCTGGCCATCGATTTTCTCATCAAATCGGGATTGTATGAACCCGACACGATCCCGGATATGTACATCGGAGGTGGTGGGACCTTCACCAATGAAACCGCGGAGATCCATTACCAGACTATGAGGGTGTATTTTCCAAGGACAATCGATGGAATCCCCGTCATTGAGAACTCCATCAGTGTTGAAGTGGGAGGGAATGGAGATATCGTCGAAGTCAGGAAGAAATGGTCAGAGTATCGGCCGGACCGTGAGTATCCCCTGATATCCCCCGAAGAAGCGTACCGGCATCTCCTGAAATCGGATATGATTGATGGATTTGAAATGGCATTGGGCAGCCTGTACATGGATTTACGCCGTGAGAAGGGGAGATATGAGGATATCGGCCCGTTGATTGTGAATATGAATCGGGTCAGTCTTGCCTATTTTGGCGGGGATACACAGGAATCTGACCTGCTGCGACCCGCATATAAGTTCGAATACGAATTCATCGTTGAGGATCGCCATCTCCCAGCAGTATTTTTCGTCCCTGCTGTGCCGGAACTGGGTGTTTTTGAAGACTGGAATTACGAGGCTCCGGTCTGATAGATCTTACAATACCCGGGCGTTCTCCCATACGTGGAATGATGCGGGGATCTCATTTATCGGTTCCTCACTCACGCTTCAGGATACATGGAGAATTTGAGATACGTGAGTGCAGAGATGAACGGTTCAATCCTGACATCACCCGGCCTTCTGTAGAAAATTCCCGATGAACTCGTGGCTCTGCAAACTCATATAAAAATTGTTAAATATAGTTAAGAACCTATTATAT
>DAWU01000039.1 GCA_002506105.1 Methanolinea sp. UBA275 | reverse complement strand
CGGGGATTTCGATTCCTGAAGGACAAGTCGTTCAGAGTCTCCGAAGTGTACCTCAAGAAGAATTCACGGATCCAGGCTCTGGCCATGATTATGGTGCTCTGTCTTTTCATCTATTCGATGGTGGAGTTCCGTTTGAGACAGGCTCTGGATCGTGCTGGTGAAACAGTCGTGAGCCCGACGAAAAAGCAAACTCAACGGCCGACTTTGAAGTGGGTCTTTTTCCTGTTTCGGAGGGTGAGGGAATACTCTGTTGTGGCAGAGGGAAAACGGATAGCCAAAATATCTAATTTATCCGGAGATTTGGTGAAAATACTCGGTTTGCTGGGGCCGCCTTATGAAAAATATTATTTTTGAAAGGAGACCTGCGGAATGTGGGTTAAGGTAAGAAATGCAAGGATTCTTTTCTTTCAAAAAAATTGGGAATGGACTATTCGCAAGATGAAGAGGGGGGAAATCACCCTGGCCGCAATCACCCGACCTGGATGATATCCTCTCTGACCGTGGTGTTGCTCACCATTCTCCTGTCCTGGATCTTCCACACCGTGAGGGTAACTGAATAGGTCCCGGCCTTTTTGTAGGTATGGGTGGGGTTGGCGGTCCGGGAAATTCCTCCGTCCCCGAACCGGTAGAGATACCTGATAGGGCTTCCTGATGACGCATCGGTGAACCTGACGGAAAGAGGTGCGGCACCAATCGTCGGGGATGCCGTAAAGTCAGCAACGAGAGGGACGCCTGTTCCCTTCGTGACCACGATTGTCTTTGCCACGCTGTCCTTCTCCATCTTTCTCGTCTCGGGATTGACTTTCCCTACCGTCAGGGTGACGGTAAACTCTCCTGCCTTCCGGTAGGTGTGCGAGGGGTTTTTCCCCACTCCCCTGGATCCATCGCCAAAGTCGTACAGGAACAGGATCGGGTTCCCTTTCGACTGGTCTGTGAATTTTACTGTCAGCGGTGCATTGCCTGTTGCAGGTTCTGCTCTGAAGTTCGCAGAAAGACCCTCCGTTCCGCTGAGCTTCACCACCCAGTAATCCAGTCCGCCGTGGTTCCCGGTAACGTCTCCATCAGTGGACGAGGAGTCGCCGATCAGGAAGAACTGGCCTTCCACGGATGGATCAGGCTTGATGGTCTGGCCCCTGTCAAGTCCTGACCCTCCGAAGCACCGCTCCCACACGATCGCACCGGTCTTATCGAACTCGACAGCCCAGAAATCACCATTCCCGGCATTTTCACTGACATCACCATCGGTCGAGTAGGAGACGCCGAGCGCCACATAGTTCCCACTATCGGTCATCTCGAGGTCGTACGCATGATCGTAGTCCGAGCCCCCGAAGCACTTCTGTGCAAGAAGGTTCCCGGAAGGTCCGGCCAATTCCCACCAGTAATCGAATGAACCATGGTTCCCGGTAACATCCCCGTCATTCGAGTTGGTATATCCCATCACGGCAAAATTTCCGTCAGGAGTGGTAAAGATCTCCCGGCCTTCGTCGTGGAGGCTCCCCCCAAGGCACTTTTGCCAGAGCAGGTTTCCTGAAGCATCAAGCCGGAATAACCATGCATCGTAGAACCCGTGGTTTCCGCTGACATCGCCGTTGTTCGAGTTCGTATACCCGACAGCAAGGTAGCCTCCACCAGGAAGAGCAAGGATATTATCGCCGAAATCATCTCCCGATCCGCCGAGCAACCTCTCCCAGGTGATGTTTGCATGCGAATCTGTCTTCACCACCAGGACATCGTAGCCGCCATGATACGCCGGGTCTCCCGGGATGGAGTACGACTGTCCAATCATGATCATTCCCCCGTCAGGGGTCTCTTTGCCATCCATGGCAAAACTGCCGCTTCTCCCCGGGTAACACCCTTTCCAGAGGATAGAGCCCTGCTCGTTGACCTGCATGTTCCATATTACGACATCGTCTTCATTGTCAGAGAAATCACCGTCATGCGACCAGGTGTAGCCAGAGAGCAGGAGGGTGCCATCACTCAGTCGCTCGATACAGGTGACATGATCGTCATTCGATCCCCCGATGGTCTTGACCCAATCTTTCTCCCCGGACGCATCGAGTTTCGCGATCCAGACATCGGTCATCCCGTACGAGACCGTGATATCCCCGTTTACCGAGGTGGTGTCACCGACGGCAATGTAACCCCCGTCGTTCGTGGGCTGGAGAGATTTTGCATACTCTTCCCCGGTTCCGCCGAGAGATCTCTCCCATCCGATCCCGGGACTGGCTGCAAGTGCTGGGACTGCTGCCAGGCAGAGCACGATGAGAACTGCGGCAATCCCTGCACCCGTGGAATTCCTCATCATGCCGTCACCCCCGTGGTGAGAGTTGCAGTATTTTTCGCTTGTCCGCCGGCATAATTCGCCTGTCCATAGGCAGTCGTGGTTAAAGGATCCTTGGCACTTGATGTTACCTTGTAGGTCGTCGTGATCGTGATGTTGGTCCCGAGGCGGAGTGCGCCGGTGTCCGGGAGATGTGGCGGGTCCCATATCGCGGTATCCGGGGCGGTGTATTGGGGTGCATAATTCGCGGAGATGAAGGAGAGCCCGCCGACTGGCTGGAAACTCATCCTGGCATACGCTCCCTCAAGGTCCTGCGTGCCATCGTTCCTGATAACGAAGGTGAACGTGATCTCCTCCCCACGCATGACAGTGGCTTTATTCGCAGAGATGGACCCATCAAGCGAAGGGCCTCCCTGGACCGAGATCAGGAGGATCCGGTTGCCTTTCACCGCGATATTTCCGGCTGCCTGCCCGGATGCTTCGGCAACCGCAGTGTACTGCCCGTTTGCGGTGTCCGGGATCTTCCCGGTCACCAAGTAGGACCTGGTCTCCCCGGGAGAGAGTATGCCTGCATCCCACCTTACGGAATTGCCGGAGACCGTCCCGGCCGGGGTGCTCGAGACGTATGTCATGGAGTACGGGAGATAGCCGGAGACCGCGACACCGGAAACCTGCCCGGGGCCGGTCGCCCTGACAGTCACGTTGAAGGTGACCGTGCTCCCGGGGCGGATACTGGCCGGAGCATCGATGGTCACGAGGAGCGATGCGTTCGCAGGAGGGCTCGTGCTTGCCGTCGCATACCATCCCGGCGGCACGACGAGGTCCTGTGAAAGGGCACCAGCAGTGGACCCGGCATTCTGTCCGACCTTCCACCAGTTGACGTTGAGTGCTTCCTTGTGCGGGTTCCACGCGACAAACGTTGTCTGGCCCTGACTCGAAGTGAAGGCGGCGCAGAGCGGCTGGGAGAGGCCCTTCGATGCAGCATCTCCGGAATATGCGAAGTACGAGAAGTCAGGGGTCCCGTAGGCATCGATCGCCCAGAACCAGTTCAGAACCTCCGACGGGCTCGTGGCATCATCGATGTGGTCCTTCATGGCATTCCACCAGGTCCCAAGGTCGTATGGGTAATGACCTGGAGTGGTGTTCCTGGAGGACTGGACCAGGTCCCAGTACCAGCGGGACGGTGAGGTTGTGATCCCCGTTGCCGACTTGTCGGTGATCCCAACGAGGGCACGCTGCTGGTTCACCACCGCAAGATAGGGCACTCCCGAGGGATCCGTCTTGTCACAGAAGCCGCCGTTCGGGGCATGATCAAGGGCACGTTCCATCAGTTCGACATACTTTGGATTCCTCCCGAACGAGAGGGTGTAACCCGCCATCGGGAGCCACATGTTGTACATAGAGGACGTGGGGGAGATCCCGAACTGCGAGGCGGTCTGGACCACGGACTGGGGCATCTTCGGGGCAAAGGAAGTCGCCTTCGGGTACCCGTCCGGCATCACCGGCCAGGTGGAGGAGACCTTTGGATTGCCCCAGTTATACCAGCGGTCCCACATCGTCTCGCCAGGGTTGTACTTGTTTGCATCATCGGGGATGCTTACCGATGCGATATAGTCGCCGTGTTTCGACCACTTCGCAGCGGTCGGCTGGGCGATCCCGGTCGAGTCGGGGACGTACGCAAGAGTTTTGTCGAACCAGTAGGCGTCTGCGTTATAGAGGTTCGTGGTATACAGGTATATCCCGGTGTCTGCGATATCCTGGCGGTTCGTCACCGTCCCCCACATCGCGATCCCTGCCCACGCCTGCATCGATTCGCCGAGGGAGTTGTCGTCCTTCCCGTCTTCGAGGAGCGAGCCGACGCCAATCCCGCCGCCCGGGCCGGTCTGGGGCAACCCCTGCGTCCACGCCTGTCCGGCCCACTGGTCGAAGAAGTTCATCTTGGAGTACTTCAATTGCGGGTGGGAGTAGTACGCCGCGGCACGGTCCGGATCGTATGCAATCGACATCACGAGCTGGTCGACAAACGAGCCATAATTGTCCCGGCCTGCCCAGGACGGATCGAACCATGCAGCCTGTGCGGCTGCGGTGATCAGGTACCCGTTCTGGTAATGGATGTCATTCCATTCCGCAACCGTGCCGAAGCCGTCCTCTCCCCACTCCCTTGGGTAGGTTACATCGTCAGGCATCGGCCAGTATCCGTAGGCGGGATGGGCATTGTCGGTATCCGGTCCCTGTGCAGGATACATGTGCAGCGTCCCCAGCCTCGGGTCGGAGAGGAAGTAGTACGGCGAGTACTGGTTTGTCGAACCGGCGGTATTTTTTCCGGTCCGGAACGGTGTCTGCTGCGTGTAGAGTGCGAAGAAGTCCTCGATACCTTTCAGGTTCCTCGACAGGGCCAGGGTCGGGTCGTACGGATTTTTGTATGACGTGTTGTACCATTCGGTCCCTTTCCACTTGTCTGACGGGTTCCAGGGAGTCACATTGAACTCAGTGATCCCGGTAATCTCGGGATTGGTGGCAGCAACCGAACCGAGCCCCTTCTCGATTGCGAGTTTCGCCGACATGTACCGGACCTTCTTCGCGAGGTTGTAGGCTGCGTCCTGGTCGCCGCCGTCGATCATCGTGAAGAGCGGCGGATCGGACCCGAGGCTCTTCTTGGTGTACCCCTCTTCGTCGTTGTTGACGATATGCCAGAGCGGGACCCCATCCATCGTCTCGTTCCTGTCTATCACGGGCATGAAGGGGATAAGGTTATTGTACACGTACGTAGTCGAGAAGGAGGAGACAGCGACCGGGTGCAGCTTTCCCTTCGCAATCCAGTACTGGTAGTGGCCATTGTTTACGGCAGGCATGGATGATACCCACGGGCCTGGAGTGGAGGGCCCGGCCGTGTCGGCCGCAAGGTTCCCGTCATAGACCGGCTGGTTCCTTCCGTCATTGAAGGTCTCGTACTGGTGCCGCTGGAGGAGCATGACGGTCTTTCCGGCTGCCCCGGTCCCGGTCGGCCCGAAGTTCTCGGTCGTCGCCTTGTAGGTGGTATGGAGGAGCCCGGTCGTCCGGTCCACGCTGTACGTGACTTTCGTATCGGTCACGTAGTTGTAGGCATAGGGAGCGATTGACTTCGCCCATGCAGAAGACTCCGAGAGTGCCTGTTTACGGGTAGGCATGTATGCGTCGGGATTTGCCGATCCCCTAGGGTATGCAACGACCGGGAGGCCGGCGATCACGAAGTGGCGGGATCCGCCGGCTGATGCCGGGGTGAGCCAGATCCCGCGGTCCGGGTACTCGGAGACCTGGAACGAGGTAGTGTCATAGAAGACTGCGAAGTAGTTCCAGTTCGTGGTCGTCTTGTCCATCACCCCGCCAAGAAATGCCTTGTCCTGGTTTGTCCCGACGAGGTAGCACCCGAGGCCGGGGACTCCGGTGTCTATCTGAGAGACATTCACATGGCCCCGTTCAAGGTTGAGCGTGTTGAATGGGTTCTCGGTATAGAACTGGAACGCCATCGACTCGCCGGCCGGAATATTCTTCCAGGTGAACCACGAGAACGGCGACCCTTTCGCCATCGTCAGCTTCAGCTGCTCGGTCGAGCCTTTTCTGTCGAGGAGGAAGTCGATGTCCCAGTCGCCCATCCGGTCGGTGACAAGGTTGTCCGGGAAGGCGTCGCCCCACCCGGGCTCGGTCGCATTCAGGTCCGCGGCAGGAAACACCCGGAGCCCTGAGACCCACTGGCCTTTCTGGCTGATCTCCCTGGTCTTGCCATCCGGCGAGAACGTTGTCGATCCCTCAGTGCAGGAGTTCTGCCCGTACTCCGCACCGTCAGCCGCTGCAGGGATCGGCATCGAGAAGACGAGGCCCTTCACACGTCCCTGGCCGTCGACATTCGCGTACCTGTTCCGGAACGTCAGCGAGAGCGGGTCAGCGTAAAGGGTCGACTGGACGAACGGTGTTGCGACCTTCACGAACTTCTCGGTCGGGGACTTATAATACGCCCCGGTGTAGTTCAGCGTGTTGTTCGGCCAGATCGTATAGCCAGCCCATGAATGCAGGCCGTACACGAGCTGCCCGTCCCTCATGTTATCCGTCACCGGTGCATATTCAGCATAGACTGGTGTCGGGTTCAGGCACCAGTTACACGCAAACAGTTCGCTCCCCCGCCACCTGCAGTTGTCCGCCCGCTCGGTCTGGACAAACGCCTTACCGAGCTGGATGGTGTCCGCGGTGACCAGCCCCGAGAAGGTGAAACTGAGGATGAAAAGGAGGGAGAGTACTTTCAGAAAGGGTCCTCTCGACATGGTATGGTGAACGTCGGGATGGATTGTATTTATAGGTGGTGGAGTGTGGAAACGTTTGAGGATTGGCCAGGTCATTTTTTTTTATTGTGAATAAGACTGAAAAGAAACCAGATGAACGGAATAAAAAAACCGGGGACTATCTCTTCCCATGCTCCCCGATAAGGTACCCACCAAGCCCGATCATCCAGATGATGAGGGGATACGCGACGAAGCGTTCCGTTCCCCCGTCGCCAAGGATGGGAATGAACACCGATGAGAGGAACAGGAAGACGAGCGTAATAACCCCGAGAAGGGCGAGCAGGTAACAGAACGGTGCCCGCGTCATTCTGGATGAGACGATTGCCGCAAGGCCCCCGGAGATAAAGGTCAGGAGTGCGAAGAGCGGGTGGAAGAAGGCATTGTTGCCGGGGAATATACCCACGCCGAGGATTCCGATTCCGAGCAGTGCGGGAAAGAGGACAAGGTACCACTTCGTTCCGGTCCGGAAGAGGATGAGGGATGCCGCAAGGATGAGCAGTCCGCCGATGACCATTGTTGCATTGAAAATAGATGCCGAGGGCTGGTAGCTGATACTTACCGGGAGAGGCCTAGTCGCACCGAGGTCGCTTATCTCGCTGTTCGCAGTCGTGTATCCGGCAGGGTAGAAAATTTCCGCCGTGATGATGCCCATCAGAATGATCGCTCCTGCAATGAACAGGAGAAGGCCGGGCAGGGCTCCGAACCCGGGGAATATACACTTTTTCATGTTCATATCAGATCAAAGGGTGGTTGGAATCATTGCGGCATAAAATGACATGAAACACGAAAACCAGTTTTTTTCACCGGGTTGAAACCATTCTTGATGGCCTTAATCAGATTGAGAGATATCCAATACTGATCGTGGAACATGCCTGGTGATCCACGGTTCCATGACAACCCGCTGATCCTTTAGTGAACCTCTTACCTGCTCTGGAATACGGGGGACCCATTCGTATCCCCTCCATCCTGCATGACCCGGATTTGAATGCCATCCTCGGGTAATATGAGTGCTGTTCCGAAATCCATTTTTCATGCATGTCGCTCGGACCGGGAATCATGTGGTTTTTTTGGTATCAGGGGTACACCCCATGGTATGGCCGATGATGGGCCGGATGCCTGTCTTGAGGAGATCCTGGCCCTGCCCGGGGACGATCGTTGGGAGATTGACCGTGCCCGTGTCGTCAGGAACCAGACAGCGTACGTGGTCCGGTCATTCGATGGCAATGCGCTCATCTTCGCGATCCCGCTTCTCGTATCCCATCCGCTCCTCCTGGAAATTCCACTCGATAGCCGGGGAGCGCCGGGTGCGGTTTCCTTTGTCATTGAACGAATCAAGGAGCGGGCGGGATCGGATGCAAATCTCGGGCCTCTCGTCGGAAAAGGTACAAGGTTTCCCCACCAGTTCGCATCATTTACTGAACCCTATACCATTGTCTTATCCCCGGCTTCCCTGGCATCCGATCTCTGGCATACCGGAGATCGAAATTTCGGGGACCTATGCGGAATCCACCTCCTCCTCAACGGGGCAGTCCCCTGTCCGCCGGCATTCTCCCGCAACGACGTTACACAAGTAACAGAAGCAGCCGCACGTCTCTGCGAAGCGGTTACCCGGATTGTATGCTCCATACCGGTCAGGGACCTGGAAACCGCCTGGATCATGACCCTGGATCAGGAGCTCTTGAGGGAATCACTCCCGGAGAGGGGGCTCGTCTCGTTCGTCGGGGACGGATCCAGGCTTGCCCGCCATTACACGCGATACCGGTGCTACTTCCGGACCGCCGGGCCGAAGGAAGGGATCAACATACCGTTCTGCTGCCCCCGGGAGCTTGAGCCGTACGAACTGGAACTTCCTGCCAGCAACCGGATCATCACTGGTCTTGGGATCCGGAAGAGGGAGGTGTTTGCGGTCGCCGGTTCGAATGCCCAGGGAAAGATCACGTTCCTCGAGGGGATCATTGCCGGCATGGATGACCATGCTGCCGGTGACGGGAGGGAACTCGCGGTCACCGTGCACGGGCTCTCCACTGCTGAGGCGATGAACTGCCAGCTGACCGGGGCTGACGTGAGCATGTTCTTCTCCGATCTCCCTCCCGGGATAAGCGGGACGGTGCATGCCGCATCCGGCATGGGCAGCGGTTCGATGAACATGGCCCACCAGGTCCAGAGGGCCATTGAGCGGCACACCCCAATCCTTATCATTGACGAGGACCGGGCTGCACCGAACCTCCTGGTCAGGAGCTGTCTCCAGACTGGGGAGATCATGCCGTTATCCGAGATACTGTGCCACGACCGGGGGAAGATGGGGGAAACTGCGCTCATCTTTGCAGCCTGCGCAATGGACACGCTCGTCGCCCAGGCAGACCGGATCATGGTCCTGGACCGGCATGTCGCATACGCAGTGGACCGGGAGATCTTCCGGGACAGGGTGGCAGCATCGCTGGAGAGGATGGCGGGGGATCTGAGATGAGGGATTGAGAGGGAATGATTGCACTTGAACGATTCCTGATTCCAGAAGAGGGGAAGTGGGACCATGTTTTACACCATCTTATTAAATTGAAACAACTCCGGTTCTGCAGTTCAGTGGCTCAATAATATCCCGTAAAGGATGAGGAGGGAAGTCCTCACAGAGAAGAAAGTGACAGCATGAATGTCCAACGAATTTTCACACTGTGAGAGTAGGGAAATAATGGCTGGATCGCCATCATACCTTCGTATTGGCTGAAACTTCCAGCTCTTTTTCCCTCATCATCTCCCGGCGCCTAATCCAGACGAGATCGTTCCCGTAAAACCCGTAACTCCGGAGGGTTGCTACCTCGATCTCCGGCGGAATGCCGTTCACCTCCGCTCCGTCGGGAACCATGAGGACCAGCCGGGTTTTTGTTATCCCCCGGAGAGGTGCTGCAGCAGCAATCTCTTTCAGGGCGTTCGCATCCTCAGCGGTCGCATACCTGGTGAACCGGACGAACACATATACGCTTTCCTGATGTCCCGGCAGTGTCTGGGAGACGATGTATCCCGCACCCGCAGTGTTCGGGATGCTCCTGATCTGCCAACCTTCTATGCTGGGAAAGAGCCGCCTGAGCTCTTTCATAACGAAATTATGCATGACACCTTCGATGGATACCATTGTAAATTACCTCATGTCATCAATGCAAAGAAGACCATATAAAATATATCGTTTTTGTTTTATATTAATCAAGTTAAATTGATGCATTTCCTGTGAGCCCGGATTTCTGATCGGGCGATAATTCTTGCGCCGATCTAAAATGGGTCAAGTAAAATACTCTTGGTTAACTACACACACACGCCAAATCCATCAGGAAAGAGACATGAATACACGGAAGAGAACACCCCGGGCTCTTGCCTCCTATTTCCTGGATCTATGGTTGGAGGAGAGAAACACCTCACAGAAAATGAGGGAACGAAAAGGACTGCAAGGACAATGCCGCGAACCATTCGCCCGACTCAAAAGGGAATGATGGGATCAGAAAATCCTCACAAAGGAGGGACTCTTGTCGTGTCGGGATTTCAACGGGAATAACTTTTAACCTGCATCAACAGGAATATCAATTCATGGCAGATCCCATCCCCAATCCCGTATCCCCGTTTCCCGGCTGGAAACGCCATGTCTACCGGCTTTCACGCCCGGTCTCCGGCGAGGATATCCAGGCATTTCTGGGGAATGAGGAACTCTATACCAGGGACACAGCATCAGGACCGGTTCACATTATTCATAAATACGGTCTCTTGGAAATTCATGCGCTCATCGGCGATCACTACATCGAAGTATGGTTCAATCCGGAGAAGGGATCCTACCCGTCAGAATACCTCGATGCTCTTCTTGCAACCCGGTTTTAAGAGAATCCGGATCTGGGAAAAACTCACACGGATCTTCTTCCGGGCACATATGGATACAAGATGAAAATAGTGAATGCGATTATCAAACATACCACTGATGACTAACGTCCATTCGGGTATAAAATATGAAAACACTCATGATG
>DAWU01000065.1 GCA_002506105.1 Methanolinea sp. UBA275 | reverse complement strand
CGGATGACCCGGGGCCACCCCGCCGTGGATTTCGCTGAGAATCTCCTGGGAAGTCAGGATTGGTGATGCTTAACGTTGGGAAATCAAAAAGAACCTGGCCAGAATCATTTCCCAATGCGTTATGGTCCCTCAATTCTAAAATCCGTAATTATATCCGCTATCCTTCCGCTCGCCCCAACTTCCCCGAAGATCATGCTCCTCTTGTTTTCGGGCGAAAAGGTCCTGATCATCTCGACAATCATCTCTTTATCAGCCCCAACCAGCACATTCCATCCGTCCTTGACCGTCTCCACCCACTCAGTCGTGTCCCGGAGCGTGATGCAGGGCACCCCCAACAGGTAAGCCTCCTTCTGCATTCCTCCTGAATCGGTGAGGATCTTTAGGGAATTGGCCATGGCTTGTAGCATGTCGAGGTACCCTAAAGGTTCGGTTGCATTCACATTCTCCGGCAGGTGGCCCCAGAGGCCATACTCCTTCATCATCTTTTTAGTCCGGGGATGGACGGGGAAGAGGACAGGTAATCCGGATTCCCCGAATGCTGCGATTATGGATTCCAGGTTCTCCCGGTTGTCGGTATTCGCCGGGCGGTGGACAGTCACAACAAGGTACCCTCTTCTGGACAATCCGAACATTTCCAGGACCCGGGATTTCTTCTCAGCAATCCCCTTGTTATATTCCAATGCATCCACCATCACATCCCCGGTAAGGTATACTCCTTTCGTGATCCCCTCGTTCGCAAGGTTCTCCACGGAGGTCGCAGTCGGGCAGAAGAGAAAGTTCGAAATGTGATCGGTAACGATACGGTTGATCTCTTCAGGCATGGTTCGGTCAAAACTCCGCAGTCCAGCTTCGACATGGGCGACAGGGATGTGCATCTTTACAGCCGCCAGGGCTCCCGCCAGCGTGGAGTTCGTGTCGCCGAAGAGGATCACTGTATCCGGCTTCTCCTTCCGCAGTACTTCCTCTATGCGGGCAAGGATCTCGCCTGTCTGTTTTCCGTGCATGCCGGAACCCACCCCAAGGTGGTAATCCGGTTCCGGGATTTCAAGCTCACTGAAGAACACATCAGACATCACCGGGTCGTAATGCTGGCCGGTATGCACTAATATCTCGGTATGCTCCTTGCGGAGTTCCCTGGAGAGCGGGGCACATTTTACAAACTGCGGCCGGGCGCCGACGATGGTGACGATTTTCATATCAGGACATTCCAGAGAAAGCCTTGTTCAGATGAGAATTGCCCCTTGTATCTCCTTGAAGTGCAGGTCTCCGGTGAGCATCGACAGGCCAAGGGTAACAGCCGTTGCATGGTAGAGTGCATCGACAGTACCGTAGCCATGGAAGATCCTGAGCGGTGCAGCCGCAAGGGCGATTTCTCGATCTACAGGGTGAACCTGGGCATGGGACGAGATGCTCGTGATAAGATCCTGAGCAGTAGCCTTGTCCCTGATCTGGCTAACCCTGTAGGAGACGTCGTAGAGGTTGACCACAGACGTGTGGAGGTCATCTGCTTCATCCATGATTCCGAGAGCGCGTGTTCCCCGGGTCGATCCCTGGAGGATCTCGAGCCAGACAAATGAATCAATGAGGAGTGCCCTATTCCTCATCCTTCTCCTCTTCGTGTTCCTTCCGGATGGCAGGGATGTCAAGCTCCGGGATCGTTCCGAATAAGGATTCCAGGGATCTGACCGGGATCAGTTGGATCCTCTCCTCGTCGGCCTCCAGGATGAATTTCCGGGTGCGGTATTGCTTTCGAATCCTCCCGGGAATCACCACCCTTCCATTCTTATCCATGATCACTATTGGTGCCATCAATTGGATTATTGGTTGGAAGTATATTTATGCCATTCTCTAACAAATGGTAAAAACCTGGTAAGTGAACGAAAACATGGTCATCCCCCTTCAACAATCTCATGCCCGTTCTTATCCCCCCTCCCAATCCCCTTGTAGATCCATCCCTGCCGGATGAACGCATCAGGATTCACCACGTTCCTGCCATCCACGATCACCGGGTGTATGGTTCCCATCCCTTGCTTCAGAGAGGGGGGGTCAAGATTCCGGTATTCCTTGTGGCTGGTGAAGACCGCCATTGCATCTGTGTCCCGGATCACTTCTTCGAGGTTGGTTGAGATCTCCACACCCGGGTACTCCTTTACCCAGGGGTCATGCACCCTGACCTCTCCCCCATCCGAGACAACCAGGTCCCTGTATACTTCCGAAGGCGTATTCCTCGCATCGTCCGTATCTGCGATGAACGCCCAGCCGAGGATTGCGATTGTCGACCCCTCCACCTTCTTTCCTGCCCTTTTCAGCCCGTCAACGGTAAGGTGGAACATGTGGGTCGGCATGAAATTGTTAATCGCCCTGGCCGAGAGAAACAGCGATTGCTCACCCGGTGGCCAGTCGAGAGACCTTCCCAGCACCTTCACACCCCGTTCGAGGTGGTAGGTATCCTTGGTGAGGCAGTGACCACCAACGCCAGCACCCGGCCAGAGGATCGCCCGGGTCACACCTTCTTCCTTCAGCGATGCAATCCCTTCCCGGACATCGTAGAAGTTTACTCCCATTGCCTCGCAATAGAGGGCGAGCTGGTTTGCCGCTGCGATCTGGAGATCCCGGAAGGTGTTCTCGGCAGTCTTCTCCACCTCGGCAGCGGTCGCGGTCATCGGGATGATCTGACCCTTCGTGAGAAGCGGGGAATACAACTCGATTGCTCTCTGCGTACTTGCGTCATCGATTCCTCCGACGATCCGGTCATGTTCCTGGAGGTTTCGGATCAACCTTCCCACCATCACCCGTTCTGGAGCATGGGCGATGCCGAAGTCCTTCCCTGCGGTGAGCCCCGATTCCTCTTCGAGGATATCTTTTGCGATCCCTGTCGTGGTACCCGGGGTGATCGTGGACTCGAGCACCACAAGGCTTCCCGGTCGAAGATTTTTCCCCACGTTCCGGATACCAGCAAGGAGGGGTGTCAGATCAGGTTCGAGGTCTTTCGGATTCCGGAAGGGTGTCTGGATGGCAATGGTAACTGCATCACAGTGCTGGATCCGCGAAAAATCAGGGGTACACGAGAATTTTTTTCTCTCTACCACCCTTTGCAACAACTCTGAAAGGTATGGCTCGTTGCCCCGAAGGGGGTTCTCACCGCGGTTCAGCATCGCGATCTTATACCCTGATGTTGGAGAACTGCGCTGGAATCCATAGACCTTTTTAATGTCAGGCAGGTCAGCGAAGAGAACTGCAGAAGGAATACCCACGTAGCCCATTCCCACCACTCCGATAGTCCGGATGGGACCCTTCTCCCGAAAGAGCTGGGATAGTGATTCTGACATGGATCCTCAGGTCAATCCTGCCCTGATCTGCTCAGAGAGAGCAAGGTTCTCATATCCCTGATCTGCCGTGACCGGGAATTCGCGTCCCTCCTTCACGCATTCAAGGAATGTCTTCAGTTCAACCTTCAGGGGTTCAACCTTGTTCACCATCACCTTCTCTATGATGTTTTCCTGCACGTACCGCTCATTCTCAACCTGGTAGGTCTCAGGCTTCCAGTAGGTGAAGATCTCCTGGTTCATGAAATCCCCCTCAATCGTAAGCTCATCCTCCTCGATGTAGATCCTCCTTATCTTCTTCGAGGATTTCCTGCTGGCAGAGAGGTATGCTGCAGTCGGGCCAAACCTGAAGAGTACGCTCGCTACATCATGCGTCCCTGCTGACGAGAGGGTATAACTGCTATCAAACAGCACATGCCTGAGAATATCGATATCGTGGATCATCAGGTCCTCGACAACGGACGCTCCGGTCACCCGCTGTGACGCAGGGTTGTGACGGTTCATCTCAACATAGCGGGGTTCCCGGGATATTCGCTTGATCTCGGAGACAATCGGGTTGAACCGCTCGATGTGTCCCACCCCGAAAATAATACCGTCATCAATCAGGGGAAGGAGTGCATCTGCTTCGGCGAGTGAACCGCAGATAGGTTTCTCCATCAGGATATGGATGCCCTTCGGGAGTACATTCTGCGCAACATTCTGGTGAAACGGGGTCGGAACGCAGATGGAGACCGCCTCCACATTCCGGAGCAGCTCGTCAAGGGTTTCACATGCCATTGCTCCCTCACGGTTCGCAACAGCACGTGAGGCCTCATTATTGACGTCATAGACATATAACCCGGAGACCGGGCGAAGCTCAGAATACACACGGACGTGGTTTTTCCCCATGGCTCCCACTCCGATTACCCCTACATCCATGTCATGTCACCTCATTCAGAGTCTCACAGATATACCTGCATTCTTCATCGGTCACGAGGGGATGGACCGGAAGGCTCAGCACGGTCTTGGATAATTCTTCTGCGACCGGACAATCCGCGGTCTTGGATCCCGAGAATACTGGCTGGCGATGGACAGCCAAAGGATAATGAACCGCAGTTCCAATACCCATCTTCTGTAAATATGCTGCCAGGGTATCACGTGTGAGGGAACATCCTTCGGTCACCTTCACCACATACTGGTGATACACGTGGGTCATACCAGGCGCCACTACCGGAGTGCTTATCCCGCTGGTTGTGATATGATCGGTGTAATACGACGCGATCTCTTTTCTTCTCCCGTTCATATCATCCAGCTTCTCCAGCTGTACAAGGCCGAGCGCCGCGGACATATCAGTCATCCGGTAATTGTACCCGATCCTGGTATGGAAGTATTTCTTCTCCTGCCCGTGGTCTATGAACTGTCGCATGCGGGTTGTCAGTACCGGATCATCCGTTGTTACCATCCCCCCCTCGCCGGTTGTCATATTCTTCGTGGGGTAGAATGAGAAACACCCTCCTGTTCCAAGGCTCCCCGTCTTTTGCCCGTGGTATTCTGCACCGTGTGCCTGAGCTGCGTCTTCGACGAGTGAGATGCCCCGCTCTTCGCATATCTCGAGGAGCGGTCGCACTTCAAAGGGCTGACCAAAGAGGTGGACTCCGATTACTGCCCGGGTTCTCTGTGTTATCGATTCCCCGACCGCATCACTGGAGATGTTGAAGGTGTCCGGATCCACATCAGCAAACACGGGAGCCGCCCCGCACATACATACCGAGGATGCAGTTGCAAAGAACGTGAATGCCGGGACTATCACCTCGTCGCCGGGCCCGATCCCGAGCGCCAGGAGTGCGGCGTGGAGCGCAGCGGTGCCGGAATTCATGGCAACTCCATGTTTCGTGCCACAGTACACAGAAAATTTCTTTTCAAATTCCTCAACCAGGGGACCCTTTGCAAGCATCCCTGATCGGAGTACCCGGGAGACTGCTTCCACCTCACGATCATCGATGGAAGGTCCTGCGATGGGAATCACGGTCCCGCCCTCCTCATCTCGCGGGGGATCTCTCTATTCCGCGCCGGTACTCCGACAGCAATCATGCCGGGGAGGACATCCTTTGTAACCACAGCACCAGCCGCAACTGCAGCTCCTTTTCCAATCCGGACACCGGGAAGGATAGTCGCGTTTGCACCGATCACGGCTCCATCATGGATCTCGGGGCCTTTCAACTCCGGTCTTCCGGTCGGGGGGAAGCGATCGTTGGTCAGGACCGCATGGGGACCGATGAACACGTCATCCCCGATCTCGGTATGGGTGGGAATGAATGCCATGCTCTGTATCCTCGCCCTGTTCCCTATCCGGCAGAATCCCTCGATAATGGTACCGGTCCCGACAGAACTATCGTTCCCGATTGTGGTGTGCTCACGGATAAGTACGGTGTGTCCGCATTGAAACCGATCCCCAATCGCCACATCGCAGTAAATGACCGTCCCCGGACGCAGCACCGCATGTGATCCAATGACCGTGCCAGGATACCCCGCCTGATCCATTCTTTCTCTTGATGGGAATCCAATTGTGACCGGATCAAAGACCATGATCCCGCTCCCCAGAGTATTATTTCCGTATTCGATCATGCGTCCCTCATCAAACCCATAAAAGGGAGAATATCTTGCCTGAAATGAAAAATGCGATGATGTACTATAAATCCATCGTAGGATAGATGAAGAAGATTCTACCACATTCTCTGGCACATTCCCTCCTGGTATCGGTTTTCCTGAAATACGAAATGCATATCTGATAATAGAATCACATCCCCTTTTTTATCCTCCCGATCCCTACATCTGCCATATCATGATCACCCTTGTCCTCGGCACCCGCCCCGAGATCATTAAGCTCTCTCCTCTCATCAGGGAGTGCGAAAGGAAACATTTCTCCTTCTCCATACTCCACACAGGGCAGCACTATTCATATGAGATGGACCGGATCTTCTTTGAAGAACTGGAACTCCCGAAACCGGGCTTCAGCCTTGATGTGGGTTCGGGACTTCACGGGGAGCAGACCGGGAAGATCCTGGCCGGGGCGGAGAGGGTACTCAATGAACAGCGGCCAGATATAATCCTCGTGCAGGGAGATACCAACACCGTGCTCGCGGGGGCTCTTGCAGCAGTCAAACTCCACATTCCTGTCGGGCACGTGGAGGCAGGTCTCCGGAGTTTTGACCGGAAGATGCCCGAGGAGATAAACCGCATCATTGCAGATCATATCGGGGAGTATCTGTTCGCTCCCACAGAGACCGCTGCAGGGTACCTTCACCGTGAAGGGATCAGTGAGAAGAAGATCTTCGTGACCGGCAACACTGTCGTGGACGCGGTGAAGGAGAATCTGAACATCGCACAGAAGAATGCGAAGATACTGGACCAGCTCGGGTTAAAGGAAAAAGAGTTCATCCTCGTCACGGCGCATAGAGCGGAGAATGTTGACGTGAGGGAAAGACTGGATGGAATCCTTCAGGGGCTTTCTTCTGTCCATGAGGAGAGTGGAATGCCGGTACTATTCCCGGTCCACCCCAGGACTGAAAAGATGATGAAGGAGTTCGGAATCAGGGCACCTGAAATCAGCATGATCCAGCCTCTGGGGTACCTCGAATTCCTGCTCCTTGAATCAAAATCTGCACTCCTTCTTACAGATTCGGGCGGCATACAGGAGGAGGGTTGTGTTCTTCGCGTCCCGTGTGTCACGCTCAGGGAGAACACCGAGCGCCCCGAGACACTGGAAGTGGGATCGAATGTGCTGGCCGGAACCGATCCTGGTATAATCCTGAAAAGCGCCCTGGACATGATCGACCGGGACCGCTCCTGGAACAACCCGTTCGGTGATGGAAACGCCGCATCACGGATCGTGGATATCATAGCGGATAAGGGTCTCATTCAATAAGCACTACGTGTACGGGCGGGGAGAGAAAATCCCATGATTTGCCGGACACCATTGGCGCCACACTCCCCCGATACTGTTTCCGGATCATCCAACACCCTTATGGTTCCCATCACCAATCCAATGGTATCCAGAAAAGAGATGATCCCATGAAAACCCTGCCCCTTCTCATCTTCCTTCTCCTCATCGTAGCATCTGCCGCAGCGGTCACCATCACCGAGCGGCCCGACACCATCGGGAATGGCCAGCCCATGTATATCACCATCCAGGACCTCCCCGAGAGTGCCTCCTTCTCCCTCCTTGTTGAATCCTCATCAGTCGTTGAGCCCGGCTCGGAGTTCAGGTTCCAGATGAGCCAGTTCGTGATGCCTTTTTCACTCAGGAAGAGCAGCGTCACGGCGACCCTCTCCGGGACTTCCCAGAACACGCTCGAGGTGATGAAAGAGTCAACGATTGTGACCGTCTCGGGAAAATCGGTAGACGGGCACTTTTCCACCACGAAGACCTACGATATCACCCGCGGGACCTACGACTACTTCCGGCTCTCGGGGACCAGCCTTCCGACGAGCCGCAGCATCTCGGCACAGCTCCAGGTGACCGGGACAAAGCAGGGCCCTGATGACTCGGAGATCTCCTTCGTCGTGGAGGGGCTCACAACAGGATCCATCACCACCGCGGTGGTCGTGGACGGCCGCCAGGTCCTCTATAAAACGATACCCGTGGGAGGATCTCCTCCCTCACGCGGAGGCCCTTCGACCAGTGGTTCTTCTCCTTCAACCACGGCACCACCTCCCGAGCAGTGGACCACTTTCACCTCGGCGGACGGACAAGTCAGCATCACCCTCTCGCAGGCAGGAAGCGTGGGATTCCTGATAGTTCCGGCAGACCATGTCACACCGGGAATGAAGGTGATCTCTGGTCCCTATTCCCTCGTCCCACAGAACACGACGTACCTCCCGAAGGCAACCCTGCAGTTCCAGATTCCTCCAGGGACCCATCTGGGAGGCCTGGCAGTCGCTTCACTCACAGGGGATACCTGGACACCGCTCGGTTCGAAGTTTGAGAACTCCACAATGTCAGCCACAATCGGATCGAGCGGGACCTATGCCCTTCTCGGTCCGGATGCCACGCCCGCAACCACGGTCCCGACTACCACGATCACGACGACGGTCCCGACCACCACTGCACCCTCAACCACGGTTCCCCCCACGAAAACAGGCCTTGAACCTTTCACCCTCATCTTCGCGATTGGAACCGGGTGTGCGGTGATGCTGGTAAAAAAGAGATGAGCGATGTGTCTTTGTTCTGGGCGTGAGAGATATTCCCCTCCCCTCTTTTCAACCCATCTCGAAACTGGTCACCCCGAAGATCCTGTTGAGGGGCAGTGCCGGGATTTCACGACTGTACATGCGGGCAGTCCCAAAAATCTCCTCCATCTTCCTCTCACGGGCCATCCTGACCGCATCGTTATTTGGTTCAGGGGTGTCGAAGAAGAATGGCTGGCCCCTCACCTCATCACCCGCAGTCAGGTCATCAAGGATACGACTGGCAATCACAGGACTGTCCGCGAAGAGCGGGCCTATCTTGAACCCCTCATGGCACCTGCGGATCACCCCGTACCCTTCCAGGACTCCTGACTCGTAGCAGGCAGATGACCAGGAATCCGGCACATGGATCCATTTTTCCAGGAATGCCTTCCTTTCGGCGGGAAAATGGAGGGAATCGTACGCCAGGAGAACGTGAAAAGGTACATCCTGTACAGAGCAAAGATCGGGCTGCTTTTTCCCTTTCGCGATCCCCCTCCACCTGATATTCCGGTGAGAGAACCGGAAGCCCATCCGGGAAGAGTACTTGTCCTGCATCTCGTACACCCCGTCGATGCCAAGGTTCCTGGATCCCGCATGGCGGATGGCGGTACTCGAGAGATTCCACCCTATCCCCCGGGACCGCATATCCTCGCGGATGATAAAAAAACCTCCATGCGAATAGTGTGCATCATAATTCCCGATCGCGACCGTGCCCGCCACTTCCCCTCCAACCTCCGCGATGTACCACCCTTCGGGGTCAATCGCAGAGTGGCATTCTCCGTCATGAAGGCCGGGATTCCATCCCTGGTCCCTCGCCCAGTCAAGGAAGAGGAAAATCTCAGATTCCCGTGCCCTCCGTATCACCACGTCATCCATATGGTACATCTCTTGGTTGTCAGAGTGGATGAGTCTGGTGGAGCAGCATGGGGTAAATGCCCCATGCTGCGGGGGTGACGGGAGGGGTGGACTGGAATAATACTCTCACCCAACTGGTCCAGTAACGATCCACATTCACAATACTCAGGCGCTTCGGGAGCAGCATGGGGTAAATGCCCCATGCTGCGGGGGTGACGGGAGGGGTGGGCAGGGAGGGGAAACTCCCTCCGGTCAAAGGAAAACCCAACTCACGGATCCTTTACACCGTCTCCCCGTACACACCCGAACCCACCAGCCATTCTTCATCGACGGGAACCACGTAGCAGAGCTTGAGGGCTTCAAAGCCTGTCTCGGGATTCAGGTAGACAACATAGATAAAGCCGCCACCCTGACGGGCAACCTCGATCTCCCAGTCAATGATCTCGACACCGTAGTGGTCTTTAAATCCATGCCGGTTGGTCCCGATTATCTCCGGCTGGTGTGGGAGGGCAAGAGTGGTCCCGTCCATTGCATACGCAAAAATGTACTTCCCACCCGGTGCCCATTCACCTGACAGGTCGTTGAACGCGGTAAGCGCGGCATTCCTCCCCTCCTGCCGGGCAAAGTCCCGTGCTGCATGCACCCGCTGCATCAGGGCATCCTTCTCCGACCGGGTGAAGTTCGCGTCCATGTGGGTGAGGTAAATCCCGGACCCCACGAACCATTCCCCATCAACAGGGACCACCGAGGAGAGCTTGAGTTGTTCCGCAAACCCCTCTGCGGGGTTGGAATACACATAGTACACCCTCCCGCCCCCGCGGGTCGCAGCCTCAACCATCGCCCGGATGAAGGCAACCCCGTGAACATCCTGGACCCCCATGCGGTTTGCCCCAATCAGGCCCTGCTGGAACGGTAATGCGAGTACGGTCCCGTTCATATCATAGCCAAAAATGTACTGCTCGCCGTTCACGAAGCGGCCCTTCTGGTCATTGAATTCCCGCAGTGCTTCTATCCGGCCTTTTTCCCGGGCAAATACCGCAGCCCCGTTTACATATGCATCGAGGTCCGCAGCGTGATTGAGCGATGCATTCCTCCCTGTAGAGACCGCCCCGGTATTCGCAGGGCCTCTTTCCCGCGTCAGCACCACCCGCCATTCGGCCCCGTCGATCCCTGCAGTCCCCCATAGGGCATCCTTGTCGATCTCGCGATCCCAGTCCCTGTCCCAGTACCGGTACGTCCCCGCACCAGTTGGTTCTGAGGTGATCCTTGTGAACACGGCCTGGAGATCAGGGTTCTTGTACGATGCATCGGTAAAAAGGTTCTTCCCGATCTCCTCTTCCATCACGTCGTAGATGATCGTCCCGTCAGTCTGGACAACCCAGAGATTATACGGGGTCCCGTCGATGATCGGGTCAACCGCTCTCGCAATCAGGGTCTCCGGGCGGTAGGTGACATCAGTATACCCGAGGTACGATCCGTCCTTCGCAAAGACCGGGGCACTCTGCGAGATCCCGGTGAACCCCTCCTCCATCATGAACACCTCGCTGACGCGTGGGACCTTCATCGACAGGGCTTCCTGGACAGGCCCCTGGTAATTGACGTCCCGCCCGACAATGTGGTGGTAATGCTCGGGGATTGCGGCGACGATAATCCCCTCCGGTGAGATCGTGACCGAAGACAGTGCCCAGGGAAGATTGTCCAGTTTTTGCTGGAGTGCCAGTTCAGCACCGGATCCGGTAATCCCCGTCCCAGCAAGGATCTGGGTGCTTGCAAGATTCTGGTCGCGGATGTTTGAGAGTTCCGCATTGATCGCTGAAATTGCGTTGAAAAGCGTTGCATTCTCTGTAGAGTGCGGGGATTGCGGTCCCCCCGGTGTGGTGCACCCGGCAAAGAGGAGCGCGAGACCCACGAGGAGCATGGTGAGTACAACACGGGTATTCATATATTGACGGTTGATTGACCGATCCGCATAAGGATTGTGGAATGATTTGAGGGGTCTTTCACGCCGACTGCATGTGCGAAATAGTCTCCGAGAGCCCGTCTCTCAGGCTGAACTGTGGATGATACCCGAATGCCTGCCTTGCAAGGGAAATATCTGCGACGGATCGCGTCACCTCTCCTGGCCTTTCAGGGTAATATTCCGGCTCGAACTTCACATTGAAAAGATCCAGGAGAATCGCCGCCAGATCATTCACACTGGTCTCCCTGCCGGACGCAATATTAAAAACACCCTGGGATTTCGCTTCCATGACCTGGATATTCGCCTTTGCAACATCCTTCACGTATACGAAGTCCCGCGTCTGCATTCCGTTCCCGAAGATAAGGGGGGATTCACCCGCCCTGATCCGTGCAATGAACCTCGGGATGACCGCGGCATAGTCGGATCGCGGGTCCTGCCGGGGCCCGAAGACGTTGAAGTAGCGGAGAGACGCAGTCTCCACGCCGTACAGCGCAGAAAATACCCTGCAGTACTGCTCGCCCGCATACTTCGCTACCGCGTAGGGCGAGAGGGGATCGACCGGCATGTCCTCGCGCTTCGGAAGACCGGGAAGGTTGCCATACACCGCGGCAGATGACGCATGCACGACCTTTCGAATACCGCAATCCCTTGCCGCCAGCAGCACGTTCAGGGTGCCTGTCAGGGTCGCCTCGTGACTCCGAAGGGGATATTCGATGGAGCCAGGGACAGAGACCATTGCTGCCAGGTGGAAGATCCCGTCGGCACCTTCACAATGGCGGGCAAGTGAGATGACATCCTGCACGGTATCCCTGATACACGTGACATGCGGATTGGTGAGGATTGATGAGAGATATTCCTCCTTTCCGGTTGAAAGGTCGTCGATGATCGTGACATCATGCCCGGAGGATGCAAGTGCCTCCGAGAGATGTGACCCGATGAACCCTGCACCCCCGCTCACAACGTAATGCATGAATATCCTTCTTCATCACTTGGGCCACATGCTACAAAAACCACGTGATCATCATTCTTCCGCATTTTTTAGGGTACCCTGCATGCATATGGGCCATCAAATGATCCCGGCCGAACCCTTAACATGAACCACGCAGAATCTTCACCCATGGTCACCCTCGCGGAAATCCAGGCCGCCTCCCTTCTCCTGAAAGGAAAGGTGATCCGGACTCCGCTCGTCTACTCCCCCACGTTCTCGGAGATGTCCGGGGCCGAGGTCTTCTTAAAACTCGAAACGATGCAGAAGGCCGGGTCCTTCAAGGTACGCGGTGCTGCGAACAGGATACTCTCCTCGGTGAGCGAGATAGGTCGGGAAGGGGTGATCGCGGCATCCGCCGGAAACCACGCCCAGGGAGTCGCGGTCGCTGCCTCCATGGCAGGAGTGCCCGCAACAATCGTCATGCCCACGTGGGTCTCCCTCGCAAAACAGGAAGCCACGCTCGGGTACGGGGCGACGGTGGTCCTTAAGGGAAACAGCCTCGAGGAGAGCATCAGGGAGGCCTGCATACTCGCAAAGAGCGGGAGCATGACATTCATCCACCCTTACGATGACCCGAGGGTAATTGCCGGGCAGGGGACGATTGGGCTCGAGATTCTCGAAGATCTCCCTGAAACCGACCAGGTCGTGGTCCCCGTTGGCGGCGGAGGCCTCATTTCAGGGATCGCGACTGCGATCAAATCACAGCGCCCCGGTGCAAGGGTCGTGGGGGTCCAGGCCCACGCATGCCCGTCGGCAGCATCCGCGCTGGATGCAGGATTCCCGACAATAGTCGAGGCACTCCCTACCATTGCCGACGGGATCCGGGTGAAGCGGGTCGGGGATATCACCTTCCCGATCATGAGGGATCTCGTCGATAAGATGGTGCTCGTCGAGGAGCAGGCCATTGTCGATGCGGTCCTCCAGCTCCTGGAACGGAAAAAGGTCCTTTCGGAGGGTGCCGGGGCCGCACCCCTTGCCGCACTCCTTTCAGGGAGGCTCCCGCTTCATGGGGGAGAGCACGTGGTGCTCGTGATAAGCGGGGGAAACGTGGACACGTTCCTCCTCGAGAGAATCCTCAAGAAAGGGCTCTATGCGAGCGGGAGAATGGTGCAGCTCCGCGTCCCGGTCGAGGAGGAGATCCACAGCCTCTCCCTGCTCCTGGAGACGCTCGCCCGGGAGGGTGCTTCCATCAGCCGAATTGGTCAGGAACGGAGTGCCCCCGACCTGCCCGTCCACCAGATGCGGGTGACACTGGAACTTGAGGTGAGGGGCCGGTCTCATCTGAAAGGGTTGATTGCCGCCCTGAACGCGGCCGGTTTCCCTGTACAGCCCTTCCCGGAGGATTAGAGAGATCGAGCTGGAGTGATCCGACGTGGACGGTCGCCACGCGATGGGCATCGTGGGGGGGTGCACGGAAGGTCAGTGTCCCGGTCACGAGGTCGAGCCTGTCGACAAGGCCGACCACCACCACCATCATCTCCGCATCGCAGAGTGCTATCAGGAGATCACGCCAGGACTCTTCACGGAAGGATTCGGGCATCCTGCCATGGACTCCCAGTCCCGAGATAAAACGGGCATGGGGAACAGCATTCGCAAAGTACTGTGAAAAACGCTGGAAACGGTACAGCCGCCTCCAGTCTCTCTTCCGCTCCACGACCTCATGGGGCACCGAGCACTCAAGAATCCGGATCCTCGGGTGGCGCCGGAAGTTCACCAGGATCCCTTCCAGTTCAGGACCCCGTTCAAATCCAATCACAAAATCGGGCTGGAGGAGGTCGATCATGCGGACATGGAACTCCTGTGCGGCGGGCTCTACCACCCACCCGGGAGAGTCCACGATGAGGAAGGGGGCTCCCTCTTCACGCGCCTTCTCTTTCAGGCGGAGGGCCCCCACCATCTCCTGGACCATGTGACCGCTGGGGGTGACCGCGCCCACGAATCTGAGATACGTGGCCTCCGGGGTCTCGAGGTCGCCCCTGTAGAGCGCAAGCCCCACGGTCGCGGGAGGCCCAAGCGTTGACTGCCCGATATCACAGTCCAGAAATCCCGTGAGGTCACCTGCGGTAAGTTGGCCTGCAAGCCACCTGCAGAACGTGGTCTTTCCCCTGTCAGCAGCACCGAGTACATAGAGAATCCCTGATCCCCGCTCTTTGAGCATGCGATAGACCGCAACCCATTCATCCGGGACAACAATTTCAGGTGCCACGCTACTCTCCGTTTTGGTGCTCTTTGTTCATAAATTATCAGATTTTTCTTCTTCGGGAGTGGCTGCCAGGAACTTGGTCATGCAGAGAATATTCTTCCCCCCGCGGTAATCGTATGAAACCTTGTCCATCAGCGTCCTTATGAGATGCACCCCCAGCCCCCCGATGGCGCGATCCTCTACATCGCCCGACAGATCGGGTTCCTTCACATTGAGGGGATTGAAGGGTATGCCATAATCAATGATGCATACCCTGATTTCACATGGGGTGACGGTGCACACCACGGTTACATCTCCTTCCCCTGCTGGCTCGTATGCATACCTGATCACATTGGTGCATGCCTCGTCCACTGCCAGGTCAACCTCGAATGCCACCTTTTCCGGGATTGAATGATCGCTCAGGTGACTCGTCACCATCCCTGTCAATGCTTCCAGGTGCTCGATGGTCGCAGGAACAGTAATACTCCGGGTCTTGCGGTTCATGTGCCCACCTTCAGCACTACAAGGGTCATGTCATCAAACTGTGGCATTGCTCCCGTATGGGCTGACACTTCAGCCTGAATGGATGCCAGAACCGCACCCGCAGGACGCGATCGCTCCCTGCGGGCGACGTCAGCAAGGCGCTCCTCCCCGAACTGGAGTTGCGAGGAGTCCTCAGCCTCGGTCACCCCGTCAGTATAGAGAACCAGGAGATCCCCTGAACAGAGCGAGAGCGAGCGTTCTTCGTAGGACTCGCCGGGATCAGCACCGAGTGCCATGCCGGTCATGGAAAGCGAATGAACTGTCCCGTCGTCTCTGACCAGGAGAGGGGGGTTATGGCCGGCATTTACATAAGTGATGGTTCCCTGCTCAGGGTCCAGGATACAGAAGAACAGCGTGACAAACATCCCCGATCTTGATTCCCCTGCAATCAGGGTATTCGCGTCACGCACGGCATCACCTGGCTGCTGGTGCCAGGCAGCGCTCGCACGCATCACGGTTGAGGAGAGCGCCATGAAGAGTGCCGCAGGGACCCCCTTGTCAGACACATCCGCGATCACGAGTCCCACCCTCCCTCCGGGAGAGGCGAGGACATCGTAGAAGTCACCACCCACTTCCCTCGCCGGGCGACTCTCTGCTGCGAGAGTATACCCGGGAAGGGCAGGGAGTGAGGGGGGGAGGAAGCTCTCCTGAATCTCCCGGGCGATATGGAGCTCCGCATTCTTTCTCTGCAGTTCCCCCTGGTACCGATCCCGCTCCCTCGCGGTCTCTCTTTCTTTCTTCAGGTTGAGGGAGATATACCCGAACACGAAAATTCCTGCAGCATTGGCTGCAATCATGGGAAATGCCACATCAGAGACAAGCGTGAGTGCCTGGGAGAAAGGCCGGCTGAATACAAGGACAAGGCCCATGTGAATCCCCTCGATGATGATTGCTGCGGCAACTGCCATGACGAGAGCCGGCATCTTCCTATTGTTGGCAATGAAGATCAACCCGGCCAGAAGCCCGGAGAGCACCGTCGCAACCGAACATGCGATCTTGGAAAAGCCCCCGAGTGTCATGCGGTATGCAGCACCGATCAGGCCCGCACCGATCCCTGCGATGGGCCCCCCGACAAATCCCGCAACCATGGGGCCTGTATCACGGATGTTCAGGGGTGCCCCGAGGACCTCGACGCCGCTCATCGAACCATAGATCGAGACGATCCCAAACACCAGGATGAGGAACACCTGGTTCTTCCACGAGAGGATACCGTCGAGGACCTCATGATACCACTGCGATCGTGTGACGAGATACGCAAAGACCACCACCACGCACATCATCTGGAAGAGAACGATGAACTCGGTGATCGGTTCGGAAGCCATGTGAATCGTCGTGGGTTTCGGGATTGTCTGGCAGGTGACTACCTGCCCTGTCCTGCTCCAAGGGCTTCTTCGAGGGTGGGATAGATGGTGAAGAGCCGGTTGAATCCTGCAATATCAAAGACCTTCCGGATTTCGGGCCTGAGAGCCGAAAGAAGCACGGCGCCCCCTGCCTGCTTCAGTCTCTTCTGGGAAGCCAGCAGCACGCGGAGGCCGGCACTGCTGATATATTCGAGATCCCTGAAATCGACGACGATACGGTGTGCCCCTTCCCCGATCAGGCGGGTGAGATGCGCCTCCGCATCCGGTGACGTTGTCGAATCCATCCTTCCCCCGAGAGAGAGGATGGGGATATCCCCCCTGCGCTGCTCCTCGACCTTTAATGTGGTGCTCATCAGGTGATCTCTCTCTTTGTCATTGCATATGAGAGTAGCGAGGAGGCAGATTCACGGAACTGCAATAGCACCATTTCTCATGGGGGGATGACGACAACGTGATACGAAATAGTTTTAAATTTTGTTTAATTTTTTATTTTGACTCAAATATTGATTTATTTACGAACTTATTGTTCATGGGCGATCATATATCTCAGGCATCCGATTTTTTTATCACAAGTTCCAATTCGGACTCAGGAAATGCTGGTTCCCTGATTTTGAAATGCCTTTTGATGTATAGCATTATGTGGTTTATTTATTTTTTGGCCTCGCACCTCCTCCTACTATTAAACGGCGAGGATACCCTCTGAAAACAAATTTTAACACAAATTTGCCGGAATCAACAGCAAGAAGGTATGGGACGTATTCGAGAGCGCTCAACAACCTCTGATGCTCCCCACACGGGAAAATCATAATGGAAAAATCCAGGGATAATGAGGTTGTTGCAACCAAACTTGGGAACGCCTCAGGATAGGGAGTAATCTGAGAACCGCGAAACGAAAGTCACGGTGAAAAGAGTCCAGGTTCTGGTTTTCACATCTCACGTGGTATCGATCTGCTTCCTTTGAGATTACAACAAAAATTTCACGTAAGACCTGATGCGACCGGCAGGTATCGAGGATGCTTCAATTCCTGCTGGAGTATCAATGAGAAGGGATACGAAAATGGCTTGTCTCTGGGGAAGTATCCCCGGCATGACTCAAAAAAACCAGAATTGATATCCCCTATACTTCCTCCTTTTTCTCTTCACCGGGTTTTCTGCCGGAGAGGGGAAAAAATTCCTGGTACACACGTTTTCGCTCCTCAAGGTCCGTATGCAGGTAGATCTCTGTGGTTTTGATCGAGGTGTGCCCAAGGTTCTCCTGCACAACCCGCAGGTTCTTTGACCTGCGATAGAGCTCGCTCGCATACGAGTGCCGGATCTTGTGAGGAGTAATTCCGTCGGGGGCATATTTTTTAAAAATATGCTGCACTGCCCTTGGGGAGATGTGGTGGCCCTGCTGGCCGATGAACAGCGGTCCTTCAATCCGGGACCCGATGAACGTATCCATCTCGGTCAGCGTGTCCGGATCAACGAATACAATCCGGATTTTATCTCCTTTTCCCCTCACTTTTATGGTGCCATCCTCAAAATCGATATCCTCGATGTTGATATCACAAAGTTCCGAGACCCTGACACCGGTCGCATAGATCGCTCTCACAATGAGCCGATCTCTCTGGTCTTCGATCGAGTCAATGAGGCGAATGACCTGGCTGTGTTTGAGATACCGGAGTTCCTGTCCCTTGATCTTCGGCCGCTCAACTCCAAGCATGGGATTGTTCGAGACTGCCCCCTGCGTGTTGAGGAACCGGTAAAAAGAACTTAAGGTCGATATGATCCGGTGCAGGGTTTTTGGCTTGTAGGTCCGCATGGAGGTTATGAAAGTGAAATAATCGCCGAGGAGAACCGGTTCCACATCCACGCTCGTCTCGAGACGTGCATGGGAGAGGTCTTCCCAGTACACCATCAGTTTCTGGGGATCGATATTCCTCCGCAGCCAGACATAGTAGGCAAAGTGCCTGACCACCTGTTCGTAGCTCTGGATGGTCCGGGGGGAATAATTGCGCATTCTCAGGTAGTGGCGGTAACGATTGAGCCATTCCGAAAAAAATCCCCCCTGCATGCTCTATTCTTGTTTTCCTCGAATTATAAACTTTTTGCGCAGAATACACATTTCGCGACAAGCAATCCTGGAACCGGAGAAAATGACCAATCGGATTCCCGGAATGGTGTACTGTGATGCCTCCAGCAGTGCGTTTGATACCATTCCTGCCAACAGAAGCCCATATTGGGCTCCCAGGCGATCATCGGGAGTTTGTATCCATTACATGGATGCGTTGGTCAGGAAACGCGAATATCGCGGTCTGTATGTACCGGGCGGACACTCCTGACCGCGACAGAGAGGAACGATCTGGCCATTTTCACTCCTGTAGTGTTGTCAGGTCACCAGCCATCTGTGAAATAGAGAGGTCAGGACATACTTTGCGTTGATACAATATCGGAGTTATGCCACTCCATTTAAGGAAAAATGACAGGTACAAAAATCAATGCCTGCCACTACCAATTTTTCATGCCCTTCATGGCAAAGACTCGAATGAACAATCAGTTCCTCAAATCCGAAAAAAAGCCACAATTCCTGGTTTTGCATCTCGTAGTGCGATTGATCCCGCTGTCCCAGAAGGGGGGTCCCGGCAGCGGTTGAAGGACTGTGTATCTTGGTTTTGAAACAACATTTTCAGGTGCCCTTCAGAATACAACAGAGAACACCACCTCAACGAATGGGCTTATCCACACTATTTGACAAAAAAATGGCGATGGCGGGATTGCCGCTACACCCAAAATAAAGGACATTGCATCATTGCTTCCACGAATCAAGAAACCTGATCCCGAAGAGAGATTGAGAAATAACTCACGAAAATGCACACAAAAAAAAGGCTGTCCATGATACCTCTACAATTTGGCAGAGCCTGCTGCACCTGAACCTGGACGATTCCCGGTCTTTAAGGGGGTAATAATACCTGGAAAATATCTTGGAAACGTGTGAACTCCTAGAGCACTGATGCAGTTTAATAAGGCTAATTGGCCTTGAAAACGCTCTGTTCATCTGATTTTCGTAATAACCCAAGGGAATAACACTGAATTAGGGTGTAGTAGCAATCTAGCCCCCAAAATTTTTGTAAATCGTGTAAGTAATGCCAGTGAATTAGGTTTGTACTATTGCTTTTTTTAGGAATTTAAGATGATTTTTCGCTCTAATTGGAAAAAGTAAAAAAAAATGAACCGCCGCCGGGGCGCCCATCGGGGGCGGCGGGGTTAATCGCATATCAGATGTACAATCCAGAACCTGAATTTTTTTACCTTGATTTTAGTGAGGCATTTTTTTCAAATTCTCTTCCTGACTTGTGTGCGAGATTGGTGGTAATAATGACACTTTACCATAGATTATTCGTGAACCGGCTTTTCATGAGAGGGATCCTCCGAGAATCGGTAGCTCATCGGTCTGATTCTGTTGGCTTTTTCAAGACACTCTGTTATCAATTATTGAATGCCGCCTTCAATGGAGAGTCTGAATCCAGAGAGTTCACTCGAACCTTCGTGGGCAATCCTACCCCTGTCTGAAGATCGGAGTATCTGACTCTGCCCCAAGGACTCCAATAAATAATCCTTAAAAACTCGCGGGGGTGTCCGTTCCATCAAAAAAATTGATGGCGAACCTTCCAACAAAAACCTGAGAATTTGCTCTCGCTCTTCCTACATTCATCATTGCTATTCCATATGTGAATTCCGAGGAATCTCATATTCCCTGCAGGACCCAGTGAATGCGTGCCGCATGTCTGTGATCTCGGAAAAATGAAGGGAAAAATCCATTTGCAGGAGAGTATTCATAAATCTGCAATTTTCTCAGGATGAAATATAGGTCCGGGAACTCAGGGGCTCATTTTGTACCAGTACAATGCATCCCGACAGAGAATAGATCTTGAGGAACGTGGTTGAGCCGATGAAGTATCAAAAAAATCTCCCGACTGGTCTGCACGGCTTTTTTGTGCAGTACATTCAGCATGTGGAGCACCCATAGATTTTTATTCGCGTGATTTTTTCCCAGAAAGGGTTGCTGAAGAATAAGAGGACATCCCGGTGAGGTCATGCATATACCAAAGCCGATATATCGACTACTTTTCTCTTGTGAATCCGCTTTTTCAATCAGCATGCACATTGGCTGCCGGCCTCATGGCATTGACATTGTCTGTGAAAAATCGACACGAAGTAAGAGAAAAAGGAATTATGAAGACCATGAGAATCTTATTCAATCGAAGCTGGATTGGGTAGTGTAAGGAATTTACTGTAAAAACGAAAACCCGATCCTGTACATTAGCCATGACAACACTACAAGAAAAAGCAAACGAATCGATTCCAAAACTCAATGCACCATTTCCAGTGCAACTTTTCGAATCTATCCAATTGATGAATACGGCCATTGATCCGCCGCCGGGGCGCCCTTCGGGGGCGGCGGCGTTTATCACGTCTTGCTTGAATTACTCAACACTAATATCCACAGGGCAGATTGACAATTTCGACTCCGGTACCTGTATCTCGAATTCACTCATATTCAGGTAACGGTTCCCCGTG
>DAWU01000006.1 GCA_002506105.1 Methanolinea sp. UBA275 | reverse complement strand
GTCAAATGATTTCGGGATACTACAGGACAATTATTATAGAAAGGAGAGAATTTTTTTTTCCTTGAATGCTCATTTTTTTTATTTATCCCCAAATAATGCAAATCTTCACAAAATTCCATTGATTTAATTCTATTTTCCAGGATAGAGCCAATGCGAATCCATCAGTAAGATCAATTATAATCGAATTTTATTACCAATCGCGTATCATAAATTACGAATATATTTCATACCCGTGACCAGCCATGACTATCCTCATCTCTATCGACGACACCGATACAAAGGAGAGCCGGGGTACTGGAAGGCTCGCCCGGGCTATTGCAGGGGCTCTTCATCCACACGGGATTGTAACTGGAGTGACAAGGCACCAGCTTCTCGTTCACCCCGATATCCCCTACACATCCCACAACAGCTGTGCAGTTATCCACCTTGACCCAGAAAACGGCGTCCAAATCTCTGACCTCATGAATACAGTGAGCACCATCATGCGTGAGGATTTTATCATTGGGAGCGATCCGGGGCTCGCCATGGGATCCATCGATACGATAACACCTGACATTATAGCGTTCGGCCAGGATGCGAAGCACCGTGTTCTTACACAGGATGATGCCATAGTATGTGCAAAGCGAAATGTAATTCCTCTCCTGGGCCTTGGCGGAACCTGTGGCGGAGTCATCGGAGCCCTTGCTGGCCTTGGTCTCGCTGCGTCAGGAAACGATGGCAGATATGTTTTGAAGGGGAGACTCCGGGACTATACCGGGGAGGCCGACATTTCAGACCTCCTCTCCGAAGGCATCGACGAAATCCGGACCACTGATGGCAGTTTCGTACAGAACGGGATTGTCACTTTCAGAAAGTTTCCAAAACCGAGCCTCCGCAACTTCAAGGCTGTACTCTTTGTCGAAAAGAGGGATGGCTGCTACCACGAAGTGGTAAAGGACTGAACCTTCAGATTCCGACCGATGCAGGAAAAGGACAAGAAAATTGAATTGTTAAAGTGAAACAGGATTTATTTTTTCCTCCCTCTTCCTTCATCATTCCTCATCAGGAACACGAGAAGGGCTTTCTGGGCGTGAAGCCGGTTCTCCGCCTCGTCAAAGACGACACTTCTCGGCCCTTCGATGACCTCATCAGTGACCTCCTGTCCCCGGTGCGCCGGCAGGCAGTGCATGAAGATCGCCTCGGGTGATGCGAGGTCCATCATCCTCCCGTCGATGGAGAATCCCCTAAACGCCTTCAGCCTCGCATCGCGCTCGTTCTCAGTCCCCATCGATACCCACGTGTCGGTTGCAACGACGTGAGCGCCATCAAGGGCTTTTTCAGGATCCCGGACCATGTTCACCTTCCCTCCTTTCCTCCGTGCGGTATCCAGGATTTCTGCGGGGGGTTCGAATCCCCTTGGAGAGGCGATGGCAATTTCCATCCCGGTCAGGACCGTTGAGAGTATGAGGGAGTTGCAGACATTGTTCCCATCGCCCACCCATGCCACCCGGAGATCCCTCCGATCCGGGAAATGTTCCCGGATGGTCATGATATCAGCGAGTATCTGGCACGGATGTTCGATATCCGAGAGGCCGTTGATGACAGGAATTGTCGAATAGCGGGCATACTCTTCGATGGTCGAATGGCGATATGCACGGATCATCACCGCCGACACGTACCGCGACGCTACCCTTGCCGTATCCCGGATCTCCTCACCTCTCCCGATCTGCATGTCCTGTGCATCAAGAAAGAGGGCTGTTCCTCCAAGTTCTGCCATTCCCACCTCGAATGAAATCCTGGTTCTCGTAGAGGATTTCTCGAAGATCATTGCAAGGGTACGCCCGGGGAGGAAAGCATGGGGCTTGTTGTGCCTACGCATATCCTTCAGCCGGGCGGCCTGATCCATCAGCCGATCAAGTTCCTCTGCCGAGATATCCAAAATTGAGAGGAGATCGCGTTTCATCGTAATTCCTTCATGTGATCGATCCGTTTTCTCAGGAGTGCCTCAGTCCCGATATCCCTGCGGTGGCGCACCCTTCCTTTCACCTGGGATGCAGCCCTCTCGGCAATCCCTTCGGCTTCCCTGAGGGTTTTTCCCATCCCGACAAATGCCATCGTCCGGGATGACTGCGTATACAGTGTGCCATCCTTCTCTTCGACATTGGCATAATAAAGGAGAGCCGGATCATACTCCCCCGCCACAACCGGGCTTCCTGTGAGCGGAGATTCGGGATACCCCTCAGGGACGAGATACTTGCAGACAGTCGCGTTCTTTTCAAACCGGACATCCTTCTGAGTGAGGGATCCTTCAATCCCCTTCTCGATGATTGTCGAGAGATCTGCCTCAAGGAGCGACAGCACGTTCATCGCTTCCGGATCACCGAACCGTGCATTGAACTCTATCACCATGGGTCCCTCGCGGGTATTCATAAACTGCCCGTAGAGGATGCCCCGATACGGAGTCCCGGCCTCCTCCATTGCAGCGACTGCTGACTTCATGATCCCGAGTGCGGTTTTCCTGTCGGCATCAGTCACAAATGGCAGCCCGTGGTCGGGCATGGAGTAGGAACCCATCCCCCCTGTATTCGGGCCTTCGTCCCCATCATACGCTCTCTTGTGGTCCTGCACGAGGGGCATCGGGACCAGGTGAGTGCCATCGGTGAACGCCTGGAGGGTAAATTCCTCACCGATAAGCCTGTCTTCGAGCACGATTCCCGATCGGAGGGTCCGTATATACTCGATTGCCCCTTTCCGGTCCACGTGCTCTCCCATGATTCGCACCCCCTTTCCCCCCGTGAGCCCAATGGGCTTGATGGCAAGGTCACCCTCGTGGGATTCGAGAAACCGGACTGCGTCATCGGCTGCATGAAAGACACGGTACCGGGGGCACCCTGCAATACCATGCGCATCCATCATCTCGCGGCAGAATGCCTTGTCAGTCTCGAGCCGGGCGGCTGCCATCGTGGGACCCATGCAGGGGATTCCCTCTGATTCCAGCCTGTCCACGACCCCTGCTTCCAGGGGAGCCTCAGGACCGATGATGGCATAGTCTATCGCTTTTTTCCGGGCGAATGCCGCAATCTCATCAATGTGGGTCTCCTTTTCAAGGAGGATATCCCGGCAGTGCCCGGACATGCCAGGATTTTTTCGGGGCATGACCGCGTACAGGTCCGCATCGCTGTTCCGTTGGAGCGATGCCAAAATGGCATGCTCCCTTCCCCCTCCCCCTACAACAAGAATCCTGATCGTCATGAGTCTGATCAGTCCCTTCCTTCAGCTCCTTTTTTGGCCGGTCCCCGGATCAGGTCGGTTGCTTTCACAAGGGCATCAAGCACAACACCGCTCTCCTTGAGGAGCGCCCCCGCCCCCGCGTCACGGTCTACAACCGTGACCACCCTGTCAATACTGGCTCCCGCGTCACGGAGCGCCTTCACCCCGAAGAGAGCAGAACCCCCCGAGGTGGTCACATCCTCGACAAGCAGAACCTGCCTTGCCCTGACATCACCGATGATCCTTCCTGATTTACCATGATCTTTCTCCTGGCTCCTGATTATGGCATAGGGTTTACCGCTCGCCAGGGAGACCGCAACCGCGAGCGGCACTCCCCCTACCGCAACGCCTGCTACCGTCTCGAAGGAATACGCAGTGGCGATGACCTTCCCGATCTCTCTCAGCGCATCGGGCTGGGTCACCACCTTCTTGATGTCCAGATAATAGGTGCTCCTGGCACCTGATGCCAGGAGAAAATCGCCATATTCAACAGCTCCATATTTATCGAGGAATTTTGCTATTTTTGTCACCATGGTACATCTTTCACTCCGATGATATAGCCAATCACATTTGCGGTTTTGTGAAGGAGGGGGGTCAGTATAAGTATCCACAGGAAGACCGGCAGCGTGACCGCGTGCAGGAGCCAGGGGAGATCAAAGACCACGAGCATCAGGAATGCCCCTGCGACAAGGTCATACTGATCGGCAACAAGCCATCGCTCACCGCTGGCTTTTCCAAGCCTCCGTTTGAAGAAGCTCTTGGCAAGGTCACCAAGCAACGCCCCGGATGCAAGGAGCAGGACAGAAAGCATTGTCTGGGCGGGGAGAAATTCGAGGGAATAGACACTCTGGAGCCAGATCTGCAATAATCCTGCCAGGATACCCCCCGCAACACCGACAACAAAGCCGCGATATGTTTTCCCATCGCCAAAGATCCTCCGCCCGTCAGTAAAATTCCTGCCGCCATCAATAGGCCTTCCGCCACCAAGCGCCGCGGCCACCGAATTGGGAACATAGGCAGGCAGCATGCACCACAGCGCAGAAACCAATGATATTATGATGGAATCAGGACTAATAATACGCTCTCCAGACAGTATGTGAGATAAGGAGTAATTATAAGCATTAAGATATCCCAGAAGATATCAATTCTACGGTGGATTGGTGGATATGCCCGTTATCTTGAAGAAGACCAGGAGTCTTTGCCCGACCTGCAACGCGGTGCTGGAAGCAGATGTCGTTGAAGAGGATGGAATGGTATGGCTGGAACGTTCCTGCCCGGAACACGGCCATTTCCGCGACGTGTACTGGTCTGATGCGGAATTATGGAAGAAGTTCGAGCGGTTCGAATCGCTGGGGACGGGGCTTGATAACCCCCAGCGCACCGCACCTCCCGACGGGTGCCCCCAGTACTGTGGAATCTGCTCCAACCATAAGTCCACCACACTCCTTGCAAATATCGATCTTACCAACCGGTGCAACCTGAACTGTGACTTCTGTTTTGCGAATGCACAGGCATGCGGCTATATCTATGAGCCCTCGTTTGAGCAGATTGTCGGGATGATGAAGATGCTCAGGGCAGAAAAACCCGTCCCTGCACCCGCGGTCCAGTTTTCCGGAGGAGAACCAACCATGCGTGACGATCTCCCGGAGATCATCCGCACTGCCAAGGAAATCGGTTTTCCCCAGGTTCAGCTGGCAACAAACGGGATCAAGATTGCGAAAGATCCTTCATACCTTAAGGAACTCCGCGAAGCCGGGCTCTCCACCCTGTATCTCCATTTTGACGGGATCACAAAGGACACCAACTCGAAACTCACCCTCGACGAGAAGGTGATTAAGAATTGCGAAGACCTGAAGGTCGGGGTTGTGCTTGTTCCCACCATCATCAAAAGCCGCAACGATCACGAGGTGGGTGCAATCATCCAGTTCGCCGCAGATCACATTGGTGCGGTACGGGGAGTGAATTTCCAGCCAATCGCATTTACCGGCGCTGCGGGTGAAGAGGATGTGCAGAGGGAACGGATCACAATCCCGGAACTCCTCAGTGATATTGAACTCCAGACGGGCGGGGTGATAAAGAAGAACGACTTCTACCCGGTCCCATGCGTCGTACCCTTCTCGGATTTCGTTGAAGCGTATACAGGAAAACCCCAGATCCGTTTTACCGCTCACCAGCACTGCGGAGCCGCGACCTACGTATTTGTGAATAATGACGGCATGACACCCGTGAACCGGATGGTTGACGTCGAGAGCCTGTTCCAGGCCCTCACCGAGACCGCTGAGAAGCTTCGGAAAGGGGGAACAATCAATAAATACATGGCCCTGATGGAGGCTATAGGCGACCTCAAGGACTCTTTTAAAAACAGCGAACAGGGGAATACTTCCGAATTGTGGAAACTCATCGGAAAAACGCTTATATTCCAGAATTTTGAAGCATTACGAGATTTCCACTGGAATGCCCTCTTCGTCGGGACGATGCATTTCATGGACCGTTATAACTACGACCTCTCGAGGGTGCAGCGCTGTTGCATTCACTATGCGACACCGGACGGAACGCTTATCCCATTCTGCACGTACAACAGCGGCCCGGTCTATCGCGAAAAGGTCTGGAAACAGTGGAGTTCCCCGCTGCAGAAGTGAGCCAGATCCCTGATCGATTCGTCCCGGTAAGAACACTCCGTTATTCCGAAACGAGGATCAGGGAAACGCGAGATCGATTCCCTCCTGTTTCTGGAGCGCAAGTGATGCGATCGCGAGATCCTGGATGGCAAGTCCGGTCGAATCGAAGACCGTGATCTCCGAAGCACTTTTCCGCCTCTTTTTCCCGATGACGACCTCTCCGAGTGTCCCTGCAATCATGTTTTCAGAGAAACGGCCATTCGTTATGGGAACGTTCACTTCCCCGGAATGAACGGCCTGGGCCGGATCGTCGACAAAGACGCTTGCCCGGATGAGGATGGCCGGATCGAGTTCCTCCTTCCCGGGGGCATCCGCACCGATGGCGTTGATGTGCGTCCCTTCATGTACCCACTCGTCCCGGATCAGCGGTTCCCTTGACGGGGTGGTGGTGACAAGGAGATCGCATTCGCAGGCATCGCGAAGGCTTGCAACCCTGCAATCGAAGTCGGGGTATCTGCTGCAGAAGTCCTCCGCATTCTTCTCGTTCCTGCTCCATACCTTCACCTCAACGATATCCAGTTCCCTTCCAATTGCGTCAATCTGTGCTCTTGCCTGGCATCCTGATCCCACCAGGCCAAGGCTGACGGCGCGGCCTGGTGAGAGGTATTTTGCAGCGACCGCTCCGCCGGCTCCTGTCCTTAAGTCAGTAAGATCCGTCGCATTGAGAATTGCAACAGGGACTCCCGTCCCGATGTCCAGAATTACTGTCAGTGCCATGACCGTGGGAAGATTCCGCCCCGGATTGCCGGGATGCACGTTCACGATCTTCACGCCGGCGATTCCAAGAGATGGAATATAGCCTGGCATTGTCCGGAAATCTCCCTGATCCAGCGTGATATAGACCTTTGGAGGCATCTGCACGCTTCCCCGGGCGTGCTCTGCAAATGCTTCTTCAATAACGCCGTTCAGCTTTGAGAGATCCAGGTTACTGGATGGATCCGGATAGTACCGCATAAATGACCATTTTTCCGTGAGAAAAGAAGAATGTGCCGAAGAGAATCCTGGATCGCCCGCCACCCTGTTTCATGAAGGGATCTTGATCAGCCTTATGGATACGGGACTCGAACATGATCACCACACGAGAGGGGACCAGACATGATACATATTATCAAGAAACCAACGGACATCCCCGGCGACGATTCAACCTCGATGGTGGTAAAGGAGATCAGGCATCAGGGAGGAGAGTGCTCGTTCCTCGACATCGACGCGGTCGATCCATTCTCGACCGATCTTTCAGGAGCCCTTATCTGGATATGCGGGCTCAAGCAGGACGAGCACCAGTTCGAGGTCTGCCACGCGCTCTCGGTCACCAACCGGATGATCAATACCCCCATGGCAATCTTCACCTGTGCGAGCAAGGTTCTTACAAGCACGCTCCTGAAACAAAAGGGAGTCCCGACACCGCACACATTCTTCACATCATCAAGGGGGACTGCATCCTCGATCATCAAGCGCCTGGGCAGGGTTGTGAGCAAGCCCGTATATGGTTTTGACGGGAATGGGATTTTCCTGGTATCCTCGCCCGAGCAGCTTGGAAATCCACCGTATTATCTCCAGGAATACGTTCCCAACGACAGGGACTTCAGGGTATTCGTGATTGACGGCGAAGCGATAGGAGCTATCACGAGGATCTCCGATTCCCTGACCCACAACATTCACCAGGGCGGTTCCGGCATGCCTGTCGAGATTGACCGCAGGATGGGCGAACTGGCGGTCTCTGCGGCACAGGCTGTCGGAGTGGATTATGGAGGTGTGGATCTCCTTCCATGCGGAAATGATTACACGGTCCTTGAAGTGAACGGGACCCCCAACTGGCACTGCATGGGCGTAAATATCCCCCGCTATCTCGCACAGTATCTGCTGGAGCAGGAGAGACTTGAAAAGGGATAAGAAAACAGGGTATGGGATCCTTACTGGAGATATTCCATCTCTTTCAGAGTTTTGACAGCAAGCTCTTTCATTCTGGCCGAGATCCTGCCTGATGCGGAGAACTCGACCTCCTTCATGGCGTTCGCGAGCTCGTTGCCCAGGATAAAGATGGCATACTTGTGCTCCATCTTGCTTTTATGAAGTTGCGAGGGGTTAATTTTAAGGGAATAATACTGACTGAATTTCAGGTCTGAATTCGTGGACTCAAAATAGTCTTTGATTTCGTAGAGCATCTGATGAAGTGTGATCAATTCCTCTTTGTGCATCCTCTCACTTCCAGTTGATGATTGTATGAGTGGGAATAAATAAGTAACTCCCCACCTCAAATTACGCGATTTTTAAGAGTTTTACCGCCATCGGACGCTTTATTATGCCCCTGAACTCACGGGCTGCCACGTATTCGATTCCCTTGGAGAGAAGGGTATCGAGGAGCTTCTGGTTAACTTCCCCGTCAAGGATAAGCCCCTTGACGTCTCCGTTTACCTCATCGAGGACACGCTCAACTTCCGTTGCCTTCACCTCACGCAGGATATCATAGTCGCGGGAGAGAAACCGGGCAGACTCCGAGCCACTCACATCTGAAAGGTGATCGGTGAGGGTACGGTGCGCGGGAGAAGGGTCAGATCCCGTGCGTATATCCGGGTTCTCCCGCTTTTTGGTTGTCTTCCCCTCTTTTCGCATTCTCGACGGAGTCTCAATCACAGGGGAGACGGGTGAAATGGCCTGATTCTCCCCATTCTCCTCACCCAGGAGTTCTTCCCGGATGTATTCGACGGGAATTTTATTCCTGAGTGCCTTGACGATCTCTTTTCTCCCCAGATCCTCCACGCTCTTTCCGCGCGGGGCATATGCAACATAATCGATCTCTGCTATCTGCATCAGTTCCCGGAGTATGAGATCCCCTCCCCGGTCCCCGTCGAAAAAGGCCGTGGCAGTCTTTTTCACACAAAGGTCGACAATGGTCTTTGGCACTTTTGTCCCTTCCACGGCAACCGCATTCTTGATGCCGAAACGGAGCAGGTTAAGGACATCTGCTCTTCCTTCAACAATGATGATGGCATCGGAATTATTGACTTCAGGCCCTGCAGGAATACGATCCTCACCAAGGGTCGAAATCTTCTCCATCCTTATCGTTTCCCTGACCTCGTCTATCAGTACATTGCTGTCTATCGTTCCCTCCTCAAATGCATCCAGGAGAAGTTCTTTTGCCCTGGAAACGACGAGCTTCCGCTTGCTGACCCTGATATCCTCAATTGACTCTACGCGAACCCTGGCCAAGCAGGGGCCCACGCGGTCGATCGTCTCGAAAGATGCCGCAAGTACCGCGGTCTCCGCACGATCAAGGGAGGAGGCTATGAATATCTCTCCCTGTGTTTCTCCCTTTTTACTGGTGACCTGGACATCTATCCTTCCAAGACGCCCGGTCCTCTGCAAGTCGCGCAGATCAAGGTCTTCGCCGAGTAACCCTTCAGTCTGGCCAAAGATGGCTCCGACAACATCAGGTTTCTCGACCACCCCCTCTGCCTCGAGGTGAATGTGAATCAGATACTTGGTAGTGTCGCTGGAGTACATGGACCCCACTCCGTGAATCGTGATATGTCACCCAACCAATGCCATCCCAATCTGCTGCATCTGTCATGTGACATGTATATGTAAGTTTTTATAATATTTTAACATATTTTTTCAAGCACACACGTTGATGTTTAGGAAACAATCGCGCAACAACTCATCGGTCCGGGCTTCAGGAGCGGTTCAGGATCTCAAGAACGCTGTCGATATCCATCCCCGCAAGGAGAATTTTTTTCTGGGAGGTATTTGCCCCTGAGAGTATGCGGATCCTATCAGCAGGCAGGGAGAAGAACCCTGCAAGTAATTTCACGATTGCGAGGTTGGCCTTTCCCTCCACAGGAGGTTCCCGGATCTGGCAGCCGATGCTTTTTCTCCAGGCATTGTATCCAGAAGGAAACCTGGTCTTCTTTGCATTCGGCGTGACCTCGATCAAGAGTATGGTCCCTTCCCTGCTGTCAGTCAGGGCATTGCGAAACTCGTCCACTCAAGTATAAAGGAGGTGTCGCCCGGCATTAACCACTTTGGATCACGGGTGGCCTGATGCCGTCCCTCTCCAGTGTTTACCCATTACCGGGCGGTGCCTGTCGCACAGCCGGGTTGTCCCATGGTTCATCTCAAGGCGATCGCCATTCGATCCCCCGGGGACCTATGGCTGTGCTGTATCGGCACCATTCTTGATGGGGGCCGGTCCTATATATCCTCTTCCCGGGATCCACGAGGGATTGCCCCGGAAGAAGGATCCCTCGTGGAAGACCACCTTTCCGCTCATGATAACCGTGTCCGGAAACACTGCTTTTCTTCCCTCGAATGGTGTCCAGCCAGCCCTGCTGTGGAGCAGATCTCCCCTGATGACCGTCTCTGCGCTTCCGTAAATCGCAAAATCGGCCCTGTCCCCGGCAAGAAACCCGGCACGGGGGATCCCGAGAATGGCTGCAGGCTTCCACGAGGTCTTCTCCATGAGGGATGTCATGGGAATCTTCCTCTCACGGCAGAACTGGAGCATGAGGGGCACCATCGTCTCCACTCCCGGGACTCCTGAAGGGGCGGATTCAAAGGGGAGTTCCTTCTCGTCCAGGGTATGGGGTGCATGATCAGACGCCAGCACATCGATCCGATCCCATGTCGTGATGAGCTTTCGCCGCTCAGAGGAACCTCTCAAAGGAGGATTCACTTTTCCACGGGTATCGACGGGATCGAAGTCTCCCAGCGAGAGGAGGAGATGGTGGGGTGAGACCTCCACTGTGGAATCGCCGGCGTTCGTGATCGACATCTGGCTGCTCATGTGGCAGAAATGGAGCCGGCATGAACGCGTATTCAGGTTCCTTATCCATTGGACTGCCCGGGACTCGCCGTGCGGCGACCGGAGGGCATTATGGGCGTGGAGATCGCTATCCTGCCCGTCACTGACTTCCTCGGCATGAATAGTGCAGAGTCCTCCAAAGGATGATACGGTCCGGAGCGCAGTGGAGAGATCCTCTGTTTTCAGGGCATCCCCATAGCTTGAAGGGGCGGCAAAGAGTTCCCCAAAGGCCATTGCCCCCCCACTCCATAACTCCTGAATGTCGCACCCGGACACATATCCCGCATTGACCGCATAGTGGCAGAATGATGCACCTTCTGCCTCCCTGACCCTCCGGGTGAAAGAATCGGGTGTGACAAGAGGAGGGATGGTATTCGGCTGGTCCACGACCACGGTCACGCCCCCGGCAAGAGCGCTCCTGCTCCCGCTCTCCCAGTCCTCCTTGTGACTCTGGACTCCTCCCCTCATGTGGACGTGCATGTCGACTGCTGCAGGGAGGACCGTCTTTCCCCTGCAGTTGAGAACGTCATCCCTCGTGAGACCTGCCCCAACGTGGACTACCCTTCCCCCAAAAAGAGAAATGTCGGCAACTCTTCCCCCAGGGAGCAGGACATTTTTGAGTACGAGATCGCATCCGTCAGACATCAGGAGTATTCATCAGGTTTTTGTTTCGGGAATTCATGATACTTGGCACCGTATCGAAGAATTCAGGGACTGGACTTTTCAAGCATGTGCGATACTGCGTCACAATGATTTCAGTTTCGGGCAATCAACGGAGGATGGGAGAATAGCCCCGGAGATGGCAGATTCTCCATCATTCCAATCGACATCTGTGGACCCTGCAACGGTCAGGAAGGGATTCAGATTCTGCACCGTTATGGTTTTTCCTTCCATCCTTTCAGGAGAGATTGCCGACATGCTTCCAGACTCCCGCCTCTTTTTGTAGACCCCTTCCCCGGTGAATCGCCGGGTGCCGGACCAGAAGAGTTATCACGTTACTTTCCGGATTCTTTTCGTCAAAATGACAGGAGAAAGTTCTATGAAAATCAATTTCCTTGTCCCCGGTTTGCTTACCGTGCTTCTCCTCATTACAGGAAGCGTGTCCGCGATTGGCGGCGATGTAGGATATTTATCGATCAATTCCGTTCCGGTGGGTGCAGACGTCATGTTTGACGGTGCGTACCTTGGTGAAACTCCTCTTGTCCAGGAGGTGTATTCATCCGCAACCCCTTCCCACACACTCTCGATCAGCAAATACGGATACGATACCTGGACAGAGACCTACAACCGGAATCCTGAACCCGGAGAGACGATCTACATCACTGCGAGACTCGTGTCACATGTCGAGACCGGGACCATCCAGGTCACTTCCTCGCCTTCGGGAGCCATCGCGAGGCTTGACGGGGGCCAGAGCATCCAGACACCGGGAACATTCACTTCTGTTCCCACAGGGCGCCACACCGTCGAGATCGCACTGTACGGGTATTACCCCTATAGCACCACGGTGAGCGTCGGTGCAGGTGGGACATCAAGCGTGAACGCAGCACTCTCACCGATGCAGTCGACAGGTTCCCTCCGTGTCTCTTCATCTCCATCGGGCGCCGAGGTTTTCATCGATGAAATATACAGGGGATACACGCCTCTCACGGTCGGTTCCCTGAGTTCAGGAAGACACACCGTGAGGCTCCATCTCTCTGGTTACCAGGACTTCACGAGGACCGCAGACATCTCTGCTGGCAGCGAAGCGGTGGTCCAGGCAACCATGAACCCCGTATACCAGCCTACCACGGGTGATATCATTGTCAGCTCGGTTCCTGATGGAGCGTCTATTTACCTCAATGGGGGGTACCGCGGAATCACGCTCCAGGGCAATGCCTTCGATATCTCAGGTGTCACTCCGGGAACACACACTGTTGCCCTGATGAAGAGCGGATACCAGGATTACACGACCCGCGTCTCCGTATCTGCAGGCAGTACCGCGACTGTCTCTGCAACACTCAACCAGGGATCGAAACCACCTTCAACCGGCAGTATTACCATTCAGTCCACCCCCTCTGGAGCGAATGTCTACCTTGACAACGAGTATAAGGGATTCTCTCCACTCACCCTCAGCGATGTCACAGCAGGATCACATGTCGTGACGCTCAAGATGACGGGGTACACTGATGCATCCTATACCATACAGGTCGCTTCAGGGCAGTCCACACAGGTGCTGGGAACGCTTGCCCCGGTTCCCACGACCGCGCCCACCAGGTCCCCGCTCTCGCTCCCGCTGGTAGCATTAGCCCTGGCAGTCCCTGGCATTCTGTTCGCAATAAAAAGGAGATAACAGGCGATCATCCCCTTTTTTCACCCACAGAACGCCCGTGCTATACCTTCCGGTGAAATCCTTTTATACATTCATATGAAGAGAATACCATGGATCCGAAGATTGTCAATATCCTCCTCCTGGTGATCGGCTTTTTCCTGTGTATCACCGGCACCATGCAGATCATGGCAGTCCCGGGGCTGATGGATATTGTTTCGGTAATTCTCGGAATTGCCCTGATATTTGTGGCTGTTCTCGGGCTCTGGAAAGGAAAAGTCATCTGAAACATTTTTAATTTCCCTGTTATCCGGTTTCTGCGTTCACCATAGGTGACTTTTCCCATCATGCAATGAATAAAAAAGAACAGGAATCAGTTCGCAATCAAGCACCCGGACCTGTGATCGTATGGGGCTGGGGAATCTTCATTTTTTTACCATATACTGACGGTACATCTGTTCGAGTTCCGAAAGATCGCTCACAGGTGTCGGGATCACGCGTGAATCATTCTCAAGGATGTCCTTTGCAAGGTCCCGGAATGCCATAGCTTCAGGGGAACCGGGTGCATGGTCCACCACAGCCCTTCCTTCCATCTCGCAAGCCTGGATCACTGGGCTCCGAGGGATAAACCTGACAAACGGTGTCCCAAGTTTCGCCGCAAAAGCCGGGATTGCGGCACGCTCGAAGACCTCGTCGCCGTTGCTGTTACAGATGATGCCGGCAAGTCCGGTGTCCCCGCGTTTTGCGAGCCTCTGTACAGCACGGGCAATGTTATTTGCCGCATAGATGCTCATGAACCCCCCGGAGCACACAAGGTAGATCTCCTTTGCGAACCCTTCGCGGATGGGCATCGAGAAACCCCCGCAGACAACGTCGCCGAGCACATCGTAGATCGCAACGTCGATATTGTATGTCTCAAACGCATTCAGATCTTTGAGTATCTGAAGGGCGGTCAGCACACCCCGGCCGGCGCACCCGACACCCGGTTCCGGTCCTCCCGCTTCGACAAGATAGATTCCCCCGGGCGATTTAAAGATGATGCTATCCAGCCGGATTGCATATTCATCCTTTCCCATACGCAACTGCTCCCGGTGCTCTTCCAGCACTGCAGGGATGAACTTTCCTCCGGCAAGGATTCTCGTCGAATCCCTCTTGGGATCACAGCCTACCTGCATGACCGTGTGCCCCATCTCGTGGAGCGCAGCGGACAGGTTCGAGGCGATCGTGCTCTTCCCAATCCCGCCTTTCCCGTAAATTGCTATCTGTCTCATCTCCATCACCATTTCGCCCTGTATCTCTTCTCCCTTGAACGCCATGCCATGGTCCACTCATTCTGGACAGCCTCAAAAAGGTTCAGGATGCCGGTGTACCCGAAGTACTCCCGGTTAATCATCCGGAATTGGCGCATCATCTTCACTACCTCGACAACATATGGGATCCCGAGGCCATCAGCCGCATGCCGTTCGATCGTGCTCCCGAATACGACCCTTGGCACAACCTCACGGAGACCCTGTCGTGTCGTATAGACATCCGTGCCGTACACGATCTTGGGGTCAAGACCCAGGCTTTTCAGCTCTCCGCCAAGCAGGTCCCGCACCGAACGGTTCCCGCTGTAAAGGGCAATGAATTTGGGCGTCATCTCCATCTCTTCGGTCACAAAACGGACAAGGGGAATCCCTATTGTCGCATCAGCAACAATTGCTGCCGGTGTCCTGTACAGGAACCGTGCCATCGGCCACTTGCGACGGCAGGTTGTCGTTACCATCCGTTCGCCCTCTGCAACCATCTCATCTGCTGCTTTCAGGGTATCAAACCGTTCTCCTAGCGCAGAAAGCCACCGCTGCGTGTTGGTCATCCCTATTGGGAGCGGGATTCCTTTGCAGACCTGATCGAGGCCAAAACTGGCAGAGAGGTAATCCGCTGCTTTCTGCCCGGCATCATGGCTCAGTACGAGGCATGTCTCGGCTGATGCGGAATTGATAATATCGGAAAGCGGGGTCCTGTAGGTGAGCGTGGAAATGACCGGGATATTCAAACGCATGAGAACCTGTTTCACCCAGGCAAGGTCAGCGGGCCATGTCGGGTTGGCGTTTGCGTGGGGGGCAATCAGGCAGATCGATCCCGGTATCCTCTTCACGGTGCCATCAACAAGCTGTTTCAGAATCGTATCGAGTGCGATGTCAATGCCGTCGTACTGCGATCCCCGGAATCCAGGGCTTGCAATAGGGACGAGCCGGAATTTCATTTCAGCCTGAAGGGTCTCACAGACCGCTGCAATATCATCGCCAACGATCTCGGGTCCGCATGCGGAGATGACAAAGAGGGCTTCAATCGGGAGTTCTTTCACCTCGCGGATAGTCCTCGCAAGAATATCCTCCCCGCCATGCACAATCTCATCAACGCAGAGTTTGGTGCAGAGGGTCATCGTTTCCATGTAGTCGCATTCCTGCGCCGCAAAGGCGGCATTGACCAGATACTCGCACCCCTGCGGGGAATGGGCAAGCAATGCCGACCGGGAAACCCCAAGCGCTGTCAGGGCCGCACCGTTAAAAGCGCAACGGAGGTACGGATCACTGCATGCTTCCGGAGAGCGGGTCTTTCGCCCGGTCTGCTCATCACCGTTTGCCGGCACCATAGAGCATCCCCTTAAAAAGTCTCGATCTCGGGAGGTCTTTGTATTCAAGTGCCTGCCGGACAAGAGCCGCGATGTTCCGTATTCCTTTATATCCATACTGGGGCTGGAACGCCGGGTTCATCAATGTCAGGTTTACTACCGGGCATGGCGGAAACCTGCCGGAGTTGCCAAAGAAGATCGGGTTGTCGTACCCGCTCACAATAGCCTCCAGTTCATCCTCGGTCTCCTTCGATGACCTGAAGCTCCCCAGCTTGAAAAGTCCTTTGGTGAGGATGATCTCCGGGTTGACACCTGTTTCGAGAATATATTTGATGCTGGGCATCCGCTCCTTGATCGTATACGGGTGGACATTGATTACTACAGGATGAGCACCGAACTCCTCGACCATCCGGGCAAGCGAGAGGGCCCGTATAGGCCCGGGGAACTCCGAGATCTCGATAATCGCCGTTTTTCCCGAGAGTGCCTGCCGCAGGTAGGCAAGATCCGGCTCCACTTCCCTTGTCTCCCGTTCAATAACCGCCGATGCTTCCTTTTCCATGCCTAATGGTGTTGCCACTCCAAGCAGCCACTCCCTCGTTGCCTCGGGACCGTAGGGCTGTCCCGTCCTGCTGTAGGGGACACCGAATCGCTGCTGGATGAGATCTCCCAGTTTCTGCCCCCAGTCATAGCACCATGAAGCGTTCAGTTCCACCTCCCTGGCATGCCGGATCTGCTCAACTGTGCACCCTCCCGCAATGACCGCATTCACCTTTATCCCGATCGCGGAAAGGAGGCGTTCGATCTCATCGAGATCCCAGTTGAACTCAGTGGGGGAAGGTCCCCAGCGGGCACCGAGGATGTTGATGGTCCCCTTCATCGTAGTCTTCGGAGGCTCCATCAGATCCATGATGAGTTTGAATGCATCCTCGTACCCGCTCCGGAAGTCCCCGCCGAATCCCTCGCTCTTGAGCGCCAGCACCCGGCACCCGACCTGCTTCTCCGCCTCGCGGGCGATACTCTCTACGTCGTCGCCGATAATCCCGGAGCAGCAGCAGGACAGGATGACAATGAGGTCGGGATGATACTTGGCATACGCCTCCTTTGCTGCATCGAGGAGCTTCCCCTCCCCGCCGTAGATGACGTTGCTCTCGTCGAGGGTGGTGCAGGCCGTAGGTTCAAGAGGGACACCCCGGATCTCGCAGCACTCCCGGGTCCGGACAAAGTCAGACATGTAGAGAGGACACCCTGTCGGGCCATGCACGAGGGGGACCACGTGACGAATTCCGCTGATGACATAATATGCTGTAAAAAACTTGCACATGGGGGCGTGCGATGCCTGGAGTTTTGGTACCATCTCCCCCGTCTCCACCTTCTCAAGCAGCTGCTGCAGGGTGCCGTGGAACACGATAGAATCGGTCTCCATAATTCCAACATATCCAGATCGAGCACAAGAGTGTAAAAAGGTTATGAAATCGTGAAAGTGAAACGTGAATATGAAAAAATGCGTGAATAGGGCTTATTTTCATGAGGGGATTTATCCCGTTTTTTAAGGTCTTCGACGGGGAAAATAGAGTATCCGTTGCCGGCCCTGCCGTAAAGCGGTTCAGAGCAGGCCAAAGAGCCCCTGGAGGAGAAGGCTGCTGACCGCTACCAGAACCCAGAGGATCCCCGCCCAACGCAACCGGGCGCCAGCCGGCATCGCGGATGGCAGTGAGGAACTGTTCATCCCCACGGCCGCCATGGCTACCGTGATTCCGAAGAATGCGAGGAACCGGAGGGTGCCGTTCCATGCCGAGGGGATGAGCCCGGCGGTCTGGATGAGAACGGCGACAAGGAAGAGTACCAGGAAGGGGGGGATGAGCCGGTACCATGCCGTGTTCTTCTGCTCACCATCGGGAAGCCCGCGGTTCTGGAACCAGGTTTGGAAGAGAGCCAGCGGGACGATGGCAAGCGTCCGGGTCAGCTTCACCACAACGGCGTAGGAAGCGGCAACGACCCCGAAGACCGTGGCGGCAGCAACAACCGAAGAGGTGTCGTTGATCGCGGTGCCGGCCCAGAGCCCGAAGGCCGGCTGCGAGAGGCCGAGCAGGTGGCCGAGCAGAGGGAAGATGACCGCTGCCAGGACATTGTAGGCCACAATGACCGTGACCGCGATGGCAATGGCCGGGCCGGCCGCCCCGATGACGGCGCTCATGGTGGCAATCGCCGAGGCCCCGCATATGGCCGTGCCGTACGTGACAAGGACCCGGGTGTCATGCTCGACTCCCAGAAATCGGCCGACAACGATACCGGCAGCAACGCAGATGACGAGCGTCCCGATCATGACCGGCAGGCCGGCAAGACCGATAGTGGCGACCTGCCAGAGGGACATGCCGGTGCCGAGCAGAACGATTGATGCCTGGAGGATTATCTTTGAGGCAAACGTCTTTCCGCCGGCCCATTCCTTCCGCTGGCCAAAGACCTGGCCTGCTGCAAGGCCGATGAGGATGGCGGCAACAGGCCCGCCGAGAATGGGGATGAGTATGCCGATCTCCCAGGCAAGGGAAGCGATGATGAGAACCGGGAGGAGACCGTATGCTATGCCGGCAGCAGCCGTAATGCGGGACGGGAATACTGGTGACGGGGTCAACGTGTAAATGTCATAAGGCATCGCGCATTAAGGTAATCCTGCCCGTTCGTCTGCATTAAAAAGGTATTTCCTTTACTGCGTGAGCAGTAAGTCCTGTATCCGGGTTGTAACGGGGAAATGGCCGGGCAGGGAGGCGAATTGACAAACTGCTCAAGCGGAGGAGGGTACTCAACTATGTTCCTGCTATAAATTCCCGGACCTGGGCGGCATCGACCGTCGTTATGGATAAGTTCTGAAGGACGAGTTTGATCGCGTTCTCTGCCAGATCATTCCTGACCAGATGAAAAGAGCTCGACGTTATTAACTGAGCGACTGGGTAAGTCATAGAACAGTTTCAGAAATGACGGCTTTAAAAAGAAGACTGAAGCATCAAACTTCGTGTCCAGATGCGAGGGATGGGATTTGAACCCAAGAACTCCTGCGAGACAGGACCCTGAATCCTGCGCCGTTGACCTGGCTTGGCTACCCTCGCTCCTCCTACAGGTAGGATGCAGGGGAAAATAAAGATGTGGATATCAAGGCATCAACGAGGGGGCAGGAATGCCACTGACCCGGCACAATGTTACAGGTTACCGACTGGTCCTGCTGCCTGCAACTCCTTCTCGCGGAGCACGTTCCTTTTGATTTTCCCGGAGATGGTCTTCGGGAGATCATCGACGAACTCGATCGCCCTCGGGTACTTGTAGGGAGCAGTGGTCTTCTTGACAAAACGCTGGATCTCCTGGATGAGCTGCTCTGATGGCGTGTATCCCTCTTTCAACACGACGAATGCCTTGACGATCATTCCCCGGATCACATCGGGGGAACCGACCACCGCGGCCTCCCTTACCGCGGGATGCTCGAGGAGTGCGGATTCGACCTCGAAGGGGCCTATGCGGTATCCCGAGCTTTTGATCACGTCATCGTCGCGTCCGACAAACCAGAAGTAGCCATCGCTGTCCGTATATGCCTTGTCCCCCGTGTAGTAGAAATCTCCCGAGAACGCATTGGCGTTGGCCTCAGGATCATTGAGATAGCCATCGAAAAGGCCGACAGGGCGGGGTTTTACCCTGATTGCGATCCTCCCCACCTCTCCTTCAGGCACAGGTCTCCCCTCATCGTCATGGAGTTCGATGTGCCAGCCGGGGGAGGGTTTTCCCATGGATCCCGGGCGGGCTTCCATGCAGGGGAAGGTCCCGATGACGAGCACGAGCTCGGTCTGGCCGTATCCCTCGTAGATGGTAAGTCCGGTCCCCTCATTCCATACTCTGATAACCTCAGGGTTGAGGGGCTCTCCTGCACTCACGCAGTGACGCAGTTCCTTCAGGTCGTACTTCTTTAAGTCCGCGAGGATCAGCATACGGTATACTGTCGGGGGTGCACAGAACACCGTGACCTCGTGTTTCTCGAGGATCGGGAGAAGTTCGGTCGCCTTGAACCGGCCCCGGATATCATACACGAGGATGCAGGCACCCTGGATCCAGGGGCCGAAGAATTTCCCCCACGAGGACTTGGCCCACCCGGTATCGGCGAGGGTAAAGTGGAGGTCGTTATGAGTGAGATCGAGCCAGAATTTTCCCGTCGCAATGTGCCCGAGGGGGAGGGAGTGGTTGTGCACCACCATCTTTGGCTCACCGGTTGTCCCCGACGTGAAGTAGATGACAAGGGGATCGGTCGCCTTTGTGCGCTCCATGCCGGTCATGGTGACAAGGCGCCGGGAGACCGGGGCCGGATACTCCTGCTCTTCACGGTAGCTGATCCACCCCGGGATATCCGCGTCAACCACAAGCCGGGACCGAAGGCTCGGGCATTCAGGAGAGATCTCCTCGACCTTCTTTGTATTCTCATTGTCGGTGATGACCATCCGGATGTTCGCTGCATTGATCCGGTATTTCAAATCCTTCTTCGTGAGCATGGTCGGGCATGGACAGAAGACTGCACCGAGCTTGATACAGGCAAGAGAGAAGATCCACCACTCCGGTATTCTTGTCAGCATGACAATCACCCGGTCCCCCTTCTTGATGCCATACTTGAGGAGCATGTTCGCTGCGGAATTGGAGAGGTTCATCATCTGCCTGAAGGTGAAGGTCTTCTCCTTTCCCTCCTGGTTCACCCAGATCATCGCCAGGCGGTTCCTGTCTTCGGCGGCAAGCCTGTCGATGACATCAAATCCGAAGTTATAGTATTCGGGGACTTTTTGTGAGAAATGAGAATAGACTTCCTGGTAATTGTGCATGTTGTGCCCGGCGTCAGACATATGAACTGACATATTGTTCGAGAATCGACAAAAAGGTGTCTTTCTTCTCACCTGGTGAATGCGGATCAGATTAAAGGGATGGGTGAACCGGAGGATTTTTCTTCAACATTGGAAAAGAGAGGGATAAATCGTCCGCAGTTACTGTGACGTGTTGAACTTTTCAAGTTCCCGTATCCGGAGCTCGTTCCTCTTGATCTTACCCGAGATGGTCTTCGGAAGCTCGGTCATAAATTCGATCGCCCTCGGGTATTTGTAGGGGGCGGTGTTCTTCCGGACAAAGGTCTGGATATCTTTTATGAGCCGCTCGGAGGGCTCAAACCCAGGCTTTAACACGACGAATGCCTTGACGATGGTCCCGCGGATGAGATCGGGAGAGCCGACCACTGCGGACTCTGCGACCGCCGGGTGCTCGAGGAGTGCGGATTCGACCTCAAAAGGTCCGATGCGATACCCCGAACTCTTGATGATATCATCATTCCTTCCCACGAACCAGTAGTACCCGTCATCGTCCATGGACGCCTTGTCACCGGTATAATAGAATCCGTTCATGAACGACTCTGCATTGGCCTCGGGGTTATGCAGGTACTCGACGAAGAGCCCGACAGGGCGGGGATTGAGGGAGATGGCAATCCTTCCCACCTCTCCCTTCGGCACCGGAATCCCGTCGTCGTCGTGGAGTTCAATATGCCATCCGGGGGCAGGGCGGCCCATCGATCCCGGCTTGATCTTCATACCCCTGAAGGTGCCGATACAGCAGACCGTCTCGGTCTGCCCGTACCCCTCGGCGATGGAAAGGCCCGTGCCTTCCTGCCAGACACGGACCACCTCGGGGTTGAGGGGTTCGCCGGCACTCACGCAGCGCCGTAGTTCGCGGAGGTCGAACTTTTCCAGGTCCGCGAGGATGAGCATCCGGTAGATGGTCGGGGGGACGCAGAAGGTGGAGAGCTCGTACTTCTCCATCAGGGGGAGGAGCTCGGTTGCCTTGAATTTGCCCCGGACATCGTAGATGAAGAGGCAGGCGCCCTGGATCCACTGCCCGAAGATCTTGCCCCATGCACACTTCGCCCACCCGGTATCAGAGTAGGTGAAGTGGACATCGTTCGGCGTGAGATCCTGCCAGAGTGCTGCCGTGACCAGGTGGCCGAGCGGGTAGGAGTGATTATGCAGGACCATTTTTGGCTCGCCCGTGGTGCCGGACGTGAAGTAGATGAGCATGGGATCGGTCGAAAGCGTCCTCTTTTCAACCGGCATCGAGACAGAGTGATGAGAGACCGGTGCCGGGTAATGGAGCTCGAGGGGGAAGTTTATCCACCCTGGCAGCTCGCCATCGACGAGGAACCTGCAGGAGAGGGTTGGACAGTCCTCTGCAACCTCGTCAACCTTTCCGGCGTGTTCCCTGCTGGTAATAGCCATCTTGAATTTACCCACATTCAGGCGGTACTTAATATCCTTCGGGGTGAGCATGGTGGGGCAGGGGCACACGACAGCCCCCAGTTTGATCAGGGCAATCACGAAGATCCACCACTCCGGGACGCGGGGGAGGATAAGGAGAACCCGGTCTCCCTTCTGGATCCCGTATTTAATGAGGATATTTGCCGCCTGGTTCGAGAGATTTTTCATATCCCTGAATGAAAATTTCTTCTCCTGGCCTTCCTGGTTGACCCAGATCATCGCGAGCTTGTTCCTGTCCTTCTCTGCCCAGGAATCGATGACATCGAACCCGAAATTGAAATATTTGGGGACATTGATCTCGAAGTTCCTGCAGATCTGCTCATAGCTTCCCGGGGATTCGGTTGCTCCCGTCATAAAACCTATATTATTTTTCAATTCCCTGATTTGAATCTGTCCATTCCTTTTTCCAGAAAAGCCCGGTAAATGAACATAAAGGTATCCGATTAGTATTATGCTGATACAAACGGCATCTATTGAGCAATGGCCGGTATGAGATACGACTCTCTGAAGATCGAGAATATTGTAGCCTCCGGAGCGATTGCTGACGCCATCGATCTTGCTGTTATCTCGGAAAAGATCGAGCACTGCGAGCTCAACCAGAAACGGTTTCCCGGCGCCGTCTTCAGGATCGAGAATCCGAAGATAGCTTCACTTATTTTCTCTTCCGGCAAGGTTGTCTTAACAGGCATCCGTGACCAGGACACCCTGGAAAAGGGCCTTTCCGTGATCATCGAGGCTATGAAAAAAGCCGGGGTCAAGACGTATACCGAACCCCGCGTCGGGGTCACCAACATTGTCTGTTCGTATGATATCGGGAAGACCATCAACCTGAATAAGGTCGTAATGACACTGAACCTGGAAAATATCGAGTACGAACCCGAACAATTCCCGGGACTCGTGTACAGGATACGGGACCCGAAGATTGTGGCCCTGCTGTTTTCGTCAGGAAAAATCATCCTCACGGGAGGAAGGACGCTTGATGAGATAAAGAGAGGCCTGGATTTCCTGGAACAGAAGATCAGCGGGATCCTCTGAGTTACCAGAAACGCCTCGTCCGAATATAATTCCTCTCAGCCTTTATTATCTCCTGGTAAAACCTGTCTCCTTCGGCGAGCGTGGAGAGTATCCGGGACGCATTCTCTGGGCCGACCCCCCGTGCTGCAAGGGCGATTGCTGCTTTCTTTCCACCGGAGAGGACAATGTTCGCATTCCTGATGAGACGGGCTTCGGTTGCGATCTCTTCCTCGGTCCTCTGCGATTTCTTTTTTGCGAGCGCAATGAGCGGTTCTTCCCAGGGCTTGAGCACGGCAATCAGGCCCGCGTTGCAGAGCGGGCACTTCGGGGAATCGGGAATCCGGGCCACCATGGTCCGGCTCTTCCATTTTCTGCAGTGCATGCATGCGAGGATGACCTCCTGCTGGTCCAGCCGCCGCTTCAGCGTCATGATGACCGCCTGATCCGGAGTCGGTGGAGATATCTGGTCACGGGATGAGAAGAGCCCTTCTGCACCGAGAAGGCTCAGATGAGAGATGGCGACATGGATACTTCCCTGCCGGATCAGGGACACGATCTGCGAGGCGGCGGGAACATCCATGTACACGGAGAATAATTCCCTGTAGGCCTCCTTCTGCACGACAGTACCCTCAAATAGGTCGATGAGCCTGTGGATGCTGATCTTTTCATACTCGGCATCCTGGTCTATCGCCCCGAATTTCTTGGCCACCTGGACCATCTTCCATTTAAAAAGCGCAGTTCTCTTCATGGCAAGCTGAAGGATTCCTTCGAGGTGGGACGGGTCAAGGCCAAGGAGTATCTCCCGAATATCTGCTGCCCTCACCATCGAGGGAAGCCGGAGATATATCCGGTAGGCATCGATCTCGATGCCCACGGTTGTGCCAAACCGCGCTGCTACAAGGATAGAGAGGACACGCCCGAGAGCTTCGTTGGCTTTGTGTCCGGCGCATACGTTGCAGACAACCCCCTCCGGGGCATTCTCGAGTGTGATGAGGGTATCATCAGGAACAGGGGTCCGGTTTTTCTCCATCTCTCCAAGGAATTTTCGGGCAAAGTCCCGTGGCTTCTCTCCGGCATGGTACTCTTCAAAGTTCCCGGACCTCCTAAGTGAACCGACCTCCCGGGCGATGGAGAACGGAACCGGGATCTGCTCTCCTTCCCAGGAAGGAAGTTCTCCCTTTGCCTTTTTTGCGGGCTCCACCGTGATCTTTCCCTCGTCCATGTCGAGCACCCGCCATAACTGCCCCCTCGTGATGAAGACTGCCCCGGTATGGAGAAACCCCACGACGAATGATTCGTCGAGCGTGCCGACGGTCTTCCTCGAGACCATGTCAAAGACCACGACCTTGCGCTCATCGTGGATCATCGACAGATTGGATGAGAGGTATCGCCTTGACCTCCCGCCTGATCTCACATAATCGCCCTCCACCCTGATCAGGCCATGCTCCGCCATCTGTGTGCAGACCTCGCTGACCAGGTCTCCTGCATCCGAAAAGGGATAGGATCTCCCGACAATCTCCCTGATCTTCTGAACAGGAATCTCCCTGTATTCCACTGCCATGGCCGCAACCTGATTGGCCAGGACATCTGCCGCATTCGTGTGGAAAAAGACGTCCTCGACCTGCCCTGCCTTCGCCCTCCGTGCGATGACGAGGGATTCCAGAAGGTCATCAAAACCGGTCGCAAGCACAGTCCCCTTCGAGACGGCATCCATTCTGTGACCGGCTCTCCCAACCCTCTGTACGAGTCGTGCAACTTCCCGGGGTGATCCGAACTGGATCACATGCTCTATCCGGCCGATATCGATCCCAAGTTCCATCGATGAGGTGGCAATAAGTGCCTTTGCAGCCCCTGTCCTGAACCGTTCCTCCGCCTCTATCCTCACCTCTTTGGAGAGCGATCCGTGGTGAACCTCGACGTCCCCCCTGTCGTGGAGAAGGTGACCCAGTGCTTCTGCAGTAACCCTGGTGTTTACAAAGATGAGGGAAGAGTCATGCCGCGAGATCGCCCTTGATATCCATGCGCCCTGCTTCTCAAAGGAGTCCCCGGAAAAATCCACGGATATGTCAATATGCCTGGCAACCGGCACTGATACGATGGAAAATTTCCGGTGTCCGCAGAGAAACCGTGCAACTCCTTCAGGATTCCCCACCGTCGCGGAAAGCCCGATTCGCTGGAATTCTCCCGCATATTCTGCAAGGCGTTCGAGTGCCACTGCCATCTGTGACCCTCTCTTGCTCCCGGCAAGCTCGTGGATCTCGTCAACCACGACATATTTCACGTGTGCGAGATGCTTTTTCAGCACCTTTCCCATGAAGAGGGCCTGGAGCGTCTCGGGGGTGGTGATCAGGAGATCGGGGGGGGAAAGAGCCTGTTTCCTTCGTTCCGACTGCGGCGTATCGCCATGCCGGACGCCCACCCGCAACCCGAGCTCCCTGCACCACCACTCCAGGCGCTGCATCATATCCCGGTTCAGCGACCGGAGCGGGGTGATATACAGGGTACAGAACCCGGGACCCTCCCGGGACAGCATGGCATCGAAGACCGGGATCATGGCACTCTCGGTCTTTCCCGTTCCTGTCGGGGCAATAAGCAGCAGATTATCCCCCCTTCGGACAAGAGGTATCGCCTCCGACTGAATCTCAGAAAGCCGGGTAAAGCCCCTTTCCCTGATGCATGCCTGCACCCGGGGATCAAGTGCCTTCGTGATCTCCATGCTCCTCCAGGGATAGAAGGCTGCCGATGAATGTTCCATCCGCCAGGAATACTTCCGATTCTCTTGCATTCATGCACCGGGACAGGGGGCTGAATGGCTCCTTTGCCGTCTGCAGGATATCGTACCCGGCAAGCTCGTTCAGGGCGGGAATAAAAAGAACCCGCGTTTTTCCTGCACCATCCTCTTCGGGATGCGGAAACTGCAGGCAGCGGTCGTCAACCGGGGCAAAAAGATACCCCGGTGTACGGAGTGCGCAGCCAACCTGGTCCCGGATCGTGACAAGCGGATGATGATGCCCGGATATGATCAGATGCCCCTGAAGAGAATGATCGGGATACGTGTGCCCGTGCAGGTAGCCCACGTTATCGATGAGCGCCCCGGTCCTCGGGAGGATCTCACGCTCCCTGAAGAACCTCTCGATCCCGGGATCATGGTTGCCAGGCACAAGGTGAATGGGGACCTTTGCCCGCAGCGTATCCAGGATCCCGGGGAGTTCGCGGTATTCCTGCCGGCTGGTAAGGGGTACGTTGTGCTTCACATCACCAAGCAGAATCAGGAGATCGGGTTCCTCACTATCGATACACGAGACCACCCGGTCCATCCTCTCCCTGCTCCGGCTCCTTATGTGCAGACCGTGCCTGGAAAGATCTGCCTCGATGCCCAGGTGCAGGTCTCCCACCACAAGCACGCGAATGCTCTCCTCAACGATCAATGCGGGGCCGCGGTCAAGGAACGTAAGTCTCATAACGGTTTCAAGACGCCACGGGATGGCTGGTAGCATTCATCTTCCTGCAGCAGGGACAGCACCACCTTTTCCACCTCGGGTGCACTCATCCCGTGCCGTGCAGCCTTCCGGGCGACCTCCTCCAGGGTAATCCCGGCCTTTCCACCGTGGTCCCTGATAATGCCGAGGATCACCGCGGCAGGATCCCACTCCTCTGCTTCGGATGCCTGCTCTCTGTCCACGACACGGATTGCTTCTTTCACAAGGAGCGCCATGCTCTTCAGACGCGGAATATCCACGTGGTGAATGGTAACGAGGGATTCGGTCAGGGCATCATGCTTCTGACACATGATAGCCTCACGGATTCGTTCGAGTCGCTGGAGTGTGAGATCGGCGGTCCGCAACACCCATGCATCCCGTACCAGGCGATCAATCTCCCGAATTCCTCCAACCCTTACCGCACACTGTCCGATTCCCCACTGGCCGCCGTTCAATACTTCTCCCGTGACCGATACGAAGCAGGGGAGATCGAACGAGTCCAGGGTATCCGCTGCACTCATATTTCCCCGGTCGATATACAGCTCGAACACTCCGGTGGGATCAGCAAGGCGAGCCTTCATGGGCTCACCTTTCCGGCCATGTCGTTCGAGGAGTGCCCCCGCACTGTAGAGATGTGTGCAGACCGCCCCACATGGTGTCAGGAATGACGGTCGGGAAGAGCCCCTCTGTTCGCCGGCGATTTCAACCGATTCATTGTAGTGCCTGGCAAATACCCTCTGGAACGTCAATCTCAAAGGTGTCTCTCCCTTACTGACTTGTACATTCTCTATGTTGGAACAGAATTCCTGTTCAGAAATATGGGCCGGTACAGCACATATCCATTTTCATCAAGGAAATCTATGCCGCTTAAAAAATGGCTGACGGGTCCTAATATAAAAATGCGCCATCAGCGTTTCATGCACGCATTATAGCCGGATTATCATGGACCAATCGGAAAAATACGTTCTAAAATCCAATATTGACCACTATATTTATATACAGTGAATTACTCCACATCACAGTATAGGTGGCTTATGGCAATCAAGGTGCTGATGCGGCTTATTGTACTTGTGTCTCTCATCCTTGCCGGCGTTACCGTCTCGGCCGGGACACCATTTTTCGATCTCCAGACAGAGGGATCTCTTTTTGGTTTCTCGGGCTTGGACATACCTGGCGCCAACAATGATGATCCGAGTGGATTGGGAATGCAGCAACAGATGACGATCCCCCTGCAATTTATCGAGAATGCAGGGCAGAGCGACAATGCTGTTCGATACATGATCATCTCGGATGGCGGATCCATCTTCTTCAACCCTGATGGTCTTACATTCAAACTCGTCACGAACGAGGAAGAGAGTGTTATTTCTCACCTCGCAGGATACCGGTTCGTTGGTGCACATCCCAGCCCGGAGATCAAAGGTGTTGATCGCGGGAATGGATTCGTGAACTTCCTTGTTGGTGATGATCCGTCACAATGGATAACGGGCATCCCTACGTTTCGGGCAATCGAATACCAGGAACTCTATCCCGGAATCGATCTGGAGTTTGAAGGAACTGCAGATGGACTGAAAAGCACGTATACTGTGGCCCCCGGCGCATCCCCCGATACTATTGTTCTCGAATATTCAGGAATCGGAGAGATTACCATCGGACCTGATGGGGCACTTCATATCAGCACCGGGGCAGGAGAGATCGTCGAATCCCCGCCGGTGTGCTACCAGGAAACAGAGGAAGGTACTCTCGGGATCAGTTCCTCCTATGTCCTTCTTGGCGACAACCGGGTGGGCTTTGCGGTCGGACCATATGACATTTCCCGTCCCCTTGTCATAGACCCCGTGATGAAATACGGCATCTATTTGAGAGGAATCGGGCTTGCCTACGGGAGGGCAATCACCGTGGATGGTGCAGGAAATGCCTACGTGACCGGAGAATCATTCCCTGCTCCCTACACACGGGCAGAAGGCTCATACGGAGAGAGCGGGAAGGGAACTGATGTCGTTGTCGCGAAGATCAACGCCGATGGCACCGCCCCGATCTATGTCACCTATTTCGGGGGTATTAATGATGACATGGGCAATGGAATCGCGGTTGATTCTGCGGGATCTGCCTATATCACAGGTCAGACCGATTCACACGATTTTCCCACAGTACATGCCATCCAGGATACCCTGGGAGGAGGGATAGATGCCTTTGTCACAAGACTATCACCAGACGGTTCAACCCTGGTCTTCTCTACCTATATCGGTGTTCCTCGGGATGATTCCGGGAATGCCATTGCACTGGACAGTGCAGGGAATATCTATCTAACTGGCAGCACCTGGTCACCCGATTTCCCCACCAAAGGTTTCTCCCACACCACCAATTTTGGAGGAACCCAGGATGCATTCATCCTGAAAATGAGCGGGAACGGATCACAGATCATCTTCTCTGAATTCCTCGGAGGCGCCCTTGTCGATGCAGGAAACGGGATTGCCGTCGATTCTGCGGGCAATTCGTATATCACCGGTGTCACATCCTCAAGGAACTTCCCGGTAAAGAATGCCGTGCAATCCACACTTGGCGGGAAGAAATTGACCGATGCATTTGTGACCAAAGTCAATCCCACAGGCGATACGCTCCTTTACTCCA
>DAWU01000008.1 GCA_002506105.1 Methanolinea sp. UBA275 | reverse complement strand
TCACAGGACAGGCTGAACAGTTACTTTTTTTTTAATAAAACCTATTATTTTACGTCCTCTCAAAATTTTATCAGGCTGCATACCGGGAATAACCTTTTCACACAACCTGCATTTCAGTCCCTGGTTACCGAACCTCCACCTTCCCGAATTGTATTTTCGATGGTGGTGAGCAGTTCCTTATCAGCGAGGCCGAAGTCGAGGAAATCGTACTTGTTCACCAATGCAATAGGCTTGAAGATTGCGATTGGCTTTTTCCCGCCTGGGGGACTCGTAAAATCCTTCGGTACCACCGTGATGGAATCATCGTCCCAGATTGCGAGGTTCCCATGTCCTGCTTCATCCCAGAGTCTCCTGACAATATCCTGTGTTTTCATGTCAGACCCCTCCGCTCTTCATGGGCAAGTGGTATGGAATGCAGGTTATTTAAGCGGGATCAACAAAGCACCGATAAGGGTATATGCCCGCTGAACGCGAACCTCAATTCTATGATCTCTCCCGAACTCGATGTCCGCATCCGGTCCCTTGCCCGCTCGCTCGGTGCCGATTATTACGGGGTGGCAGATCTTGAATCCGCCCGCGAATTTATCCTCCGGCAGGGTGGTGAACGCATCGCCAGGTACCCGCGTGGCATTTCGATTGGTATGCGACTCCTGGACGATCCCGTCGACCTCCTGCCGGATGGTGATGCTGAGGGGGCGATCATCTACCGCCATAATAGCTACGAGGTTCTCAACCAGATGCTCGACCAGGTCGCGGTCAGGGTGGCACAGGAATTGCAGAGGAGGGGATACCATGCGTTTCCGGTCCCCGCATCGAGGCGTACCAATGACAGGGAGATCCGTTCGGTCTTCTCACAGAAACTTTCTGCCCACCTCTCCGGCCTCGGCTGGATTGGAAAGAGCTGCCTCCTGGTGACCCCGGATCACGGCCCACGTGCCCGGTGGGTGACCGTGCTCACCGATGCACCGCTCCGAGTGACAGGGACTCCGATGGAACCCCGCTGCGGGGACTGCACTGCATGCGTCGATATCTGCCCAAAGGGCGCATTCTCGGGCAGGATGTTTGATCCGTACGAGCCCCGTGAGTCGAGGTTCGATGCATCCTCATGTGACCGATACTTCAGGGAGATGGAGAAGGAAAAGGGTGTTGCGGTGTGCGGGTTGTGCCTGTATGTGTGCCCATACGGGAGGAGAAAGAAGTCCCCAAAATAACAGGAGAGGGAAAAACGAAATAATGAGTTGTTATTGCTCCCTGATCTTTTTTATTTCCCTCACCTTTTCGTTGCATCTCCTGGCTTCCTCAGTTTTCCCCATCTTCTTATACGTGAAACCCAGGTTATTCCAGGCTTCAAGATATCCGGGATCCAGGTGCAGCGCCTTTACAAAACACCGTATTGCAACAGGATACCTCCCTTTCTGGAAGAATTCATTTCCCATGTTCTTCCAGTATTCAGGAGATTTTCTTTCCATATCCAACATGGAGGTATTCTCCCTGGTCTCTGTTAAACCTTGTTCTGCCTTTCCCCGGGAAATTCCCGGAGAAGGGAAAATACATGGGTCAGGGGAGCACTCACCCGGCTGGTGGTCTTCCCGACTGTCCCTTAAGTTCCGCAATTGAGATGGCCGGATGGCGGTAACGCTCCCTGCCATCGGTTTTTCCGCCCGCTTGGATTGCTTCTGCCGGGCAGAGCTGGATGCATGCAAGGCACTGTTCGCATCGATGGAGCCAGGTAGGACGCCCGCCCTCGAGCCTGATGTTTCTCACAGGGCATACCTCTACGCATGTGCCGCATGAGGTGCACCTTTCATCGACTGAAAATTTCCTATCAGATTCATGCACGCTCCCAAGGAACCGGGGATACATAACACGATGGATAAGGGATAGGAGGAGAGATGAGGGGATCTTCATTCTCTTCTCACCCTTTACCACTCCCGCAATCTCCTGCACGTAACGGTCAGAATCCTCAAGCATTCCGTCTCGTTTCTGTCCCTCCGGGGGGTTATACATGAGGAGATAATTTCCCGGCATCTTTACAGAGAAGCCGGCATCAAGCCCCCTGTTTCCCATACTTCTTTTAAGAATGGTGTCAAGCTGGTGCAGGGCAGATGGCCCTCCTGATCCGCCCATGGTCTCGACCGCGAATAGATACCTGACTCCCGTGAGGTCGAGACGACCGGCGAACTCTGCTACAAGCGAGGGAATGCCTGTAAAATACACGGGATTGACGATCCCGACCCGTTCCACTCCGGGAACAATCGGCCCCGGATTGGTTGTAGCAGTTGCAACGGGAATGATGTCGCATTCGCCTATCGCAGTGCAGAGGCTCTTGGCGATGGCGAGGGAGTTCCCGGTCCCGGAGAAGTAATAGAGTATGGTCTTCATTGAGTATCTTCCATGTTGTTTCGGATTGTGGATGTAAAATAGGTGGTGCCAGTGAAGCATACATTTATGTATAGGTATACCCATCCCGCTCATCATGCCACTCTTTATTATACTCGGAAAATTGAGCGACAAAGCCATCGAGAAGATGAAGGAAGCGAAGAAGAGGGATATCAAGGCAGCGAAAATTATTGAGAAGGCAGGGGGCACCCTCATTGCCCACTACTACACCATCGGCCGTTACGATATCGTCGCGCTCATTGAATTGCCATCTGCCGAGGTACTCGCAAAGGTCGTGATCGAGATCAGCAAGTGCGGGATGGTGAGCACGGAGACCATGACTGCGTTGCTGCCTGAACAGATGTACAGCATGGCAACAGGGACGTGAGAAAGTCTGCCCGGTGATTCCTGTTCCTGACCGTGAAACGGATCATTGGATAAGAGAAGCATGTCCGGGAATGATCATGAAAGAGTGGATGCTATGGTTATACCCATAGAATGCCCGTTTGACAATTCCTACAAGAACAGAATGAGGAAGAGGGTCCTCACTTTGTGAAACCGACCAGAGTGTGTAGTATCCCGAAATCATTTGA
>DAWU01000020.1 GCA_002506105.1 Methanolinea sp. UBA275 | reverse complement strand
GGGGCGGGAATGGGACCTTACCCTTCAATAATACAGATGAAGTGAGGCTCATGCCAGATCAGGTGCAGAGTATTGATCCCGGGACCCGGACCGTCATACTCGCGGTGGTGACCATCGCAACCTTCCTCAATCCATTCACCGGATCCAGCATCAATCTCGCGCTTCCCCTGATCGGGGAGGAATTCGGGATCGATGCGGTTATCCTTTCCTGGGTTCCCGCATCATATCTGCTCTCGATGGCAATTTTTCTGCTTCCTGCCGGCAGGTTTGGCGACATTATGGGCAGGGGACGCGTCTTTACCCTGGGCACCCTGCTCTATACTGCCGCATCGGTGCTGACCTTCTTTGCCCCGGGAATCGAGATCTTCCTGGGGTGTCGTTTTCTCCAGGGGCTGGGGAGCGCCATGGTCTTTTCGAATTCCGTGGCCATCATCGCCGAGATCTACCCTCCCGGAGAGAGAGGTATGGCGCTCGGATTGAACACGATGGCCGTATACGGCGGTCTCACACTCGGTCCCTTCCTGGGTGGGGTGCTTACCCAGTATCTCGGATGGAGGAGTATATTCGGGATCACCATTGTTCTCGGTGTGGTGGTGCTCGCGTCTGTCCGGCTGCTTCCCGCGTCCCTGTCGGAGACCAGGAGCGAACCATTTGATATACGTGGTGCCGCCATTTCTGCCATGATCATCGTCCTTTTCTTCCTGGGTATCTCCACGATCCCGGAGATATCAGGGATTGGGGCAATCATATGCTCCCTTGGACTCTTCGTGGTTTTTTTACGTATCGAATCAGCGACCGGCTCCCCCCTCTTTCCGATAAGGCTCTTCCGCGAGAACAGGTCATTTTCCTACTCCAATGCCGCAGCCCTGATCAACTACTGTGCCACCTTTGCAGTCACTTTTTTGTTGAGCCTGTATCTCCAGGTGGTCCAGGGTTACAGTCCCGCATTCGCGGGCCTCGTACTCCTTGTCCAGCCTCTGGTCCAGATGATGTGCTCACCGTTCGCAGGAAGGCTCTCTGACAGGATGCCTCCTGAGAACCTGGCTTCACTTGGTCTGATCGCCTCGGCGGTGAGTCTTTTCGGTTTCTCGTTCCTTGGTGCAGATACCGCACTTTTCATCGTAATCCTGCTTCTAATCATCCTGGGAACCGGCCTTGCACTCTTCTCTGCACCAAATACCAACGCAATCATGAGCTCGGTCTCCCGCCACCACTACGGGGTTGCCTCCGCGATGCTCGCCACCATGCGATCGCTGGGGATGATGATGAGCATGGGGCTTGTTATGATTGCATTTGCCCTTATTCTCGGTAACATCCCGGTCTCCCCTGCCATCGCAGAGCCATTCCTCCACAGCATGCGGGCAGTATTCCTGGTCCTTTTTATCTTCAGTATTCTTGGAGCTCTCGTCTCCAGGAGCAGAAGCGCGAATACACCCCATGCCGGTTGAATCCACGCGAAATGAGACTATTGATCGCTGCTGTCCGGAATAAAAAAGATCGGATTCATGCGAGTATATTTCTTCTCTTTTCTCCTTCATTCTAGAGATGCGGAGGATGGAATGGATACCTGGCTGCTGGTAGGGGGAATTGCTGCTCTCCTCACGACGTTCGGCTTTCTGCCCCAGATCCTGAAGATGTATCGGACCCGGTCCGTGGAGGATGTAAGCCCTGTCACCTTCATCCAGTTCATGGCCGGTGTAGGTCTCTGGGCATTCTATGGGATACATATCGGCGACGCCATCGTCACGGTGGCAAATATTGTGACCTTTGGAACTCTCGTAATCGCGATATCTCTCTACGCCCACTTCGGCGGTTTTTTCAGGAGGAGCCCCAGATGCTCGTGATTTGCCAGGTCCGGTAACTCTTTCGCGGAATGATGCCAGTGCAGAACACAAATGTAACCGGTCACGCAGTCACCTCCGGTTCCGAAGATGTCCGGGAACGTGTCCTCAGGTATGCAATACTCGCGCCGAGCCCCCGCAACACTCAGCCCTGGAAGATACAATTCAAGGGAATTGAGAGGATCCTCGTCTCCATCGACCACGAAAGGCTCCTTACCGCGTGCGATCCCAAGGGGAGACAGGCGTTCCTCTCAACAGGGGCATTTCTCGAAAACCTGGATCTTGCTGCGAGGTCATTCGGATATAGGGCGGATATTGATCTTTTCCCGGAAGGCTGGCCTGATGCCACCGCTATCCCAGACACCAGTATTGCAAGGATTGATCTCATCCCCAATCGGAGTTGTGATGAAGATCCCCTCTTCCTTCAAATCCCGGTCCGGCACACGAACAGGCGGCCTTTCAGGAAGGAAGAGGTTTCTCTCAGTATCGCAGGGCAGATCACCGAATCATTCGATTACACGCGGGTCTCCTTTGGGTTCTCCAACAACAGGGATCTCATAGCGTCCCTCACTGATTTTTCGGGGGATGCCATGAATATCGAACTTTCTGATCTGAAGAGAAAGAACGAGACCCTGAAGTACTTCAGGTTCACCGATCAAGAAGCGAGGGAGTCACCCGATGGTATCGGGTTTGCCCAGTCCGGATACGGCAGGGTATCTCGGTTTTTCATCGGGAATTTTTTCCTCTCCCGGGACAGGGCGACCTCTTCACAATCACTGTTTTTGAAAAATGCAGTGAAAAAGGTCCGGGAACAGACAGCAGGAGCAGGAGGAATAGGCTGGCTCTCCACCAAGAGTGATCACCGGATCGAACAGATAAGGGCCGGGCGGGCATTCCAGCGGATCCACCTCAAAGCCACATCGCTCGGAATCTCCCTCCAGGCCATCACCCAGCCTCTTGCAGACTACCCTGATATGAGGGATCTCCGCTCCCGGCTCTACGAACACCTGGGAACCCCGGATACGCATACTATCCAGATGCTCTTCAGGCTGGGGTATGCACCGCCGGTCCCTTCCTCACCCCGGAGGGACCTGGATGCGTTCCTTGCTGGCTGAATTGTCTGTCATGGGGGAGAGCCAAGTGCAATCTGGAGCGCAATCGCTCCTGACAGCGCCGCAAGCCCGCAGATACACAAGGGAAGCGAATAATGTTTTACCACTTCGCCTGCGCTGTCCCCGGTAGTCCGCTGCAACAGCCAGAAATACGGGTCTGACAGGTAGGATATCACGCAGGTGCCAGCTGCAACGGAGAGTATCAGGGGTATGGGGTGCATGGAGGCTGCGATCGCAGTCCCTGATAGTACCTCTGATGCTATCACTGCACTCACCACCCGGGATCCCTGTGCAGCCTGGACGAGTGCGGTGAACGCAAACGGTATCAGGACAAGGGGGAGTGCTCCTGATATGAGTGGAAAGACCTCCCCGGAAAATCCGCTCACCGCGATCACATTCCCGAGTGCCCCGGCCCCACAGATATCAAACATGATCATTCCTGCGTGCATTGTCCCCTTGTGCACTCCTTCTGCCCGGGCCGAAGAAGTGGCCAGTATGAGCGCGACTGCGAGGCCTACGATCATGATGCACTGGATGAGGCTTTCATGAGAGAGAGGTATGAGAAGGGAGAACACTAGTATGGCCAGCATAATTGCCAGGAAAGGAGCCCAGGCCTTCCAGTGAATCCCGGGATACGTTCCCGGAGGGTCATCTGAACTTCCTGGAATGACTGCGTTCTGCCTGCCGCTCTTGATAAATCGGGCCCGGAATACAATAATTACCACGATGAGGAGGAGGAGCGACAGGGGAATGGCAACGATGTCGAAGATGAGGGGAGAGGCGCCCTTTCCAAATGCGGAAAAGAGCGGGATGACCACGGGGGTTGGGTAGATCAGGGTATAGGAGAGAACGCTTCCCACTGCGGCAAGGTACATATAGCTCCTGCTCTCATTATTCTCCCTGCCAAGCCGTTCAAGAACCGGTGTGAGCATCACAAAGGCAGTGATGCAGCATGTCGTGGGTATCGCAAAGAGATAACCCCCGATTCCGGCGAGGGTATGACCGTTTCGAGTCCTCTTCTGTAGATCATCTACCAGATCCCCGATCATCCCCTGGGCCTGGAGCGTCTTTGCAATGATCGCTCCGGAGAGGATGATGATGGCAAACATAGAAAATACTCTCCCGAGCCCGCCGAGAATTGCCTTCATCGTCTGATCAAGGTTCATCCCGGATGCCAGTCCGAAGAAGAGCGCCCCTGCAAGAAGGGTGAAGAATGGCGGCACTTTCAGCCGGAGCGAAAAAACGGTAATGAGGACAAGGGTCAGGAGAAAAATACCCGGCAGGATTCCCATGGAATTCACACAATCCTGTATTTTTTACACGTGTCTCCGTATTTCAAATCCCTTTCCATGGCTGGCTGCCTCATGCCATTCGGTATGCATTTCAGTCACGCGTATGACGGGATCACCCTTTGCCCTGATCGCTGACAGGAAATCGTTCAGGATTGCCTCATCACACACCGCAGATACACTCACTGTTCCGTCCGGTTCATTCCGTACCCAACCGGTTACGCCGTGGCTCATAGCCATGTCCCTCACAAAATAACGGTACCCCACACCCTGGACGCGCCCGGATACGCGAACATGCACTTCTTTCATCCCACCACCGCATGGATTTTGAGATGGTTTTCCTTATACCGGTCTAACAGAATCACCAGTGAAATCATTCTGGAACCCCCGCCCACGGAGATCTCCCCTCCTTCTCCTTCAATGCCCTGCAGCGGTTGAAATACGTCTCCCCCCATATCAAGGGCTGGTAATTCCTGCACATCTCGGGTTTCACGGCATGTATCCCGCACAGGCAGCGGCTTTTCGACACCCGGCGCAGAAACGGGCAGACGGGAAGGTAACCTCCGGTCTCCGGGTCGCGCATCTCCACCGCGTGGATCTCGCTCAGGTCTGAAGGGGCAAGTGAAGTGCATGAAACCCATTGGCCACCCTCACGGCATGCCATGAAATACCTGAGTATGTCATGCCTTCCGCATTCGAGCCATAAATAAAGGTTTTCAACAGTAGGGGAGATCCTGTCACCGAAGATTTTGCAGCACAGCCCGCACTGGAGGCATTCATCCTGTTCTTCCGTTACCTGGCTGATACCATTATCCCCTGGCGATGAGGGAGCATGAAGTGACACACAGGATCAGTGTCTCGCTCCCTCTTTATTTCAGCTCCCCTTTTTTTCATTTCGAAGGAAAGGATTTCCCAGCGATATTTTAAAACATAGTCTTCATGGTGCCAGGTTCGCATGCGGGCTTTCTATCTATACGAGGAGAGATACATACCTGGTATGCCATTTGAGTGCAGGCAATGCGGGAGGTGCTGCATGTATATGGGGGATTTCATCGTTATTGAAGAGAAGATAGGGCCGGACGAGTACCGGGGCTGCTCGGTGTCCACGGGAACACCGTTTATTGCCAGGATTGACGATGACAAGCGGGACCTCTTCTCTGATGATTCCTGGATCAAAACACATCCCTCAGCCTGCCGATTTCTCCGCCCTTCGGGTGAGAAGATCGTGTGCACCATCCATGAGACAAGCCCTGTCCAGTGCAAGGCATACCGGTGCGTGATCATCCGGGTATGCTCACAAGACGGGATGGCGCGTGGCTTTGTTACCGGGACGCTTGCACTCCACAGCGATGATCCTGCCCTTAAAAAAGACTGGAAATCGCTCGAGAGACAGATTACCGCATTCCCTGAGGATGCAGAGAATCTCATTGCCGGGGTTCTCATGGAAAAAGGGTATGTGTGCACCTGACATTCGAGAGACTTCGCTTCGCCATTCACCCTTTTAAGGTTGAAAAATTCCATTAAGAGGTATGATAACGCTCGAACCTGTCGGGGTTGTGCATTCACCCTATACTAAACCTGGACAGGCACCCCGCCAGGGCAGGGATTCAGAGGCCGTTTCCACGCTCGAGGTATTCCCTCCTTTTATCCCCGCTCTGGGTAGTATGAAAGGAATCCGCCATATCTGGGTACTGTACTGGATGGACAGGGCCGAACGCGATCTTCTCCTTACCAGGCGATCCGACTGGAAGGAGGCCCGGCCGGTGTTTTCAATCAGGTCTCCTGCCCGCCCTAACCCCATTGCTCTGTCCATTGGCGAGATCCTCTCCGTTTCGGGAGGGATCATCACGGTCAGAGGACTCGAGGCTCTCGATAATTCGCCGATCCTGGATATCAAGCCGTATATCCGCTCCCTCGATTGTATACCCTTATCGGAGGCTGAAGAACAACCGTGAATGAGTGAATCATCTGTCTGAATCGATCAACTCCTCCTGGTTCACCTGTGCGGGCAGCGGTTCAGAAACCAGCACCGGGCACGGGGGCATCTCATACCCGCCGATGTACATCCGTGAAGGGATATTTTTTTTAAACGGGAATACCAGACTTCATCTCCATGGAAGACCAGAAGGACTTTTTTTCGAAGGATGCCTTTGCACGTGGTGCCGGGATCGAACTCATTGAGGTTTCACCGGGACGGGCCAGGGTGAAAATGGATGTCAACGAGATGCATAAAAACAGCCATGGGACAGTACATGGCGGCGCCATTTTTACACTCGCTGACGCGGCGTTTGCCCTTGCATCAAACTCGCACGGAATTCCTGCCGCGGCAATTAATGCAAGTATTTCCTACATGAAGGCTGCACGTTCAGGATCACTCTATGCAGATGCCGTGGAATATGCAAAAAATCCAAAACTTGCCACGTATACCGTCGATGTTACTGATGAGAGCGGGGAAAAGATAGCGATCTTTCAGGGCATGGTCTACAGGAAAACACCCCGTTGATACCCGGTTATAATATCTGTGCCCCAGGGATATTCCAAAAACAGGGAGTACAGGAGGGGTATTTCCTAGGGGGATGCCTTATCAAGTCTTGAACGGTGGGATTCCCTTCAGGGATCTTTCCATGAATGCCCGTGCTCCGGGGCATTGAAAAAGGTGGCAGACAGCGCCATGCAGAGACGGGATGTGATGTCAGTATATCAGGGAGACTTCATCTCGTCATAGACAAAGATTTCCTCTATGGTGACCCCAAAAAAAGTGGCGATCTTGAATGCGAGTTCCAGGGATGGATCATATTTTCCCTTCTCAATCGCCAGAATGGTTTGCCGGGTCACCCCAATCTGTTGTGCGAGTGCCTCCTGGGTCATGTCGTGCATCGCCCGGTAGACCTTGATCTTATTCTTCATCTGAATCCCACTCCCCATATTTTCGTGCATAATATACCCTGAACCCGATATAGAGGAACGCGATACAGCAGAGCAGGATCATCTGGATGATGCCAAAATATCCAAGGTGGGGTTCATCCCTTGGAAAATCCGGCGGCATATTTTTTGGATGGGGGAGTCCCAGGGGTGTGCTGAACCCTATGACGGCACTTCCGAGGCTTACCGCGAAAAAGAGCACCCAGAAAACCTCAAGGGTTCGAAAACCCGCTTTCTGGGTTATCATAGTGGATCGCTCATCTTCTTTGAGATCGGTGATGGTCATCCGGGCAATATAAAGGAGCCCGATACCCATGATGAACCCCGCAGTGATGATGAGGGGATTTTTCAGGAGCACGGAAATCCCAAAGAGCCCGACCTCAAGGAGTCCTATCAGTCCCAGCAATAAGTAGAATGTATTCTGTTTCATGCCCGTCAGATATCTGTCTTATATGCTATTTCGGATCATAATTTTTCGCTTTCCCAAGTTCCCTTTTTCGATGCCTGAATAGCCGTAAATCCCCGTTCCCGAAACCTCTGATCGCCCAGGGAACCGGTCCTGCGATAGTCACGTGCTCCACAAAGTACAATACTCTGCCGAATCCTTACTGGTATGGAATGCCATTCATCCAGGGATCACTCGCAACCTATTGGGGAAAAGAGCATTCCCCCGTGGCCGTCATCATCCGGCTAATCATCCCTGTTGTACTTGCATTTGTATATTTTTTCTCGACCTTTCTGGTCCTCCCCTTCCAGGAATCCCTCATACTTGGCGGCCTGATGCTGATTTACTATGTACCACCTGCCGGGAAGGAATCCATCATCCCGATCGGGATAGGGCTTGGAATCCCCTGGTGGATTATGGCCATCTCGCTCGCACTTCTGGATATCCTCACCAGCCTCTTCATGATCCTCAACTTCAGTATTGCACTCCGGATCCCGGTCCTTGGCCCATGGATTTCCCGGTTCCTGGCATCAGGGGACAATTTCATGGAAACGCATCCCTGGATCTCAAAATGGTCTGTCCTCGGAGTTGCCCTCTTTGTGCTCCTCCCGCTCCAGGGAACCGGAGGGGTTGGTGCAACGCTTGTCGGAATCATCACAGGGCTCTCTCCGCCAAAGATACTCCTTGCTATTGGATGCGGGGCAATGGCCGAATGCCTTGTGTTCGCACTGGGATCTGAGATAATATGGCAGCTTATTATGGACAACCTGCTCCTGGGACTGGGGACAGCTGCACTCGCGATATCCGGATTGATCCTGATCTACATCCTCATCCGTCGCTGGCAGCCAGGTATCAGAGAATGAGGTAGGCCCGAGGATTATCGAGGCCACTCTTCCGTGTTTTCTATGTGAAACAATTTGGAGAGTGCCTGATTCTCCTTCAGGCATATTAAAATCCCTGTCGAAACGATCAGGACTTTTTTTTCTCAATGATCATCTCGCAGTACGAATCTCCCCCGCATCGTGCACGCGAAATGGTGATAGAGTAACCAGGATTGAGTGCTTCTATTGCGCTCTTTACATATGCGAGGCAGATCCTGTTTACCTGGAGCGGATCCCTTCTCTTCTCACGCTCCGGCCGGTACATCGCACATTCCGACAGGCGAATCACCGATTCATCGGGGCTCCCTTCGATAAACGGTGTCTCGAAGGTTGGTCCAAAGAGTATTACTGAGATTGCTCCAAGAGTCTGCACGAGATCGCGGGCATCTTCTCTCGGCATCCGGTAACGGTCGGCAATCTCGGCAATCTCCCTTCCCAGTTCATTGAACAGATAGGCAGGGTTCTCCCTGCACTGTTGCGGATCAGCAACCACTACAAGGCGGGTGAGCACCTGGGTGGCGATAGCCCACCTCGTGGGCATGGGAATATCCTTTACGCGAATCATCGTCCTTTCCTCCTTTACAATCAGTCAGTCACCGATGTCATTCCTTTTACTTGCAATTTTGCGCGGAGGATATAAAGCACTTCTCCGGCGGATAAAAAAATGCCAGCCATTCTGCATCTCCCCATTCCACACACTATGAACGTTCCGGGGATCTTCCGGTTTCCGCATCGATGACCTGTGTTGTAAGGTTGCACACATTCCGTTTCGCTCAATATTTTTTATAGAAATCCTTCAATTACTACATATAATAAAAAAAGATTTGCGAAATGCACCACACCAAAGCTCACTCTTACACCTGATTCGGGACACCTCATCATGGAACTCTCCATACTCTACGACATCCTGATAATCTTCGGTCTCTCCCTCATCGTAGGACTCCTCTTCAACCGGATCAGGATTCCACCGATGATAGGATTCATCGTGGCAGGGGTGATAGCCGGGCCGTATATGCTCTCCCTTATCAGGAGTCCCGAACAGGTTGACACCCTCGCGGAGATCGGCATCATCCTCCTCCTCTTCTCAATCGGCCTCGAATTCTCTTTCCGGCAACTCTGGGAGATCAAGGAGATCGTTCTCAAGGGAGGCGCCATCCAGGTGTTCCTTGCAGCCACCCTGACTATTGCTGCAACCTACATCGCTGGCTGTACCTGGAACGAGGCAGTGGTCCTCGGGTTCGTAGTATCCCTCTCAAGTACCGCCGTGGTGCTCAAGGTTCTGCATGACCGGGGCGAGCTGGACAGCCCTCACGGCAAGCTGGCGCTTGGGATCCTGATCTTCCAGGATCTTGTCGCGATTCCCATGATGATGGCCATTCCATTCCTGGCCCATTCGGGAAATGCGCTGGGAGATCCACTCTACCTGATTCTGGTGAAGGACCTGATACTTGCTGCGATCCTGATAGCCACGGCAAAGTGGATCATGCCCTGGCTCCTCTTCCAGGTCGCGAAAACCCGGAGCAGCGAGCTTTTCCTTCTCTTCGTAATCTCGGTATGTTTCAGCGTGGCATGGCTTGCATCTTTTGCGGGTCTCTCGCTCGCGATGGGGGCCCTGCTTGCAGGATTGCTCATCTCGGAATCAGAATTCAGCCACCAGGCCATCAGCAGAATAGTTCCTTTCCGTGATATCTTCACCGCGTTCTTCTTTGTCTCCATTGGGATGCTCCTTGACGTGGGATTCCTTCTGGATAACGTGGGGATTGTTCTCGTATTCCTTATCGTAATTCTTCTCCTCAAGGCCGTGACTGCCGCAGCAGCGGTGGCAATTCTTGGGTATCAGATGAGGACCATCATCCTCACCGGGATAGCCCTTGCACAGATCGGAGAATTCTCCTTCATCATCACCCGGAGCGCCCTTCAGTTCGGTTTGCTCTCCCATGATGTCTACCAGACGTTCCTCATCGCCGCGCTCTCGACCATGACACTGACTCCTTTCCTGATCTCAAGCGGACCTGCCCTTTCCGGATATGTATGTTCCCATTCGCTCCTCCAGAAGCTCTTTCCTGCCCGCTGCCAGTGGATTCCGGGTGAAGAGAGCGTGGCCCGGTCAGGACACCTGGTTATTATAGGGTATGGTGTAAACGGCCAGAACCTGGCAAGGGCAGCCAGGATGGGCGGGATCACCTATGTAATCATTGATATGAACCCCGATTTTGTCCGGCGGGCTTCCCTGCAGGGAGAGCCGATTATATATGGAGATGCAACCACCGAGGGTGTGCTCGATCATGCTGCAGTGAACACCGCCCGTATCGCTGTTGTAGCCATCAATGATCCGGTTGCAACCCGGCACATAGTGGGTTTGTGCCGCCAGAAGAACCCGGGTATCTTCCTCATTGTGAGGACAAGGTACCTCATCGAAGTCCCGGTTCTCAAAGAGATAGGGGCTGATGAAGTCATTCCAGAGGAGTTCGAGACCTCGATCGAGATCTTCACACGGGTGCTCCAGGGATACTCTGTCCCTCCGGATTCAATCGACCGCATGGTGATGGAGATCCGGGCCGACAGCTACCAGGCATTGCGGAACACCGCAATTCAACCCCCCGTTCAGGCTCTTGATATTCCCGGAATGGAGGTGCGTGAGGTAGTGGTAGTAGAGGGAGCCCCTATTGCGGGGAGGACGCTTGGTGATCTGCTCCTGAAGAAAAGGTACGGCGTAACGGTGCTCGCAGTCAAAAGAGAAGGCGCACTTATCCCTCACCCCGACGGGTTCTGTGCGATCCATGCAAGAGATACCCTTGTCCTTACCGGGACGGTTGAAAAGATCGAGGCATCGCTTCACCTCTTTTCAGCATAATCTCTCCGTTTTTGGGAATTTTTAAAAAAAACACCCGATAATCCATGGCTATCGGTTTTCTCTGAAAGCAGGCAGCAGAAGGATTTTTGAAAAAGACACCCTATGTACCTGGACCATGCTGGAGATTGTAGCCACACCGGAATTTCAGGTGAGTCTCCTCCTCTTTGCATCACTCGGGGGATACCTGCTCGCATCACGGATCAACCAGTCTGCAGTAGTGGGCATCATACTTGTGGGTCTCCTTATCGGCCCGAGTGTGCTCGGGCTCGTATCCTATAACGAGTTTGTGAAGGGAATTGCGCACCTCGGGGCCGTAGTATTACTCTTTGTCATCGGTTTCGAATTCAAACTCCAGGATATTCTCAAACCCTCCTACGCTCTTATCGCACTTATTGGAGTGATTATCCCCTGGATTGGGGGTTATGCCACGGCCCTCTGGAGCGGGATGGACTTTTCAAGTGCCCTCTTTATCGGCACTGCATTGACCGCGACAAGTATCGCGATTACCGCAAATGTCCTTGCCGAGATGAACAAACTCCATACCGGTCCCGCACGGGCAATTATCGGGGCGGCAGTGATCGATGACGTGCTCAGTCTTATCGCACTCGCCATCACAGGTGATGTGGTTGCAGGTGCATTCTCACCATCCGTGATCCTGTTCATCCTCGTCAAGGTGGCAGTATTTCTGGTGGCTGCCGGTATAATCGGGATCTATATTGTGAGCAGGTTCCTGGTCCGACTGGACAGGACACCCCTTGTGGCAAAATACCCGGAGTTCATCTTTATCTTTGCAATGATGTTTGCATTCCTCTATGCTATGATAGCCGAACTTGTCGGGCTTTCTGCGATCGTAGGAGCGTTTGTCGCCGGGATCTGCTTTGAGCGTCTGTCTCTGAAAACCAGCCTGGATGTTAAAGAGGGTGCCGAGTTCCTGAAGATCATATTCTCCTCTATCTTCTTCGTCTCGCTGGGTGTAGTCGCAGACCTGAAAGCTCTCACTCCAGACCTCCTCCCGTTCCTGGTGGTCCTGACTGTTGTTGCGATTATCACCAAGGTCGTCGGGTGTGCGCTCCCGGCACTCGCAACCGGCATGTGCGCCAAGGACGCTCTCATCATTGGATTCGGGATGGCCCCAAGAGGAGAAGTCGCGATGATCGTGGCACTTATCGGCCTGGAGCAGGGATATATCGGCCAGCCTGTCTTCGTGACGGTTATCCTCATGAGCCTGGTAACCACCCTAATCACCCCCATTGTATACCGGAACTGGTTCTTCAAGGGAGAATATTGTGATCCGGAACCCGGAATATGATCCCTTTTTATTTTTGGGCAGGGTGTCATTGTATCCCCCAATCTCGCACACACGTCAGGACGAGAATTTGAAGAAAAATGTCTCACAAAACGCACGGTGAAATAAAAAGGTTCTGGATTGTACATCTGATGTGCGATTGACCCCGCCGCCCCCGAAGGGCAGGCCCGATAGCAGTTCAGATTCTTTTTCTTTTTCCGATTAGGGCTAAAATTTCATCTGAAAATGTAAAAAGAAGGGAAATTACAAACCTAAATCACTGGCATTACTTACACAATGTTCAAAAATTTTTGGGGGCGAGATTGCTCCTATACCCAATTTTTTTGATATACCACTAATCATCTCCAGGAAACATTGACAGGATCTTCCGGGCGCTCAGTAAGGAGAATTACTACGCGGGATTTTTACACTTTGCCTATTTCCGGGTTTTCACCCTCGATTGTTACGGCAAACACCGCAAGGTGTTCGGGTTTCCCGATCACGACCAGGCGATCCCCTTCACGGATACTGAATTCTCCATCAGGGTTGGGGATGATCTCGTCACCCCTCTCGATTGCAATCACCGAGACCCCGAATCTTGTGCGGACTTCCAGTTCGCGGAGATTTTTTCCTCCTACCTGGGAGCCCGGAACCACCTGGAGGGTCTCGACTTCGACCTGCGGAATCCGGATCGCAATCTCGGAGTGGATCCCCTGGACCGGGGGAGGCTGCCTGAATACCTTGTACATATCTTCCCGTACCAGGAAATTCACCCTGTCTATTGCCATCCGGGGAGCGAGGTACTTCCGCATCACCCGCGAGATGACCTCGATTGAGGACTCGAACTCGTCCACAATGACCTCGTCAGCACCAATACTCCGCAACTGGTCGATATCGCGGAGGAAACGGGTCCTGATCAGGATATAGATACCGGGATTCATCTTCCTGGCCATGGCGGTGATTGTCCGGCTTGAAAAAGGATCGTTTGTGACGACCGCGAGGATCCTGGCATCCTCAATTCCTGCATGGCTGAGGATTGATGGATTTGCGGCATCACCAAAGAATATTTGCTGGCCCTTCTTCCGTTCCTCTGCGACGGTATCGGGATTCATGTCGATGATGATGTAGGGGATCCCCTCCATCCCGGCCACCCTCGCAAGGTTCCTGCCGTTAGGGCCATATCCCACGATTATCAGGTGGTTCTTGAGTGCGATTGGTGCAGACACCAGTTCCGGTTCGGATCCCACCTTGAGATTATGGGGAAGCGGAAGACCGCAGAACCAGTCGGAGATTCGTGGACCTGCATTAATAAGGAAGGGAGAGATTGCCATTGTCCAGACTGCGACCGTGAGGAAGACCTGAGTGGTAAATTCAGAGAGGAATGCCCATTCCTGCCCTGCCAGGATGAGAACAAAAGAGAACTCACCGATGTTCGACAGGGCAATCCCTGCGAGGACTGATGTCCGGAGAGACTGGTGGAGGGCGAGGGAGGAAACCCCGGCAATCACCGACTTGAGGAGAATAGCCCCGGCAATCAGTCCCAGGATTAGGAATGGATTGTGAATGAGGATGTGCGCATTCAGGAGCATGCCGATTGAGATGAAGAAAAAGCTCGTGAAGATATCCCTGAACGGGATAATGGTTGCAAATGCCTGGTGGAAATAGGGGGTTTCAGCGAGGAGAAGCCCTGCGAGGAAGGCACCCAGCGCAAGCGAGAGCCCTATGCTTGAAGTAATCCAGGTGATGGCAAGGCATACAAAGAGGATAGTCAGGAGAAAGAGTTCCTGGCTCCGTGTCCTTGTGATGGTGTCCATCAGGCGCGGGAGGAGGTAGAAGAGGAGGACAAGCATCAGGACAAAGACTGCGATCAGAGCCATCTCAAGGGTGATCGCAAACTGCCCCGGCGGAATTTCCTGACCGGAGAGTGCCGGAAGGAGGAGGATCATTGGGACGCTCATCAGGTCCTGGAAAAGAGAGATGCCCAGTGTTGTTCGGCTATGTGGGCTGTCGAGTTCCCCCCTGTCCTGGAAGACCCGGAGAGTGATGGTGGTGCTCGTATGGCAGACCAGGAAGCCGAGGAATATGGCAGAGGGGAGGGGAAAACCTATCCAGCGTGCAAGGGCAGTGACAATAAGAACGGTGACGCCTACCTGGATTGCACCGCCCAGAAGGACTATCTTCTTCATGTGGAAGAGAGTGCGGAAAGAGAACTGCATCCCGATCGAGAACAGCAGGAAAATAACACCTATCTCGGATAAAAACTGGATAATCTCCTGGTCCTGAATGAGCCCGAGGCCATATGGTCCCGCCAGCATACCGGTTATGATAAATCCGACAATTCCGGGTACGCGGAATTTCTGCCCCAGGAATATGACAAGGACCGAGAGGCCGAGGACGATTAAGATATTCAGGAGGAAGGCGTCGACCTCGATCATGCTATCAGTACTGAACTACATAGGATATTGACTTAGGGAGGTAATGAGATTGCCTGTCGAACTGGATTCTCCTATTTTCCAACATATTAATACCAGGTGTGCAGAAAGGGAGTGAGTGGAGTGGTATGATATGCCAGGTCCGGGTCCCAATACAGTACAATTCGTAGGTATAGCATATGGAATTCTGTGCGTGCTCATCGGGGCATTCCTCTGGAAGACGGGGAGGTTTACGAAGCCTGTGAAATATATACTGCTCCTGGTCACTATCCTTCTCGGATTTGCCATCTTCTCTCCTATGCTCCCCCATAATTTCCAGCAGCTCCTCCTCAGGGCAGATGGATTTGTGGGATTCGCCCTCATGGGAGCTGCGGTAGGGATGACATTATTCTTTCTCCTGACATTCCTGTTCGGCCGCCATTTCTGCGGATATCTCTGCCCAATCGGGGGGGTTCAGGAGCTTGCGTATACGGTCCCGGCACCAAAAGTAACGCTCCCGTGGAAGGCAGTACTCCCTGTTATGAGAGGTCTTGTGTTCATCCTGATTCTCATCGCCGGTCTCGGATTCTCAATCTCAATCCTTTCGTTCTTCGGGATCCAGGAGTTCTTCAGGCTGATCTTCTCGCTGGGTTTCCTGGTTTTCCTGGCTGTCATTATCATCTCGATCTTCATATACAGGCCATTCTGCAGGCTCATCTGCCCTCTTGGAGCTATCTTCCAGATCGTGGCGACACCGGCAAGATGGAAGATTCGGAGGACAGACGCCTGCATCGAATGTAAAAAGTGCGAGAAAGCCTGCCCCACGAGCGAGGCCGGCCGGGACGACAGGAAAGGGGAGTGTTACCTCTGCAGGAGGTGTATTGATGTATGCCCGGTGAAGGATGCATTGAGATATGGTGGAAGATGAACAGACAACAACACAGGTGATGAGAGGGAGAGGTCAGCATGACACGAGAGAGTAAACAGGAACTTCTTGGCCGGGTCTTCGAGATGAAGGACCTCGTTGAGTACCAGACCGGCACTATCGCAAGCAGGATGATCATCAATAACAAGGCAGGGAGCATCACCCTCTTTTCCTTCGACAAGGACGAGGGAATCTCGGAACATACGGCTCCCTTTGATGCGGTGGTGACAATCCTCGATGGAGAATGCGAGGTCTTGGTGGCGGGAAAGACTTACGAAATGACCGCAGGACAGACAATTGTCATCCCTGCCAACGCACCCCATGCGCTTTCCGCCACCTCCCGGTTCAAGATGGCGCTTGTCATGATCAGGGGAAAAGAGGATACGGAATGAGCTCTGACAAGGAGGGGAAGTATTGTTCGGTGTGCGGAGGTATTCCCCCCGATGAGATCAAGATCCGGAGGATCGCAATTGACGGGAAGGAGACAGGAATTGACAAGCTTGATTTCATCCTCGAAGATGTGGCAGGACTCCATATTACAGATGACGCCGGGATCATCCGTGAACTCCTTAAAAGGGTGCAGGTATTCAATTATGTCCCCACAAGAAAGATCGAGGTGTATGGCCAGGCACTCCTAAAAGAGTACCATGCATTCCTGGATTCACATCAAGCAGAAGAGAGATGACCGGGGTTTCCAGGTCACTGTAAAAAACAGAATGGATCAGGGGCTGAGAAATCCCCTGTCCCTGCATATGCCCTTACCCGGCACCCTCCCCCGCAGAGGGAGAAGTAGCCGCATTCCCTGCACCTGCCAGATATATGGGTTGTTTTCTCCCGGAACTGGCGGAGCACGGGATGGGAATCATCCGCCCATAACACCGAGAATGGCCTCTCCCGGATGTTGCCTGCATGGAATTCCGGGCTCCTTGCGAACTGGCAGGGGTAGACGTTTCCCCAGGGATCGATATTTGCGACCCGGTCACCAGCACTGCACCCGCCCTTCATGGACATGATAAGCGCCCTCGCATCTGCGAGATCGGGCGAACCTTCCCGCTCCATCGCCCGGATAAGATGAATACAATCCTGGGGAGCATCGACGGTGAGGAATTCCATCCTTGAGGGATCGACTTCCTGTGCCTTCCGAAAGAGTGTTCCAAGCGCACCCTCCACTTCGCTACAGGTGAGCTGAAGCCGGAAATAGGAACCCGCACCCCGTCCGCAGGGCACCATCCAGTACAGACAAAACCGCGAAGCTCCCAACTCCAGCGAAAGGTCAATAAGGGGGCTGAGTTCCCCGTAATTATCCTTTGTCAGGGTGACCCTCACCCCGGTCCGGATACCGGCTTCCCTGCACCGGGAAAATGCCGCAACTGCCTGCTCAAAGGCACCAGGGGAATTCCTGAACCGGTCGTGAGTCTCTGCGCTGGCACCGTCGAGCGAAATTCCGGCATATTCGATCCCGGAGTCCCTGATCTTTGTGGCCACTTCGGCAGTTATCAGTGTACCATTTGTGCTGAGTGCAGTTTTTATTCCACGCTCCCTCGCATGCTCCGCGAGAGTCCAGATATCGCTTCTCGCGAGCGGTTCACCCCCGGAAAGGATGATCAGGGGAACTCCTGTCCGGGCAAGGTCGTCAATGAGATCGAGCGCTTCTGCAGTTGTCAGTTCTCCCTCATCGCTGATGCCCGGACCTGATCTGCTGTAACAGTGCTCACATGCCAGGTTGCACCGGTTCGTGATGTTCCAGAACACCACGGGGCGCCTCATGCCTGCAAAGGCAAGAAGCCGGCTCGGCACCTCTTGCCCGGGTTTTCCGCGGTGTTTCATCACCTCGCTTACCGTTCCCTTCCCGTGGATGCACTGGGTGATCCGGTTCAAGGTTTCAGTCCCCCATGCTCACAGACACGGACATTCGGAACACGTTTGAACTCTTCAGTGCTGAAAAGCACAAGGTAATCATCCACTCCGACACGATCAGACAGTGCCTTAATCTCACCGAGTACTTCCTCGCGGCTGTACCCGTGGTGCACGGTATAGAATATGTAATCCCACCTCCCAGGAACAGAAAGGCGTTCATAACAGTGGGTAACGCAGGGGGATGCAGCGAGGATTGACCCCACATCACCGTTTTGGGAATCCCCGCGCTTCCATGCGACAAGGGCATTTGCCGTGATTCCCACTTTCCTCTGGTTGATGCGGCCACGGAATTTGCGGATTACACCTTTTTCCATGAGTTTTCCGATTCTCTCAAGGACTTCTTCTCCTTTCACTCCCAGGTGCCTCCCAATCTCTTTGTAGGGCTCGCTCACAAGGGGAAGTCCATCCTCCAGAAGAGCAAGCAGTTCCATGTCACACGGGTCCACAGGATCCCTCCTCACTCTCAAGGTTGGGAATAGAGAACCTGACATCGACTTTCAGCCTCTTCACTGTGGGAAGATCCAGGAGATCATCTCTCCCGATTCCTGTCCGTTCCATGATCTCCGATACGATCTGCCCTACGTGGGCAGGATCCCTTCCTGAAAGAGTGAACCAGATCTGGTAGTGGTGATCCCGCTGAAAATTGTGCGAGACCTCGGGGTACCCGCTAATGATGGCTGCGACCTCCCGGATCCTTGCGGGGGGAACATGGAGCGCGATGAGCGTTGCCGCAGTGAACCCTACTTTGGATGATTCGATAACCGGCGAAATGCCCCGGATTATTCCGCAGTCCATGAGCCGTGTTATCCTCTCAAGGATCTCCTGTTCAGAGATCCCCAGCCTTTCACCAATCTTGAGATACGGGCGGACAACCAGGGGTATGTCCCCCTGGAGGGCATTCAGGAGTTCGATATCTGTCCTGTCAGGGACTGGATAGCTGCTCATCCGGAAGATTCCCCCGGTTGGTAGAGGCACAATGGATCCTCCCCGCAAATATCTGCTCCTGTTATTTCTGGCCGAACAAGCCCGTCGCACCACCCGGATGAAAGTATCGCGGCTCCCTGGTAAGCCCGCGCCCTGCATCCCCCGCACACTGTGTTGTACCTGCAATGCCCGCACTTCCCCCTGAGCAGGGTGGGATTTCGGAGCGTGGTGAAAACCTCTGAATGGTTCCAGATCTCCTGGAACGTTGTCTTTCGCACGTTCCCTGCACTGACCGGCAGATACGGACAGGGAGTCACGTCCCCATTGGCATAGATCCGGCAGTATATGATGGCTGCAATGCATCCCCTGCCCCACAAGGGATTCCGGATCCCGATTTCATCCGCGATACGGCGGAACTGGGGAGCACAGGTGGGGCGGATGTTCAGCGGAGCATCGCGATACCGTACAAGAACCTCGCGGATCAGGTTCTCATACTCAGCCGGACCGGACACCATGGAACGGCGGGCTCTACCGGTCGGAACAGGGAAGAAGATCTGGAAGTCATGCACACCAAGGCCTGTCCCAATCCCGATTACTCCTTCAACATCCCTGATATCCGGATGCATCACCGACATGTTTATCTGGACATTGATTCCCTCGTCCTGGCAGTTCCTGATTGCCTGGACCGCTTTTTCCCATACACCGGAGATACCACGGAATGAATCGTGCACTGCAGGGTCTGCGGAATCGAGGCTTATGGCCACGGCTCGTATCCCGGATTCCTTCAGCCGGACTGCAGTATTCTTATCGAGGAGATATCCGCTCGACCCCATCGCCATCCGGAGACCACGGTCTGTCCCGTATCGCGCTATGGTGAAAATATCTTCCCTGAGGAGTGGTTCTCCCCCGCTCAGCACGACGATAGGCTTCCCAGTCTCACAGATCTGGTCAATGACCGCACATGCCTCACGGGTCGACAGGACCCCTTCCGCATCGCGTTCCCCTGCATCAACGTAGCAATGGGCACATTTCAGCGGACACCTCGTGGTGATATTCCATGAGATGATTCTCGGGCCCCCTCGAGGTTCATCGTTCACAACGTGAGCCCTTTTGCCATGCACTGCCCCGGCTCCCTACCCGAGTTCGCGATGTTCCCCGCCATTGGTGACATGTGACCCGCTATCCGGCGAGATCGAAGCGATCAAGGTTCATCACCTTGGTCCATGCCGCAACGAAATCCTGGACAAAATTCTCTTTCGCATCTGCGCTTGCGTAGACCTCGGCGAGCGCCCTGAGCTGGGAGTCCGACCCAAAGATGAGATCAACACGTGTTGCGGTCCACCGGAGTTCCCCTGTTTTGCGATCGCGACCTTCGAAGACATCAGCATCCTTTGAAACCGGCTTCCATTCCGTGGCCATATCGAGCAGGTTCACGAAGAAGTCGTTGGTGAGCGCTTCCGGGCGCATGGTGAAGACTCCGTGCCTGGTCTGTCCAAAGTTGGTGTTGAGCACCCGCATGCCCCCAACGAGCACGGTCATCTCTGGTGCGGTCAGTGTCAGCAATTGTGCCTTGTCGACCAACAACTCCTCTGCCGATACAGCATAGCGGGCTTTCTGGTAGTTCCTGAAGCCGTCAGCCTTCGGCTCGAGAACGGCAAAGGATGCCGCATCAGTCTGCTGTTGCGTGGCATCCATGCGTCCCGGCGTGAAGGGAACCGTCACTTTGTGCCCCGCATTCTTCGCAGCCTGCTCGATGCCTGCACATCCGGCCAGCACGATCAGGTCTGCGAGTGATATTCTCTTGCCGCCAGAGGCCGTGTTGTTGAACCCGCTCTGAATGCCCTCCAGTGTTTTGAGCACCTTTGCAAGCCGGGCAGGCTGGTTGACTTCCCAGTCCTTCTGTGGCGCCAGACGGACGCGGCCACCGTTCGCTCCACCCCGCTTGTCGGAGTCACGGAAGGTGGACGCCGATGCCCAGGCGGTTGAAACAAGTTCAGATACCGAAAGGCCGGAAGCCAGTATTTTGTCTTTGAGGGAGGCTATGTCCTTTGCATCTATCAAAGGGTGATTGGCCGCGGGTATCGGGTCCTGCCAGATAAGCTCCTCGGCAGGAACCTCCGGGCCGAGATAGCGTGAGCGCGGGCCCATGTCGCGGTGCGTCAGCTTGAACCATGCCCGGGCGAATGCGTCCGCGAGCTGGTCAGGATTCTCATAGAAGCGCCTTGATATCTTCTCATACACGGGATCGAAACGCAGGGCAAGATCAGTGGTCAGCATGCCTGGTGCGCGACGCTTGGACGTATCGTGGGGATCCGGCACGGATCCGGCACCTGCGCCTCCCTTCGGCTTCCACTGGTACGCGCCGGCAGGGCTCTTTTCCAGTTCCCATTCAAAGGTAAACAGGTTCCGGAAGAAATTGTTGCTCCACTTTATCGGTGTCTGGGTCCAGATCACTTCCGGGCCCCCGGTAATCGTGTCATTGCCCTTGCCGGTGCCATAACTGCTCTTCCACCCGAGACCCTGCTCCTCGATGGGGGCCGCTTCAGGCTCCGGCCCTACATGGGACGCGGGGCCGGCACCGTGGGTCTTTCCAAACGCGTGACCGCCGGCAATGAGCGCAACCGTCTCTTCGTCGTTCATCGCCATGCGGGCGAAGACCTCCCTGATATCCTTCGCGGCCGCGACCGGATCCGGGTTGCCGTTCGGGCCCTCGGGATTGACGTAGATCAGGCCCATCTGCACGGCTGCGAGAGGGTTCTCGAGATCCCGGTCGCTTGAGTGACGCTTGTCACCCAGCCATTCGTCCTCTGAACCCCAGTAGACGGATTCATCCGGCTCCCGGGCATCCTCGCGGCCGCCGGCAAAACCAAAGGTCTTGAATCCCATCGACTCAAGGGCAACATTTCCCGCAAGGATCATGAGGTCGGCCCACGAGATCTTCCTTCCGTACTTCTGCTTGATCGGCCAGAGCAGCCGGCGCGCCTTGTCTAGGTTCGCATTGTCAGGCCAGCTGTTGAGAGGAGGGAAACGCTGCTGGCCTGAACCGGCACCACCGCGGCCGTCACCGATTCGGTACGTACCGGCGCTGTGCCACGCCATGCGAATGAACAGGGGACCGTAGTGGCCGAAGTCCGCCGGCCACCAGTCCTGCGAGTCGGTCATCAGCACCCGCAGATCTTTCTTCACGGCCGCGAGGTCGAGTTTTTTGAATTCCTTGGCGTAGTTGAACTCTTTTCCCATCGGATTGGAAAGGGAAGAGTGCTGGTGGAGGACCTTCAGGTTCAACTGGTTCGGCCACCAGTCACGAATTGACATGTTTCGTTTATCGTCAGTCATGACGTCATCACACACCTTTGTGCATTGTTCTCCACAGGAATGCGTTGAGAATTCCTTTTCCCACCTGGCGAATGGTTACTCACTCATCGCCAATGGGAGAGGGGTCCGATCATGCAGGCCTTCCCCTGCCGCTTTTTGATACAAGACTTGAGTCCTCTTCATTGAATCCTGAGGGATTTTCACCCTGGCATACTGCCATGCCTTGGCAGATTTCCTTCAGCAGCTTCGGGATCCAGATCCATGTGAATGCTCTACCCTTTCTCAGGATCCATTCTGTGTTGTATGTGTTGTAGTGCACCAGTTTCTCTATGAGGTACCATCGTGGGGGAGAACCTGGCCTTTCTGGATTCCATTGAGAGATGTCAGTGACCTGGGACTCACTGATGTGTGGGGCAGGGTCTTCTTCGCCACATCTGTAGCTTACGTGTGTTATTCTGACACTGGTATGTTAACCATTTGGATCTGGTCAGTCAGGGGGCATTTGGGTCAATCAGAGCTCATACGTACCCGGGTCTCAACCTATTTACCATACAAATCCAAATTCCGGAATGCAACAATGGAGCAGGAGTAAGCGACGATGACAGAGAATACCAAAGATACTCCAGAATCCGAAACCGGATGGAGGTGTGCTGTGTGCGGCTTTCTCTTTTCTGGAGAGAGGCCCCCGAGGAGTTGCCCGCGTTGCGGCAGTCCTGGAGCAGAGTTCCTGCCAGCCGGTGATCACACCGTGTTCAGGTACGACGGAGAGCCTTTTGATGTCCTTCTGATTAATGGAAGCTCGCACCGCGTGGGCAATACAGGATTCATGCTTGATTGCGCAGCGGAGGAACTCAACGCAAGGGGTGTGAGTTTCCGCCGGTATAACCTGAGTGAATACTCAATAGAACATTGCTGGTGCTGTTACAGCGTCAAGGCCGAATACTGCACCTATCCCTGCCGTAACTGGCAGGATGACATGCCCGGGTTCCATGCACTGCTTGCGACCGCAAAGGCCGTCATCGTGGCATCTCCGATCAACTGGAACAACATGCCCGGAAGACTCAAGGATTTCCTCGACCGAACCACCTGCATGCAGAATCTCTTCCACCTTGACAAACCGGGACTGACCGAGGGGAAGGTCGTCGGGATCCTCGTCTGCGGTCATGAAGACGGCGCCCTCAAGACGGCGCTTGATATTTTCCTGTATTTCCAGCAGATGGGATACATTCTTGCCCCGTTTGGTATCGGATACAGGACCCATGGGGCAGAGTTCAACAGCAGCACCGATTCAGGATTTTTCAGGAATGATCAGAGGGTAAGGGAGGATATAAAGGGGGTTGTTTCAAACGTCGTTGAATTTATGCAGCTTGACATCGAATCGCAGCTGAAAGGGAGGCTCGCTCCTGTATCTGAATAAAAAAACACGTACATCATTCCACGCGCCGGGTGTTTTTCCTGGTGAGGGATACCAGGCGCACCATGCACCTAACGAAGGAGGCGGTATTTTCCTTTGGGGATGCTCAATTCAAACCGGGCTCCCTTCCCTGGGACGCCTGTCTCGTGAATGGTAATCCCCGTGATTCCGAGGATTTCACGGGATAAAAAGAGGCCGAACCCGGTATGTTTTCCATACCCCTTCTGGAATATCTGCTCCTTTTTATCATACGGCACTCCCACTCCGTTGTCCTCAATGACGAGGGAAAGCCCGTCAGATCCATCCATGCACCGGACCCGTATTTCTGTCACTCTTTCCCCGTGTCGGACAGCATTGTCGACGATGTTTGAGAAGACCTTATCCAGCATGGGGTCGGCATAGATCTCGGCGTCGCAGGTACATGAAAAGGAAATGCCTTCCGGGGCATGCTTCTCCAGAATTTCTCTTGCCCCGAACCAGCCGGGTTTCTGCATGCCGAGATCCTGGTAGTTCCTTGTGAACTCTATCTGGCGCGAGATGGCATTCCCGGCTGCGTCGATCTTCTTGAGGAAGTCTGCGATGACCGGATCGGGGTCTTTCATAAGTGCCATCTGGGTATATCCCTGGAGAATGGTGATCTGGTTTGCCACATCGTGCCGGGTCACGCTTGTCAGGAGATTGAGCTTTGCAGTAGTCTCCCTGATTGCCCTTTCAGCATCCCTGCGCTCGGTGATGTCAATGATGTACATATTGATGTGGTTCTCTCCATCCGGCCTGACAGCGGTGATCTGGTATAGCCGACCCGATGCATCCTCTGATTCTGTTTTAAACGTTCCGTCGTTCTCCAGAACATTCCTGATAAGATCGTGAATAAATCCACGAATCTGCTCCCCACCATGATCTTCAATTGACGCCAGCCATCGCTTCCCGGGATCATTAGCGTAGAGAAAAGTACCATCCAAAGCATACCTGATCACCGGATAGGGATTTTCGGCCGGAAACTGTGCAAGTTTCCTTATTCTCTCCTCGTTCTCTTTCTGATCCGTGATATCGCGCGATGTGCCCAGCACCTGGATGATAGCTCCCGATTCATCCCTTACCGGGATGAGCGAATGGTCGTACCACCGGGGATTCTCACCCGGTCCCAGCCTGCCAGCACTCCGAACAGGCATTCCCGTTGCAAACACCTGATCGATTGCCTTTTTCTGATGCGTGGAGATATCATCCGGGAAGAGATTGCGCCGTTCACGCCCGACAATCTCACTGGCAGGCTGGCCAAGGATGCGTGCTGCGGCATCATTGACATACACGACACGGTCATCCCGGTCGATCATGAAGATCATGTCCGGAGATACTTCAGAAAGGCTGCGGAACCATGACTCTTTCTCATGCAGTGCCTGTTCTGCCTCAATGATATCGGTGATGTCACGGCCTACCGACTGATATTCAACAAGGGTCCCGTCGGGATCAAAAATTGCCCGATCGCTCCACTGCTGCCAGTGAACCTTTCCATCCGGGAAGACAATCCGGTGCCTGATGGTATCTACAGGGTGGTCCGGGGTCAGGGATTTGAAAAAACGATTGACACGATCCCTGTCTTCATCCGGGATCACAGGTTTGAAGGTATGGCCCAGGATCTCCTCGCGGGTGAGACCAAAATACCTGCAGTAGGCATCGTTGACGAAGACGTGAGTGCCATCCGGTAAAAACCGGGAGATAAATTCCGTCTGGTCTTCGACTACGTTACGGTACCGCTGTTCACTGTCGGAAAGTGCTTCTTCTGTCCTTCTCCTCTCGATCATCACCCCAATCTGGGTCGCGATAGTCTCGAGCGCAACACACGCAGGCTCCTCAATTCGATCAATTATATGCGAAGTCACATTCATGCAGGCAACGGGCTGACCATCCACAAGAATAGGAACAATTGCAATTGACCTGATCCCCTCGCTCTCAAGACCCGGTGTAAGAAAAGTACTTCCCTTGTTGATGTGGGCGTAGACGGGTTTTCCCGCACTTACAACCTGAGAATTCACAGAATCAGGCGGGAAGTGGGTCACACGTGCAATAAATTCCTCTCCAAGGTTCAGCGAGATGGCAAGATCGAGTACCCCGGTATTCTCATCAGCGTAGTAAATCCCCCCGGCATCCATACCGGATATTTCGAGCGCAGCATCCAGGCATAATGCAAGGATCTCCTGCATCCCGTGAGCCTTCTGGAGGTCGAGGCCGAGTTTGAGCTGGGTGCGAAGAATGGACTCCTGCTTTTTCCTCTCCGTGATATCGCGGAATGTCCCCTCTATTCCGAGGTTATTTCCTGCTGCATCGAAATAGAAATGGCTGCTTGTCTCGACCGGCACAGGAGAGCCGTCCTTTTTCCTGAGAATGACGGGGTAATTCGTGACCCTTCCCTCCCGCTGGACCTCTTCGAGGAAATGCTTCCTGTCATCGGGATTCATATAGAAATCGTCTGCAATGTTCCTCCCGAGACACTCATCCAGACTATCGTACCCAAGAAGCGTCGCCCAGGACCGGCTGGCCTTGATCAGCCTCCCCTGTACGTCACTCCTGTAATAGACATCCTGGATCTGGTCGAGCAGGTTGGTATACTCCCTGTTTACAGCAAGAAGAAGTTGTTCTGACTTCTTCTGCTCATGCATATCCGTCAGGAACGAGAAAGTGGCAGGTTTTCCGAACCACTCGATACGGGTCGAATTGATATAGACCCACCGTTCATCACCATCAGATCTGATAACCCTGAATGTGTAGCCTGTGGGAGGGATCTCTCCTTTCATTCTCTGGAGGTGGCGATCCATCACTGTGGCGCGATCATCTGGATGGACAAAATCTGTGAAGGGTCGTGAGGTCACTTCCTCATCAGAGTACCCTAGTAGCCTTACGAGGGCCGGATTGACATGCACCAAACGGTCATCCTGTGCAACAAGGATGCCCTCGGTCGCGTTTTCAAAGAGAACCCTGTAATTATGCTCGCTCTCGCGTACCTGTTCTTCTGCTTTTATCCGGTCGGTGATATCAACAAGGATACCCCGCACGCCGACTATAACTCCATCCCGGACAACCGGAGATAAATATATTGAGGCGGGGAATGTGCTGCCATCTTTCCTGATAACTCTGTATTCCCTCGTGCTTTTTTGGGTGGCCCCCTTTTCCAGCACCTCTTGCAATGCCGATCCAGCCCTTTCCCGGTCTTCAGGGGCGATCATCGTGAGGGCATTCACTCTTCTCTCAAGATCCTTCTCAGTATACCCGAATGCGTCGAATGCAATGCGGTTTGCATATATTAGGGTGCCAGTCGTATCGGTTTCGTAGATGATCTGAGGTAAGAGGTCTGCAAGTTCCCTGAAACGCCGCTCGCTCTCGTTCAGCGCCTCCAGTACCTTCTTCCGCTCGGTAATCTCCCTGATCGATTCGATCGCGCCGATCACCTCCCCCCTGGTGTTGTAGAGCGGGGTAGAGGTAAACCAGAGGGCTGCCCCCAATCCTGCATTGAAATGGGGGATGGTAATCTCGGAGAAGAGTTTATTTCCTTCGCGCTGTATCACGGGATACCTCGCAACGGTTGCAGGATCATCTGTGAGAACGAGGTCAATAAGGATAGGCCGCCTCTCGTGGTAAAAGGGGAGAGAGTATTCGTAGTTACCCTTCCCCACTATTTCTCCGGCCCTCACCCCTGTCATCCTCTCTATGGACCGGTTCCATGCGATCACCACACCCTTCGTGTCGATTGCAAATGTCGCGTCCGGAAGGAAGTTCAGGATATCAGCCTCCCGCCGCTCGTGGTCGCGGATGCTCACCTCGGCCCTTCTCTGCTGGACGGCCTGCCTGACCTTATGCGCGAGTTCAGCAAACTGAGATCCCGGTTCACCCCCCTTCTGGAGGTAGAAGTCGGCCCCCTCGTTTAAGGCCTGGATGACCACCTCTTCACGACCTCTTCCGGTGAAGATGATGAAGGGGATGGAATTTCCAGACGCACGGACCTGCTTTAAAAAATCAATCCCATTCATGACCGGCATCTGGTAATCAGAAACGATGGCATCATAGTTCCCTTTTTCAATCATGACAAGGGCGTCCTGTGCCGATGTCACTGTCTCAACGACAAACTCGCCCTTCCTCTCGAGATAGAGCTTCCCTACTTCAAGAAGGCCCGGCTCATCATCGACATAGAGGACAGAGAACATGAGTGTTCGTTACTTCTCACCATGAGTCTTTAGGATAATGATAGTTACCATTCGGGTATCTCATACTGGCAGTGCTCACTGGAATAGCAGCATTTACCGGCGCAATGCTGCGCAGTTGACCCTCCTTATATGCTCGAGCGTGAAACATGTTCGGGGGTCTCTTTAAAAGGGCTCCTGTCGATTTCGCGCATGGAGATCCCATTCGGTCATTCCTGGTTTTTTTCTCCGTGCCCCGGAAATGCAACCTTCGGCCTCTTTATTATAAACGAGTCATCAAGGTTCCTTGCCATTGCCTGGGCAACTCCAGCCGGGATTCCAAGTGCCATGGTATCAGGGGGGAGGCTGTGGTTCTGGGTGGGATCCTGGGGACCCATGAATGCAGTATTACCCGGTGCGTGCTCCGTGAGCCCGGCAGGGTATGTGATGAATGTCGAACACGAAGGCCCCCAGGGGACAATAACAGGAGAAAATGGGTCTTCACGATCAAAATGAACCAGCGCAGCAAGGTTTCTCACCTGTTCCGCGTTCCCGAAGCAGCATATGGAACGGATTGCCGGTTCAGGATCGGGAAGTGTCTCGCACAGTTGAACCACAAGGTACCTGCCTGGCGGGGTGATCCTGCCGAGAGCCCGGAAACTGCGATCCACGAGCCCTGGTGATGCTTTGAGATATTCTGCAGCGCCTCCCCGGACATCTTTCCTGCCAGTCGAGACAAAATACCGGATATAATCTGGTTTCTCTGTGAATCCGGTATGCGAGAGTCCCCCGGGGCAGCATCCCTCCGGCTCATCGCCTGATATAAAAAATGCTTCAGGCGATCCGGAGGCGGCCATCCTGAACATCGAGACAGCAAGGCATCTGTTCACGAGAGAGAGGTGGACTGCGTTGTCAGGGATGGAGGATGTGCCAAAGACGGCAAGCGGTTTTCTCGTGAGATGGAATGCTGATGTAAGATTCCGGGCGATTTCTTTCCAGGTACTATCTTTCATGGACTGAACCTTGCCTGTTCTTTACGAGAGAATAGCGGTTCTACGTTTTTATCACTTCTCTCCCTGCCAAACCACAACCACTATTGGATTCCAGATCAGAACCTTAAGAGTGAGGCGAATATGAAAAAATTCTGGTTTCTTCTCATGGTTGCAACCCTTACCGCCGGGATCATGATCTCAGGCTGTACCTCCCAGACCGGGGTCGCACCGACTCAATCCGCAACTCCAACACAAGAGGCGTCCCCCTCTGCTCCCACACCCCTCGAAATGCTCCCCGGAATGGCGCTCGAACTCTCCGATTTCCCTCCCGGATTCGAATTGATATACGAGGGAGAAACTCTGCCGCCTGATGAGAGTTCTCTTCTCTCTGACCCATATTACCAGGGGGGATACTCGATAACAGTGAGCAACGAGAGCCCGGAACTCTCGGCAGGGGAAATGGTCGACCAGATGATCCTCGTGTATACAAGGCCAGCGACCCGTGAAAGGCTGGAAGAGATCTTTTTCGCACATTACCCGGAGCTGGCGAACTGGTCGCTCTCGTCGCTTCCGGATCCCGGAATTGGTGATGCAAGCATCGCGTACCATTTTATCTATCCCGAAACCACGCTCTCCGGGTATACGATTGCATTCGGCAAGGGTGATGTGTACGAGATCATCATGACCATGCGAGGGGATGACACCGCCGACTATACGCTTGCGGAAGAGACTGCAAAGAAAGCCGCTGGAAAAATCAGGTAGGATGGAATCTTAAGAACATAAAAAAATGGCTTCCCGGGTATTGATGAGAGGGCTGAAATGAACGATGAGCATGTGATAGAGGCGATCGGGAAGTGCCGTATTGTGATACGGGACGGAAAGGTTGTGGAGGTCGGTGAGCCAATTATCCGCGACTGTCCCCTTGCAAAAAGGTTTGCCTGCCCAATTCCTTCAATCGACCGCGATTCAGTCAGGGCAAATATCGAGCACCGTATCGCCTCTTTCGGTATGTGCACACCGGGGCGGGCGGTCGAGGAGACACGGGAATTTGTCGGATTCGGTGCCTCGGAGATTTTGAGTTTCGGCCTTCATGCGGGGCTGATCGATGCGGTCGTCCTTGCCTGCGATGGTGCCGGTACGGTTGTGGTGAACACCCCGGCACTCGTGCAGGGTATCGGGGGGAGGATGTCCGGGCTCGTCTCCACCACACCTTACCCCGAAGTGATTGGCCGAATCGAGGAGAGCGGCGGGATGATTATCGATCCACTCCACGCCTCGATTGACCAGGTTGCAGGAGTAACATGCGCATACGAAAAGGGTTACCGCACTGTTGCAGTGACTGTTGCAAAACCGGATGATGCAGTGCGAATCAGGGATCATTATCCGGATGCATTGATCTTCCTGGTGCACAGCACGGGTCTGACGCCTGATGAGGCCGCACTCGCCACCTCGTCTTGTGACCTCGTGACTGCGTGCGCATCCCGGCCGATCCGTGAGATTGCAGGTAGGGTTGCCCTCGTCCAGGCAGGGGTCGCTATACCCGTATTTGCGCTGACCGAGAAGGGAAAAACGCTGATCATCGAGAAAATCCGCCAGGGAAAAGACCCGCTCCTTGTCAAGACTACCCGGCTGCCTGCCTCCGGCGATCAGCAGCCAGGACCACTCATCTGATGGGAAAAAGAAAGGGGGAGGGTATCGCACTCAGGAAGTGCAATTCCTCTTCTGTCACGATATTTTTCTTTACATCTCCATGGCCACATCATACTGGCATGATGTTGTCAGGGAACGTCTGGGACTTTTCTACCGACGTGGCCCGGGTCTTCAGGATCAGGGTGTGCCCGACACACTTACCCGCGAGAAACCCGCAGTCCGCATTGATTGTGATGGTCTCGCTCCTTGATGACCCGCCAGCGATGTCGCCAAGACACCTCTCGAGTGACGGGGCGGAGTTGATCAGAATCCTCTCGCCCGCTTCGTTGAACACCTCCAGCACCACGCATACCGAGTGAGCCGTCTCGTCACCGGTGTTTGTGATAGTCGCCGTGGTCTCCCGACACGTGAGCCCGCAGTTCGAAGGAGTCCCTGAATCAAGGGTGAAGTCAACAGGTTTTTTCACCTTGGTGGGAACTGGAGTCGGGGCAGTGGTTGGCGGAAGAGTCCTCTGAGTGGTGGTGGCAGTTCCAGTCACCGAGGCTGTGGGTGTCCCGGTTGCAGTCTGTCTTGTTGTGATGACAGGCCTCGTGGTGATGGTAAGGGATGGAGTCGGGGTTGCAGACACAGTCTGCCCTTGGGTGAGATCTGGAATTTCTTTTTCGTTGACGGGGGATTCCTGGGTGAGGAAGAAGATCCCGAGGATGAGAATTATTGCACCTATTGCGATGAGCGTGGCGATGCCCGGATTTTTCATGCAGCCCATATGGGGAGTTCACGGGCATGAAGATTTTTATCGTACCATCCGTGCCCCTTGCCAGGTACAGGAACATGGGTATTATCGTTGAGGAACGTGAACTATTCCTTATTGAGGGATTCCTCCGGATTTTTGCTGGAAGGAGGGGCCCGGGGTGAGAGCATGTCGCCTGTCCTTGACGTCACAGACCTTTCGAAGGCATACGGAGATGTAACCGCGGTTGATCATGTCTCCCTCACGGTTGACGAGGGAGCGCTCTTTGGCCTCCTTGGTCCGAACGGCTCAGGGAAGACCACTATGATCAAGGTCCTGACAGGACAGATCCGCCCGACAGGCGGGTCGGCACGGGTGCTCGGGCTCGATGTTGAGCGGGAAGGCCTGAAAGTCCGTGAAAGGGTAGGGATCATCCCGGAGCAGGAATCACCCCCGAGTTTCCTGACCGCACTGGAGTACCTCGAGTTTGTGGGGTCAGTGCGGAAGATACAGGGTATTGGTGAAAAGGCGGAATACTGGTTCGATCTCCTCGAATTCAGAGACAAGAAACATGTGCTCTGCAAGGACCTCTCCCGGGGTACCCGGCAGAAACTGATGTTTGCCCAGGCATTCATTCATGAACCGGTCCTTGCGCTGATCGATGAGCCCCTTATCAACTTCGATCCCGTCATGCAGGACGTGGTCAAAGGATACCTGTCAGAGTATGTCAGGAAAGGAAAGACGATCTTTCTCTCCACCCACATCCTCGAGGTCGCTGAGGAGATCTGCTCGTCGTTCGCGATCCTTCATTCGGGGAAACTACTCCATACTGGGCCTGTGGCTGACCTGACTGCCAGGGGAACGCACCTCCCCGAGTTCTTCCTCTCTCTCGTCAGGAAGGAACATCATGCCTGATCTCTTCATGCGCATGATGAAGGAGGAGTGGCGGCTCCATTCCACGATGTTCGGGCAGATATCCTTTGCCCTCTTTCCCGTCATGATATTCGGCATCGTCTTCATGGGATCGTTCCTCCTCCCCCTGATGCATTCTGCGCTGCCGCTTGGAAATATCACCCTCATCACCCATGCAATGTTCCTCACCCTTGGGATCATGGTCGGGGGTTTCGGGCTCCTTGGAAACGAGATGATGAACCGGAGGTTTGGCCAGGCAAGCTTCCTCGCGTACTCTGCACGGAGCCTTCCGCTCTCCGAGCGGTACATCTTTGCAAATTTTGTCCTCAAGGACACGGTCTATTACTTTTTTCTCTGGGTCCTCCCGTTCGGGGCAGGGTATATCGCCGCATCTCCATTCACGGGCACCCCGCTCCAGAGTGCATTCCTCCTCCTCCTCACGCTCTCTCTCTCGTTCATGGCAGGACTCTGCACGGTCTTCCTCCTCTCTTCCCTTTATGTCCGGTCAAAGCGGGCTCTTGTTCTGCTTGTTGCGGCTGTCGGGGTGGGATTCCTTGCCATTTTCCTTGCAACAAGGATAAATCCCGCCCTTTACTTTCCTCCTTACCTGCTCTACCACAGCTTTTCGCTCCCCGGATTCATTGCCTCGTGTGGAGTGCTTGCGGTCCTTTTCATCCTTTCAGTAATACTCTTTTCCCCGGAACAGTCGGGGGGAATAACCATCCACAGGGACCTTTTCCTGCCTGCCCGGAAGCGATTTGCCGGTCTCCCGAATCCCCCCCTCGTCGCAAAGGATTTCGTTGACCTTCACAGGAGCGGGATCGGGGTCGGGCAGACGCTCTTCTCATTTGCGGCCCCCCTGGTTGTGATATGGTTCTTCCTCTCGCTGGTTGGATCCTATCTCCCCCCGCACGGCCTGCTCTTCCTGTTCGCGATGATCTCCGGGGTGATTGCGTCGACCATCTACACATGGGTGACCGAGTTTGACAATTTCGGTCATTATTCCTGCCTCCCGGTGGCGGTAAGCACCCTTATCGGGAGCAAGATGACCACATTCTCGATCCTGCAAATCATCCCGGCAGTGTTCATAAGCCTTGCTGCAGCCTTTTCCGGCGAAGTCGCCTTCATCCTGCCGGCCGTCGTCCTCTGCATCTCTTTCTCGTTCTATGCTGCGGGTATCATGGCGTTCCTCTGCGGGCTTTCACCAAGCGTGCTTGTCTACGATGTGAAAGTGCTCTTCACCTATCTCGTGCTCGACGGGGTGGTATTTGCGATATTTTCCGCACTCGCATTCGTAAATCCATGGTATGCACTGGCATCCCTGGTCCTGATCATACCGGCATGGATCTGCGTTAAGGCTGCAAAGCGTCGCTGGGACGCAGTCGATCCGGTCGGGTTTTGAGGCGAATGATCTTTTTGGGGGAGATTTCCTGTGAAACTCCTTCGATCAAAAACAGCATTCCTATATTTTTTAACATCCAACTGTTCTCCATGAGATTCCATGCAGGATTGAAAGTGGGAGCCCTGCTCCTCGCACTCACCGCGATTCTGATATTCGCGGGATGTACCCAGCCGGCAACCACGATCACCCCAACCCCGCAACCTACCGCGACGACGCCCGTATCCAGCACCGAAGTCCCCACGATTGCCATGGATACCCAGACGCTGAAGACAGAACTGGCCCTGTACGCGGGCGTTTTCGCCGAAAGTGTCGATGGAAATGCACTTGCAACCGCTCTCACGGAAGGGCCGAATTCCACAGCCTTTGCCACAGTGCTTGACGATCTCAAGGCCTTCAAGGAAGCGGACTCCCGGATAAAGTACGTATACACGCTCGAACAGCGGGACGGCAAGGTATTCTTCATCGTTGATGCGAACTACGGTCTCCCGGACGGTTCAAACTATATGGATGAATATACGGATGCCCCCACCGAACTGTCTGCACCAGTCACTGCACCGATAGGCGTGGGCCCGTATTCAGACCAGTGGGGGACATTCTACTCAGGGTACGCCCCGGTCAACACCGACCCGGCAGGCCCGAAGATCCTGATTGGTGTCGACATCCGGGCCTGAATCCCCCCTCTCTTTTTACATGAAAATCGCATCCGCGATTTCCTATGAAAATATGATTAAATTAAGGATTCATCCGACATTCGGCATTAATTTTTGAGTGAGTAATATTTTTCGATCGGTGGTCCGAGCAAGTGAACGATATCAACTATAGTTTGGAACTAAATATTTATT
>DAWU01000034.1 GCA_002506105.1 Methanolinea sp. UBA275 | reverse complement strand
TTCGCCCGGTAGTATCCGCCGTCAAGGACATACGAGGTGAGTCCTTCCACCTTCGCGATGTCGCTGACGGTAAAATAGATGCTGTAGTAGATCGAGCCGAACATCTCCCGGAGCTCGTGCATGCTCCCGAATGCCACCCGTTCGCCACGCCGGAGGATGAGGATCTTGTCGCAGATCGCTTCGACCTGGTAGAGGTTGTGGGCGGAGAGGATGATCGTCTTTCCCTGGTCGCGGAGTTCGCGGAGGAAATCGACGATGTGCCGCGAGGTCATGGGGTCCAGGCCGGACGTCGCCTCGTCGTAGATGAGGACCGAGGGGTTGTGCATCAGGGACCGGGCGATCGCGGCCTTCCGCTTCATCCCCTTCGAGAACTCCCCCATCTTCTTGCCGTTCGGCTGGAGCGCAAGCCAGTCGAGGAGTTCCCTGCTCCGTGCCCTGATAGATGAACTGTCCATCCCGTAGATCTCGCCGAAAAAGGTGAGGTACTCGTCAACCTTCATGGTCTCGTAGAGGCGGGACTCTTCAGGGAGGTATCCGATCATCTGTTTCATCCCGTCCGGCCGCTTCAGGATATCCGTCCCGTTCACGACCAGTTCTCCGGAAGTGGGTTCGATGAGTCCTGCAAGGATCTTGAGGAGCGTGGTCTTTCCCGCCCCGTTGTGGCCGATGACCCCGAATATCTGTGCCCTGTCGAGATCGAAACTGACGTGATCGAGGGCAGGTATAGTGCCGTAGAGCTTGGTGAGATCCCGGGCGGATATCATGGATGCCTCGCGTTTTCGCGCTCAATTCCTCTACCTGCAATGTATTATAGGTACTGAACGTACCATACAGGCGATAGAAGACGTGAACTCCCTGCAGTTCCTCGGCCAGATCGCAACCCTTGCCCGGTGGGAAATAAAGCGGACCTTCGGGATTATGGGGAAGAGCATGCTGCCTGCGGCAGTGATCCTCTTCATACTCCTTATTGCCGTCACCGGGTTTACCGCCGAACGCGGCCTTCACCTCCAGGACGGGTTGTACCGGATGGGCGTGGACGATCCGAAGCTGGCGGCGATCTTTGGCGGGGACGAGCGTTTTTCAATTGCTGTTACGGACAGCGTAACCCTTGTCGAACACCGGGCCGACTATGATATCGTCATTGTAGGGGGCCAGGCTGATGTCCAGAGGAACGACCGGGGGAGATCGGCCCTCAAGACCCTTCAGCGGGATTACCAGCAGTACCTCGACTCGGTGTACAGCCAGCAGCAGGACCTCTTCGCTGCCTACCCTCTCTGGATCGACCTCCAGGAAGTAAAGAGCGAGATCGACTTCTCTGCAACAGCATCCGGGCAGACAATTTCGGTCTCTCCAGCCTCCACTGCCCCGCCGGTACCGGAAGGTCCCATCGTGCAGGTTCCCGAACCTGACCCGGGTGTCGCGATCTCAACTGAAGATCTCCGGCTGGGGCTCCAGGAATCGCTAGGCCAGCAGCAGGACCAGCTCGCCCGGTACTCTGACTTTGTCGGCCCGGAGAGCCCGTTCGGGTCGTTCAAGACCCCATCCCAGCTCTCTCCCCCGCTCCCGTTCGATTCGATCATCCTCGTCTTTCTCTTCATCTTCCCGCTCTACTTCACGTCCCAGTTCTACATGATGAGCATCATGCAGGAGAGGCTCGAGCGGAAAGGAGAGGTACTCCTGTCTTCCCCTGCGGGGGCGCCTGCGATCATCTTCGGGAAAGCACTCCCCTACTTTATCGGCATGATTGCCATCTCCGCGGGAATCGCACTGTATCTCCAGGTCCCGCTCGCTATCCTTCTCCCGCTCTTCCCCGTGATCCTCTTCTTCCTCGCCAACGCCCTTCTCATCGGGATGGCGTCCCGGAGTTTCAAGGAGCTCTCGTTCATCTCCATCTTCTTCTCGACGGTTGCAACCAGTTACCTCTTCTTCCCGAGCATCTTCGCAAATGTCCACGTGATAAGCCTTGTCTCCCCGTTAACACTCGTGGTCCTCACGCTCCAGGGAGAGGCATACACGCTGAGCCAGTATATCTTCTCAACGTCCCTCTTCTTCCTGACAAGCGTCACCCTCTTCTACGTCGGAATCGTGAATTTCAAGGAGGAGCGGCTCTTTTCACAGGCAGGAATACTCCGGCGCATCCGGGAGTTCGTATCGACCTCGCTCTCTGAAAAACATCCCTGGGTATCACTCTTCGCGATTAATGCATTCGTGGTGCCCTTCGTCTTTATGGTCCAGATGCTGCTCCTGGTCCTTTTCTTCAACCTCCCGATGCCCCTCTCACTTATCCTGTTGATTGTCTCGGCCGCATTCGTCGAAGAGATCGCGAAATCTGTCGGGATCTGCACATTCCTACTCGAGAGTCCTCAACTCTTCTCCTGGGCAAGGGTGGTGCTCGGGGCTGCAGTCACCGCTGCTGCCTTTCTCTTCGCCGAAAAACTCCTGCTCTTCGTGACGCTCACCCAGATCACCGAGAGCGTCTTCGGGAGCATCCTCTTCCTGTCATCAGGAGCCCTCACTCTTATCCTCCCGTTCCTCCTTCACTTCACCGGGGTCATAATCGTCGCATCGTTCGTGAAATTCACCGGTTCAAAGGGCTATATCCCGGGAATTCTCCTCGCAACGATCGTCCACAGTCTCTATAACGGGTATTTCATCCTGGGGTGGTTGATGTGAACGTGAGAAATGTTTTCCTCGTGATGAAGAAGGACCTCTCCGGCCTCGGAAAAGAGCGGACGATTGTGCTCGCAATCCTCCTGCAGCTCTTCGTCGCCCTCTTCTCATCATTTTTGATGGTCGGGCTGACCTCCATGTATGACCCATCGTCCCTGGCACGGTATTCCGGCGTGAAATACCAGGTCGGCTATGTCGGGGAGTCCCCCGATCTCCTTGATCTCCTCCAGAAGAGCAACCAGTTCCAGGTCTACTCGATGGATCTCTCGACCGCAGTCGCCGCCCTCACCGAACGGAAACTCTCGGCGGTGGTGTATGTCCCGGATACAGGAATTGACGCAGATAATCCTGTCAAGATCACGCTGTACAGCCTCCAGAACGATATCCAGTCCACCATCGTCAATGTCCAGTTGAAAGAAGTCTTCCTCGATTATGAAGAAGAGCTCCGGGAGGCACGTTCAGGGAGGCTTGACCTGCTCCCGGTCACTGTGGAATTCCCTGCCAGCCGCTCCGCCCCGGGTTTCTATGAGTTCATCTACGGACTCTTGATCCCGCTCCTCCTCTTCATGCCGGCGATCATCTCCGCCGCCCTCATCATCGATCTCGTGACGGAGGAATACCAGCACCACACCCTCGAGACACTCCTCTCCACACCGATGACGATGACCGAAGTCGTCTGGGGAAAGATTGTTGCCTGCCTGGTTCTTGTCCCTGTCCAGGCGGGATGCTGGCTCCTCCTTCTTGCACTCAACCGGATCGCCATAGCCAACATGCTCCAGATCCTTCTCCTTGTCATTACATCGTCCATGGTGTTGATTTTGATAGGTGCCTTAACAGCCCTCTATTACAGGGAGCGGACTGCGGCACAGTTTATCTTCTCAACCGCGGTGGTGGCCCTCATGCTTCTCGTGCTCGCTTTCCCAAATAATCCGCTTAACCTGATTGCATTGCTTGCCACGGGGTCGGCAGGTATTGAGCAGTGGGTAATTGTCGGGGGATCACTTCTCGTGTGCGGAATCCTCGGTTTCATCACCCATGCCTTTGCCACAAGGGTCTCCACAAGGGCACCGGGGGAATAGCTCCGGGATACTGCAAAAATACCTTCTCGAAACGGGATTTCAGCGGATTTCCCGTTCATCCGGCAATATCGCGCCCCTCTGAAAAATTTCGATACATTGAAGTCACTCCCGTTGATTATTACCTACAAGGAAGGAGCAGGAAGGATGTACTGTCCCAAATGCGGGAGGGAGACCGAGAGTGGGGGGAGGTTCTGCCAGTGGTGCGGGGCGGATACCCATGTTGCACCCCCAAAAGCCGTGTTGCGGAAGAAGGTCGGAGATATTACGACCGAAAAGTTTGCAGGCCTCGGGAGACGGATCGCGTCCGGGATCATCGACATCCTCTTTCTCATCATCTTCGACATCCTGGTCACAGGGTTCGTCAGCGTCCTTGCCTGGTTTCTCCAGCGGCCGAGCCCCATATCAGAAGCAATACTCCAGATCTACCAGTTCTACCGGCATCTCCCCCGCACCGATGCATACGGAAACGCGGTCAATGCCGCCATACCATCCCAGATACTCCTCTCGTCCGGGTTACTCCTTCTCATCGTACCCTGGCTCTATTTTGCCTACCTTGAGAGTTCAAAGAACCAGGCAACGCTCGGGAAGATGGCACTCAGGATTGCCGTGACCGACATGCAGGGCAACCGGATCACCTTTGCCCGTGCAACGCTCAGGTTCTTTGCGATGTCGCTCTCTTTTTTAACCCTATTTGTCGGATTCATCATCCCGGCATTCACCAAATACAGGCAGGGGCTTCACGACATGGTAGCCGGAACCCTGATATTCCGCCAGGAATCCTGACGTTTTCTTCCCAATTCTCCCCCATCTTTTCAATGCCGGGGAAACTGAGATCCGGTTCGGTTACCTGTGGAATTTATCGACGATTGTCACACCGGGAACGCTTATGCCTGTTCCGCCGCAGGTCCTGTCATACCAAAAAGTCCATACCGGAGGTTGAATGATCCTCTATGGTGAAGAAGATCTCACTCTCCCGCTTCACGCTCCGTTCAACCCTCATCCTCTGCATCACGGCGATCATCCTTATCGTCATCATGTTCCTGCTTGCTGCGGCATACAGCCAAGCATCTTCGGAACTGGTCAGGCAGAACGAAGAACAGGCGAGATTCAGCGAGATGTATCTCCGGGAATCCCTGGTCATTGCAGACCATGGTCTGAAACTCTATGACAGTTCCCTCGATCCCCTGATGGAAGAGGGATTTTCCGGATACCTCGCAGCCTACAATGAATCGGGGGGGGACATCAGCCGGATTGATCTCGAGTCGCTGAAGGCCTCGCTCAACCCCAGTTTTTCCGGAGTCCTCGATCTGTACATCATTAATGAGAGCGGGGTCATCGTCGCATCCACAGTCCCCTCGGTGATGTACCTTGATTTCAGAAATTATCCGGAATTTTTCAGCTCGGTGACCCGGATCAGGGAGGACGATGCATTCGTTGCGGACAGGATCGTACGGTCAGTCGCAAATACCACAGAAGGGACCGTGATCGGGCAGCTGAGAAAATTTGCATTCATGCCCGTCCCTGATCATCGCTACCTGCTGGAGATGGGCCTTCTTATGGAGGGGTTCGAGAGCCAGCGATCAGAGCTCTCCTATGTCGAGATAGCCGACCGCATCCAGGAGATGAATCCGTCTATCGAGCGGATCAGGATCTTCGATATCAACCAGAACCTCATCCTTGAACAGGGGGTCACTCCTGACACAGGATTACACACCACACAGCTCTCGGATATTTTTACTACCGGCAGGGATTCTACGATAAAGGACACTACCACGCACCAGGTGATCCGCTATCTCTATATCGACCTCAAAGAGTCATCCACTGTCTCAGACATGAGCCTTGTCGCAGAGATCACCTACACCCTTGTCCCATTTGAGAGCGCACTCTCCCAGATTCTCCTCTACTATGTGCTGATTGGCATCATCGCCGTGGTCATGGGAATCGCCATGGCATTTTCCATTGCCCGTTTTCTCTCAAAGCCGATCGGCGATATCATTGAAGATGTCGAGCAGATAGCCCGGGGCGATCTTGCGCATACCATCCGCAGCATGCCGAACCCCGAGTTCCGGAAACTCGAAGAGAGCATCAACCTCATGATCGGCAGGATAGAGACCTACTCCCGGCAACTCGAACGTGATAAAGCGGAGATACAGATTGCAGCCGAGATCCAGAGGACGTTTTTACCCCGCCGGGAACCCGTGCTTGATAACTTTGAGATCTCCGCAAGGAACATTCCTGCACAGGAAGTCGGGGGCGATTATTATGATTTCATCCAGCTCGATGACAGAAACCTGGGTATTGTGATAGCCGATGTAGCTGGAAAGGGCATCCCCGCTGCACTCTTCATGGCGCTCTCGCGTTCCATCATAAGGGCGGTAGCAACAAGGGATAAATCCCTTGATGAGATCATCCGGGAATCGAACGATCTCATCACTGCAGATGCCTCGGCAGGAATGTTTGTGACCCTCTTTTATTGCGTGCTTGACAGCAGGAGCGGACACCTGGTATACGTCAATGCAGGGCATAACCCCCCCCTTCACTACAGGAATGGCACAGGCACACTCCATACGCTCCTCCCCTCGGGCATGGCAATGGGAGTCATGCCGGGGAACACCTATTCAGTCGGAGAACTCGACCTGGCCCCGGGGGACGTACTGGTACTCTACACTGACGGTGTCACCGAGGCATTCAACATGCCAGGCGAGGAATTCGGGGAAGGGAGGCTCATGGATACCGTGATTGCATCCCATGATCTTCGGGCTGGAGAGATACTCGGGACAATTTTTTCCAGGGTTCATGACTTTATCGGAGAGGCCGCTCAGTCAGATGATATCACTGTCGTTGTCATCAGGCACATGCTGCGTTCGCTCAATGAAAAAGATGAAAAGAGTGGCATGGTGCCCCTTTCGTAAGGAAAGAGCGGTTTTTTCCTGTCAGAACAGCATTACTCGTCGTATTTGCCTTTTAACCCTGCCCACCCCGTGAAGCCGCAGTAAATACAGCATTCGCCTTCGCAGTGCCGACAGATCGTTGCAGGGGATCTCACAAGCACGTATCCGGTCTTGTCGCAGTAGAGACAGCCTGCTCCTTCGCAATGCGAACAGCGGACTCTATCATACACGGGGCGTTCCTTGTCAGGCATTCGAATTCCTTTAAGAATATCACCATGCTGAAGTTTAATGATTCTCTCTTGAATCCACGGGAGAATTCCATGAAATTGACCTCACTTTGTAATCCAACGGGAATCATGCACCCGGATTTCCGCCAGGGGTTTTCCACGATTCCAAATCAGGGATGGATTATTCCTGATCCCTGATTCGAGCCTGGATTGCACCGACAATTGACTGGAGGGTCTGTACTCTAGAATAGTACTTGTCGTTTGCGGGAATAATTGTCCATGGAGCATACGGTGTGCTTGTGTGGAACACCATGTCCTGCACGGCCTTCTCGTATTCATTCCATTTTGACCTGTTTCTCCAGTCTTCACCAGTAATCTTCCACTGTTTCTCCGGGTCGTGCTCCCTTTCCTCAAATCTTCGCAGCTGCTCGTCTGCATCGATTTGCAGCCAGAACTTGAGAAAGAGAGCCCCTTCATTGCAGAGTGAATGTTCAAAGGAACTGATCTCCCAATATGCTCGCTCCCATTCCTCCCGGCTGCACAGTGATTCCACCCGTTCGACGAGCACCCGCCCGTACCAGCTTCTGTCAAAGATGGTGATGTGCCCTCTTACGGGGAGTGCCGGGACGAACCTCCAGAGGTAATGGTGGGCTGCCTCTCCCGGCCCTGGCGGACCGACAGGCACTACGGCATACCCGCGTGGATTGAGGTATCGTGTCACACGCATGATAGTTCCCCCCTTCCCCGCCGCATCCCATCCTTCGAAGAGCATAATGAGCGGGATCTTCTCCTGGTACAGCCGCACCTGGCACTCACCAAGCGTTTTTCCAAGGGCTGCCATCTGCACGTCGTATTCATGCCTCACCAGGGAGAGGGAAAGATCTGCTTCCCCGAGGGGATTGGCATACCCAGGGGCAGCATGATGGATTTTTTTTCCGGACGCTTTTTGAGCAGGGGGCTTGATGTGCCGGCCGGGATTTTCAAGCGCCTCCTCAATCTGCCGGATCAGGATTTCGAATACATGCACGACCGCATACTGCCTGTCATCTGCATCAACAACATACCACGGCGAGAACACTTCGCTGGTCCTCGAAAGCATATCATCGATGAGCGGCAGGAATTCCCGGTATTTGAGGTACCTTTCAAGGTCATGGTCAATATGGTCCATCGTGAGCGGATCTTTCTTGATCTTCCTGAGCCGCTGCTTCTGTTCCTTCTTGCTGATATGGAGGAACAACTTCACAATAAGGGCCCCGCTCATGGCAAGGGTCCGCTCGAAGTCCTGGATCTGGAGAATGAGATCCTCGTCAACCCTTCCTCCCCGCCGGATATCCATCCTGTCCAGCAGGGTGCGTGAGTACCAGCCCCTGTCGAAAATTGCGATCCGGCCTTTTTCAGGGGTGCGTATCCAGAAACGCCAGAAAAAGTGGTGCTGCTGTGCAAGGGGCCCGGGTGAAAAGATGGGATAATAGGAGAACCCGCGTGGATCGAGCGAGCGGTTCAGTTCTTTTACAAGAGTTGCAATCCCTGCTCCGTATCCGCCCTCAAATAGGAAGATGACGGGTAGGCCGGAGTCGCGTGCCCTTCTCTGGAGGGAGCCGAGCGTTACCCGCTGGGATTCATGAATCGCATGGTATTCTTTATCGTCAAGGTGATGCGATGGGTCATGGTCAGGGAGGATCAGGGGCTGGAATTCCTCATCCTGGACCATGCAATCCTCACCTCTTCTCCAGGACCGCCCCCCTGTCGGCCTGGCCCACCATGGATGCGTACCGGGCAAGCACACCTTGTACCTGGCGCACCCGGGGTTTCCACTCCTTCCGGCGCGTTTCCAGCTCGCCGGCACCGACCTCGAGGTCCAGTGTCCGTGCATGGAGATCGATGGTGATCCTATCCCCTTCGCGGACCAGCCCGATGGGACCGCCAACCGCGGCTTCGGGGGTGACATGGCCGATACAGGGGCCCCGTGTGCCTCCGGAGAACCTGCCATCCGTCACGAGTGCCACCCTGGAGTATCCAAGCCCCACGATGGCGGAGGTCGGCGAGAGCATCTCTGGCATCCCCGGTGAACCCTGGGGTCCTTCGTACCTGATGATCACAACATCCCCCTCATTTATGTTCCGGGAGAGGATTGCAGCCATCGCCTCCTGTTCCCCATCGAATACACGGGCAGGACCTGATAGTTTCCATGCTCCGGAGGGGACGGCCGCAGATTTTATGACGGCACCCTTCGGCGCCAGGCTCCCGAAGAGGATGCGAAGGCCGCCCGCTGCATTGACAGGGTCGGCAATGGTCCTGATGATACCTTTCGGTGAGACCCTGGCTTTCTGGGCGATTTCACCGATTCGCATTCCGGATACGGTGGCAGAGTTATGCAGAAGTCCGGAGAGGGCATTCAGCACCGCGGGGATTCCTCCCGATCGGTGGAGCGCGAGCATGGAGTGAGGCCCGGACGGCTGCATGTGGCAGATGTGGGGAACCTGATCCGCAATGCGGATGAAAGAATCGAGTGAGAGGTCAACATCCGCTTCAGATGCGATTGCCATCAGGTGAAGGACGGTATTGGTGGATCCCCCAAGCGCCATATCAACCCGGATAGCGTTCTCCAGGCTCTCCTTCGTGATGATATCGCGGGGGCAGACTCCATCGTGTACCAGAGCCAGTATCCGTTCTCCGGACTCACGTGCAATCCGCAATTTCGCTGCATCCACGGCGGGAATGGCAGCACATCCGGGGAGCGACATTCCCATCGCCTCGGTCATGCAGGCCATGGTATTTGCAGTATAGAGTCCCTGGCAGCTCCCGCAACCCGGCATTGCTGCGCATTCAAGGGTACCGAGATCCGCCTCGCTCATGGATCCGGCAGCAACCTTCCCGACTCCTTCAAAAATATCGATCAGGGAGAGGTCGCGACCCTCAAGGTACCCGGGGAGCATCGCTCCCCCGGTCACAACGATCGAGGGGATATTGCACCGTACCGCTGCCATCAGCATGCCCGGGACAATCTTGTCACAGGTCCCGAGGAGCACCATCCCGTCGAACCTGTGTGCATCAGCCATGAGTTCGACCGAATCCGCGATGTTCTCGCGTGATGGGAGGGAATAGCGCATTCCCTCATGACCCATTGCAACTCCGTCGCAGATCCCGATCACGCCGAATTCGAATGGAACTCCGCCCGCTGCTGTGATCCCCTCCCTGATCTTCCCTGCAAGCGTGCGCAGGTGTGTATGGCCGGGGACTATATCGTTCCAGGCATTCGCGATACCGATAAAGGGCATCCCGATCTCCCTGTCAGTGACTCCAAGGGACCGCAGGAGCGCCCTGTTCGGTGCTCTCTGGTATCCCTTCTTTACCTCATCACTTCGCATCATGGACAATCCCGCATATATCTCTGCAATCCTCTTTTTCCTGAACTATAATCAAACCGGCTGCTGAATGAACCCGGCTACAAAATTTTTAAGAACAGGAAAAGGTTCACTCATCATGGCGATCCCGGATCAGGTTCTTTGGTAACCCAGCGCAGCATCCACAAGGGAGCGTGCAAATTCCGGGGAAAAATATGCATGGGTATACGTCGCGATAGCCTCGCCCGAACAGAGCCCGTCCTTCCCATCCAGGATACCCTTTCCTCGCCGGAGCGTGATGGCGAACTGCGCATCGGAATCGCACTCGACGCCTGAATAATGAAACTCGTGGCCGAGGATTGCATTGCCGACGGGTGACCATGCCGGTCCTGCGTCCCAGGTTCCCTCAGCATAGCCGAGTGCCCGGACCTTTCCGGACATAAAAGAATCGGCCGGGATGATCCCGGCCATCCGGTACGCACGCTCACCTCTGAATTCCTGGCAGAGGTAGATCAGCCCCCCGCACTCTGCATAGACGGGCATCCCGTCGTCAGCTGCCTTTTTGATCCGCCCCCTGCAGGGGGATGCTTCCAGTCCCGCAGCATGGAGTTCGGGATATCCGCCTCCAAGGTAGAGTGCATCGACTTCAGGAAGGTTGCCCGAGAGCGGAGAGAAGGGTATAATCCGGGCTCCGGAGCGAACGAGGAGGTCGAGGTTGTCCTGGTAATAAAAGCAGAATGCCTCGTCCCGGGCAACCCCGATCCTCACGCGGCTCTCCGTGTTCTCCTCTTCATGTGAAATACCGGGAAGGGGTTCGGCTGCTCTCGCAATCTCCAGCACGCGATCAATGTCGCAGTGCTCGTCAATGAGTTCGCCGAGGCCTTCTGTGCGCCTGATCTCGTATGCCATCTCAAGCCCGAGATGGCGGCTCTTTATCTCGAGCCCTTTTGACCTTGGGATATACCCGAGCGCGGGATACGTGCGGCCTTCGTTGATCATTTCCCTGTGCCGCGGGCTTCCCATCCGGTTGAAGATCACCCCCGATATCCGGATGCCTGGCTCGAAGTCCATGAATCCCTTCACCAGTGCATGCACGCTCCGCGACATCCCCCTCGCGTCAGTGACAAGGACCGCAGGTGACGAGAGGATGCGCATGACATGGGCAGTGCTGGCACGGTCACCCCCGTCAATGCCGTCATACATTCCCATCACCCCTTCGATGATGGCAATATCGGCTCCTGCGGAGTTCCTGGCAAACGTTGCCTTCAGTCCATCCTCTCCCATCATGAAGGGGTCGAGGTTCCGGGAGATACGGCCGCAGATGGCGGAATGGTGGGTCGGATCGATGAAGTCAGGGCCGACCTTGTAGGGCTGGACGGTGTACCCTCTCCTGACCAGCGATTCCATGATCCCCCGGGCAACCGTGGTCTTCCCGCATCCGCTGTGCGTTCCTGCGATGACAATTCTCGGGATTGTAATCACGGTCGTTGCCCCCTGTTCTCACAGTGGGTGTTTGCTCCTCCCCACTCTTTGATGTATCCTTTCTGCAGGCTCTCTCCCGACCCTCGTGCCGGGTGCGAATCCTACCCGATTCCCCACTGTGCAAGCGTGGTGCGCGAGGGATCGATATCGGCCCATTCCCATCCGAGCGCCTCGATAATCCGTGAGATGGGCTGCCTTACGGTCTTCTCCATCATCATCTCCCAGTCAACCTGGAACTCAGGGGGCACCTGGTCGCCATACTCGAAACAGAGCACATCGGTCTTCTGGTATTTCGAGGTCACGTTCCTGATATACACCCTCTTTGGCTTGCTCCCCTTGGCAAACTCCATCCCGAGATGCGTGTTTGAGTACTTCGCACCCCTCACATGGGCGTCGTCCGTCTGGTAATCGGCAAGGTCCTTCCCTATGCCTCCGGGGATGCCGATCTCGTCCAGCGTGTACCTGCCAGCCCGGAAATCACGGATGACACCGCCGAGGTACTGTTTCGCCGCTTCGTATCCCTGCCCGGTAAGGATCAACTCAATCACCTTCCCCTGGACGACCTTGGTGATCTGAGGGTAGTCGCTTCTCCGGATCTCGAACCCCACGATATCGATCTCATCCACATCAGATCCCTCTTTCCAGACGAGATGCCCCGCATAGCGTTTCTTCTTGCCTGCCTGGAAGAAGCGGCGGTACACCTTCTCGAACTTTATCGAGAAGTAATGGGTATCCGCGTTCAGTTCCCTCTGTGAGAAGTCCGAATAACTCGCGTTCAATGCTGATTCGATCTCCCGTGCCTTCTTAATGGTTGCATCCAGATCAAGGCCAGGGAGTGCCACCATGCAGGAGTCCGTATCGCCGTAGATCACGCGGAATCCACGTGACTCGATGACTGATCTCGTGTGTTCGATGATCGCCCTGCCCACCGACGTGACGGCTGATCCTATCTCCCTGTCGTAGAGGCGGAACCGCGTATACCCGCTGACCCCGTAGTACGTGTTCATGATCACCTTGAGCACGTTCTGCTGCATGTCATAGAGGATATATTCATCCGAGCCGAAGGGGAAGGTATTCCGGAGCTGCTTCTTCTCATCCCTCTCCTTTAAAAGATCGCTGATAATGCTCCGCGTGAGGCCGTCAGGATGTTTCCGGAACCGAATCCCGTTCGGTGCCCGGAGTTCCCCGTGAGGATCCTTCGTCTCGGGGGATGCATTGACCGTCATCATGGCCATGGGGTACAGCGACTTGAGATCGAGCACCACCACATTCTCCTTGACCCCCCTGCTCGGATCGAAGACGGTCGCACCTTCGAATTCTTCTGCCGGGGCGTATCCCTTGGACGGGAGCACGTAGCGGTCATGGGCTTTTCTGAGCACGAAGATGTCGATGACATTGGAGGAGTTGAGCGTCCTGTCCAGAGGACAGCCCACGTACCGTGCGATCTCCCGGTAGAACTCGATGATACGGTTCTTTTCGTTGATGGCAACGCAGAGTTCCACATCCTTGTAATTATATTCCACGAGAAGGCAGGGGTCGCTCTTCCAGAGGTCCGATATGGTCCCCTTGTACCGGACCTTCGTCTCCCCCACCTCGGCTTCTGCAACCGCATCGAGCCTGTAGGACTCCTTCTGGGTGGCATGCATCTTCCGGTATGCAAGGAGGAGATCAAAGGTTGCTCTCCCCCGGAGAGCCAGCCTTTCGATCTGACCCTCCAGCCTCGAGAGGAGCGTGGGAGTGAGGGACAGGGCTTCCATCCGGTGAACGATGTACGGGAGATCGAACTCCATGAAGTTCCATCCGGAAAGGATGTCAGGGTCAGTGTTCCTGATGTACGCTGCAAAGCCCTTCAGCATCTCCTGTTCGGAAAAATAGGTGTGTAGTGTATGTCTTCCGGGATCAAAGCACCCTGATGCCTTGGGGCTTTCCTCCCGCAGGCGCGAGACATCCGGTTCCTGCTGTTCCGGGAGAAAGAGAAACGTCTCGTAGCGGTCGAGATAGGAGTCCCAGCAAGTGATGCAGATGATCGCGTCGCGTCCGGGTTCGGGAAACCCGCGCTGGTCCTCGCATTCGATGTCGAGCATGCATACCCGTGCCGGCGCATAGACTTCACCCGGGCGGATTTCACGATAATCTGCCGAAAGACCGGGGGAGATGACACCCCCGGTGATGCGCGTATCGATCATGAACCTCGTCGCGAACGGGATGTCCGCTTCGAAGTGGTGGTACCGGTCCCTTGCCTCGCGGACATCGGTGGGCTTTTCCGTGTACAGACGGACGACCGGGTCTCCCTTTATCGAGGTTCGGACCACGCTCGTGTCGGGCGTTATCTGGGGCGGGGGTGGATTCTTCTTGACCTGGTCCGCAGGTGCATAAAAATACGGGCGGAACCCGGTGACCTGGAGGTGCCGGGCGGTTCCATCAGGTTCCCTCCCGAATATGTGGATAAGGGGGCCACCCGGGGTGTTGGAATATTCCACCTGGGTGATCGAGACAGGGATCTCATTGGCAGGAGGGTTACTTGTGACACCGGGTGAGCGCGCATTTCTTCCATATCCCGGGGATTGATCCATCCTGCCTCAGACTCCGAGTTGTGCGCAGAGGCCCGTGACAAACTCCCCGGCATTCTCAAAGTGGGTGCGTTCCCATGCATCCAGTTTCCATTCAAGGATGTCTGATATGCCATCCCTCCCGACTTTTACGGGAACACCGAGCGAGCAGTTGGAGAGCCCGTATTCACCGTCAAGGATGCAGGAGCATACCTTTGTTGCTTTCTTATCCTCAACAATCGATCGTATGAGATCTGCGATATGGTAAGCTGGACCAAAGACAGTGCCCCCCTTACCCCTGATGATCTCCATGCTCGCACCCCGGAGCTGGGTCAGGATATCCTCCCGGAGAGGAGTGGGGACTGATTTTTTCAGGCGACTAAAAAGCGGGACCTGGAACTCCCCGTGGTCCCCGAGGACGTATGCCTTGCCGGGAATCTGCCGCTTTTTCAGTTCCTGGCCAAACCTCGCAGAGTCCAGCTGGCCTCCGAACCCGATACACCGGGAAGGCTCAAGACCGTTCTTCCGGCACAAATAATAGTTATTTGCGTCCATCGGGTTGGTCACCGTGATCAGTATCCCTGAATAATTCTTGAGGACCTGGCTGCATTCGAATGCCACGGGGAGGTTTGCCTGGAGGAGATCTGCCCTTGTTTTTACGTCCGGGTTGCGGGGGAGCCCCGCAGAAAACACGCATATATCACTTTTTTTCGCGGATTTCCAATCGGTGCTCACCGGGATATCCAGTCCGGTATGCTTGAGATCAAGCACCTGGGATTGGAGGAAGGCGGGGACGGCGTCATACATCACCAGCTCGTCCGCAAGTCCGAGAATCGCCGACAGGTATGCGACCTGGCCCCCAACCCTGCCCACTCCCAGCACCGATATTGATGTCATACTCTTCTATCATTCCCGCCCGGAGAATAAATAATTACAATCACGATGATCTCTACTCTACATGCTGAAACTGTGTCCCGGGAAGGTCGAAATCGGAGGTGTTGCGCTTGACAACCACCTCGTGCTCGCGGCCGGCATACTCGGCACCACCGGGGCATCGCTCTCGCGCATCCTCTCTGCGGGGGCCGGGGGAGTGGTTACAAAATCAATCGGACCCGTCCCGCTCGACGGACATCCCGGCCCCTGCCTTGTTCCGGTTGAGGGAGGCCTCCTGAATGCCATGGGACTCCCCAACCCTTCGATGGAGTTCCTGGATGAACTTGTGCCCCTTGATGGAAAACCGGTCATCGCCAGCATCTTCGGCGGCAGCCCCGCCGAGTTCGCAGCAGTTGCAGGATGGTTCAGGGGGAAGGTAAAAGCGGTTGAGCTGAACCTCTCGTGTCCCCATGCGAGCGGCTACGGGGCAGCGCTCGGGACAGACCCCGTGCTTGTCGAGGAGTGCACACGCGCAGTTGCATCGACAGGAATCCCGACATGGGTGAAACTTACACCCAACGTCACAGACATCGCTGAAATCGGGCGGGCTGCCGAGAAAGGGGGCGCATGCGCACTCGTGGCCATCAACACCTTAAAAGCGATGCGCATCTCGGTGGCATTACAGAGGCCGGTACTCGGCAACCGGTTCGGAGGCCTTTCCGGCAGGGCAGTGTTTCCCGTTGCCGTCCGGTGTGTCTACGAACTGTATGATGCCTGTTCAATCCCAATCATTGGGTGTGGTGGCGTTTCCAGTGCAGGGGACGTCCTCGAGATGATGATGGCGGGTGCATCGGCGGTCGAACTGGGAACTGCAATCATGAAGGATATCTCGGTCTTCTCAACCATTGCAGAAGACCTCTATGAGAAGAACGGCATCCCAGCCGAACAAATTGTGGGGTGTGCCCATGACTGACGGGCTCCCGCTTCCAGTCACCATCACACATGTAACAAAAGAGACTCCTCATGTCAGGTCATTCTTCTTTGATACGGAATTTTCCTTCAATCCCGGCCAGTTCGTGATGGTCTGGATTCCCGGAGTGGATGAAATACCTATGGCACTCTCATCCGCCTCGTCAATCACGGTCCAGCGTGTGGGGGACGCAACGACCGCACTTTTTTCTCTTATTCCGGGAGATCAAGTGGGGATCAGGGGGCCATTTGGCAACGGATTTCCACCTTCACGCAATATCCTTGCAGTCGCAGGAGGTGTCGGGGCAGCCCCGCTTCTGCCGGTAATACGGGCAGGAGGCGTCAAAAAATGCCTTCTTGGTGCGCGTTCGTCTGCAGATCTCCTGTTCCCGGCGCTCATCCGAACATATACCGAACTCGCTGTCTCAACCGATGATGGATCGGAAGGGCACCACGGGTATGTTGCAGATCTTTTCAGGAATGAGGATCTCCCACAGTATGACGCAGTATTCTGCTGCGGACCGGAACGGATGACGGCTGCGGTGCATGGGATTCTCCTGCAATCAGGACACCCGGAGATGGGATATTTCAGCCTGCACCGGTATATGAAATGCGGCGTTGGAGTCTGCGGTTCGTGCTCACTTGATCCCGGTGGCCTGAGAGTATGCAGGGATGGCCCTGTCTTCCGGGGGGATATCATCACACGAAGTGAATTCGGGCATTATTCCCGGGATGCCAGCGGAAGGCGGCGCTCTATATAAAATGCCCTGAAGAAGAGGCTATTAAAGAATGAATAGTGCTCATTTTTTTCACTATTTTAATTTAAATTATTGCAAAACGCCAATGCAGTGCAAAAATCATTTAGAAAGGTATTAATAACACCAGAAAGGATTTTAATTTTGAACCTATACGCGAAGTGAATTACTGGAATGGTACAGTATAGGTAGGACAATCGAGAGGTGTGTAAAAAATGGTGTTTCATCCCCCAGTAGCAATCGTCGCGAAAGCCGCCGACGCTGGGAAGTACAAAGTAGGGCTGCCCGCCTGGAACATGCTCCTTCGTGGATTCATGGCCGGCGCATACATCGCTATGGGTGGCGCTCTTGCAACCATGTGCAGCACTGGAATCCAGGCAACTGATGCAGCACTGCGTTATGGCACTGCCAGTGCCGGTTTTAGCCAGTTGATTACGGGAGCTGTGTTCCCTGTTGGGCTTATTATCATCGTCCTTACCGGTGCAGAACTCTTCACTGGCGACGCGATGCTTGCCCCGATGGCTGCGTTTATCCACAAAGTCAGCTGGGCACAGGTGCTCAACCTCTGGGTCTGGGTCTACATCGGAAACCTGATTGGTTCTATCTGGTATGCCTACCTCATGGCCTATGGACCATTAAGTTCATGGGACGCCGCCGGAGCAGCAACTGTGACGGCATTCGGCACCCGGGCAATCGGCATCGCATCGGCGAAAGTGAGCTATATAAGCCTGGCAGGCCACTGGTCAGCATTCCTGAAAGCAATTGGTTGTAACTGGCTTGTCAACCTGGCCGTGCTCCTCGGTATCTGTGCCGATGATCTTATTGGTAAGTTCTTCGGGATCTGGTTCCCGATCATGGCCTTCGTTTCCAGCGGGTTCGAGCACTGCGTTGCCAACATGTACTTCATCCCGGCAGGGGTCCTCACTCAGGGTTTCATAACCGATCCTACGAAGATTAATGCAGGGCTGAATTGGGTTTCCATGTGGACAAACAACCTGATTGTTGTCACTATAGGCAACATTGTGGGTGGATTACTCTTCGTGGGTGTTATTTACTGGGTTGCGTTCCGGAAAGAGATCGCAGCGCTCAAGTAGATTAACCGCCTATATTTTTTCCGATGAAAATCGGAAATGTTGATGTGAAGGTTTCAATCGTCTCAATTGTGGTGGTTGCAATCTTCGCTGTCTTTTTGGGATTTGCGTATTTTATCAGCAGGGACACAACACTCCTTCTATGGGGATCGTTTACTCTTGTCCTCCTCTTCCTGTTCCCACTCGGACTTAATTACCTGAGCCAGAGAGAATATTCAGAAATGGCCCCCCGATATGAGACAGAAGCAAAAGCCGTCCGGATTAAACTTATCAATAAAGGCATGGTGGGAAAACCGGTGCGAATTGAAGGCGTTGTTGAAAAGGTCCGTTTCAAGATTCTGAATCGCCCGCAATACCAGGTTGCAGACCGATCAGGTTCAATTTCAGTCAAGATGTTCACCAATCCTGGAGAGGATGTGAATGTAAACGATATCGTTGAGGTACTCGGGCAGGTTATTCAGAGGTATGTATTCACAGGGGACCCGATAATCAACTGTGTGTCGATCAAAAAGATAAAGAAAGAGAAGTCATCTGAAAAATCCTGAAAACACACACTCTGTTCCGTTCTTTATTGTATAAAAGCCACATGATTCCCTTGAACAACACGTGCATCTATCACCCGAGGCGTGGATTCGGTTTTCGTAGGTACCGCCAATTTATTCTGAACATTCGAATTTTTAAAATGAACACTTTACAAAAATTTTCCCTTGGGAAAGAATCCATTTCAGCAAGGCTACAATCCTTTGAGATACACCATGAACGAAACAAAATCGCTTGAAAAACACGGGGACCACATCACCCCATGGATGGAATTGGCAGTGCCCCTCTTCTCGTTCGGTGGAGCGGCGCTTGCCATCATTTTCTGGAAATTCAATCTCCTGCTTGATGTACGAATCAGCATTCTCGGATGCGTAGTTGCATCCTGCATACTCGCCTACCTTGCATGGAAACAGCCACGGAAAGATATTGTCGCACTCTCAACACCCATTTATTCCCTTGTTTTTTTGGCGTCTCCGCTAGACATACTGCCTGCAATCATCCTTGAATTGTTATATGCGGTCAGTCTTACGATGCTGCTGGTAAGGTTCAAGCATCGATTCAGCACGCGGGAATCACATGTTGGGAGGGATAATACTCTCGCCGGATCCCTTCAAACATATGTTGAAAGGACCCAGGGTATGCTGACCGGCACGCTCCCCGATACTGCAAATCAGGCAACAGATGTTTTTATCAAATTTGCAGAAGGGGAATACAAGGAAGCTGTCTTATCTGCAAAGGCCATAACCACGGATAATGCTGCGTTAACTCGTGCATTTTCCATCGTTGCGGAGCACGCGACTCTCTTGGATCAATCTCTTCCCCGGCCCAATACCTACAAGACTTTTCTTCCCGGCGATGCTGATTTCCTGGCTATTCCCCTCCCCCCTGACGCGGGAGACGAAACCAATTTCGATATAACACTTGACAATGCCCTCCTGCTCTTATTCAGCGCAGCATGGAATGGTTCCGGGAAGGATCGTGTATATTTACAACCCGTCCTATCGTTCGCTCATAGACTGATCGAATCGGACTGATCCTAAGAATTCATCACTTTTCCGAAAACGCAGCTCATGAGTCATAACATACCTTTTATTCCTGTCTTATCGCGGAGAGGATTCATTTTGTGAATCCTGGTATCGATCTCTTCATCGATGAAACAGGCAAACACGAAAGATCCGGTAAGAGGCCGGGAATTACTGTTCGCACCTGTAAAAACACTGGACTCTAGACAGGGTGGGTGGACCGGATATAGGCCTGCATGACATCGGTCCTCGACAGAAAACCAACCAGTCGATCAGGTGATTCCCTTTCCACAACAGGGAGATGGTTGATTTCCTGGTTGACCATGATTTCAAGGGCTTCCTCAAGGGAGCTCCCGGGGTGAACCACGATGGGATTTCGGGTCATTGCTTCCCTGACTGAAGGGATAGCCCCTTCTGAAGCAGGATTATTGCGGGTATCCCTGTTCGTAATGATCCCAACAAGGCGATCTCCGTCAAGAACGGGAAAGCCATTGTGTGCTGTTGTTGCAATGAGGTCGGATACCTTCATTAATGGATCCGATGGGGAGAGTGTGACAACCTTCTGTCGGGGGATCATCGCATCCCGGACCAGGAGATGTTCGAGTACTTTCTTGTTATATTCTCCACGGTGGGCACCGGACTGTGCTTTTGTCTGGATTTGTGAGCGGAAGATGGTTTCCTCTCCCGTCAGCAGGTTGGAGACGCCGACCGCAGCCATCGCCGGGACCAGGATCGTGATGCTTCCGACCATCTCGACAACCATGATCAGCACGGCAATTGGTGCATTTGCGACCGCGCCAAACAGTGATATCATCCCGACAATCACAAAGACCGGGACCGTCTCTATCGGGACATACGACGGATTGAGCAGGTGCAGACCCATGCCAAGCGCTCCGCCGATTCCTGCACCGATGGTAAGTCCGGGTGCAAAAACCCCCCCGCTCCCGCCGGAGCCAAGTGTCAGTGAGGTTGCAAGGATCTTGAAAAACGGTAGCAGGATGAGGACCACAAGAGGCACCATCGAGTAGATCATGAGCTGGTCAAACCCGTAGCTTGATCCCAGGCATGCGAGACCGAGTACCTCTCCCTCAGGGGATATGAAAGAGAGCGCGAGTACAAGAATTCCAAGAAGAATCGCGCCCGAAACCGGTTTGAGGTATGCCGGGAGATTATAACGTTTGAAGGCTGCAGAGAACCGATCACGGCAGAAGTAAAAGGTAAAAATGTAGAGAAGACCGAACACTGCGCAGAGGACACCTAACAGGAGAAACATCGGGATCTGCCAGATATTCCAGACAATTGTGCCGAGTGCAAAGATGGGTGTATACCCTTCAAAAAAACCAAAGATAGCGTAACCAATCACTGAAGCAAGAAATGCCGGAACAATTGCGTCGGATTCGAAGTCCCTGGTATAGAGAATTTCAGCCGCTAGAACCGCTCCCCCCAGAGGTGCCTTGAATATCGTGCCAATCCCGGCACCGATTCCCGTTGTCATGGCGATCCTTCGTTCCCTCGGTGAAAGACCGAGCATATCGGCAACCATGGATCCGAATCCCGCGGAAATCTGGGCAGACGGGCCTTCCCTTCCTGCACTTCCCCCGGTTGAAATGGTGAGAATTGCGGTGACTGCTTTAAGGAGGGGGATTCTTTTTCGGATCCTGCCATCGCCATGGAATGCCCTGATCGCAGCGTCGGTACCGTGACCTTCGGCCTCAGGCGCAAGCCTGGTGACCAGGATACCGGTAACAAGGCTCCCGAAAATAAGAATGGGTATGAGAAGCATCAGCGATGAAGGCGCTGTCCATTGGCTGATCTCTGCAATGGTCTGGCCCTCCTGGGGATATGTCCAGTGTAAGAGATAACCCATGAAAAATGCCGTTCCCCACTTGATCCCTTCAAAAAACAGGAGTGCCCCGATGCCGGCGATGATTCCAACGATTATGGAAATGAGAATAACTCTCTTTGTTGGTGCGATGCCGCAGGGGTAAGAGAACTGCATGAATCCCATGATTTTTTAAAAAATTTCTCATTCTGCTACTTTACTATTACCATTTACTTTTTTACTAATGTTCAGGATAAGTGTTAACCAATGTCGGGGTATCCCTGTTGTAAAAAATTTCCAGGCAACCATGATCCCATTCATCATCATCAGTTCTCATATTGCATACACACATGCACCGGATATCCCGGATCACCAGGCACTCTGAAAACAAACAGCGAAAGTGTAAATTCTCGTTCGGACATCAGTGCCGACATTCATGTAAAAAAAATGGTGATTAGGTAACTTC
>DAWU01000048.1 GCA_002506105.1 Methanolinea sp. UBA275 | reverse complement strand
CCAGAGCCTTTGGGGGGAATCGAACCCCCGACCTACACCTTACCAAGGTGTCGCTCTACCGGACTGAGCCACAAAGGCACGCAAAAGTTACAGGTCACCACGAAGGCGATGCTGAACAACGCGTATCAATAACTTGAGACGTATTCAGTTTAAAAGATTACGGAAGAGTCGCATAAAATACCCGGAATCGCGGGATTGCAGGGCGCCTGAAACCTGTATAACGCAGATCAGACGATCAGTCTCATCCACCGCCAATTTGATCAAGTGCCTGAATACTCTGCCTGACTCCCTCAAGTGTCGCGACTTCAATGACGGGGGCGGCATTTTCCCTCGTGATCGCGTTCATCACCGAATGGAAATCAATTGAACCCTCTCCTACCGGGGAATGGCTGTCCTCTTTCCCGCTATTGTCGTGGAGGTGGACGTGGCAGAAACGGCGGGCGAGGAATCCATTCAGGCATCCGTTGAGATTGGCATGCCCCACGTCAAGTGCAAGATCAACACCGTCCATCATCTCCATCTCTTCAGGAAACCGGAGGAAGAAATAGTTCCAGTCGCCCATGTTCTCGAGGTAATAGGTGACCGAGAGATCTCCCGCAATCCGGTTGAGCTCCAAAATCGACCGTGTAACCTGTCTCCTGGCCTTCTCCCTGTCCTCTTCCCATGCGAAATATCCAGGGTGAATGACGACGGGAGCATTCACTTCGGCAGCGAGCGCCAGGCACTGGCCCGTCACTTCCACGCTGGCCTTACGGATAGGTTCCAGGATGCTCGCAATGTTCACTCCGCGCGAAGGTGCATGAAACGCATATCGCAGGGTGAAAGAGTCCAGCAGGTCAGGTGTTTCGAGGTGATGGGGGCCGTCGTTCATGACCTCGACGAGATCTGTGAGTGACGAGAGCGTTTCGAGTGCCGTTCCGAGAGGTTCGTGATGCAGGCAGAAAGAGGATATCCCGTACACACCATCCCATCGGCAGGAATGTGAGAAAAAAGTTGTGATCTTTTTAGAAAAGAGAGGATGATCGTTTATTTTTTTATGTGGATATCCCTTTGCGGATATGGAATCAGGATCCCTTCTTCAGCGAATCGGCGGGAGATCCGGGTGTTGATCGCGTCCATTGTCTCAAAGGTCATCGTGAAATCGTTGGTGTGAACCACCAGCTGGAAGTTCAGGCTGGACTCACCAAATTCCAGGAAATACACGATGGGATCCTGGGAATCCACGATATACGGGATCTCTTTCGCGGCATCATGCGCAATTTCCAGCAGAATCCTCCTTACTTTGTCAACATCCGACCCGTACGCAACACCGATGTTTACCCTGACTTTGAGGAGCATGTCAGGCTGTGCATAATTGATCACATAACTGTCCATGATCTTCTTGTTCGGGAAGGTGATGACCTGGTTATCAACCGTTTTTATCCGTGTACTGCGGGCTCCCACACATATCACGTCGCCTGTGAACTGGTCGATGGTGATGCGGTCGTTCAGCTTGAATGGCTTGTCGACCGCAATGATTGCGCCACCGAAGAAGTTGGAGAGAAAATCCTGTGCGGCGAGCGCAATTGCGAGACCGGCGATTCCAGCTCCTGCCAGGAACGGGGTGATGTTGATCTCGAGGATATGAAGGATGAGGAGAAGGGCTGCAAACCAGATAACATACTTGCAGGTGATCTGTGCGAGGGCGATCATCCTGTCGTCGAGATCGCTTTCCGTTCCGGACACCAGGCGGTGGCCGTATGTCTCGATTGATTTATACAGGAACGTCGAGAGGATCCAGGCGCCGAGAAGGATCCAGACCACATTGATGTACTTGCTGTCAAGAATGAATTGGAACTGTTCCGGGAGGTCAGCGACCTGGAGCGAAAAGAAGAGCGTGATAACCAGAACTGCAACGACGGCAGGAGTTCCGAATGCCGCAACCACGAGATCGTCTATTTTTGACTCGGTTGTTTCGGCCTTTCTCCGGAACCATCCTACAATCCCATACATCGCGATGGCGATGATCAACCCCGCTATGACAACGATGAGGGCGAGCAGGTTCCCACTGATCCCGAAGAGTGTCTCGGTCGCCATATCAGTACCATTATGTTCCCGATGAATAAAATCATTAAGCAGAAATGGCCTTTGGAACTGAAATCGCGCAAAAACTGAAAGAATTGGTCGACCGCCCTTATACCTTCATGCACATCTGCGGGACCCACGAGGCCGCGATCTCCCGTGCGGGTCTCCGGAGTGTGCTCCCGAAGAACCTTAAGATCGTCATGGGCCCCGGGTGCCCAGTCTGCATCACTCCCCAGGGCGAGATCGATGCTGCCCTCGAACTGGTGGAGAAGGGCTGCATTGTCGCAACCTATGGGGACCTTCTCAGGGTCCCCGGGAGCCGGGGATCTCTTGAATCGTGCGGCGGGGATGTGAGGGTCGTCCAGGGGATCCACAAGGCAGTGGAAATTGCAAAGGAGACAGAAAAGGAGGTGGTCTTCATTTCGGTCGGGTTCGAGACAACGGCTCCCACCGTAGCGGCCACCATCCTCACACAGCCTCCGGAGAATTTCAGTATCCTCTCATGCCATCGCCTTGTCCCTCCCGCCATGAAATGGCTCCTTTCACAGGGTGAGGCAAGGCTCGATGGTTTTCTCCTCCCCGGGCATGTCTGTACGGTCATGGGCTACTGGGAGTACGAGGTGTTTCCCGTTCCCCAGGTCGTCGCAGGGTTCGAACCTGAGGATATCCTTCTCGGGCTCCTGATGCTGGTCGAGCAGGTCCGGTCAGGATCAGCCCGTGTCGAGAATGCGTACCCGAGGGCTGTCACGAGAGAGGGGAACAAAAAGGCCCAGGCGCTGATGTGGGAGGTCTTTTCACCCTCAGATGTTGAGTGGAGGGGATTTCCGGTCATTCCACACTCGGGGCTTTCGCTAAAGAAGGAGTTTGAGCAGTACGACGCCCAGAAGAAGTTCAATATTGTATTCACCCACACTGCCAAACATTCGGCATGCATCTGCGACAAAGTGCTCAGGGGAATCGCGGAGCCTACCGACTGCCGGCTCTTCGGCAAGGTCTGCACACCCCGGACACCGGTCGGCCCCTGCATGGTAAGCCACGAGGGTGCATGCAAGATCTGGCATATGTACCGTGTGAAACAGGGATAGGTTTCTCTCCTCAGGCAGCCTCCCGTGGTCTCTTCCCTGATACCGGAGAATACCCGGATCGGGAAAAAGAATGGTACGCTGGCTGTCTTGTTCAAAGAAATCTTATCTGAAAAAAATAGTGTGCGGGAGTATATACCGCATGCGATATTCTGTTATGTTTTTTTACTATGCCAGAGATCACATCTTTGACTGATCCCTGTTTAGTACAGTGCCGCGGGCGGAATGTCCCCTTGCCCCAAGCCCAAGCATCGGATCACGCTTCTTCTTTTTCTGATTCTCTCCTGGTTCCCCATCCGGCTTCATGGCAAGGAAACACTCGACCGGGTCCTTTCCACCAGGGCAAATTCTCTCTTTATATTCACTACATTCTTCGCACCCCGGAACCTGGGTGGGAAGCAGCGAGGGAAAATGATTTTTCCAGAGTGTCGGGTCGATTTTTCCCTGCTCCAGGAAACGCTGGATATGTCGTGCTGTATATTTCATGCTTAGTTACGTGGGCATGATTCCCCTTATGAGCTTTCGTGCCGGAACCAAAAAAAAGCAAAAATATCTTAACCTTGTGGGTAAGGAATGCCTGCTCTCTACTATCGGCAACTCTGAAAGGTTCACTCTCTTGCCATCTCCGGGACGTGAGATGCCGCCACCATTGGAAGAAATGACTGGCATGAGAGAGATTCACCCAATCACCTGATCGTCACACCTGAAAGAAGAGCACAGCCCCATGTATCCCGCATATATGAGGTGTGTAATTGCCTTGCGCTCTGCAAGGTAAAATTCACCACAAAAAAGTATCATCTGACGTTATTTTCTCTTTTTGAAGGGCTTTTTCCAAAGTATTTTTAGTCTGATCGACGTTGTTACTATGGAAGATACGATCGTCCTGATCAGGAGTTCTGCTTTTGGTTCTCTCTCACCAGGATACTCAAGAGAGTGCAACCCGAAGTATTTCACAACAGCATGATCAGTAGAATCTGTCTTCCAATTGCCCCGGTAGGGTAGTGGATATCCTAGGAGCCTCCGGAGCTTCTGACCCGGGTTCGAATCCCGGCCGGGGCGTATTTTCTCTTCAAATCCCCCTGTATATTCATTACAATTGAAGATCAACACCAGTCTGGGAGCGTGGTTCTTCGTCAATGCAGGATCTATCTGACATAACAGGGAGGTACGGGTCCTACCTCCAGACCGTGGAACAATTTTTGGAGAAAAAACCCCGGTCTATGGCCACGCTCGCTGATCTCATTGACGATTCCCATGCAGTCCATATCTTCGGGTTCGGCCGGAGCGGGACCGCTGCCCTTGCAATGGCAATCCGGCTGCGGCATTTTCTCTCTCCCGCAAAGGAGGTGTTCTGGCTGGGAGACCAGGTCAGGACTCCGATCCGTGAAAGGGACCTCGTGATTCTCGTTTCCGGCTCTGGCGATCGGAAAGAAGTCGTTTCGTTCCTCGACATTGCATCGGAAAAAAAAGCCCGGACCTTTGCCATTACACTCAATGAGAAGTCACCGCTTGCTTGCCGGGCACATGAGAGAGTCGTCCTACCGGGCATGGATGGCAACGTTGTGTACGGAGGAGGGGATTTTGAGTTGGCTGCCTGGTATTTCCAGGAAATTTTCCTTACCTACTATGGGTATTCTCACACAATACCGAAGGAGAAGGTCGGGCACAACCATATCTGAATCCCCATTTTTCCCCCATTCTTTTCCTGATTCCTCCTCTGTTCTTTTCATTGGAGCCCATTATCCATGCACTGGGAAATCCTGCGAATAAAACATTCGGAAAGAATACGTTTTCAAAAGAGCCGGAAAAACCATGATCAGGAAGAGCCTTCCGACATCAGTACCGGTGGAAGAAACATACGCCCCACTGTCTCTTCTCACCGGGTCTCATGGTCTTTAATTGTGATTCCGCATGCTCCTCACAGACAATTGATCCGCAACATCCAAGGATCTGCTCACCAATCGCATCCCGTCCGCATACATCACAGGTTTTTCTCGTGTCTGCCATGGAGTGTCACAGTATTGTGTATGTCAAGAGTCAGTGACTGGTGAATATAAAAAACTGGGCAGGAATTCGTGAAATATATGGTCACATGTTCATGTACGGATCCCGATTTGTTCGTGCAAAACCCGGGCCGTTCAATTCCTGAATGTGATATGCACCATCTGTCATAATGTTTTCAAAATAGCCCAAAAAATGCCTTATATTAGATTTTAACAATATTTAGAGGATTAAAAGGATGCCCGTGTGTTCCTGAAAAGTGAGTGGGGATAATCTTTATAGTCATGGCGAACCATATTTGGCATGCTGGACAAGGATCATGCCTAGATGGTGTGATCCTTGATTTGTTGTCTGGCACCCTCCATGTGGACGGTCTGCAGCCTCCACACCTTGAATGGCCTGGTCATCCGGTATTTACTCCCCAACATGACCGCACCGGGTACCTCGCGGTCAGATACCGGGATGACCCCAGGCTCTTCATGTGATATGACTCTTCTCAAGAGAATATCCATTAAAAAAATCCGTCACTTCACGTCTTTTGCATATTGATTCATGAACATAGCGGAGCTCAGTTCATGTAGAAAAATGACATGATTCACTTCGTGATGCTCGCACCATGCATGGCCGTGTTCTTTCGGCAATAAAAATAAGGGTTATTCGACCGGAAAATCCGACCTCTTCCCCTCAGCACGTCTGTCAGCCTGCTCCATTCTCCTTTCCCAGTCGAGGATTCCCGGGTCCAGTGAATCAATGATGATCAGGATGAGTATACAAACGTGTATCATGATAAGTGATCTGAACGCGAAGGTCGCCAGGTCTTCGTACCATCCAAGTCCCATAAGGATCATCCCCGCCACGACATACCCGCATCCAAGTCCCAGTGCTGCAGCGGGAATCCAGAAATTGTGGGTACGGCAGTAGTGTGAGATGAGTCCCGCCACGAGGCCGCTGACCACGAACATCGGGATCTCAACGATAGGATCCGCTCGCGGGAATCCTGCACAGATCCCCACAAGAATTCCCCCGACAGGCCCGGTCAAAACGCCGGCAAAGACAACGAGAACATCTCTTGGATCCACCACAACTGCGGTGCCGATATGAAGGAACAGTGAAAAGTACCCGCTTATCATCGCAGCAATACCAAGGATCAGGATGACTGCGACTCTCCTGGCTATGATCTGTAGATTCATCAGGTCAATTCCTTTCCCTTCAATCTTAGAAAGGCATTCTTATAGTATTTATCCCGCTCCGGGTGAATAAAAAAATTCCCCTATACTCCGGATAAATGCGAAAATATTCGCAGTAAAAGGTAGTTTATTCTTCACGGACTCCCAATCTGCGTTCAATTAAAATCATTCCGGGTGTCCATACAATGTCCAAAAATACACTAATATTTCTCCTTGCCTGCGGAGTCATTCTCGCGGCTGGAGTGGTTGGGTTCACGCTCCTGAAGAACCAGGACGTCACTTTGGAATCTTCGGGGATGAAGAAATTTGCATCGGCGGACGAGCTTGCCACTTACCTTACTTCAATTGAGGAGACCGGCTCTCATGGCGACTGGAGCGAATACCCGGTATCCATATCCCCAGTCCAACAAGAAGGATGGGTTGGGGCAGGGATGGGGTCGGGCCAGGCACAAAAAACATCATCTTCTCCTGTTCCATCCACTGCATCGGATGGCATCACGTGGGGAACGGGATACACCACCACGAACATCCAGGTGCAGGGTGTTGATGAGGCGGACTTTGTCAAAAATGATGCCGGCTATATCTACATCATCTCAGGGAGAAACCTGGTTATAGTCGATGCTGCGCCAGCATCAGATTCTGCGATTGTCTCCACAACCACCCTGCCGGGACAGGCTTCGGAAATGTTTCTCCATGGAGACACCCTTGCGGTCTTTTATGGCAAAACACATGAGGTGATGCTCCATCCCAGGACAAGTGCCGCGCCGGTGCCCTCATCCCGCCCGGCAACCGGCATCATTCTCTATGATGTCAGTGACAGGAAGAATCCCGCCATCGCAAGGGAGGTGACCGTGACAGGGAGTTACTACGACTCCAGGTTGATTGGAAATGATATGTACGTGGTGACCAGCGAGAATGCGAATATGTATTACGGCACTCCTGTCGTTCCCACAATTGAGGAGAAAGGAGTGACAATCGCAACACCGGAAATATACTACTACGATGGTCCCGTATACCGTTCATATCAGTATTATACCCTCTCTTCATTCTCTCTTGCAGGCAACGATGCACCGCACGCTGAGAGCTTCCTTGCCGGATATGATACGACACTCTATGTCTCGAAGGAGAATGTCTACCTCGCGTACCGGTACAGCACTCCTGTCCCCGCATGGGGCCGGGCAGTTCCTGCAATGAGTGTCGATGAACAGTCCGTCCCGGTTGAGAAGACCGTCATTCACCGGTTTTCCATCAACGGGGGGAATATCAACTATGCATCAACAGGTACCGTGCCGGGGCATCTCCTCAACCAGTTCTCCCTTGATGAATACAAAGATCATCTGCGGGTTGCAACCACGGTTTCGGGATGGAACTCGGAAAGATCGTATCAGTATAACAACGTCTATGTCCTTGATGCCGGGATGACCGAGGTGGGCAGGCTCGAGTTCATCGCTCCTGACGAGAGCATTTACGCCGCACGTTTCATGGGAGATCGGCTCTACCTGGTCACATTCAAGCGCATCGATCCCTTCTTCGTCATCGATCTCTCGAACCCGAAGAGTCCCGGGATCCTTGGAAAATTAAAAATCCCGGGATACTCGGATTATCTCCATCCCTATGATGCGAATTACATCATCGGGATTGGGAAAGAGACCGAGGAGAACCAGTGGGGCGGGGTGTCCACATCTGGCCTGAAACTTGCTCTCTTCGATGTCACCGATGTCAACAATCCGATCCTTGCAGGGAAGGTGGAGATTGGCGAGGCAGGGAGTGACTCGGAGGCGCTCCGCGACCACAAGGCGTTCCTCTTCGATCGGCCTTCCGGTCTCCTGGTCCTCCCCGTCCACGAAGTACTGAACGTTGAAAGGACGGGCACCGTCTACAAGACATATGCCCCGGCAATCTGGCAGGGAGCCTATGTCTTTTCCGTAAGCCCTGATGAAGGATTCACTCTCAAGGGAAAAGTGACCCATGGGAGAGAGGAGACACCGTATTCCTACTGGGACTCCCTGGGAAGTGTACGGAGATCGATTCTCATCGGTGACGGCCTCTTTACCATATCTGGAAGGGAGGTTGTCGTCAGTAATCGGGAACACATCGGCGAAGTGGGTAGAATTATTCCGCTCCCGCAGGATCCGACGAAGGAGATCTATCCCTATCGCATTGCATAACTCGACATATTTTTTTCCTGACTCCCCTTTTATTTTCCACACCTTCACAGTCCAATGTTTCTTTCGGGAATCCCATTCCTGTTCCCGGAACAATCCACGTATGGCCCTTATGATATCTCGCGACTCTTAGTTCTATGAAGCACAGAATATGGCGATTCCCGAGACCCTGAACACCCCACATCTGGACCTGCGTCATTTCACGATTGAGGATGCTCCCGAAGTGGCGGAACTCGCAGGGGATGTCCAGATCGCGGCAGGGGTGCTGAACATCCCCCACCCCTACACTATTGATGATGCGAAAGAATGGATAGAACAGCACCCGTATCTCAGGGAACGCGGTGAGGCGTACATCTTTGCAGTGACGGAAAGGGGATCAACCCGGGTTGCAGGTGCGACCAGTCTCCGTGTCGATGCTGAACATGCCCATGCCGAATTGGGATACTGGATAGGAAGGCCATTCCAGGGGAGGGGATATGCGACCGAGGCTGCAGGGTCAATACTCGAACTCGGATTTCTCGGCCTCGGCCTCCACCGCATCTATGCACGACACCTTGCCTGGAATGACAGGTCGGGTCGTGTACTCATTCGTATCGGCATGACCCACGAGGGTGTCATGCGGGGACATGCCTCCAAGTGGGGTATTTTCCATGATGTGCACTGGTACAGTATCATGGACGATGAGTATTTTTCACTCATCATGCCGGGTGCAGAATCTCATGAACAACACTTCAGGGATGGGATGTAACTGAACCGAAGGCTTCCCCTCCTCATCTCAATCCCGCATGGCGGAACCGGGATTCCGGAAGAGGCGATACAAAAGATTGCGCTTTCTCCTGTTGCCCTCCAGTACTATAGCGATCCCGGATCGATCGACCTGTTTGGATTCCCGGATTCAGTCAGTGCCCTTGTCAGTTCGTCTGTATCGAGGCTCATTGTGGACCTGAACCGCCCTCCATACCACCGTCCTCCCCGGCACCAGGATGGAGTGGTGAAATTCACAACTTCCCTCGGGCAGGAGATCTGGAAGGAGGGCATGAACCCTGACCTCCCAATGATGCATCGGCTCCTGTTACACCATTATTTCCCCTACCACGCCAGGATCGATGCACTCCTGGATCCCCACAAGGTACTCGCAGCACTGGACTGCCACAGCATGGTGCCCGTCGGTCTCCCGGGAGCCCCCGACCAGGGACAGAAGAGGCCACTCATCTGCCTCGGAAACTCGGGAGATAGCGAGGGACTTCCCAAGAAGGGGGTGCTCCCCACCTGCCCGGCTTCATGGATACAGGACCTCGCAGCACAGTTCCGTGAAAGGTTCCCCTCCCCCGGGAGCGTTGCCATCAATCATCCCTATACGGGGGGATTCATCTCCAATGCACACTACTGGCATAAGGGGATTCCTTGGATACAGCTTGAAGTGAACCGCTCGCTCTATGAGGAAGAGGGGGCGAATCCGGAGCATGGATCGAGCATTGACTCTGCCCACCTGGAGGACCTGAAAGAGATCGTCTGGGATGTTATTGAAGAATGGTGTTCCCAGATTTCACGAAGGGAAGATCCGCTTTCCTGATCTCCGAATATCTTTTTTCTTCGTCAGGATTGGATACATGATAGTTCATATGACCTGGGTTGGGTGATACATCCCTTTACAATTTCAATAGCGGTTGCCTTGTTAATGGAACACTGGTGTACGAGGATTGGCCCGGGTACTCATGCCAGGGGGAACGCTGCAGTCAGTGCTCCCATTAGCAGCAGTCCCAGGAAACATCCTGTAATGAGCCGCTCGACAATTCCTGAATAATGCTTCATGGTTTCCATAAAACGTTCGACCTGCATTTAAAAAGGATGAGATGATGGAAGCCGGCATATGACAGGATACCGGATATCAGCACATCAACAGCGTGGTGGAATTATTGATCCCTGCGGTTCACCGTATGCCCGGGCATCCCCCCGAACACGCACGCTGCAGCACCCAGGAGCGGTGCATTTCCGCCGAGCCGGCTCAGGATGATCCGGGGCATTTTTCCGGAGACTGATCTCACACGTGGAAATACCGAAGACTGAAAATAATGCCAGTTGTTCCTGGCGACGCTTCCGTCTATAATGATGAGAGACGGGTCATATGCTGCAATGAGGGCTGATATTCCCCTGGCCTGTACCATTCCCAGGGATACCAGGAACCCGCTAACAATGGGATCTCCCTTATTAGAGGCCGCAAAGAGTTCAGATGCATCCGGAACCGTCTCAAAGGGACTGGTTGCTCCCGAGGACTGGCACCAGGCCTGGAAGAATGCAGGCATGAACCTGCCTGACCCGCACCCTTCCCAGTGACCTGACCCCCCACACCCGCACGGGAGATCCCAGGTAGTCTCGACCGTGACATGCCCGACCTCGGCGAAATTGCCATCACTTCCAAAGAGCAGTCTTCCCTGTTCGAAGACTCCTGCTCCGATTCCGGTGGAAATCGTAAGGTACACGAAGTGGGGGATATTCTTCCCATCCCCGTACCATGCTTCTCCGAGTGCGCCTGTGTGGCAGTCATTCATGAGGTAGACCGGGAGTGAAAAACGATCCTCAAGGGGCCGTACAAGAGGGATTGTCGTGAGGGGAATGTTCGGGGGATGAACCACTTCCCCCGATGTACAGTTCACAGGGCCAGCGGCTGAGATTCCCACACCTGAGAGTGTTGCTGCATCAGAATGTCGGATAAGCCCCTCGATCAGGTCCCCGATAAGACTCACCAGGGTATCGGTATTGCCGGGATTGGGTGGTGTCGTGATTGAGGTGAACTGAGATATCGTCCCGTCCCGCCGCACGAGACCGGCCCGCATACGGGTTGCACCGAGGTCGACCGCAATCGCGGTGAGCGGGGAATCAGGGGTTTGCATATATGTTCAACCGATATGATCCCGGGTCGATTTCTAGTATTCGGTATCGCGGATCTCCGGCACCTGTGCAGGATTTCATCGTTCAGTACAGGCCTAGGTGTTGGAAGAGATTATCCGGCAAGGAGTGTGAATGCCAGCATTGCCGCGACACAAATCAGCAGCGTGCCTATGGCAATCTCCAGGATACGTGAAGGTGTCTTTGGGGAGAGATACACTCCTGCCTGCGCACCTGCGACCGCTCCGGCCGCGAATGCTATGAAAAACATGAGCGAGAAGTGGCCGAGCATAAGGTGCGTCCCCACACCCGAGAGTGACGTGATGAGGATAACTGCCGCTGAAGTTGCTACCGCATAGTGGACCGGGATTCCTGCGATGGTGAGTGCCGGTACATTCACAATTCCCCCACCGATACCGGTCAACCCGCTCATGAATCCTGCAACGGATCCCCATGTCACCAGGTGTACGGGATACGCATGGAGGTCACGTTTCTCTCCGGATGGAAGGCGGCACTCTTCCTTCCAGCATGGTTCGCAGAGAATGGGAAACACGAGGGGAAATGTTCTATACACCATTTTTATTCCCATGAGGACGAGGACGATACAGAAAATAACAATAAGGTAGAAAGATGGGATGAAGACCGTGACAAGCGCTCCGAGTGCCGCGAATGCAACACCCGGGAGTGCGAGGCATAGCACGCTCTTTTTCAGGATCCTTCCCTGGCGCCTGTATCCGGCAGTTGCCGAGAGGGTTGTTGCGGTGATAATGGCAAGGCTTGTGCCCACTGCGATGCGGGGATCGAGACCAAAAACCATGACAAGGACCGGTACATAAAAAAAACCGCCCCCGACACCAAGAAGTGCGGAGACTGTACCTATCAGGATGCCAAGGATGCAGGATGCGACGAGGTCAAGCGGTACCATGAATTGTTGGTCCTGTTATCTACATTCGAGGCCGCCATGCATAAATGTGCAGATGATCAGGTGACCTTCGCTGGGCCCACGTGCAGGCCAGCCTGGGATTCATTCATGAGCATTCTACCACGGCTTGAAAACCCCTTCCTGGCAAAACCCCGTATCTGCCATATCATCCTGTAATTTCACGGAATTTTCACAAGGGAATAGAGTGGCACGGTAAATACGGATGAAGGTGGAGGTCAGGTAGAATCTATTAATGGGAGGGAAGAATATCCTACCATATACTTCATGAATCCCTGAACCGGGAATCGTGAGAACCAGGGGGCAATCAGGGTGGACGTGGCAGGATATACCCAGGTAATCGATGCCTTTGCATTTCTGTTCGGTGTGGTTGGGGCATTCCTGATTATTTATGGCGGTATTCGCGCGACTGTCAAGGTATTGCTGCGGGAGATATGGAAAAAAGAGATCTCCTACAACCTTATCAGGCGGGAATTCACCAGTAAAATTGTCTTTGGCCTTGAATTCTTCATCGCGGCCGATGTGCTCACGACGCTCATCGCTCCCTCCCAGGAAGAACTCATACTCCTTGCAGTGGTCGTGGTAATAAGGACAATACTTGGATATTTCCTTGCACGTGAGACCGAGGAATTTTCTCTTGAGTGACGGGGATTCTCCTTTTTTTTAGGGTATAGTGACAATCTAGCCACC
>DAWU01000010.1 GCA_002506105.1 Methanolinea sp. UBA275 | reverse complement strand
TACAGAACTTTTCTTACACTATCTCATTGTTCGAATATCCACCCACCAAGAACACAGTATGTCTTCAAAGAACATTCTCATTGTCGAAGACGAGCGAATCGTAGCCGAAGCCCTCAAGATGTTCCTGATCTCAAAGGGATATTCCGTAGTGGGAATAGCTGGGACAGGCGAGGATGCAATCAGACTGGTTCGCGAATACCTCCCGGACCTCATCATGATGGATATATCCCTGAAAGGCCCGATAGATGGGGTAGAGGCGGCTGAGGCTATCAGGTCTTTCCATGATGTCCCCGTGATATTTCTCACTGCATTTTCTGATGAGAACATCATTGCGCGTGCAAAGGTAATCCGCCCCTATGGGTATATCATAAAACCCTACGAGGAGCGTGAAGTTCTGGTTGCCATCGAGATTGCACTGTATTCGCACGAATTGAACATGCAACTGAAAGAAAGCGAGGAAAAGTTCCGGGGTTTTGTGCAGAACTTCCTTGGTATCGCGTACCGGAGGAATCCTGATTTTTCGCCTCTTTTTTTCAAGGGTTCGGTTGAGAGCATTTCAGGCTATTCAGAAAAGGAACTCCTCGAGGGAAACCCGCACTGGGAAAACCTGATAAATCCGCCTGATTCGGATCGAATACTGAATCAGAACCTGGAGATAATGAAGAAAGGATCTTTCCGCGGAACACGGGACTATTCTATTACGCGAAAAGACGGAACCGTCCGATGGGTCAACGAATTGTTCCAGACAATCCCGGGTCCTGACGGGATACCCCAGTATATACAGGGATCAATTTACGATATCACTGAGCAAAAATCTGCAGAAGAAGCCTTAAAGCGGTTGAATCTCGAACTAGAGGAGCGGGTCAGACAGCGCACCACAATCCTCAACCAGCAGGTCGTCTTTCTCCAGCGTCTCATCGATACGATTCCGAGCCCTGTGTATTACAAGGATAATATACGCACATACATAGGATGCAATACTGCGTTTGAGAGTTACATCGGAATTAAAAGACCGGGTATTGTCGGGAAGACGGATGATGAAATTCTCCCGGGGGAGATTGCGGGCACAACACGGGAAAAAGATGATTTTCTCCTCCAGCATGGAGGAATACAGGTCTATCAGATGAAATTTCTCCATGCGGATCATACTACCCGGGAGGTCCTTGTCAAGAAAGCTACGTATAATGACAGTCAAGGGAATGTCGCAGGTCTTATCGGTGTACTGGTGGATATCACCGACAAGATCCGTGCAGAAGAAGCGTTGCAGGACAGTGAACAGCGCTTCCGGTCTGTGGTCCAGGATCAGACCGAACTTATCTGTGTGCTTAATCCTGACATCTCGGTTCGTTTCGTGAATGATGCCTTCCTGTCGTTTTTCCGGAAAAGACCTGATGATGTTGCCGGCTATATCTTCCGTATTCCAATGCCTTCCGGTGAGCAGTCGCTCCTTGATGCGCACTTTAAGGCTTTTACACCTGAAGATCCCTTAAAGACAATCACGTTGAGGTGCACTCCAGAAGGAAATGGGATACGATCTCTTGAATGGGTCAACCGTGCTTTCTTTGATGAAAATGGACACATCCTCAAATATCTCCTTGTAGGAAGAGATGTCACCCGGCTGAAAGAACTTCAAGAGGAAAACCGAGAGAATATCTGACCCTATCGGAAGCAAAGGGATCAAATCGAAGAGATCCCGTTTTTTTAGAGAGAGGTGTACATGGTGGAAAACACTCGATTATGGGTCTCTTTATTCCTCCCTGGGCCAATTTTATTGCGGACCCTGAGGAGGAATATCCTTCATGAGAAGGAGTATATTCTTTGTCTCGGCATTCTCCTCCTTGATAAGCCCAGTCTTCAGAGATACCGTCCGTGTCCTGCCGCTTTTCATGGTAATAAGCGCATGATGGGCCAAATAATGGAACGCGTCGAGTAAGAGAAGGCGCTGGAGCGTCTCATCTCCATCCTTATGTTTCCGTGATGGTGCCAGATTCAGGAGGGCAAATATATCTTTTCCTGCCATTTCACTCACCGTATACCCGGTATATAGTTCCGATGCCGGGTTGGCAAAAATAATCCGGTGTTTCAGGTCAATGATCAAGGCACAATCGGCATTTCTTATTAGGAACAGTTCGAGCTTTTCCCGAGAGGAACCAATTTTCTCCCTGATCCGGCGCTTATAGATTGCAAATTCGATATTGGAGTAGAGTTCGCGGGGATTGAAAGGTTTTACAAGATAACTATGGCTTTCTGTTTTGAGGGCCCGCTTGATGGTCTCTTCATCGGCATACGCTGTCAGGTAGATGACGGGAATATCAGTGATCTCGTTCAACTTTGCCGTTGTCTCGATTCCGTCCATCTCGCCCTTGAGGTGGATATCCATCAGGATGACGTCAGGTTGTGTATCGAGCGCCATCTTCACCGCCTCTTTTCCTGTTATGGCAATTCCGGTAACGGCATACCCCATCTTGGAGAGGGTCGACTTCAACGAGAGCGCAACAACACCTTCATCCTCAACGATCATCACTTTCTTCTGGACCATCCATTCACCCCATGCATGAGATTATCCATCATAGATTAATATAACTTGGAGGGTAAGCCCTCAATTTACTCAACAGGAACTTATATCTGGCCTGGACTCTCGAAACACAATAAGACGCAGCATACTTCACATTACAATCCTTCACGAGGTGATCTATGAAAGAAATATCGAGATTTAACCTTACGCTTCTCCTTTTCACCGCATTGGTCACCCTCGGTATTATCCTCACCTCAATTTTCAGTCTCAAGACCGGGATCTTTGAAATCTTCCCTTATTTTTTTATTATTCCTGTCCTCTTGATCATCTTTACAAGCCCCCGGGTAGGAGTGATTTTCTCGGTTTTCCTGGGTCTCATATACGTTGGGCTGGTGTTCTTGTATGGTCCCCCTGATATCTTGGCCTATGCCACAGGCATCGCGTGGTTCTATATCCTCATTTCTCTCGCGGTTGTGATATCGGCGTTTGCAAACGAAATCACCGGTGAGAGAAAATTCCGAGATTTATTTTTGAATTCTCAGGCCGGCATCTTCACGTTTCATCTGAAAAATCAGAATATCATCATGTCAAATCCCAAGATCTCTTCCATCCTCGGTTATTCACCCGATGAGATGAACCACCTTACCATCTCCGCACTACTCCCCGATCATACTGAAATGGAGGGATTTTTGGGGAAGCTGAAGAGTGAAAAAAAGATCAGCGATGTCGAGATGACCCTGCAGAGAAAAGAGGGTATCAGGGTCTGGGTGCTCGTGACTGCATCGCTGACATCAGGAGACGAAGCACTCTGCTCCGTTGTGGATATCACGGAGAGAAAACGAATCAGGGATGAACTGAAATATACGGAAATTCACTACAGGACCCTCTTTGACAGCGCCGGGGATGCCATGATCATCTATGATTTTGAAGGGAATATTTACGAAGCAAATACTCTTGCCAGTATATTGACGGGTTACAGTTATGCAGAACTCTTCAAAATGACAATGGCAGATCTTAACCCTGGAGATACAGATGAGACGAAGAGTGCGGTGATCAGGGAATTGCGGCGCAAGGGAAGCATCCTTCGGGAAACCACAATCCAGACAAAGGATAACCGGATGATTCCAATAGAAATGAGCAGTACCGTAATCGAGTATTATCGTTCGCCTTCCATTATCAGTATTTTGAGAGATATTACTGCCAGGAAACGTGCCGAAACTGCATTGAGAGAGAGCGAGAGCCGGTACCGTATGATAGGTGATCTCATCCCCTTCGGCGTGTGGGTTGCCAATGCAGATGGCCTGCTCACGTATGCGTCGCAATCCTTCCTCGATCTGATCAACATGAGTATTGATGAATGCCAAGTAGAGACCTGGATGAAAATGCTTCCCAATGAGAACCGCGAATCCACAATAAACGACTGGAAACACTGCGTTGAATCCGGTAGTTTCTGGGATTATGAGTACCGGATCCCTGACAGAAAAGGAAATGATCATTATATCCTGAGCAGGGGAGCCCCGCTTCGGGAATCCTCGGGCAAGGTTGTCTCCTGGGCGGGTATTCACTTCGATATCACGGAACGCAGGCGGAATGAAAATCGTATTGAAGCATCCCTGAAAGAGAAGGAAGTTATCATCAAGGAGCTCCACCACCGGGTCAAGAACAACATGCAGGTTATCTCGGGATTTTTACAGCTGCAATCCCAGTATATCGAAGACCAGGATTCAGTCGAGAAGCTTGAGGAATGCCAGAACAGGGTAAAGACCATGGCGCTTGTCCACGAGAAACTTTACCAGACGAAATATCTTGGTTACATCAATGCAAGGGAGTATATCGAGAGCCTGATTTCAGACCTGATGAACTCGTATGTCCTTGACACACACATATCCATGAATATTGATATCGAGAACGTCAATATAAACCTCGATACTGCTATTCCATGCGGCCTTATCCTCAATGAGCTCATCACGAACTCGATAAAGTATGCATTCAGGGATAGGGAATCCGGCAGTATCTCTGTCGGGCTGCACCTTTCCCAGGATCACTTCTTCACGCTGGATGTCCGGGATGATGGCATGGGCCTTCCGAAAAACCTTGATATTGCCAATGCATCAACCCTCGGGCTTCAGCTGGTGGCGGTTCTTGTCAGGCAACTGGGTGGAGAGATGCACGTTGAGGGAAACTCAGGTGCCAGGTTCTACATCACATTCCCGGAAAAATTCTAGAGAGATCACAAATATCTTCCGATTCTCTTGCCGAATCCTTCTCAATGGTTCCTTGTCATTCTTATCCTCTGTGATGATTCCCCTACCCGCCATACGCGGGCATCCCTCATCGGCCCCTCACGAAACGGAAACTTCAATTCTGCCCCTGTTCATCTATCTAACACAAACATCTGGGCTTCCACCATGCATATCCACATCGAGGGAGTCGAGGGACTTCCCATCATCCACGAGGGAGATGATCTCCCTTCCCTCATCTGCGAACGCACCTCGTTCTCCGATGGGGACATCCTGTGCATTGCGTCTTCGGTATATTCCAAGGCGAAGGGATATACGAGGTTTCTATCGGACATCAGTCCATCAGAAAGGGCGATCCGGATCGCACAAAGAACCCGCGAAGATCCCAGGTTCATCCAGGCGGTGCTTGATTGCTCGACTGATATCCTGCTCGAATACCCATTTGTGCTCTCTGAGATATCAACCGGTCATATCGGCGTCCGGGCAGGCGTCGACCAGAGTAATATCGAAGACGGCATGCTGATCCTTCTCCCCCCTGATCCTATGGAAGCAGCGGACGATGTGAGGGATGCAATGTACCGGATTTGCGGGAGCACAATTGGGGTCATCATCACCGACACCTGCGGGCGTTCCTTCAGAAGAGGGCAGACGGGTCACGCAGTCGGCTGGAGCGGTATGACCGCAATAAGGGACTTCCGTGGTGATGTCGACCTCTTCGGCAGGGTGCTCAAGATCACCGAAGAGGCCGTGGTCGATGAGATCGCAGGGTTTGCCAACTTCGTGATGGGGGAGAGCCACGCCGGGATTCCTGCCGTTGTCTTCCGTAACTGCGGGACGTGGACCGGGCATGACAACCTTTACTTCACTCCCGAAGAGGATCTCACCCGGGCGCTATTGAAGAGAGAATGCAAATGAATGACCTGAAAATCTATATTTTCCCTCTTTTTTGAATTTGCCTGGATAATAGGGGACGAGTATAAGTTAGCCGGGATCAGAGACCGAAACAATCCTGATGATAACAGGAACAGAGTGTTTTATGCTGTCCTTTCTGCTTGATAGTCGATAGAAACAGGATAGTTCGTCTGCGAGTTCGAGTGCCACTGCTGCACCAATTTATCCCTCGTCGGCCCACTGCTGGAGACTGGCTTTCTCCTGGCGGATACCATGGCATACTCCGACAGCGCCAAGATACCGTTGACTACGATGAGGATGTTCGCAATCTCGATCCGATACGACATCTCAAAAGCACTCTACTCCGACACTATATTAGACTAGTTCATACACTATTCTCTTCGTTGGTTTTCCAGATGCCCGGTGTCCCCGCCCCGCGTTTATGTCACAACGTCCAAAGGATGAAAACCCTTCATGCAGAATACCTGCTGAAATGATCCCCTTCCGGGACCTCCCAGAATCTGCCCGTACCCATGGGCTCTCTTCTGAATCTGTCCTCACCATGAGGGAACAGCACGGATGGAACGAGCTGACTCCCCCGAAACGGACACCCCTGTGGATACAGTTCCTCTCAAAGTTCAACGACCCGATCATCCGTATTTTACTTGTCGCGGTCTTCATCTCGGCGATCGTCGCAGTGATTGAAGGGGGAAGCCTCATCGATACCATCGGGATCGCGATGGCCGTCCTGCTCGCGACCGGCATCTCGTTTTTCACCGAATACAGGAGCAACCGGGAGTTCGAAGCCCTGAACGCGATGCGGGAAGACACCGGGATCAAGGTTATCCGGGACGATTGTGCATTCACGGTTCCCATGCGGGACCTTGTCGTGGGAGACCTGGTCCTCCTGGAAGCCGGTGACGTGGTCCCGGCAGACGGGTATCTCCTCCAGGCATCGAATTTCGAGGTGGACGAATCCGCGTTCACCGGGGAGAGCGAACCGCTTGGAAAGACAATCGAGGAAGTTGTCTTCAAAGGAACCCTGGTCACTGCCGGCCGGGGGAGAATGATCATTGGCGCAGTAGGGGATGCAACCCAAATGGGCCGGATCGCCGCGGATCTCGCTGAGGGCTCCCGCCCCGAGACTCCGCTGCAGCTGAAACTCCGCCGTCTCGCGGGACTGGTAAGCAAGTTCGGGTACCTGATGGCGGGCCTGATCATCGCGACCCTGATGCTCAAAGGGATGTTCACCGGGATCTTCACCGAGAGTCCGGCAGCGATCGCTCACTATGTCCTGGACAGCTTCATGTTCGCGGTGATCATCATTGTCGTCTCGGTCCCCGAAGGTCTCCCGGTCAGCGTCACGGTCTCCCTCGCGCTCACGATGCGGAAGATGACCAGGGCGTTCAGCCTCGTTCGCCGCCTCATCGCATGCGAGACCGTGGGATCCGTGACTGTCATCTGCACTGACAAGACAGGCACCCTGACGATGAACCAGATGGATGTGGTAGCGTCGTCGATTGAAGTTCCGGAATACCAGCCGGGAATCCCTGGTTCACCCAATGGTTGGGTCACCCTCAATGCAGCAGTGAACAGTACCGCAGAACTCGAATTCCATACACACATGCTCGTGACGGTGGGGAATTCGACCGAGGCGGCCCTGCTCCGCTGGCTTTACCGAGCAGGGCTCTCCTACTGGGAGCTCCGTGATCTTCACCCTCCCGTCTTCCAGGAGCTTTTTGATTCGAACAAGAAGCAGATGTCAACTGTCATTACCCTTGCAGGAAGGCTCATTGTCCTCGTGAAAGGTGCACCGGAGATAGTTGCCAGGCGGTGCAATCCCCCGCCTGACCTCTCGCATATCCAAACTCTCGCCGGCCGGGCGATGCGGACCCTTGCGTTTGCGCACGCTGATATGCCCGCCGACGGATCCGATCCTCCCTGCCTGATCTGGGACGGGTATGTGGGAATCCGCGACATAGTACGCCCGGATGTTCCTGACGCGGTGCGGACCTGCAACGAGGCAGGCATCACGGTGAAGATGGTCACGGGGGACAGCCCGGAGACGGCCATGGCAATCGCACAGGAAACGGGAATCCTCACCAGCGGTGCGGTCATGCTCGGGAGCGGGTTCCGGTCGCTGCCCGATGAAGAACGACCCGAAGCCGCCCGGCGCCTGGAGGTCATGGCCCGGTCGGAGCCTTCCGATAAGCTGCTCCTCGTCCAGGCCCTGCAGGGGAACGGCGAAGTGGTCGCGGTCACCGGGGACGGGACGAACGATGCTCCTGCGCTCGGCAATGCCGATGTCGGGCTCGCTATGGGGATCGCCGGGACCGAAGTTGCACGGGAGGCAAGCGATATCATCCTCCTTGATGACTCGTTCCCGACCATCAAGAACGCTGTCTGGTGGGGCAGGGCGCTCTACGAGAACATCCAGCGGTTTCTGATATTCCAGCTGACCATCAACATCTCGGCGGCAATGCTCTCGTTCCTTGCGCCGGTCCTGGGATACCTTCCGCCGTTCACCATCATCCAGCTGCTCTGGATCAATATTGTGATGGATTCGCTCGCAGCCCTTGCCTTGTGTTCGGAGGCCCCGCATCCTGCCCTGATGCACCGGAAACCCATCCCCCGGGACGCACATGTGATTACCCCCTATATGCTCAGGGCGATCCTCATTACCGCAGCGGTCTACGTCCTGGTCGGAATGCTAGCCGTGGCGTTCGGCCTTCCGTTTATGGAGTCCCCTGAACAGCAGGCGACCGCCTTCTTCGCAGCCTTTGTCGTGGCACAGGTCTGGAACGGGATCAATTGCCGCGGTATCAACGGCATCATGCCGCCATTCTTCAAGGGGAATCCCGCATTTTTCGGGATTATGGCGGGGATAATAATAATCCAGGTCCTGATCGTCCAGTACGGCGGGGCTCTCTTTGCGACGGTTCCGCTCACGGCAGCCCAGTGGGTGTTCATCATCCTCTGCACCTCCCCGGTCCTCCTTCTCTGGCCGGTGATACGGCTAAGTGAACGCTACCTCAGGATATCCCGGAAACCATCAGTGTAAAGTCCGGGCGGATTCCATGACCCAACCCTCACCATTCTTGTCGGCCGATTTTTTCAGGGGGTCTCATCTTCTCCAGGACAGTATCCTAATAATCACGAAACCATAACATACTGGGAATGATCTCCCCGGACCTCCTCTCGCTGTCCGCTATTCTCCTCAATATCGAGAATGTTATCCCCCAGTTGATGGAGACTTACGGGATCCTGATCTATGCAATCCTCTTTGCGATCATCTTTTGCGAGACAGGCCTTGTCTTCGCTCCCTTTCTCCCAGGCGACTCCCTCCTCTTCCTTGTCGGTTTCTTCGCCGCAGGGGGCGGCCTGAACATAGGGATTCTCCTCATCCTCCACTCTATCGCTGCAATCTCCGGAGATTCCCTGAATTATTGGATTGGGAACATTTTTGGTGACAGGTTGATCCACGGGAAGAGATGCCTGGTCGACCGCCGTCATGTTGAAGTCACCCGGCAGTACTTCCACAAATACGGAAAGAAGACGATCATCCTCGCCCGCTTTGTACCGTACATCCGATCGTTTGCACCGTTTATCACGGGGATCGTGAAGATGGACTACCCTGTATTCCTATCTAATAATATTATTGGTGGTATCCTCTGGGTCACGGGGTTCATCTCCCTGGGCTACCTCGTCGCATCTCTCCCGCTCTTTTCGGAGAACCAGGACCTGTTCCTCTGGGCCATCCTGATCATTAGCATCGGGATATGCCTGCTGATGATGTACAATTTCAGGAAGACGATCAAGGAGTGCCAGGTTCCTCCCGACGCATTAACCGACGATCTCTCAAAGGAACTCAGGCAGGAATGACCGTACCAGTGATTCCTGCGCAGATCACAGTTCGACGCATGTCAGGACCCCGTGGATTTTTTCCGGCGGAAACTGCAAGAAATGAGTTGTTTGAGGTATCCGACACACTATCTTTAGTTAGGTGGATTCATGGTATATATCAGACATCTGTTCTTGCTTCTCGCCACTGGCTGACATTTTCATCTGTTTTCGAATACATTCAGTATCTGCAGACCCCTTAAAAGTATATAGAATGCCCGGTAACCTTTTACATACGTGTAAGACATTGGAGAACCTGCATTAATGGACAGGAACCAGAAGAGATGGTTATGGATCTCCCTCGGATTTTCGGTAGTGGTAATTGTTGCGGTCCTTTATTTGACCGTTGACGCGTCTACCATAGTATATCTCCAACAGCTCAAACCATTCTGGCTAATCCTCGCGATCTGCACCCATCTCCTCGCACTCTGTTTCTGGGCCCTGCGGATAAAATTCATGAGCAGGTCGCTGGGATACAAGATTGGCTTCTTCTACTCGCTCAACCTCGTATGTGCCAATATGCTCCTTGCGGCAGTGACACCATCCGCAGCAGGTGGAGAGCCGGTGAGGATCCATGAACTCTACAAGGCAGGAGAGAAGATTGGCGATGCGACCGCCATTGTCATTACCGAGAGAATCCTTGACGGGATTGTGCTCGGGATCGGGGGGGCTTTTTTTATGTTTGTGCTGGGAAGTGAATGGCAGCGGATTGGTTCTGTGTTCAGCTATCTCATGTATATCTCATGGATTGTTATTACCGCCATCGTCATCATCTTTCTATACTCGGTGAAAAATCCCGACCTTCTGAAAAGGATGATCCATTATACCTCGAAATGGTTCACGAAGACGTGGGAGAGTACAAAGATCGAGCGCTTTGCCCTCTCCATCGACCGGGAAGTGGATAATTTCCATGCGACACTTTCTGATTTTCTCAGCCGTGGAAAAACGGGCCTGATATACGGCCTTCTGTTTACTACACTCTTCTGGTTCTGCGAGTTTATCATTGTCTCATTCCTCCTGATCGGTCTCTCCCAACCGCCTATCTATATCGAATCACTGATCATCCAGCTTGTTATCGCGGTGATAAGTATGATCCCCCTCACCCCCGGGGCATCCGGAATCGCAGAGATATCGTTCACCTCTCTCTATGGCCTCTTTGTGAATTCGTCGATCCTGGGAATCCTCGTGGTGCTCTGGAGGTCAATCCTCTTTTATCTGAATATTCTTCTTGGCCTCGTTTCAAGCCTCCTGATTGTCCAGCGCGAAGCGCGGACATCCGGTTGAACAATCTTTTCCTGTGATAACCTCATTCGGGATTTTCATCAATAACATTTAAATTTTGAAAAGAAGCGAATTTTTTGCCAATATGAGAATGACCAGACTGTGTTCATGGGTTACGCATGCCTGTGTCACACATACCATCATATTTTTTTGGAACGTATACCGTGAGGGAAAGTTCACCACAATGATGCAGTAAAAAAGGGAATGAACATACCCACCAGTTTTGTTTGACATTAAAAAAGATTTACAGAACCGCAAATTGTGTTGAAGAGACCTTGTCGATCAATCACCCGTTTTCCCTATATTTTCGTGTTTATTTTCCTGTTCGGCGGTGCGGAACAGATCTGCAAGATATCGTATCTTTTCAGGAGCCCCCATAACAATCGCTTCGTCACCGGGCTGAAGATCCATCTCTCCTGATGGATTCTCAATCACCTGTTGTTGCCGCTTGACCGCAAGGACTGAAACCGAATACTTTTTTCTGACATCCAGCTCAGTGAGGGTTTTTCTGCATGCCGGCGATCCCTGCTCCACCAGCAGGGTACTCATCGTCAGGTTTGGAAGGTTTACCCTGAGATCGGAAAAGTCTGCTGAGAAATCTGATGGGCTGCGGAGCATATCGTAGGTGTCTGCACGGACTTCATGGACATAGCGCTCAATGGTGGCCTCAGGTGTCAGGTATTTCTTGAGAACCCGGGTAAAAATCTCCACTGAAGTTTCGAACTCTTCCGGGATCACCTCGTCAGCTCCCAGATCCCTGAGATGTCTGACCTCAGTAAGAAACCGTGTCCGGACAATGATGAATACTCCGGGATTCATCTGACGGGCAAGAGAGGTAATGGCCCGGGTTGAGACCGGGTCATTGATGATTACCACAAGTATCCTGGCCTGCTCGATATTCGCGTGAGTGAGGATGGTGGAATTTGTCGCATCACCAAAAAAGATATTCTCGCCGGCTTTGCGTTCCCTTAGTACGGTCTCCGGGTTCATATCGATGACCACATAGGGAATCCTGCCTGTTCGTGCTGCCTTCGCAAGGTTCCTCCCATTAAGGCCAAATCCGACAATGATTACATGGTCCTTCATGGGTGGAATACTCTGGGAATGATCCGTTTCGCACCCGGCCTTGAATCTGCCTCCAAACGGCAGGCGGCAGAAGAAATCAGCCGCTCTAGGCCCGGAGATGACAGCAAGAGGGGCGAGCGACATCGTGAGCAGGGTTACCGCCAGGAAGATCTGCTCGCTTGCCGTGTTGAAAAGCCCGAGTTTCATCGCGGGGATTGACAGGACAAACGCAAATTCCCCGATATTCGAGAGCGCCAGCCCTGCAAGGACCGATGTCCGGAGTGACTGCCCTATAAGCAGCGTCGAACCTCCTGCGATGAGAGCCTTAACGACAATGGTTCCGACAACGAGAGCAATGATAAGTATGGGCTCCTTGATCATGAACCCGACGTTGAGGAGCATACCGATGGAAATGAAGAAAAAACTGGTGAAGATATCCCGGAAGGGGATGATGCTCGCAAATGCCTGGTGAAAATAATCGGATTCCGAAAGGGTGAGGCCGGCGAGGAACGCACCGATTGCCAGTGACAGACCGAGACTTGCCGTGATATAGGTAATCACGAAACAGATCAGGAGGATGCTCAAAAGGAAGATCTCATGGCTCCTGATACCAGTAATTCGGTTCATGAACCTTGGTATTGCGTAGACTGAAATCGCGAGGACCGCTGCAAAGAGTATGACAAGGGTAATCCCAAGCTGCAGAAAGGCACCGGTGATATCAGTCGTCTCCCCGGCAAGGATCGGAAGGGCAATCAGCATGGGAATGGTGATGATATCCTGGAAGATTGAGATCCCAAGCGTGACACGGGCATGGGGACTTTCGATCTCAGCACGGTCCTGATAGAGTTTCAGGGCGATCGCGGTGCTGCTGTGGCAGACAAGAAAACCGAAGAAGAGGGCCTGGGCGGTTGTCACCCCAAAGAGATAGGAGATCGCCATCGTGGCAAGGATAGTAAGCAGGACCTGCAGGCTCCCACCAATCAGGACAATTTTCCGCATTTCATACAGAGTCCGAAATGAGAACTGCATCCCGATGGTGAAGAGAAGGAAAATGATGCCGATTTCTGCGAGATCGTCAATGAATTCAGTTCCTTCGATGAATCCCAACCCATATGGGCCGATAAGGATACCTGTCAGGATAAAGCCGACTATCCCAGGAATCCTGAACTTGTTACCGACAGCAACGATAATGATCGCGAAGGTAAAGATGATGATGATATTGTAGAGGTACCCGGTGATCATGGACAGTTCCTTGTTTCTTTTTCATCGGGAAGGACTGTACAGTCCCGAAAGTATTTCC
>DAWU01000063.1 GCA_002506105.1 Methanolinea sp. UBA275 | reverse complement strand
CATTAATTGTGGCACTCTACACTTACATTTTGAACCTTATCCCAAAGAGTAACCATAAAAAAATTCGATGGATAAAATGTTCTTGCACCTACATCATTATTATACGCACAAGCTGCTGTCTTTAAAATTGTACTTTTTCCAGTACCATTTTCTCCGACAATAGCTACAATAGGAAAATTAAAATTAATTGATTGTCCCGACCAACCTCGTAGTCCATCAATACTAATCATCTCTAAAAATTTAGGCCAGAGTCCAGATAGATACTGTTCTCGAATTTTTCTAACTTCTTCAGATTCCATTCAAATTTCTTTTATAATCTACTTATATATATAATTTATATATTCAATTATTTTTCTTCGCCCATTTTAAGACAATTAAAAAATTTGGGTAAGGTGTCATTTTATACCCTCTCATGAACCTGAATCCGGGCCGAAGGTGAAGAAGAATGTTGCACCGCTGTCAGGCTCTGCATCGACCCATATTCTTCCGCCGTGCCTTTCAATTATACGCGACACGATGGCAAGGCCTATCCCGGTTCCCTCATAATCCGCTGAATTATGAAGCCTCGTGAATACCTTAAACAAAGTATTTGCATATTTCATGTCAAAACCGATTCCATTGTCTTTTATGTAATAGACAACCTCACGTTCCCTGGTATATGACCCAAATTCAATGAGAGGATGTGTCCTGTCCCTTGAGAACTTGATGGCATTCGAAATCAGATTTGAATAGACCAGGTGCACAAGGAGCGGATCTGCATTACATGGAGGCATCTGTGAGATCTTCACACTCACATTTCTGTCAGAAATATCAGGAGAGAAGTCATCAATGACTTCCCGGACAATTTTTTCGATGTCAATCCTTTCTTTTTTAAGGGATACCCTTCCTATTCGCGAAAGCTCAAGGACATCATTGATGAGATCTGCCATATACAGCGTATTTTGCCGGATCTTGGCAAGGTAGATCTTTGCGTCATCCGGCAATTGCGGAGCATATTTCTGGGAGAGAATGCTTGAATATCCATCGATTGCCCGGAGAGGGGACTTCAGGTCATGGGAGACAGAGTAACTGAAGGATTCGAGTTCCTGGTTTGCCCTTGAAAGTTCAGCAGTGCGCACTTTGACCTTCTGCTCCATATCAGCATAGAGGGTGTTTACTTCCTCTTCGGCTACCTTTCTCCGGGTGATATCTGTGAGGTATGCAATCGTTGCGGGACCATCGGAGAGTTGGATCTCTGATACAAGCACATGACAGTGAAACACACTCCCTCCAATCTTGGTGACAAGGGTCTCGTATTCATTCTGCACAGGGACTCCCGCATTCCGCATGGAATTCCTTTGTGCAAGGCTCTCGCGCTGTTCTTCCGGGATAAAATTGAGAAAGGACAGTCCAACCGGCGAGCCATCTCCCTGGTATCCCAGGAGTGAGATAAGGGCCGGATTGGCATACACTATCTTCCCGGCACGCAGGATTGCTATGCTGATTGGCGATTTCTCGATGAGATTCCTGAATCTGCCTTCACTTTCTTTGAGTGCGTTCTCAAACTCGATTCGCTCTGAAATATCACGGCATACTTCCTGGATCTCGGTGAGTCTCCCATCACTGTCAAAGAATCCCCTAACCTGACAGCTGTGCCAGCGGACCTTGCCATCAGGTACGATCACGCGATGATGAAAATGCAATGATGGTTTTTCCGGGGACAGTGTTTGGATTATAGTGTCATGGATTGATTCAACATTTCCAGGAACCTCCGGGAAGAATTTTGTCCCGATGATCTCGTCGCTGGTTTTCTTGTAGTATCGATAAAAAGCTGCATTTGCAAAAATACATGTCCCATCAGGAGTCCTGCGGCAGATGAGCTCGTTCTGGCTCTCGACCACCTCCCTGTAGAGGTCCTCGCTTTTCTGGAGATTGTGGATAGTAGTCTTGAGTGTGTATACCATGCTGCTGATGCTCTCTTTCAGTATGCCCAATTCTCTCCCGTGCGTTTCCCGTATGGGGTGTTCCAGGTCACCGCGTGCAATCGTATCAACATCGTCGGTGATATGGCGGAGTGGGTTGGTGAGGGCATGGATCAGGGGGATGAGTACGAGCATGGAGAGAATAAAAAGGACTATCCCCCCAATGAGGTTTGAGATCCATAATGACTGGAGATGACCCGCAGACCTGCCCGGGTCAAGCGTGAACTCGGCAATTACATCATCGGTATCAGGGTATCCAGTCATCCCTAGGTTAATGTAGAGGTATCTGACAATCAATTTCCTGTCTTTGATCTCAATATCGAGGGTTCTCTTCGTGTCGACAACCCTTCTGAAAGCATCCTTATCCAGGTCATCAGGGCTCTGGCTCTTCGTACCTGAAATGAATTCACCATCTGTTGAAAAAAGCCGCAGGTTTTTAATTGTTGGATGCGATGAGGCGATCTCGTTCATGCTCCGTGAATAATTCAGGTTTTCCCAATCCCTCACGAGCAGAGGATTGGTCAGGGTCACAAGGATTAAAAAATTCCTGTCCTGTGTTGGTTTCGTGGAAGAAAGGTATATCTCCCCTGAATTGTGATCACGGAATGCTCTTGAGGGGATGAAGGTATCTGCCCATGAATCAGGGTCATCCAGAGAGGAAATCCGGGGGAAGACCTGGGAAGCGTTCTTTCCCTCAAGGCCGGGTTGCGTGGAAATTTCAATAATTCCACGTGTGTTCACATAGGAGACATCCATCCGGGTACCAGTCCGGTTCACGATTTCCTCGAGAGTTCCAGGTCTGATTTTACCCTCGCCCGATTGGTAGAGTTCAATAGCTGAGTCAGTTACCGACACCATTGAAGGGTAGTATGTCTCTTCACGCAATTTCCTGCCGGAATCAATAAGTGTAATGGTTCGAATTATCTCTGCTTCAGTCTGCTCCATTGTCATCTGCTGCTGTCGTTTCTGGTTCTCAACGCTTCCCTGGTAATTGATCATCACAATGGAGAAGATGATGCATATGATAAGCAGACAGAGTACTCCCAGGAGATAATAAGAAAAAGGGAGGTTTCCTGGAAATCTACGCGACTGCGATGAAGGCATAAGTACAGTATGTTCTTGTGTCTTTGAGCGTCGCAATAAAGGTGTCGAGGTCTTTACGACACGTTTTTGAAAGGGGATGGTAAGACAGCAGGCTGATCCGTGATGCCGGATAACGAAGGGTAAAGGGGGGAGGTCATAATTCTCCACGTCTTTTTGCCCGGTGTCTGGTATCACCTGATTGTATACGCCATACTTTCAGGTACGGATCGATGGGAAAAAGGCGTCGTTCTGAAAAAAAACAGCGGTAGTCCCCCCTGCATCCGGGAGCGCGGATCAGGAAGAAGCAGGTGTTGCCTCGTATACAAGGAGCGACTCACCGCGGTCATCCACAAGTAAAAGTCTGTCAGAAGTGACGATATATGCGGTTGTTGTCCCTAAATTACTGATGAATGATCGTTCCACACCCATAACAGTCTCGTTCCTGCAATTCGTATCGGTGACAATGAGTCCTTCTATTGCCATCGCTCCGCCATCTTCCCGGTATTGGCCCAGGAAACAATTGCACCCCGAAAAACCTGATACGGTCCCGTTAAGGAACCTGGTTGTCATGACCATTGAACCCGGGATCCCGACAACATTTCCTGAATCGTTTTGGTAGGAGCTCATGTGCCAGGTCTTCCATGATATGCCGGATAGACCCTGGGGAGAATCGGTTTTCCTGAAGAGGAGCACTGTTTTTCCCGCTTCATCAAAGAGCCGCAGCATATTGCCATCCAGTGTATACGTTCTCACCTTCTCAAGGTCTATGAGGTAGGCCTTTTCCTGGTGCTCGACTCCTGGAGGGGAATGGCAGATTCTCCGGGTGTGCTGGGGGGTCGAAATGAGGAGATGTGAACCGTTTGTTTCAAATGATGCAGAATATTGGTTGCACCCTGATGAGCCCTGGAGGATACCCCCCTGTTCGAACCGGGCAGTCACCGTGGTTCCCAGGGTTACACTCTCCTGTGCGATCCTCCCGCTGTCATATGAGGCCAGTTCCCATAACACTCCTTTCATTGATGCAGGTGCCGGAGTAGTTACCGGTGAAGGTGTGGGGGATTCCGGTATTTGTGTGACCTGTTTTTCCTGGTCTTGTGGCTGGGAGATACAACCTGGTCCTGCGATGAACGCTGCGAGGACAATACATGCGAGAATGCATACCGCACGTGGCTTACTTTTGATCATACCTTAAGGGCACCCCCTGGCTTTCCATGATTCAGGATTGAACATGATGTGTTTCTTTCTCCGCTCTGATCTATATAAAAGCACCATGAGGAAGGAATGCAGAATATTTCCATGCAGAGACGTGCCGCTCATATTCTTTTCCCCCGCATCTTCTGAATGTAATCATCAAGAGAATCTCCTATCTCCTTCAGCAGGTGTTCATGCGAAGATCCCGGGATCCCGACGGGATTTTTCAAGGAAATTTTTGCAGACTCTGCGTAGGTCTGTGCGAGACCGAATTCCCCGTTCAGTTCTCCCTCGGCAGCCCCGGCGATATCCCCTGCGGATTTCCTTATCGTGGAGAGATACTTGAGATATTCATTCCTCTGGAGTTCGTGTTCCTTCATTTCGAACGGCCCGATCTTGATCATAGTTGTGTGATAGGTGTCTGCAGCACCCTTCAATTCCAGCGCAGCGGTGCGGAGATCGGTGGCCATGTAAGGAACATTTCTGACTGCTGTCTCTGCTGGGAAGCAGCGGTGTACGTTCTCCAGCCTGGTTGCAATGTCAGCTCCCGAACTCTCGTACAGGGAGAGAAATGCGATGTCAGCGGAACCCTGTGCAGGAAGGGTATATCCTGGCACCCCGGTCGAGGTGGTTGAGGTATCTGGGATCGTGCACCCGGAAGAAAAAACCAGGAATACAGTAAAGATAGGCAATACCACCCGGATATCGGGAGTAATTCTCATATGGTGTATCTTTTGGGATAGTACCAGATAGTAATTTTGATAGTCTATCCTAAAGAAACTACCATACCGATGAGTGGATGTTTTATCCGGTCACTACCATGGCAACCCTTTAGGAACCGCATCCATCTTGGTGAAGGACTCATCTGAAACCAAAGAGGGAACAGAATAGTCATGCTGATTCGTAAAAAGATTGCAGTCGCCATCATCGTTCTTGTCCTCATTCTGGGTATTGCTATTCTTGTCAGCATGCAGATGGTCCTTATCCCGACACGAGACCGGATTGAATCCCTGGATGCAGAGAAAAATGTTCTCAATGTCATGCATGTGATCCAATATGAACTTGATACCATGCAGGGAACCTCTCTTGACTGGTCAAGGTGGGATGACACCTACTTTTTTGCACAGGACCGAAGGCAGGGATATATCGAGGACAACCTGATGAATGAAACGTTCACGTCATTGAAGCTCGATTTTATGCTCTATTACGATGTGAGCGGGACACTTTTTTTCGGGAAAGGATACGACTACCATGAATACCAGCCTCTCGTAATTCCTGAACTCCTGAATTCTGCAGAGCCCTTTCTCAAGGAGATCACCGATATTCCTGAAGAGGATTATCCCGGAGTGCAGGGAATCCTTACACTCCCTGAGGGGATACTCCTGATATCCGTCAACCCGATTCTGAAAAGTGACCAGACCGGTCCGGTGACAGGATATCTTTGTATTGCACGGTATCTTGATGATATTGAGATTCAGAAAATCGCACAACTGACTTCAACAAACCTTTCCATATCCAGGGTTGATGAAAGAAATGCGCCGAATACTCTCCTTGACAGGGAGCACCCCGTGTTTGTGGAAATATCTGAGGATACTAATTACATATCATCATATGCATTAATGCGGGATGTGTTTGGAATGCCGGGAATTGTCCTGCAGGTTGACAGTGAAAGAGTGACCTACCAGGCATCCCAGAAAAGCATGATCCTGTTCATTCTCATCATTGCAGGGATAGGGTTCATGGCAGTCCTTGCGGTGCTCTTTCTTCTTGACCGTGATATCTTCTCAAGACTCTCTTATCTGGAAGGAAAAATGAAAGAGATCGCGGAAAGCCGTGACTTCTCCAGAAGGATAGCGCCTTCCGGGAATGATGAGATTTCCAGCCTCTCATCCGGGATAAATCAGACACTGAATGCCCTCGAAGGACATATCATCGCTGAACAAGAAGCAGTCCAGAGTTTCCAGATTGCAAATAAGAAGCTCATCCTTCTCTCAAAGATTACAAGCCACGATATCCTGAACCAGGTGACGGTCATCAGGAGTTATGCTGAGATATCGAGGGAGGGGCTCTCTCATGACTCCCATGTACTCCACTATCTCGATCGCATCACTGAAGCCTCAATATCAATCGAGGACCAGCTGGCTTTTACCAAAGAATACCATATCGGGGGTGAACATTCTGCCCCTACATGGTTCAGCGTCAGTGATCTCATCAGGAGGACTACCCTGAAGGTACCTCTTGGTCCCGTGAAGGTGGAGGAGGAATGCGGAGATCTCGAGCTCTTCTCCGATCCTCTCATCGAGCGGATACTCTACAATCTCATCGATAATTCCCTCGCCCATGGCGAGAGAGTAACCCGAATCAGGTTCCATTTCAGACAGCAGGGTGAAGTGGGGGTCCTGACCTGCGAGGATGATGGGATAGGGATTCCCGTTGAAGACAAAGCACATATTTTTGAGAAAGGATTCGGGAAACACCGGGGCCTCGGTCTCTTCCTGACGAAAGGGATACTCGCGATAACAGGAATCACCATCCAGGAGAACGGCATCCCCGGGAAAGGTGCGAGATTTGAAATGCATATCCCCCCGGGATGGTACAGAAAATCCGGCGATGGCGATGACGCGGCCCTCGAATGAACGTTAATTATCTGCAGAGTATTCAATTCTCCCGTTATTCACTTCACATAATTCAACCAGGTGAAGCACATGGATATCACCAGTGTCGCGATTTGATCATGCGGGTAATAAAAAAAGTCCGGTTCCGGTTATCCCTGTGAGATGAATTGCGGTCCGGGATATTGGGGTGGCAAAGGAGCGAGAGGAGTTCAGAAAAATAAATAAAGATGCGGGGATCAGGGGGATGATCCGGGCTCGTACCAGTCAGGGAGCACGAAATTGGCATCCTTCATGTGATCCGGCCAGACAATAACCGGACGGAGTTCTCCGAGAGCATCGTTCCAGACGAGCTGCTCCATGTAGAGATCGAATTTTGCCTCGCGGTAATCATCGGTGAAGGTGATCACCCCGTTCTTCATGGCTTCGATCATCTGAGGCATGGTCAGCGAATCAAGTGCTGTGTTGACCTGAACCTTATCCCGGGTCCCTGCATTTTCAACAGCCTTTGCGGCAATGTAGATTCCCTCATAGGTGGATGCCCCCATCATCCCGGGATATGATCCCCACTTCTTGAAGTAATTTTCCCGGAACGCTTCCATGTCGGCAGCGATCGCGCCCCTCGGGATTGCATAGGGACTGAACCGTGTCTCGATTATTGAATATTCCCCATACTTGTCAAGGCCTTCGTAGTAATCGGGGTCATCGTTGCATTCCACTGAGAGGAAGATGGTATTCAATCCGACATCCCGGCGTGCCTGGGTGACCATGGGTATCTGCTCGTTCAGGAATGCGGCAGGATAGACCACATCAGGCTTCGCAGACTTGATGGATGTGAGCGTGGTCCGGAAATCGGTCTCACCCATCTTGAAGGTCTCTTCGGCTACAATCTCGATATTCAGTCCCCTTTTCTCGATGGTTGCCTTCACCGCGCTCTGCACACCCTTCCCGTACGGACTGTCCTGGATGATAAGAGCCATTCGCAGGGGGCGGGATTCCGAGAAACCAAACTTTGTATTCACTGCCTTCCGTATGACATCGTCGGCGAACAGCGTGGTCTGCTCCCCGTAGTCATCGGTAGTCGGGCAGTAGTGGAACATGGTGCGTGTATCCAGATCGTCCCTTTGCGTAATAGTAGGAGTCGATGCGCCGGTGATAATGTACGGGATGCTGTTTTCTGACACGATTGACTGGTGTGCAGAGACGACAGCACTTGAGAATCCTCCCACCAGGATGTCCACCTTATCCTGGGTGATCATCCTGGATACGGCTTTCTGCCCTCCTTCCCTTGTCGATTCATCATCACCCTGAATGAGGGTGATGGGAATCCTTGCATTCAGGTCTTTGACCTGAACTCCGCCCTTTGCATTGATCTCATCTGCAGCAATGACCGCTGACTGCCAGATATCCTTCCCGGTTGTGCTGGCCGCACCTGTCATTGAGGCCACCACCCCGATCTTCAGTGTCTCCTGGGACACAGGCTTCTGCTCTGTGCATGCCGCACAGAGGACAAGCGCCAGCACAAGAGCCGCCACCAGATAGTATGATTTCATCGTTTTTCTTCACCCCGAAAGATACTCTTATATTATTACTTGCTAACATATATCATGCTATTTGTTAGCAGGGTGCACAGCATGCTTTCAGTCAACGGGGTAACAAAGTCATTCGGAGGCCTGACAGCAGTCAATCATGTCGATCTCTCCCTCCACGAGGGGGAGATACTCGGCCTTGTCGGGCCGAACGGTGCGGGCAAGACGACGCTCCTCAACCTCATTTCAGGTATTTACCGCCCCGACGCGGGAGGAATAATCCTTGGGGGAGAAGATATTACGAAGCTCTCCCTCGATGCAGTCTGCAAGAAGGGTATCTCGAAGACATTCCAGCACCCCCGTTCATTCCCGGGCCTGACGACCAGGGAAGCAGTGATGATAAGCGCCCTGTATGGAAACGGAAGGCGTCCCTCTGTAAAAGAAGCCCATAATGAAGCAGAAGCGTGCCTCGTCAGGGTCGGTTTCCCTGAGGCGAAGATTGACAGTCCCATCAGCAGTCTCAACACCATCGAGCTCCGCCGCTCCCAGCTTGCAAGGGCACTTGCATCGCACCCAAAAATACTCCTCCTTGACGAACTGACCACAGGTCTTACACCAAGCGAAGGAAAGGAGGCCATGCGGCTGATCCAGGAGATTCGCAGCGACGGACTGACCATCCTTATGATCGAGCACGTCATGCGAATCATCATGGGGGTTTCCGATCGCATCGTGGTTCTCGACCATGGCGAGAAGATAGCCGAAGGGACCCCTGAAGAGATTGCACAAAACGAAAAAGTAATAGATTCATATCTCGGCGAGCGCTACCACTTCTAAACCGGGGTAGTATAACCTTGCTTCGCATAGAGAACCTGAATGTATCCTATTCCCACCTCCAGGTATTGTGGGATGTCTCCCTTCATGTCACGAAGGGAGAGATTGTTACGCTGATTGGCTCGAACGGCGCGGGAAAGAGCACGCTTGTCTCAACAATATTTGGGCTGAACCAGACAGCCACGGGGAGAATCGCACTCCATGATGAGAACATCCTGGGACTTCCTCCCTATGAGATAGTCCGCCGGAGGCTCGCACTGGTTCCTGAGAAGCGTGAACTCTTCCCGAGGATGACCGTTCGTGAAAACCTCGAACTTGGGGGATACGCAAGGAAGGACGCGAGCGCACTCGGGAATGTCCTTGAGCTCTTCCCGATACTGAAAGAGAGAGAGGATCAATACGCAGGAACTCTCAGCGGTGGCGAGCAGCAGATGCTTGCAATCGCACGCTGCCTGATGGCAGACCCTGAGATGCTCGTCCTTGACGAACCCTCGCTGGGGCTCTCCCCGAAAATGGTGCATACGGTCCTCGATACCGTGGAGCAGCTCAACAGCGAAGGCTTAACGATCCTCCTAGTCGAGCAGAACGTACGGCGTGCCCTTGAGATCTCGCATCGGGCATATGTGCTCGAGACGGGAAGAATAACCAGGACCGGGAATGCCGAAGATCTCCTCCATGATGACCTGATCCGTGAAGCCTATTTGGGGATGTGAGGGAAAACCTCTCAGGTCTTTGTTTTCGGAGAAAAGAACTAAAATTGAAGGTATTTCTGTATGTTTTGTGTTTCTTTTTTTGGAATCCCTGCATGATGTGGGCACAAAAGCCTTTGAGAGAAGAAGGGAATTCAGGTATCCTTCCTTTTCATCCGCTTTCTAATCTCGGCAGGAAGCGAGACGAGTCCTTTGGGGAGGAAAATGATGATAAGGACGAGGAGGACACCGATGATAATGAAACGGGCATACGTGAGGCCCATTGCATTCAGTCCATCCCAGAGGAGCGTGACAACGATGGTTCCGATGACAGGTCCGGCAAGGGTTCCGAGTCCTCCGGTGATGGAGTAGATGATCGGCCAGAACGAGAGATCGATGCCGAAGATCTCGGGAGTGACGTACCCGAAGTGGGCAATCTCAAGACTTCCCGCGATGCCTGCGAAGAAAGCGCTGACACCGAATGCGAACAATTTGAAGGGCACAGGGTTGATACCCGCTGCCCGGGCCTCGATCTCATTCTCACGGATTGCTGCCAATGCAAGGCCAATCCTTGACTTCAACAGCCATCGGAAGAGGATGATGGTTGCGATGGTGATGATCAGGATAATGTAATACTCGATCATAAGGGAGCCCTGTATGCCGGAAGGGACAAGTTTTGGAACGGGGAAGCCATCCCACCCGCCTGTCACCGGTGCCAGCTGGCTCACCACCAGCGTCTGTATGATCACTGCAAACCCGAATGTCACCATGGCGAGGAACCACTCCCTTAACCTCACGCAGGTAAGGCCTATTAGGACGCCGATCACCGCAGCGAAGATGCCTCCAAAGAGCAGGGTCAGGATAGACGGGAGTCCCAGTCTGGCAGCCATGAGAGATGCTCCATAAGCACCGAGCCCGAAGAATGCCGCATGCCCAAGAGAGCCCTGGCCGGAGAATGTCAGAAAATTCCAGGCCGATGCATAAATGATGAAAATCAGCATCAGGACAAGCACGGTAAGGTAATACAGGTTTGAACCGACAAACAGCGGTATGAGAAAGGCAATGAGCACCACAATCGCAGTGGCCAGGGTGAGGGGATCCCTGAAGAGAGAGGTATTCATTCCTCATCCTCCCCGAAGAGGCCGGTCGGTTTCACGACGAGGATGATGATCAAAAGGATAAAGGACACGGCATCCTTCCATGATCCGCCAAGAGTGAACGCGGTGAAATTTTCCACCATGCCAATAGCAAGGCCGCCCACGATTGCCCCGGGAATACTTCCGAGACCACCCAGGATGATGATTGCAAATCCCTTGATCGCAGGGATTGATCCCATGTAGGGGTTGAAGACCTGGCCGCTCACTGCCCAGAGGGTACCGGCAGCGCCTGCAAGACCTGCCCCTATCCCGAAAGTGAGCATGTTGATCTTTTCCACGTTGATCCCCATCAGCATGGCTCCCTTCCTGTTCTGGCTTGTCGCGCGTATTGCCTTCCCTATCGGTGTCCTTTTCAGGAAGAAGTGGAGCAGGACAAGGATCACCGCAGTCACCACGATGATGATCAGGTAATCAAGAGGCAACTGGACCGGACCAAGGGCAATCGTGATATCCGAAAACGGGCTCTTCATTGACCTCCATTCATCCGTCCAGATTAGTGCCACCATGTTCTGGAAGATATAGATCAGTCCAAGACTGATGAATATCTCATTCAGTTTCCCGGTCCCGAGGATCGGCCTGAAGCAGAGCCTCTCGACAATGACACCTGCGACTATGAGCACCGGGACCGAACCGATCAGGAGGACATAGGGGTTGAATCCCGTAATGACGAAAAGGAAGAATGTAATGTAGGTCCCGAGCATTAGGAACTCCCCGTGGGCGAAATTGACGATCTTCATCACCCCGAAGATCAGGTTGAGGCCCGTCGCAAGGAGGATATAGATGCAACCCGAATAGAGGCCCCAGAAAGCCACCTGGCTGAGTATGCTGATGCTCACATCCATGCTAAAATCTTTCTCACGTTCCTTAAAAAATTAGGAGGTTCCGGGAGTGTACCAATCCGGCACTACAAATGCTCTGGCTTCCAGGTTTTCAGGCCAGATGATCTCTGGACGCGGCTCTCCGGATGCCTGGTCCATCGAGAGCTGAACCACATAGAGGTCAAACTTGCTCTCCCGGAAGTCAGGTGAAAACTGGATTGTCCCTCCCTTCATGATCTCCATCATCTGGGGCATGGCGAGATTCGAGAGGGCGTCTTTAACCTTTGCCTTTTCAACAGTGCCCGCTTTCTCGATTGCCTCTTTTGCAATGTAGATGGATTCGTAGGTCGCTGCCCCCATCATTCCCGCAAAACCGCCGTATTTCTTGTCGAAGTTGGAGAGGAACTGGGTGGTTGCAACCTCCGTGGAACCCTTTGGTACCGCGTAGGGAGAGAACCTGCTTTCCATGACCATCCCTTCGCCATATGTTCCGACACCCTTGTAATAATCAGGATCGTCGTTGTTCTCGATTGCCATAATAAGGGTATTGAAGTTCACATCCCTCCTTGCCTGTTGTGTGAGCGGGACGAGCTCGTTTAAGAATGTGACGGAGTAGATCATGTCTGGATTTTTCGCTTTCACCGAAGTGAGCACAGTCCTGAAATCTGATTCGCCCATCTTGAACGGCTCCTCGGCAACCACCTCTATGGGAAGTGACCTTGCCTTGATGACATTCTTTACTGCATCAAGCTGACCCTTGCCGAACGGACTGTCCTGGTAGATGACAGCTACCCTGAAGGGCCTCTCAGCCGCAAATCCGAACTTTGCATTCACCGCAGGCCTAACAACCTCTTCAATGAAAAGCACACTCGCCTCTCCGGAATCATCTGTGTTCGGGCGGTGGAAGAACATGTAACTGGTGTCAAGGTCATTGCGGTGGGACACTGAAGAACTCGAAGCACCGGAAATGATATAGGGTACCTTGTTCTCCGCGACGATGGACTGGTGTGCAGAGACCACGGCGCTGGAATATCCCCCGACCAGGAGATCGACATTATCCTGCGTGATGAGTTTCGAGACCGCTTTCATGCCGCCTTCGCGGGTCGATTCATCGTCACCCTGGATGAGACGGATGGGGACAGATTTTCCAAGGGAATTGATCTTTATCCCGCCCTTTGCATTGATCTCATCTGCGGCCAGTTCGGCGGATTGCCAGATGTCCTTTCCTGTGGTACTTGCTGCCCCGGTCATCGATGCAATAACGCCGATCTTGACCTCTCCACTCTGGGCAGCAGGGGGCTGCTGATCCGTGCAGCCCGTGCTCAGTACAAGGAGTACCAGGCAGGCTGCCAGAAATACAGAGAATATATTCTCGCGTTTCATGAGTCCTCACCATGCTATGATATAGCATGACACATTTACTGCTTGGTGGGGTTAGGTTATAGGATTTCCGATATTGAACGTGCACTTGAAGGGTGATGTACACACTGCTCCAGGAATGGGTAAGGTTCGTGAAAAGAGAGAATTGCCTTATTTTGAAGCTTTCCAGGGTGAAGGGCGGTTTTATGAGGATATAAGAATGGGAGGGAGAGAGGGAAAAACCCGGGTAACTATGCTCTTTCCGGACCTATCCTTGTGGCTCGGATTCGTCTGATGGTGTTTTGAGATTACACGATCCAAGGGAAGTTTCCCGGCTGTGGAATTCTTCAAGCCTTTGTACCGCTGCCTGGAATGCAAGGTCAAGGGCCTTGCGATTCTCCTCATGTGATTCTGCAGGGAGATTCCGTATTGCCTGGAGTCCCATGCTGTGGTAACGTTCCAGGCTTTTCATGGTTGTTTCGACCGATGATCGTGTACGGATATGGGTGTCGATGATCTTCGGGAAGAATTCTTCAACGATCATCATCACTTTGGGATTCATGTCCTGCCCGCCTTTCTTCGTATTCAGATTCATCATTTCCACGTTATGAATGTCACTATATGGGAATGCGTATGGTTCGAGAACCACACGAAAAGGACAATGCTGTGAGCCTTGCGGCATTTTCACTCATGAGTGTCCTATAATGTGTATTTGAGGGAAGGGCGAGAATATTACATTCCTGACTGAAAAAAGTCCTGCGGGTATGATAACGCATGAGAAATTGTACCAATGCCCGGCTCATGCAGGGACGAGTGGATTCACACGCGCCTTGACGCCGTGGAGTTCGGCAGGATCCGAAGACCCTGATGTTTCAGTGAGTGGTGTACCTTCTCCTTGAAAAGCAACTTTTGTCATACGTCGTGTGTCCCCGGAACCGGAATACTCCTCCTGGTCTGGACAAGTGTATACGTGGTACTTACGGTAGCTGTTCTTCTCGCAGATTCCTCAATGGAGAGGATGATAACCCTTACCGCATCCTGGAGGGATCCTCCCTGTTTCTTCCAGTGATCCCTGATGCACCGGTTGGCGATGTCCTGGGTTGCCTGGTTTCCAAGGACAATGAAATTACTCCCTTCCCCACGTGACCTGATGGTCCATTGATCGGAGATCTTCTCTCCGATAGTGTAGTGTCCACATGAGACGCAGAGACGTCTCCGCTTGATGCTGGCTCCGTCTGTTTCGGTGACCTCCCCGATGAGAAGGCCATCTCTCTCCCACACCTTGCATTTGTCCTCCCTAATCATGATAGCCACTCCGAGTGCAGCAGCACGGTTCTTCAGGTGCTCATCCGTGCAGATCTCGTTGGTATAAAGGGCGGTTTCCAGCATTCCGATGCTCGTCTCGTCTCCCCGGAAGACGATCTCACGATGGTCACCAGCCATGACAGCACCATGTACACCCGAATATGCTACAATAAGGCTCATGATTCCCTTCATCCCCTCCGAACGACTTACACGATCTCACGACTGAAGATACATAGGCGGATTAGTGTAGAAAAATCCGCTCTTCCAGCCTGTATTTTTCCAGAAGATTTCAACCTGATTGATACAATATAGTTCGTTTTCATCCCGGAAATACCATGGCGGAGAATGATCACTGGATGCATTTCTGGAGAAGGATGTATGCTGGGGACCTGGGAAAAAGCCCCGGGGCTTCCTTGGGACCATTCACATTTAAGAGCCGGGGCTCCTCAGAGTCATACCTATGTTTATTATCGGCCACCGGGGGGCACGGGCTGCGGCACCTGAAAATACTCTGAACGCAATTCGTATCGGGATGGCATGTGCCGGGTTCATCGAGGTGGATGTGAGACTCTCACTCGACAGGGTTCCTATGTTAATGCATGATCCGGAGGTCGATCGAACCACTGATGGCAGGGGACGGGTCCGTGATATGACCGCTGAAGAACTTGCACAGCTTGATGCAGGCAATGGTGAACACGTCCCCACGCTCACCGAAGTCTGCCGTCTTGTAAGAGGTACATGCGGACTGTTTGTCGAGATCAAGGAGCCGGGAACCGAGATGGAGATCTGTGCTGTCCTGGATCGTGAACCAGTATCCCCCGTCTGGGTGGTCTCCCATCATTCTTCCGTGCTCGAGACCGTTGCTGAGATCCTGCCCGGGACCTCTACAGGGCTCATTTTTTCTCGTCAGATACCCGGAGCGACCGAGTATGCAGTAAAAAAGAATATCCACGCGCTTCTCCCGAGATTTGATATCACTGAACAGGCCCTTGTCACTGCAGCACATGCGAAGGGAATTTTGGTTGTTCCATGGACCCTGAACGGAGCAGGTGATTGGGCACGGGCTGCGGACATGGGAGTCGATGGATTTGCTGCAGATGATCCCTGTGCTGCGAAAGCATGGATGGATGAACTTTAAAAAAGCACCTGAAAAAGGTATTTCGGGAGGACTCATTGTCAATAATTCCATGGAAATGTAATTTCAACGTTCAGGGCTCACTTTTCCAGTGCTTCGTCAATCAATCATGGTTCTCAAGAGAATATCTCCCGGTGAGGACCGGCACACCTGCCTTGTAAGTCCAAGAACGCCGGGATGAATTCACATGTGTTGATGATGACTGGGGAAGCGTTCCTGCATCACATCTGATTTTTTCCCCGATGGGAATCTTTTTGCTCTCTTCCCCCACATCTGCCTACTATCGTTCATGGACACTGGCATCCTCTATGTCGCGATCGTCCTTTCGGGAACCATCATCCTTTTTGTGAGTGACAGGATACGGATCGATCTCGTTGCGGTACTCGCCGCCCTCTCACGTGCCTGGCTTGGGGTTATCACTCCCAAAGATGCGATCTCAGGATTTGCCTCGAATGCGGTAGTGGCGATTGCATCGGTGATGATCCTTGGATATGGGTTAGAGAGGACTGGCGTTACTTCGCGGCTCGCGAGTATACTCGTCAGGTATGCCGGGACCAGCGAGAAGAGGGTCACCACTGCAGTATCAGCGACAGTCGGATTTCTCTCTTCGTTCATGAACAATGTCGGGGCAGCTGCCCTTTTTCTCCCCGCAACGCGAAGGATTGCAAAACAGACGCGCATTCCTGTCTCAAGGCTCATGATGCCAATGGGATTTGCAGCAATTCTTGGCGGGACCGTGACGATGATCGGGTCGGCTCCCATGATCCTGCTGAACGATCTCCTCCGCCAGGGAAATGCGGAACCGTTCTCGCTCTTTGCAGTCACCCCTGTTGGTCTTTCGCTCCTCTTCGCGGGGATTGCATTGTTCGCGTTTGCAGGAGATCGCATACTCCCGAGAAAAATTGCAGAGGGTTCGGACCACACTGTTGCAGATATCTGGGGAATCAACAAGACGATTAGGGCGTGCAGCATTCCCCCTTCATCCCTTCTTGTGGGAAAGACCCGGGAAGAGGCGTTCCCGAAGGACCTCTATGATCTGGATCTTCTTGCGGTCCGGAAGGGTGATGATATCACTGTCGCCCCATCCCGGTGGACCCGGTTCGAGGCAGGCCAGGAACTTGCCTGTATCGGTCCTGAAGAAGGTTTCTCCCGGTTTATAGACGATTCTGGGTGCGTTCTCCTGCAGGAAGAAAATACATTTCTAGAGATCCTGAACAGCGGAGGATACGGATTTGCGGAACTTGTGATACGTCCTAATTCATCGCTGATAGGCAAATCCCCGCGGGAGATCATGTTCCGGAAGCAGTTCCTTCTCGAACCTATCGTTCACCAGCACGGGAACGAAGAGACCCGCGCCGACTTTTCTGACACAAAACTCTCTGCAGGGGATATTATTGTTGCGTTCGGATCATGGGACAGCCTGAGGCTCCTTGCAGGGCACAGGGACCTCCTGCTTATAACTCCCCCCGAAGGAGTCTCCATGCGGTATGAGAAGGGGCGCCTTGCGGTGGTTATCTTTGCTGCCTCCCTCGCGCTCGGGATGACAGGGATTCCCCTTTCCCTGGCCCTTCTAACCGGTGTGGCTGCGATGATACTTACCGGAGTTCTCACCATCGATGAAGCATACCATGCCATCGACTGGAAGATTGTCATTCTCCTTGCAGGATTGATCCCGCTCGGCATTGCAATGGAAAAAAGCGGAGCGGCTGCATTGCTTGCGGGAGCCCTTACCGGAGCATTCGGAGGAGAACACCCTGTCTTCCTGCTATGTGCCGTTGCGCTCCTTGCAACAGGGCTCTCGCTGGTCATCTCGAATGCTGCAGCAACCGTGCTCCTTGTCCCGCTTGTGATGCTTACCGGGATCAGCACGGGTGTCGATCCCCGCGCCCTTGCCCTCCTGGTCGCAATCTGCACCCAGAATTCATTCATTCTTCCCACGCACCAGGTCAATGTACTCCTCATGGAACCCGGGGGGTACCGCACGAGTGATTACCTGAAAGCGGGGGGTGTTATGACGGTGGTCTTCATCGCAATTGCCGTAACACTCATCTATGCGATGATCCAGGTACAAGGGTGAACACCTATGATAATCAACCAGTTTTTCATTCAGGGAATCTCCCATAGCTCCTATATCGTTGCCGGGAACAAGGCCTGTGCAGTCATCGATCCTTCACGTGATATCGCGCGGTATCTCGGTGCAGCACGGAAGATGGGCCTCCGGATCACGCTTATCCTGGAGACTCACCTGCACGCAGACTTCGTTTCCGGGCATCTTGACCTTGCAGAGGCAACCGGGGCACAGGTCTATGCACCGAAATCAGGAAATTGCACGTTTCCGCACAAGGCTCTTGCGGAAGGGGATGAAATCGCTCTCGAAGATATCCGTTTCCGCGTGATCGATTCCGCCGGTCATACTCCTGAACACATCTCGTATGTCACTACTGATCTTGCAAGGGGCCCGACACCGGTCGCACTCTTTCCCGGAGACACCCTCTTTGTCGGGGATGTAGGGCGGCCCGACCTCTTCCCCGGGAAAGCAGAAGTGCTTGCAGGATCTCTGTATGACAACCTCCATACCAAGATCATGACCCTCCCTGACGAGTGCGAGGTCTATCCCGCACACGGGAAGGGGTCTCTCTGTGGAAGAGCGATGGCAGCGAAGAGGACGAGTACCATTGGGTATGAGAAGAAGTACAATTATGCCCTCCGGATTGCGAACCGCGGAGAGTTCATAAAAGCACTCACCACCGACATGCCCGCAGCCCCTGACCACTTTGCCCGTTGCTCTGAGATCAACCGCACAGGCCCTGCTCTGATGTGTACACTCCAGGAGACTGCGCCCATAGAACCAAAATCCTTCTCCGAACGAATCAGGATGGGTGATGACGTTATCCTTGATATCAGGAGCTACCCTGCATTTTCCGGTCTGCACATCCCGGGTTCATGGCATATTGACCTGTCTGGCAACTTCGCAACCCAGGCGGGATGGATCCTCCCTCCGGGACGGGATATACTCCTCGTGGCGGAAACGCAGGCCCAGGCAGAAGAGGCCGCACTCCAGCTTCGCCGCGTCGGATTTGATCACGTGCCCGGATTCCTTGATGGGGGGATGCTGATATGGGGATCTACAGGGCTCCCGACACAAAGAGTTCCGGTCATCACACCGGCCGAGGCGAATGTCCAACTAACCTCAGGCAGTGCAATCCTCGTCGATGTCCGTTCGGACGAGGAATGGGCTGCTGCCCATGCTGACAATTCGGTTCATATACCCTGGCATGATCTCAGGACACGGTATACGGAGCTCGATTCATCCCGGCACTATATCGTGATGTGCAGGGGGGGGCAGAGGGCCAGTATCGCGGCGAGCATCCTGCAGATGCACGGTTTTTCGGAGGTCTCCAACCTTGGTGGAGGTTACACTGCATATCAACGGGCAGGGTTTGCACCGTGATAATGGGCATGCAGCAGGATTCCCCATTTTTTGAAAAGTTACAAGGCCACGTCATGAACAGAGCATCACTCTGAAGTAGGTGGATCCCATCGCATGATGATTGATGGGATGGGACATGGAAGAATACTGGAAGAGGGCTGTTGTTTTTTAATATTTTTTCGATCTCTTTCCGTTATTTTCCCCAATCAGTCATCGTCACAAAAAATGATTATTTATGAATTTTCTTAAGCAGGGTATCCATCATCTCCGGCGCACGATCTTTTAGGCCATACGCGAGGAAGACGGCTAACCCTACCCCCACACCGATCCCCACTCCCCATGCAATCGGGGTGACGAAGGTGTAGATGATGGTCAGGTCTATCATCAGCTGGGATAAGGCCAGGATGAGCACCACGAAATAGAAGAAGACTCTCAGAAGAAGGATGATGACTTCCAGGAACTCGATATCCTGTGTCTTGCCCCAGGCATGGAGGATGTCTGCAAAGTAATCGATCAGGATGAATCCGGCAATCAGGATGATGAGGAACATCGCCACATGCGGGAGGTACAATATGATGTTCTCGAAGAGTTCACTGATGAACGCAATCTTGAGTACGCTTGCAGCGGCTGCAATTGCGATCAGGTAGACGAACCACCTGACGATGAGATCAAAGAGATGGACGATATTCATACCAGACTGTTCAACTGCCTTTCCAATGGAGGTCTTCCTGAGCGCATCATCCACGCCGACTTTATCGAGAATTCGTGAGATGACCTTGCCTAGGAATCTTCCAACCATCCATCCTATAAACAGGATGATAATTGCTGCGACGAGGTTTGGGAGGTATGCAATGACAGAAGAGACCATCTGCGTGATCCCTTCTGTGAGTGTGCCGACAGTGTCGGACGCAATTGTTGTAGTAGCCATAATATACCAACGTGCGCATTAGGGGGGAAGGTTACATAATTGTTACCCCGGTCTGTTGTTGGAAGGAACGTAAAGAACGGTTTTGTTTGTTTTAGGACGGCACATATCATACGCAGGGTGGAAGGCACAAGAAAAGGTTTAATGGAGGTTCAACGGGAACACTCATGTATGGGACAGTCTCCCGGTGAGGGTACACAATCACTGTTCAAAAAAGGCGTGACAATACCGATCTTCTACCAGGTACTGGTAAGCATGCTCTTCGTCGCGGTTATCCCGGTAATCCTGCTTCTGGTCGTCTCGATGGGTGGCACAGAGAGTATTATCGGGACGATCGGCACATCTGGTGCAGTCTTACTTCTTACAATAGGAACAATCCTGGTTGTCTTTTTATGGAGCTACTTCGTTGCTCACCATGTGACGAAACCCATTGTGGAGCTCTCTTCAATTGCGACCAGGATCAGCAGGGGATATGTGCCGAAGGAAGAGATAGAGGTAAGTTCCAACGACGAGATCGGTGAACTCGTTGTCGCATTCAACAAGATGGTCAATACTTACAGGATCCTGGATACCCTTGCGAAGGAAGAAGCCGAGACGGAACAGTGAGGGGATGAGGAATGAGTACGGACAGAGGAGCACCTGAACGCACGCCGAAGGTTGACTTGAAAAGGATCTTCTCCCTTGATGGAGTGAGGATGTCCCTTGTCATCGATCCGGAAGGGGAGGTCAAGGAGGAGATGGGAGCCGAGAATATTGACGGCGACCAGCTCGCTGCGGTTGTGTCATTCGTTATGGCAGAATCGAGAGCGATGGCTACACGACTCGGTGACGACCAGATATCCATGGTCTTCGTCGAGTTTCGCGATATTGCACTCCTCTCGCTGCCCCTGGAAGAGGGATATTTCCTCCTCCTGCTCACCGATCCCTCTGCCAACGTCGGCCAGATCAGTTATGAGTTGAAAAAGAGCCAGGAATCTGCAGGAGCCCTGCAATGATGGAATCATTCCCTCCAGGTACGTTCATTGGCGAGATGCAGGCCCCGTTCAAGTGGATCCTCATCCATGCCGCCCGCTTCCAGGGAATTATCAGGGTGAATGCGAGTGATGGTGAGGGCTATGTCATGGTCAGGAAGGGCGAACCGATGGGCTGCATGTTCCGGAGAAAGGATGATCTGCTTAAGGGGAAGGAGGCATATTCCCATATCACCAGTTACCCGGTCGTGAACCTCTCGATCCTGCGTTATTCGGGAGAAGAGATGGAATCTGCAGCCAGGCTCGCTCAGTCAGAAGGGGCGGAATATCAGATGGCAGGATCCTCTCCCATTTCAAGTCCCCTTGCAGAGCACGCACAGGCACAGGGAGAGCTGAAAAAAGAGAGATTCAACGGGCAGGCAGGGGCGACCGCGGTGAAAGCTGGCACGGCAAAAATCCCCCCCCGGAAGCCCAGGGATGGTTCTCCCCAGGTTGTGGAAGAGAAAGCGGTTGTGCTCCCCAGCGGTCTCGATACAGAGAGCCTGGCACATCTTCTGCTTGGCCGCATGCTCAGGCTTCCCGGTGTCCAGGCAGTTTCGATCTTCGGAAGAGGATCTTCTGTCCTCTCTATCGGGGATGTTGAACTTGATTCGCTTGTTGTCCTCGCCGAGGACATGCTCGAAGCGGCAAAAGAGATCAGTTCCGTCATGCGCACCGGGCCTTTTGTCCACCTGACGCTCCAGATCCCTGCAGGGAAGGTCATCATAGCCCCGTATTTCAACGAGTACCTCTGCATACTCACGGGCCCCGAGGTAAACCTGGGCCAGATCAGGAAGATCCTGAAAGATATCCCCTCCGCATCGGATGCCGGAGGGATGTGACCTGATGCATCACATCCTCATTGTCGATGATAATGCTGCGATCACCGATATCCTTGCAAGGATTGTCAGGCAGGAGGGATTGAAGGCAACTGTCGCACACTCAGGCGAAGAAGCCCTCTCCCTGATCAGGGACGAACGCCCCGATCTCATCTTCCTTGATATCATCATGGAACCGATGGATGGATGGGAGACGCTTGAGAAGATAAAGCAGGATGCATCAACCCGGGATATCCCGGTGATGATGATTACCGGAAAAACTCTCGATCCCGGGGAAGTCCAGGAATACAGCGCACTTTTTGAAGACTACATCCAGAAACCGATCACCCGCAGGAACCTCTGCAAGGTTATCCGGCAATTCTTCAGGAAGGAACAGGAGATTGATGGTGCAGTACAGAAAGCAAGGGTTGTTGGTGCTGACGAGGGGATCATTGCTGAGTTCAGGCGACTCTCACGGGATATCGAGGTTCACAAACGTCTCCTCCTCATTATGTGGAATGTGTATCGGGCTACTGATGATGATTCCAGGAAGGAGGTTCTCCTGGAGACAATCGCCCGTATGGAAGGCACCCAGAATGAGATGATCGGGCGTCTCCAGGAGATCAGGAGACTTGTGCCTTCGATGATGGCAGGACGGCCGGGACGGTCTGATACCAGGGATAAGGATATTTGAATAAAATTTGTTATCACATGGCGTTCTCGCGTGACAGGTAACTCTTCTCATTAAGGTGACCATGATGAACCTTCTCTTCGGCGTTGGCAACAGCCTCCGGAAGGACGATGGTGCCGGCAACTATGTTGCTTCGAGATTCCGGAAGGAGGGCTGGAAGGTATTCGACTGCGGGACCGCCCCGGAGAATTTCTCAGGGGTGGTGAGACGCGAACTCCCCGGGATCCTGGTCATTGTGGACGCTGCGGACATGGGTCTCGCTCCCGGAGAGTGTGCGATCATACCGAAGGAGAAGATCAGGGATGTGGGGATCGGAACCCACCAGTTGCCTCTTGACACCTTCATAGACTTTCTCGGCGATGCGGTTGCCGAAGTGCTTATTATCGGAATCCAACCGGGGGCAGTGACGACCGGTGAAGGCCTGACCGACGAGGTCCGGAGCGGAGCCGATCGGGTCCTCGGACTTCTGGAACGTGGGGATATTGCAGGGATACCAGTGCTTGGTGGGGAAAGGTTCGGGATAGACTGCTCGGGATGAGAAAAGCAGCCGTTTTACTCATTCCCGATAATCAGGAAGAATCTTTTCCCGAATCGTTCACTTTCAATGGGATATCCAGCACCGATTTATTATTTCCGGTCGGAATGTGAAAAAAGAATGGACTGTTATTTATTCGACAACAAGGTTGTCGGAGTATCTGTTTTCATCGGCGAGGAGGAACACCTCGCTCATGGAAAGGCAGTTCTTCGGGCAGATGCTTGTACACTGCGAACAGAAGATACACTGGCCCACCCAGACCCGGATACGCTTTACGTCCGGAATGAGTTCTATTGCATGTGCCGGGCAGACTTTTGCGCAGAGGCCACACCCGATGCATGTGTCCCGCTGGTAGGTGATCTTACCCCGGAAATGTGGAGGTGCCGGAACCGGAGGTATCAGTTTCGCCTTTCCGGCCCCCACATCCCTTAAAAAGCCCGTCACGGTTGGAGGGAGGTACTTCGCCGGGAATTTGTTGGTTGCGGGCTCACGAAAGAGCTGGCGAATAAGTTCCGGGAAAAGGGGCAGCATCTTCATATCCCCACCCCCGCAAGAACGGGGATCGATGCATCGGCCATAAGGAGGAGAAGTCCTGCAATACCGATCACAGAGAGGTATATCCAGTAGATGGAAACGACCTGGTTTATCCGGAACCGGGCCATACCTACCCTGACAAGGGTCACTGCGAAGAACATGACGAGGATAGCCTTCACAAGGAAAAACAGGAGGTCGGCAGGGAGTGCGATCCACGGGGACATCGCGATGAATGCCGACAGGTTCCATGGGAAGAAGATTGCCACGATTACCGCCGAGAGCACGAGTGTCTTTACTCCCTGGGCAAGATAAAACATGGCAAGGTTCCTGCCGGAGTACTCCACCAGCAGCCCCCCGGCAAGTTCGGTCTCGGCCTCCTGCGTATCGAACGGTATGCGGGAAAGTTCCGCTGGGGTGACAAACGCGAGCACAAGGAGGAGCAGGAGGGCTCCAATGAGCCCGAGAGGCCCGACCAGAGTCCATATCGGGTTGGCAGCCATGGTTCCAAGGGTGAAGGGTGCTGCAAGGCCCGCAGCCCCGAGACGCCAGGCTACACCTACCACCACGATTGCGAGGGGAAATTCGTAGGCAATCATGGTCACCATCTCACGCTGCGCTCCAACCGTGGCATACGGTGACCCGGATGCGAATCCCCCTGCTACCATGGCGAGTGCAGGCACGGTGAGTAGGTACATCACGAGAACCAGATCACCATAGGTCCCGAGCACCGGAAAGATACTGCCCACCGGGAGGTAGAAGAGCACTACGATGCTCGAGGCGAGTGCGATGATTGGGGCAAGGGAAAATAACCATGGAATGGCGTTTGCCGGGACCACGTTCTCCTTCTGGAGCAGCTTGGCGACATCGATGAATGGCTGGCGGATGGGAGGGCCTATCCTTGCCTGCATGTGGGCAGCAAACTTCCTGTCGACCCCGAGGAGAAAGAGTCCCGCTGAAAGGGCAAAGAACGAGAGGAGTATGCACCAGCCAAGGATGGCTGCAACCGTGACAGGAGTCATCGCTGGAGCCTCCTGGTCTTTTCAACAGAAAGACGCGTCAGGTCCTCTTTTGTGAGGATGCTCTTCTCCCCGTTGCGGACTATTGCCACCCTGTCGGTACAGGAAAGGCATGGATCGATCGATGCGACGATGATCGGGATGTCCGCAATCTGCTCATCCTTCAGCATGGGGATCCATGACATGAGGTTGCTGTACGAGGACGCCTTGACCTTCCAGGAGGTGGGGGATTCTTTTCCGTCCATCCGGACGTAGTGAAGGCACTCTCCGCGAGGGGCCTCCACCCTTCCGATCGCTTCACCGGTAGCTTTCTTGCAGATGGCCAGGATCTTTGCGGGTTTCTCCTCTGCAGTATATGGCCCAGAAGGCATCTCCGAGAGGCACTGACGGATGATCTGGCATGACTGGCCGACCTCGAAGAGCCTTACGACGATCCGGTCATAGACATCCCCGTGCGTCTCGCCCATGTGAGGTTCGGGCAGGACAGCCCGCACATCGAGGTCGCCATATGCTGCGTAGGGATAGTCCTGGCGGAGATCCATATTCACCCCGGATGCCCGCGAAGTCGGGCCAACCGTACAGAGCTCGATAGCCTCCTTCCGTGTCAGGACACCCGTATCACGACACCGCATCGCGATCGTTGTATCATCGAGGAACAGGTTCAGCAGCTTCGTAAGGAGACCTTCATAGGTCGAGAGGCAGTCCTCGATGATCTTATACTGCTCTGGAACGATATCCCTCCTCACCCCTCCGACCTGGACAATGCCATAGTTGACCCTGTTCCCGGTGAGGTTCTCGATCACGTCCATGGCCTGTTCACGCACCCTCCACGTCAGGTGCAGGAGCGAGTCGAATCCAAGCTCGTGAGCCGCCACACCAGCCCAGAGGAGGTGGGACTGGATGCGTTCGAACTCGTGGAGGATGACCCGGATATAATCGGCCCGTTCAGGGACCTGGATCTCGGCGATCTGCTCCACGGCAAGCGAGAACGCAAGTGTATGAACGATGCCGCAGATCCCGCAGATTCTGTCGGTGAGGTGGACAATCTGGACAGGGTTCCGGCGCATTCCCATCCACTCGATCCCCCTGTGTGTCTGGCCCGGTGCAAAATCGACCGATCTCACCTGTTCGCCATCCATCTCGAAGGTGAACATCACCGGCTCTTTCAGTGAAGGGTGGATGGGGCCAATCTGGAGGGTATACGGTGCCTTCTTGCCATCGGATGCCATGTCAGGATCCCTCCTTTTTGGTCTGTCCAGACTCTTTATCAGGTCCCGCTCCCATTTCGCATTCCTCTTTGATCTCTACGACAGGAACAGGTCGGTCGACCGGCCTCTTGGATGCCCAGAGATCCTTCACCATGGCAGGGGGTATCCCTGTATCATCCTTTCGCCATGGATATACTCCATCGGGGAAATCTTCCGGCAGGAAGAGGCGCCTGTTGTCAGGGATGCCGAGCACCTTGATCCCGAGGAATTCCTGCTTCTCACGTTCGCCAAACACCGCTCCGGGGATCAGGTCCGAGATGGTAGGTACCGTAAGATCACTCTTCGGGAGGGTGATTGCAATTGTCACCATATATTCGCTCTTCACCTCACCGTACTGGACCGAAAAGATGTATACAAGGCGGATGGAATCCCCAAGGTCGTTTGCGCCTATGACCGAGAGATGGGGAAACCGGATCCCGATGAGCGTCTCGATGGCAGGCCTGAGCAGTTCCCTGTCAAGGTCAAACCAGATCGTGTAATGTGGATTCTTCTTCTTCCCTTCGCGACGCTCCGAGATACGTGAATCCCGGATACCGGAACCGAACTTCGTTAGGAACCGTTCCCGTACCTGTTCAGGGGTAAGGAGCGTTGCCGTCATGCCTTCACCCCCTGAAGGCGTTCGAGTTTGGCAAGCGCAGTAACCACACCATGTACAATCGCCTCCGGGCGTGGTGGGCATCCCGGGACGTAGACATCGACAGGGATGACTTCGTCGACTGGGCCGTCAAGGTTATAGGAATCATAGAACACCCCTCCAGAGATCCCGCAGGCCCCGATACACATCACCAGTTTCGGATCCGGCATCTGGGAATACACCCGCAATAGCCTGTCCTTCATTTTGTGAACCACAGGTCCTGTCACGAGCATCACATCTGCATGCCTCGGGCTCCCCACGAGTTTGATCCCGAACCGCTCGGGATCGTACCGCGGGGTAATCGTAGCAACGATCTCGATCTCGCAGCCATTGCAGGAACCTGAATTGAAATGATAAACCCAGAGAGAGCGATTGAATGCAGAGTTGAGTTTCATGCGAAGACCACCACCAGCACGAGGATTGTTATCATCACCGACAGGTACCATGTCATGTAGTCGTTGAGGTCCCCGGTGTGTAGGGGAACAATCCTTTCATAATATCCCTTCATCGCTTCGAGGTATCCCCAGTACAGGTTCCCGGATGGGATATGCACCTGTCTCTTTTGCGGTTCGGGATTGCCTGATATGAAAGGTTCTGTCTGGGATGTACCTGCTTTCCAGCCCGCTTCACCCCTTGCCCATATGAGGTATGCAATCACAAGGGCAACCGCTATTCCAAGGATCCAGGCCAGGGAATTCCAGTACCCGGTCCCCGTAAGGAGCGTCTGCGTGAGCACACTCATCCTTAAGCACCTCCAAGGACAGAGGCAATATAAGCCCCCTGGTCAGTGAGCGCATGTACAGCCGGATTCACGAGGGTTGTCACTACAAGGTCCGGGAAGAGCCCGAAGATCACCGCAAGCGAGGCGAGGATGCCCATCCCGAGGAGCATGGAAGGCGGTGCTTCCTTCACCCCTGCATACTCGGGAAGCTGCGGCCCCATGAAGATGGAATGGAACACTTTCACGAAGGAGGCCAGGGTAAGGATGCTCACCACCATCGCGATTATGGCAAGTACAGGATTGAATATGAATACAGATTCGTAAATCATCAGTTTGGAAGCAAATCCGTTCAACGGTGGAATACCGGCAATTGCCAGGGCTCCAATAATGAAAAAGATCATCGTCCACTTCATGTTGTGCCCGAGACCGCCCATTTTATTCAGGTTTCTGGTGCCTATCCGGTAGAAGATAGCGCCGGCCGTCAGGAAGAGCAGCCCCTTGTAGAGTGCATGGTTTAGGATGTGGAATACTCCGCCGCTCATGGCCATGTACCCGAACGACTCCATGAGTGGCTGGTTGCCAAGGACTGCGAGCCCCACGCCGACACCAAGCAGCATGTATCCTGTCTGGGAGACAGCATGGTAGGCCATCAGCCGTTTCACATCCTTCTGCGGTATTGCCATCGTCACTCCCACAACCATCGAGAGAACCCCGAGTATGATGATGATCCATCCCATCGTTGCTGCATTCAGGGTCACGTTGTAGAACGTGAAGAGCACCCTGAAGAGACCGTACAGGCTTGCCTGGCTGGCAACGACCAGGAATGCGGTCGCCGAGGAGGGCGCCATGGAATACGCATCGGGAGTCCAGAAGTGCATGGGAACAGCCCCGCATTTCATGGCGAGGGCAGCCACCAGCATGACGAGAGCAATCATGTCAAGCGTTGACCACTGGATGCGTGACGCGATTACAGCCATGTTCAGCGCATCGTACTGGCCATAATAGATACCAATGGCAAACAACACGAATATCGCGCCTACAGAAGAGAGCACGAAATACTTGATGGCTGCCTCGACGGCCACCCCGCCATCGACACGGTATGCAATGATTCCCGCCGAGGCCATGGAGAGGATCTCAAGGAAAACAAAGAAGTTGAAGAAATCCCCCGTTGATACCATCCCGAACACCCCGCACACCATCAGAAGAAAGAGAGTGTAGTATCCTTCCAAGCCGCTGTTCCGCGATTCGGCCGAGAGTGAATAGGCAATTGCAGAGAACCCGACAGTGGCACAGATGATATCCATGAAGGCGCTCATCGCATCGACAGTGAAGATGATGCGTATTGGAATCCCTCCGGAGTCCATGGGAATTGTCAGGGTGGGATCAAAAGCGCCGAATGAATAGAGCACGGTACCTTCGGTAAGGACTCGGGAGGCAAGGATGAAGGCCACGATCGCGCTCACCAGCATGATCCCGGCGACCCAGGCGGTTCTTGTTGTCCTGGAAATCTTACCGATGACGGGACAGAGGAATGCACCGAGGAGGGGTATCGCGACAAGCAATGCGGGGGCATGCGTCCAGACGAATTCCAGGATCATCCCTGTAACCTCCTTATCTGGTCAAGGTCAACAGTGCCGTACTTCTTGTGAATTATTACGGCGAAGGAGAGCATGAGCGCACTCGTTGCGAGCCCAATGACAATTGACGTGAGGCAGAGGGCCTGGGGAGTCGGCAGTACCATATGAGTCGAAGGGGCCAGCGTGTAGATCGGGGCAATCCCTCCCTCCCTGTAACCAAGGGAGATGAGGAAAAGGTTTGCTGATGATTGCAGGATATTGATGCCGAGCATCATCTTGATCAGGTTCTTCTTGAGGAGGATTGCGGCAAGCCCGATCACGGTGATAATCACCACCGCGAGGTACGGCAGGTTCCAGAGCATTACGAACCCTCCTTCTCGTGATCGTCGTGAGGCACAAGTCCTGACAGGAGATAAAGAATGACGAGGGCAAGCCCTCCCCATACCTCGATACCAACCGCGAAGTTCATCAGGGGAACGGTCCCGCCCGTGTTGAGTTCGCCGGGATTCGGCCCGTACGTGACCGGGACTCCGAAGAGTCCGCCCTGCCCGGCAAGGTAATTATAAAAGAAAGGCATGCCAAAGATGAAAGCAACGAGCGCGGTCCCGATAAAACCGAGAAGCCCGACGACTTCCCTCGCCATGAGCCCTCCCTTCCCGATCCATTGGGTTACTTCCCGGTAGCCGTAGGCGACGATGACCAGGGCAACGCCGGTTGCGATCACCGCGCCCCCCTGGAATCCTCCGCCCGGGGTGATATGTCCATGTGCAACGATGTAGAGGCCGAATATGAGGACTACCGGATAGAGGATGTCAGCCGCGAACCTGACCAGTTTACTCATCCTCAACTTCTTCACCCCCGAAGAACCGGCGGAACATAATGCCAACCCCGATCACTGCAGTGAACAGGACTGTGGATTCCCCAATGGTATCGAAACCACGGTAATCGAAGACAATTGCAGTACATTCGTTGTTGTTCCCGGTCTGCTCCTGCCCGTAACGGATAAAGTAATCGTCCATGTCACTCATCCTGGGCGATCCGAATTCAAGGGGCAGGATCATGGCGACAAAAGTGATAAGGAGTGCACCCAGGATCAAGCCTGCGACTATCTTCCTCATGGGGCGCCTCCCTCGTAACGCCCGGTTGCCCGGATAGCAATGATGAAGATTGCAGTTGATAGACCGGCTCCAATTGCTGCCTGCGAGATGGCTACGTCAGGGGCCTGGAGGATATAAAATTCGAGGGATATGAGGAAGGAGAAGAATCCAGCAGCGAGGACAGCGGCCAGGAGATCACGGAACCAGAAGGTCAGCGATGCGGAAATGACCAGGCCTGCCAGGACGAGAATGTGAAAGATCTCGTAGATCATGATTTCGCCTCCGCAAGGCGGTCGCATACCGCCTGTGCAGGGAACTGTCCGCTCCTGTGGGCGGCCCTTGCGAGGGCGTGAGCACTCACTGCGTTGGTGAATGCGAGCATTCCCATGGCAAGGAAGGCATGTATGGCGAGAGTGAGGTACTGGGTATCGCTCTTTCCTATGAATGTGGCAAGGCCGTAGACAATGACTGCGAGCGAGGTGAAGATCGATCCGAAGGTGGTGGCCTTGGTGGTCGCATGCATGCGGGTGTAGAGGTCAGGGAAACGGAGGAGCCCGATGACACCGAGTGCATTGAACACAACGCCGATTCCGAGCAGCGCAGAGGTTATGATATCCAGGGTGGCCGCCATCTCAGAGTTCACCCCCGATATACTTGGCAACGTAGAGTGTTGCAACGAATGACAGGAGGCCGTATACTATAGCCACATCGACAAAGATGATCTCCTGGTAGACAACCCCGAGTATGACCATGGCAGCAATTGTGAATGTATTCACCGTGTCCACGGCGATAACCCTGTCAGGACCTGTTGGTCCCAGGATCAGCCTCACTGCAGCCAGCATCATGAGACACCCGAGGATGAGCACGGCAATCAGCCACTGGTCCATCATGAGACCTCCCCTTCCCGGTCCCGTTCTGCGATCTTCCTGATCCAGGAAGGCAGATTAACGAGCGTGAAGAGATCTTTGCTCTCGATGTACTCCTTTTTCTCATCCCCCTCACCGACGTTGATGTTATGGATGAAGAGATCGTTGGTCTTCTCATCAATCCCTACCGAGAGGGTCCCCGGTGTGAGGGTGATGGAATTCGCCAGCATGAAGATCCCAAGGTCGGTCTTGAGGTTTGATCGCACACGGATGATTCCGGGGCGGATCCTGCCTGTAATGACGCGGTATGCTACGTCGAGGTTGGCCTTGGTGAGCTCGATAAAGAATGGTCCGGGCACATAGACCAGCAGGCGCAGCAGGCGCCCGGGTGAAAGGAGGCGATAGTCCCGGGAGCGACACAGGAAGTTCCTGGTCAGTACTCCGGTTACCACTGCCAGGATTATTCCCATGATCAGTTCCGTGGGAGACCATAGGCCGATGGTCCCGCTTCCGGCCGTGAGAATGAGGTAGCCCACGAAAGCGATTCCTGTCGTGACGAGGAATGGTATCATCAAAGCTCCTGTGGATTGGGCCATTCCAGGCACAAGTATGCAACACTATTCGAATACATCACAGTACGCACAACTCCGCATTGTTCCAGCACAGACATTGAAAACGGCAAATTGACTCTCAAGGTAATAACTATCATGATTAATTATGCAAATTATGAGAGATAAACCATACGATATGATATAATGATAAATAACGGATTTAAAGGGTCTAATCTTTAAAATAAAGAGCATTTCTCAATTTTAAAAAAGTTCGCGGAAGTGGTTTTTGACTCTCTCTGCGATGGAAGTCCATTCCATGCTTATATTTATGAAAAAAACCAAAAAAGTACCGTCAATGCGCCCCTCATTTTCCCGCAGGGATATGGTATGGTGGTGTGATACATGCCATACCCCGCTCCTTGCAGGAACCTGTTCTCACTGCGGAAAGCCTGCCCGTGAAATTCGGCTCACTCCACCTGGAGACGCACGACCTGCTTTTTCCTTTGATATCGCTCTTGTGAACCAGGTTTTTTCTGATCATTTTGGAAATCCTCTCATACCTTCCGGTCATCTTGCCCTCCTCAACAAGGTGCCGGACCCGGACCGGATGGATGAGATCATTGTCGGAGGAGGCGTTGCAGGTTCGCTGAAGTACATCCCGGCTGAACACCGGTGGGAACCCATTCCGCGACCCGAAGCATCTGTCTTCCTGACACCTACGCGAAGGTATGTGGTAGTGGACAATGGCGCAGTCCCTTCAATACAAGGGGAGGGTGCGAGCGTGCTTGCCCCGGGGCTCATCGAGATAGAACGGAGTGTCCGAAAAGGGGACGAGGTATTCGTGATGGACGAGGGAAGGCATGTTGTCGCAGTGGGAAGGGCGAAGGTTGACGCGGGTGAGGCAGAGTCAATGGACCGTGGTGCGATTATCCGGACCAGGAGAAATATCCCGTCGACCTGCGTCCCGGGCGAAGCGACCTGGGCTGACGCGGTAGCCGCCAATGCCAAACCTCTTGAAGGCAGGGAATCAGAGGCGATCTCGTTCATAAGGGATATTGTATCAAAGAATCCCATCCCTGTGAACGTCTCATATTCCGGGGGCAAGGACAGCCTCGCAACGCTCATCCTTGTAAAAAAAGCGCTCGGGGCAATCCCTTTGCTTTTTGCAGACACGGGTCTTGAGTTTCCCGAGACCTACAGGAATGTTGAGGAGGTATCACAGTATTACGGGATGCCTGTTATTCGTGCTGGCGGTGAATCCGCATTCTGGAGAAGATTTGAGACCATGGGTCCTCCTGCTGTCGATTTCAGGTGGTGCTGCCGGACTGCCAAACTGACCCCCATGGAGACGCTGATCAGGCAGCAATGGGGTGAATGCCTTTCATTCATCGGCCAGAGGAAGTACGAATCATTCAGGAGGATGATGAGCGGAAGGGTCTGGAGAAATCCCCATCTCCACAGCCAGCTCTCGGCCGCACCCATCCACCACTGGACTGCGCTGTATGTCTGGCTGTACCTCTTCAGGGAAGGGGCACCCTATAATACCCTGTATGAACAGGGACTTGACAGGATAGGGTGCTTCATGTGCCCTTCGAGCGATATCGCGGTTCTTCGGCATATCGCACGAACCCATCCTGATATCTGGCAGCGCTGGAATGAGAAGCTCGAAGAATGGCAGAAACAACAGGGTCTTTCAGCAGCCTGGATCGATGAAGCCCGCTGGAGGATCAGGGGAGTGCCCGGTGAAGAAGATAGTAATTGTTGATTATGGCCTTGGTAACCTGAGGTCAGTCAGGAGAGGTATCGAGAAATCATGCGGTGCACCGGTCATCTCAACGGATATGGATGAGATTGCATCCGCAGACGCTCTCGTTCTTCCGGGTGTCGGGGCGTTCCGCGATGGTATAGAGCAGCTTGGAGATCTCCGGGACCTGCTCGTCGCGCTCTCCCGCACTGTTCCTACACTCGGGATATGCCTTGGAATGCAGATGCTGATGGAATGGAGTGAAGAAAACGGGATACACAAGGGCCTTGGTCTGATTCCGGGAAGGGTGCGGAGATTTCCAAAGGTCACCGGATTCAAAATTCCCCACATGGGGTGGAACTCTCTCTCGCTTCCTGAGGATTCACATCCCCTTTTCGAAGGGCTCTCCCCCGGGGAGTATATGTATTTCGTCCACTCCTATTATGCTGACACCTCTGCATCCTACACCCTTGCAGAGACGGAGTATATGTGTTCCTTTTCATCCGTAATATGGAACCGTGACATGGTCTTCGGGGTGCAGTTTCATCCCGAAAAGAGCGGTTCGACAGGTCTGCGCCTGCTTAAAAACTTCCTCGATATGGTGTAACCTAGTATAGCCCCCTGAATTCTCACATCCGTAGGTGGCTGTGAGAATCTCACGCATACTTGAAGTGCTCCCTGGAATTGAGAGGGATGCGCTCGTCTCCAATTGGCATCGGGCTTGTGTATTTCAGTTTCATGTGTGAGGGGTATCAATAGCCTGGGGGTTGAATAGTGCTGAATGCAAGCAGCGGGATTCCATCCTTGTCTGCGAGCAAAAGAAGCCCTTCCTCGATCCTGAAGTGATTTGCCCTCTGCAGCATTGAAAGGTACGTGGCCTCCTGAACCATGGTTCCTTCAGGGGATGCACAATACATCTTTGTCGCGGCCAGGCTGCCGATTGAAATGGTGCTGGAAGAAGCAGAGTAGGATGCAGTATATTGGTTGCACCCGGCACTCCCTGTGATCTTTCCATTTCCATCAAGAAATACTGTGATCTCAGAACCCGGGACAAGACCATTTGAGTGACCCGAAGCAGTATGGACGACAACCAGATACCAGGTCATACCCTCAAGTGCCGGTTCAGTGCCTGCGGGGGGTACTGTTGTGGTGTGGGGTCCCGAAGGGAGATTATCGCTTGCAGGGATACGGGTGCTGCATCCGCAGGTGCAAAGAAGAATGATGAGGAGTATAACAACAATCCCCGTGATACCCTGATCCATGCAGGATTACTCGCAGCATGCGTTGTTAAGCTATCGGTTGCTGTGTGGCAGGTTGATGTGAGGGAACTTTGATGCAGGAATTGACCCAATATCAATTGGAGAGTGAGGGACATTCCAACACTCGATGGCTTCCTGGGTCCGCTGCATGAAGGTGTCTGGGAGGTCACGATAGCAAAAAACCAGGTCACGGAACCTCTGGATCCCGGGTGGGAGCGGTCCTTCCTCAACATTCCAACGCCCGGAACAGTTGCAAGTTACAGGAAAGGGCATTACCACGTCCACGAGACCGAGCATGCGTACAACGTCCACCTTGACCGGTATGATCCAAAAATCCACCCGTTTCTCCACCTTGTTGACGATGCACCGCTTCTCCTCATGATTGCCGACACGTTTGTAACCCTGGTTGCCCGCGCACGGAAAACCCCGGAAATGAAAACCGGTGTGTTATTGAGAGAACAGAAGAGGGCCTGGCAGATTCAGATTCTCGTTGGTGTTGCGTTATTCCTGACCGGACTCTGGATTGTATTCAATCCGCTCGTCACCTTCGCAGGAATGACGAACATCCTCGTGCCCGCAGCAATCATGGTGCTTGGGATCATAATCAGCCGGAAAGGTTTCAGCGGGGATGTAACAAAGGTTGTCTCTCCGGGGAGTCTCTTTCTCGGCATTTCCGTATTCTGCATCGGAATTGTGAGCTTTTTCCTCCCTCTTGAATTCTTTATCCAGGTTGTACTGTTGATACTCTCGTTCTGGGCATTCGGAAGTGCCTGGGTGTCATTTTCCCTTGTAGCAAAGGGTAAACATTCAGTGCCGGAGGGTTTTTTCCGAAGGATGTTCATCGGGATGTTCTCGCTCCTGCTTGCCCTTCTCATACTGCTGATCCCGGACGCAACCGTTACCCTGCTCATGGAGATCCTGGGAATCTTATCTCTCCTGCTTGGCGTTGTGCTGTGTGCCGGGGGATGGAGACTCCGGGCAAAGATGAATGCCTCATCCAGCGCGTAGCTGATAACGCGGACATACAGGGGATTGTCGGATTTCGTTGCTGGAAGTGTTCCCGGGGCGAGAGATTGTTACGCCATGAGCATTGGCATTCAGAGGAATACGTTCAGGTTTTTTTAAGGAGAATCAAAAGAGATAACCTCTTTCCCCCCAATATACCATCATGCAAATAAGGTTCCTGTCAGGTATCAGGATCTTGAAGGAACTCTCCAAAGCGCTCATCTTTTTTTTCATATTTATTGTCGTGATACCTGTTGTGGTTGGTATGGTGGAGAACATACCTCCGGCCAATATCCTGAGTTATATCGCCTCAACATTTATCTTGCAGGCAGCAGCTCCGCCCCTGGGGGGACCCCTCGGGATCTCACGTATGGTGATCCTTGTTATCATGGCGTCCTTTGCAGTGGGGATTATCCTTGTGATTCTCGAATTATGCAAGAGCCTGGCTCTCACGTCAAGAAGGGTGTCCGGGTGGATAGAAAATATCGGGAAACAGATGGAGAAATACCCTGTTACAAAGAAGTATGGGGCAATCTCATGCATCCTGATTGCATGGATTCCGGGAATCGGCCTCTATGGAACACCGATCATAGCCTGGATCCTGGGATGGAACAGGATCCTCACCATCCTTTTCACAACGATTGGTTTTGTCCTTGCAGCCGCTTTTGTACTGTTTGTCGCTACCAGTATTCATGATGTCCAGGATGTTATCCTCCTCATTCTGGCAGCAGCAGCAGTCCTTCTTATTGTTCTTATTATTGGGAGAGTGAGGCGTAAAAAAGGATGAAATGCCCCCGAACAATTCACAGAAATTTCCAGTAAGCCGTGTTTGGAATCTGATATAATCGGTGTTTCGCAGATTGCATCTTGTATAAGGGTATAGTGACAATCTAGCCACCAACCTCCTGTTC
>DAWU01000064.1 GCA_002506105.1 Methanolinea sp. UBA275 | reverse complement strand
TAAGTATAAATAGTTGAGTTCTTAATTATAATCCAAATATTCTGATAATTCCCCGGAAAGATGCTCCCCGAGGGATCTGGGTAAATTCAAAAAAGATCCCAGGGAGTCACCCGGCCTGGCACGAAAGGGCGGTGTGCGTTCCTATTCCCTCCCGATAAGGGAGATTTTCATCTCTGCGGAGGAGAGGATCTCCTCAGCCTGTCTGATAAGGACTGCCCCTCGCTCGTAGAGTGCAATAGCTTCATCAAGCCCGGTCTGGTTATCCTCAATCTTTACAAGGATCTCTTTTAATTCTCTCATCAGGTCTTCAAATTTCTGGGTCATGGTACACTCTCTCGACATTCGCGTCAAACCTCCCGCCCATGAGCCGGACAGAGAGGTGTTCACCTTCGGTAATTTCATCTGTAGATCTAATCACTCTGCCCTCCTTCTCGAGGATACAATAGCCCTTCCGGATAAGGTGGAGAGGATTTCGTGCACAGAGGATCTCTGCCATGGCAGAAAGCCGTTCACGCTCAAGGGTCAGGCGGGATGAAATTGATTTTCCGATCCTGTCAGAGAGCACAGACACGTCTTCCCGTTTTGCAGTCACCCTCTGTCCCATCCTGTGGGGTGAGAGCCTCTCCCGTACCTGGGAGAGATCCTTTCCTGCCCTGTCCAGTCTGTTAAGCAGGCGGTTCCCCAGTGTTCTTTGGGATTCGGCGAGTGAATCGAGCACGAGGATGCGGTCGGGGACCACCAGTTCTGCGGCGGCAGAAGGGGTCGGGGCACGGACGTCAGCAGCAAAATCTGCAAGTGTGACATCGACCTCATGCCCGATCGCACTCACAACAGGAACGGGGCACAAGGATACTGCTCTCACAACCTCGGGGTAGTTGAATGGAAAGAGATCTTCGAAACTCCCCCCTCCGCGTGCGAGTATGATCACGTCAACTTCATCCTGAATACGACAGAGTGCGCGTGCGATCTCATGATGCACACCCTCTCCCTGGACTGCGGTTGGAGAGACTACCAGTTCAAGGGGAAAACGCCTGGAGATGATATTCCTGATATCCTGCAGGACCGCTCCCGTCTCTGATGTGACCACACCAACCCTGGAGGGATATGGAGGGAGGCTTCTCTTCCGTGCGGGATCAAAACACCCCTCTCTGGAGAGCTCTTCTTTCCACCTCTCAATCATCAGGTGCTTCTCTCCTCTCCCTGCAGGCTGGATGTCCCTGACGTACAGCTGGTAGCGGCCCTGGGGTGCATAATGTCCTATTGAGCCAAAGACCACAACTTTCATGCCGTCCCGAACATCGCACTTCAACCGTTGCACATCTCCTCTCCACATCACGCAGGGTAGCACAGCAGAATGGGTGTCACTCTTTTCGCCAAGAGAAAAATAATAATGCCCAGAACCATGAAGTTTCAGGTTTGTGACTTCCCCGCGTATCCAGATATCCTGGATCCTTGAATCATCGAGCAGCATCTCGACAAGCGAGGAGACCTGGAATACTGTGAATACTTCAGTGGTATGCCCGCTGCGTTCATCAGCAATCCCCTGCTGGTACCACGTCATCAACAACTATTATGGCCGGTGGGTAATGAATTAGGATCATGGTCCGTTTCGCCGTTTCCAGCATGTTTTTTCATGAATATCCCCTTGAGGAAATTTTCCAGTATATCGACGAGGCGTGTCTTGATTCTGTAGAATTCTGGTTGGAGACCCCCTCTTTCTGGCTCTCCGGGCTGCCTGTAGATGAACTGGTGAGGTGCATGAATTCGTATCCGCAACTCAGTTCTCCTACACTCCACGCACCCATTCTCGATCTGAATCCAACATCTGTCAACCCCGATATTGCAAAAATATCCATCACATATGCCATTAAAGCCATACAGATGGCATCCCGGATCGGGATCGACCTGGTCACGGTTCATCCGGGAAGGAGAACTGCAAAGAGGCCACCGGGGGCTTTCGATTTCGAGCGGTTTTCCATATACCTTGAAGCACTCAAGCGTTCAGCATCGGGGAGTGGTGTAAGGGTTGCAATGGAGAACATGGAACCCAAGGTAAATTCCCTTCTCTGCACCCCGGGAGACATGCGGGAACTCCTGGACAGGGAACCATGGATATGGTGTACTCTTGATATCTCCCATGCAATGCCTGCCGGTGCAGCAAGTGTGAAGCGCTATGTAGATCTCTGCGGGGATCGCCTCATCAATGTGCACGTAGGGAGGGCAGCAGGGGGAAAAATGCACCTCCCTCTCGGAAAAGACCCCGAAATGGCTGAAATCCTGCATTACCTTGCCCAATCCGGGTATGAAGGAAATCTCACTCTTGAACTTGAAGACCGGAACTTCTCCCACGATCTCTCATCTGAAGAGAAGATTCTCCTTCTCTCAACCGAACTGGAATTCATGAAAGAGTGTTTTGCTCCATCGACGGATTTATAAAATTTCAGCACGATACATGTAGTGCCCAAGAACATATGAATACACATTGTACAGCCGTTTTACGGCGTGGATTTAATGATTGAGGATTTTTTACTCCTTTTATTGTTCATCCTCTGCCTGGGGCTCTCGGCATTCTTCTCTGCCTCTGAGGTCGCGCTCATCTCCATCACGAGGGCCAAGGTCCGGACACTTGTCAACGAACAGAGACCGGGATCTGAAGCACTCGCAGAACTGAAAGAACAGCCAAACAGGTTCCTGATCGCCATCCTAATAGGGAACAATATTGTCAATGTTGCCGCTACTGCGCTGGCAACCGCGGTGACCATCAGGATATTCGGTGATGTCGGGGTAGGAATCGCAACCGGAGCCGTGGTTATTCTCCTCCTTCTCTTTGGGGAAATCGGGCCAAAGACATATGCTACGCGGAATATGGAACGGTTTGCACTCGCCGTATCCCGGCCTATTCACATGCTCTGCAGAATCCTGTCACCCATAATCTTTGCAATCGACAGGGTAATGGGTCGGAGGAACGATGATGAGGGACAGGCCGAGCCTGCCGTGACCGAGGACGAGATCAAAGAATGGATCGATGTCGGGAAGGAGGAGGGCGCAATCGAGCAGGAAGAACGTGAAATGCTTTACTCGGTGCTCGAATTCGGAGATACCACCGCCAGGGAGATCATGACCCCTCGGGTTGACGTGGCGCTCATCGATGACCAGACCACGCTCGAAGAAGCGCTCCATTTCTTTAACGAGACCGGTTTTTCAAGAATCCCCGTATACCACGACCATATGGATAATATCATCGGGGTGCTGAACGTCAAGGACGTTATCTCGAGCCAGATTGCCGGGAAGAAGAACATCCCCATCAAAGACCTGATGTATGATCCCTTCTTTGTCCCGGAGAGCAAGAAGATCGACGATCTCCTCAAGGAACTCCAGCTCAGAAAGGTCCAGATTGCAATCGTGCTTGACGAATACAGCAGTTTTGTAGGGATTGTCACTGTCGAGAATATTCTCGAGGAGCTTGTGGGAGATATTCTGGACGAATTTGACCGTGAGGAGCCTGAGATACAGAAAATTTCAGACGGGGTCTATCTTGTCGATGCGAAGGTGTGGGTGGAGGAACTGAACGACGAGCTCAGCCTTTCGCTGCCGGTATCTGAATCATATGAGAGCCTTGGGGGACTGATTATTGAACGCCTCGGGCACATTCCTCACCCCGGGGAGAGCGTCTATATCCAGGAAAGCCACATCTCCCTCGTTGTCACCCAGATGCTTTCGCGGAGGATAGTCAAGGTAAAACTCATCCAGCACACGATAGAGGATGAGAATTCCGGGGGGTCCAGAAAATGAAGAGGATTGCAGTCCTCGCATCAGGAAGGGGATCCAATTTCCAGGCACTTATTGATGCGATCGGAAGGAAAGAGATCCCTGCATACTGCACGGGTCTGATCACAGACAATCCGGATGCGTTTGCTATCACCCGGGCAAGGGAGGCAGGCATCCCTGTTTTTGTGCTTGAGTATGGCAAGTATGCCGGAAAAGACGAATATGAGAGGGCTCTCTGCACCACGATGCACGATCTGCAGGCGGATCTCTTTGTCCTTGCAGGGTACATGCGGATACTCGGGCCTGCAATTGTCCGAGAATTCCATGGGAAAATCCTCAACATTCATCCTGCTCTCCTCCCGAGCTTTCCCGGGCTCCATGCCCAGAGGCAGGCAGTTACGTACGGGGTGAGGGTGTCAGGGTGCACCGTACATCTGGTTGACGAGGGCATGGATACCGGTCCCATAATCGTCCAGGCATGTGTACCTGTGCTTGACGATGATGATGAGGAGAGCCTCTCGGAGAGAATTCTTGAGGAGGAACACCATTGTCTGCCGCATGCAGTCAGGCTCTTTTGCCAGGACAGGGTTGTCGTTCATGGAAGGCGTGTGCATATCTCGACAGGAGGCCCTGCTGCCTGATCCGGGAATGACGGATGCCCTCGCATCGTTTCGTTCGTCCGACCCCCCAATTGAAGATGTATCCAGATGGCCCGAAAGACATCATCCCCGGATTCAAAGCGTATTTCACGCGAGCGTATTGCCATACTCTTCTCGCGTGCCCGGGAGTGTTTTCCCAATGACCCTGCCCTGAGCGACAGGTACGTTGCGCTTGCAAGGAAGATATCAATGAAACAGCGTGTTCGGATTGAACCGAGGTTCCGGAGACAGTTCTGCCACCATTGCAAGCGTTTCCTGGTCCCCGGCGTGAACATGAGAGTCAGGATCGGTCATGGAAAAGTGGTAATCACGTGCCTTTCCTGCAGACAGAAGATGAGGTTTCCCGTGAAGAGGAATACATGAAAGACGCATCCCGTCAATCCGACGTGCAGGAGATGAAGGCCACAGTCTGGATCGGGAAACAGGGGGTTACTCCTGCTCTCGTTGATGAGGTGGCACAGCAGTTGAAAAAGAGGCATCGCATCAAGATCAAGTGGCTCCGGAACACCGATGTCGATCCTGAGGATCTCGCCAGGCATGCAGATGCCATCCTCATTGAGGTAAGAGGCCGGACAGCGGTATTCGCTGAACGAAAAAGCTAGGGTATCAAGGTCTATCCGGTAAGGAATCCGGAAAATTATGGTATCATGCTCGAAATATATAAAAGCGCGTGCAACATATAGATAAAGACTGTTATATCGAATCTGTGACAGTGAGGTTTTACGACGTATGACAACCGTCTATGACGTTCCGGCAGACAGGTTCATCCGCACCCTGGCTGAGGAACTCAAGAAGAAGCCGGAGATAACGCCTCCGGCTTGGGCTGCATTTTCCAAGACGGGAGTGCACAAGGAGATGCCCCCCCAGGACCCCGAATGGTGGTTCGTCAGGGTCGCCTCCATACTGAGAAGGGTGTACATTGAAGGCCCTATCGGAGTACAGCGGATGCGTTCCATATACGGCGGCAAGAAGGACCGTGGTTCCCGCCCATCCCAGTTCAGAAAGGGCAGCGGATCCATCCTCCGGAAGTCGCTCCAGCAACTGGAGTCCGCAGGCTATATCCTGCACGATAAGACCGGGCGGAGAGTCAGCCCAGCAGGAGCTTCCTACATGGATGGCCTTGCTGATCGGATTGCCAAGGAATCAGCAGCACCTGTCACCAAGTAAGGGTGCAGGAAAGAGGTGAACACAATGGGAGACGATGAGCTGGCAGAACTTCGAAGGAAGAGAATGGCCCAGCTCCAGCAGCAGTCATTCGACCAGCAGTCCATGCAGGATGAGATGGAGCGCCAGAAGCAGATTGATGCGCAGGTCCATGCGGTTCTCCTGCAGATCCTGGAACCGGAAGCCAGGGAGAGGCTCAACACCATCAAGCTGACACGGCCGGATTTTGCCCGGGCTGTTGAACAGCAACTTGTGATGCTGGCCCAGAGTGGTCGTCTCAAGCAGAAGATCAACGATGCACAGATGAAATCACTCCTGCAGCAGCTGCAGCCTGCAAAGAAGGATTTCAAGATTACCAGGAAAGGATGAAAGCCGGGGTTCTCTTCAGCGGGGGAAAGGACAGCTCACTTGCAGCGGTCCTTCTCTCCCGGGATTATACTGTTGAACTGAATACATTCGTGTTCGACTCCGGAAGGAGATTGCCCGCAGTGGAAAAGGCCGCCATGGCACTGGGATTTCCATGGCATGTGCGGACCTTCGAAGAAGGTCTCCTGGAAAAGGCAGTAACCATGATACAATCCTCGGGATATCCGAATGATGCCATCCAGATGGTTCACCGGTGTGCCCTCACTGAGCTCTCAGGGATGTATCATGTCCTTGCGGACGGTACACGGTTTGATGACAGGGTCCCGATGCTGTCGCGAGACGAGGTACAGTCCCTCCAGGATGCCCGGCAATGTTCCTATATCCGCCCTCTGCTTGGATTTCCCCGTCGGGAAATCAACAGTCTGGCATCCCGGCATCTCCGGATAGTCTGCGGAGAGACGTCCAATCTGGAGAATGGGGATTACGAAGCAGAGATAAGGGACGAGTTCCGAGCCAGGGGCGAGGATGCCGGGAAATACTTTCCCGCCTTCCATGAGCAGTCACTGGTGATCGGTACGATTTCAATACATGGGTGAGGACGTTATGAGTAAATCTACAAAGGGATACAAAATACGACTTGCAAAGGCATGTGAACAGAATCGCAGGGTACCAGCATGGGTGATGATACGGACGAAGCGTAAAGTATCGGCTCACCCCCGCAGGCGAAACTGGCGAAGAAGTACGCTGAAGGTGTAGGCGTATGGCAGAAAAGATGCAGGAACAGATTTACATCATCCCGCTTAGGGATGCCAAAAGGGCACCAAAGTGGAAACGGAGCAACACGGCTATTAAGGATATCAGGAAATTCCTGGCAAAACACCTGAAGAGCCAGGATGTGAAACTCGACCGCACCATCAACGAGCGGGTCTGGGATCGCGGAGCCGAGAAACCCCCATCAAGGATCCGTGTAAGGGCCATGAAGTTCGATGACGGACAGGTCCAGGCAGAACTGGCCGAGGAGTGAGATGGACAGGACGATCTCCCTTGCAGGGGATGCCAATATTGGAGTGTTCTCACGGATTATCGACGAGCTGGCAATCGTTCCTCCAACAGCTCCCGATGAATTCAGGGATGCGGTAAAGGAACTGCTGGATGCGGAGATTATCTCCACTACGATCCATGGAAGCGAGATCATCGGCTCACTCCTTACCGGGAACAGGAAGGGATTTGTGGTAAGCGGTATGGCAAAAGAAGAGGAGATCTCCACGCTGAAAGAATACCGGGATGTCTTTCTTCTTGAACATACCATGAATGCCGCAGGCAACGTGATCATGGTAAATGACTCATTTGCCGCGGTTCACCCCGATATGCCTCAGAATATGGCAAGACAGATTGGCGAGTTCCTTGGAGTGTCGGTCATCCCGCTCACTCTTGGAGGAGTCAAGACTGTCGGGATGGCAGGGGTAGCAACAAACAAGGGTGTGCTCGTCCATCCCCGGAGTACGAGATCGGAACTCCAGGTGCTGGAGAAGGTAGCCGGAGTGCCGGTCGGAGCAGGTTCCATCAACCGTGGTGTCGGGCTTGTGGGAACCGGGCTCCTTGTCAGCGAGAGAGGGTATGCGGCCGGGATTGAAACGACAGGTTTCGAACTTGGCAGGATAGAGGATGTATTCGGATTTCTGGAGTGATACACATGGCAGGACAAAAATTTGAGGTGAAAGGCGATTTCAGGATGGGGGACGAATGGCGCCCCTATAAAAAAGTGGTCGAAGCCCCGAACGAGATACAGGCAAAAGAGCGGATTTTTACCCTTATCGGCAGTGAACACAGGCTGAAAAGAAGTTATATCACCGTGCAGTCCGTAACGCTACTCAGTGGTGAGTAAGGTGGAAGGGATCGATCCCAGGGAACTCCAGTCGCTTCAAATCTATCTGAACGAGTACAGGCAGCAGGCTGAAATTTTCACCCAGCAGCTCGCACTCTTGGAAGAAGGAAGAGTGGAAGCACTCACTGCGATTGATGCCATCATGGGAATCAAGGAGTCCCCTGCCGATACCATATTGCTGCAGCTTGGCGGCGGGGCGAGCGTCCGGGCCAGGATGGTGGAACCTGAACGTGTCCTCCTGAATGTTGGAGCAGATGTGATTGTTGAGCGATCGAGTGAAGAGGCAGTGGAATATTTGAAGGATCGCCTCACAGAGATGGAAGCCTCGGCCAAGAAGGTTGTGGAGACCCTCGATCAGCTCAAATACCAGATGAACGAAATAGCCCGCAGGCTTGAGTCTGGATATCAGCAGTACCAGATGCAGCAGGCCCGGCCGGTACCTGGTGAAAACCAGGAGTAAGTGATCCGGAAGGTGGGTGATGTTTGAGGGTCTGCGTGCCAGGCTCCAGAAGGTCCAGGGGACCCTGGAGAAGAACATTGCAGGTGCTGCATCCCCACAGGGCAGCGATGCATCTTCTGTGGAATCGCCGGATACGGAATCCGGGAAGGACCCTTCATTTCTCACCCGCGTCAAGGTCCTCATCGCGGATCGCGAGTTCCTCATCTCTGAAAAAGATATTGAGGAACCTCTTTTCGAACTCGAGATGATTCTTCTCGAGAATGATGTTGCCCTCCCTGTCGCTGACGAGATCCTGCGGAGGGTGAAGGCAGAACTCACCGGAAAAAGACGCAGAATCGGAGAGTCTGTGGATGAAATTGTCATCTCTGCGCTGCGCGAATCCCTCATGGGTGTGCTGGGTCAGGGGTTTGATCTCATCGGATTCATTAAAAGCCATGATCACCCGGTGAAGATCCTCTTTACCGGGGTGAACGGGACCGGAAAGACCACCACTGTTGCCAAGGTCGCATCGTACCTGAAAAAGAATGGCTGCACCACAGTGATAGGTGCAGGAGACACGTTCCGTGCAGGTGCGCTCGAACAGATCGATGTGCATGCAGGGAGACTCGGGATTAAGGTGATCCAGCACCAGGCAGGGGCGGATCCTTCGGCAGTTCTCTTTGATGCGGTCCAGTACGCCCAGGCTCATCGCATAGACGCGGTGCTTGCTGATACCGCGGGCAGGTTTCACAACCGGGCGAACCTCATGAACCAGCTGGAGAAGATCAGGAGGGTGATGAAACCCGATCTCGTGGTGTATGTGGATGAAGCAGTTGCCGGAAATGATGCCGTGGTCCGGGCATATGAGTTCGAGAAGACCGTGGGGGCGGATGCCGTGATTCTCACAAAAGCTGACATGGATTCCAAGGGCGGGGCGGCCATCTCTATCGCACATACCATTGGAAAACCGGTGATGTTCCTTGGCACAGGCCAGGGGTATGACGATATCATCCCCTTCTCCCCCGAGAGGGTTGTAGGGGAACTTTTGGGAGATGGTGCCTGATGCTGGACCGTCTTGGAACCTCGCTTAAGGATGCGCTGAAGAAGCTCGCGGGAAAAACGGTCGTTGACAGAGCAGCGGTCGAGGAACTGGTAAAGGATCTTCAGAGGGCGCTCATACAGGCGGATGTGAACGTCAGGATGGTCATGGCGCTCTCCCAGTCTATCAAGGCGCGCTCGCTTGACGAACAGCCCCCGAAAGGCATGACCGTCCGTGAGCACGTGTTGCGCATCGTATACCAGGAACTGGTGAAACTCGTAGGCTCAACTGGAGAAGCGAAGCTCGAACCCCAGGTTATCCTCATGGCCGGTCTCCAGGGCAGTGGAAAGACGACGACCACCGCGAAACTTGCCCGGTATTTCCAGAGAAAAGGCATGAGAGTGGGAGTCATCTGCGCCGATACCTTCAGGCCTGGTGCATTCGACCAGCTGAACACCCTCTGCATGCGGATTAACGTGCCCGTCTTCGGGAATCCGGATGCGAAGGATGCCTTAAAGATCGTCAGGGAGGGGCTCTCCTCAATGTCAGGAAACGAAGTGGTCATCATCGACACACAGGGCCGCCATGCCCTTGAGGGAGAGCTCATCCAGGAGATTATTGATATCCAGAAGATTGCATCGGCACGCCACCGTTGGCTCGTCATTGACGCGGCACTTGGCCAGCAGGCAGCCGAGCAAGCCCGCAGGTTCCACGACGCTATTAATATCGACGGTGTCATCATCACCAAGATGGACGGAACCGCAAAGGGTGGGGGTGCTCTTTCAGCGGTCGCGGAGACTGCTTCAGGAATCGTGTTCATCGGCAGCGGCGAGACCATCGATGATCTCGAGCGCTTCGACCCTGATGGGTTTATCTCAAGGCTCCTTGGCATGGGTGATTTAAAGGCACTTGTCGAGCGCGCTGAAGAGACTATGGCCGGCCGTGAGGTCGATGTCAACGCCATGCTCAGGGGAAAGTTCTCCCTCCGTGATATGTACCAGCAGCTCGAGGCCGTGAACAGGATGGGCCCCCTCAAGCAGATCATGAGCATGCTCCCGCTCGGGAATATGGAAATTCCCCAGGATGCATACGACGTCACGAGCACCAAGATGCAGCGCTACCGGATCATCATGGATTCGATGACGGATCCTGAGCTTGACGATCCTTCCGTCATGGGAAGTTCACGTATCCACAGGATAGCGCTCGGTGCAGGCGCGTCTCCCGAAGAGGTGCGTGAGCTCCTCCGCTATTACAAGATGATGAAAAAAGCGCTGAAAGGCGTCCGCGGCGGCCAGGGAAAACTCAACATGCAGCGGATGATGAAGAAATTCAGCGGTGGGATGTAGGGCCCGATGCTTCGGCTTGCGGTCGTGGGGCACCTGGCACGCACGTCAGGGGATTTCAACCTTTCAGATATGGCGGGGGGCGCAGGAAGGATGGATGTCCTGTGCCGGTGTGTCAGTGCGTCATTTTTTCTCTCCCACGAATTCAGGAGGGATGTTGAATGCTTCCTGGTACTCCTTGGTGAACCGGACACTCCCAAGATCATCCGTTTTTCCGGAGAACATCTCCGTTACCTGAGCCCGGACGAACGAAGCGCAGGATCCCTGATAAAGAAAGCGCTCTCAATCCCGGTTGGAACGGAGTTCAGGGAGTCCACTCCAGGAGTCACGGTCAGGAGAGGTGGTGTTTCTGATATTGTGAAAGAGTACCCGTTCGCAGTTCTTGATGAAGGAGGGACCGATATCCGGACCGTTGATACCCTTCCAGACTCATATATCCTTTCCGATCACCTGGACTTCACACCCCCTGAAATGGATCTCCTTGCTGGTAAGGAGCGGTTTTCGGTGGGTCCCTGTGCCCTCCATGCGAACCACGCGATAACCGTGCTGCATAACGAGATTGACCGGAGGAGGGCAGGATGGTGATCCTCGACGATGTGGAAAAGATCCTCGCCTACGGCGAAATCTGCGATCATTGCCTCGGCCGATTTTTTGGGAAACTCTCTCACGGGCTTTCCAACGACGAACGCGGCAAGGCACTTCGCATTTCTTACTCTCTTCAGAATAACCTGCCCTATCCTTCTGCCCGACCCTGCTGGATTTGCGGGGATATCTTCGGAAAGACTGAGGAATGGGCGGACCGTGTGGTCGCTGCAACAGCGGATATAGAATACGGAACTTTTGTGATCGGCACCAGGGTTCCACCCGTGATTGCCGAGAGCGAGGAGATCGTGTGGAGCGATCTCTCCCTTTCCCATGCGGAACCCCTGAAATCTGAAATGAACCGCGAAGTGGGTAAAGCGGTTGCCAGAAAATCAGGAAAGGTGGCAGACCCGAAACACCCTGATCTTTTGGCAATCCTCAACATTGCTCATGATTGCGTTGAGATCCAGATTCGATCCATCTTCATCTATGGGAGGTATCGCAAGTTTGAACGGGGAATCCCCCAGACCCACTGGTTCTGCAGGGCCTGCCAGGGGAGCGGATGTGAAAAGTGCAATTTTACCGGCAAACAGTACAAGGATTCGGTTGAAGAACTCATTGGACGGCCAATCATCACTCTCTTTTCCGCTGAGAACGCGATCCTTCACGGATCAGGTAGGGAGGATATCGATGCACGGATGGTCGGCACAGGCAGGCCGTTCGTGATGGAAGTTGTCGCACCCCGGATCCGGACGCGGGACCTGGCTGTCGTTCAGCAGGAGGTCAACCGCGCTGCTGACGGAAGGGTGGAGGTAACCCTTGAACGCTGGAGTTTTCACAAAGAGGTGGAAATTATTAAATCGACCAAGGGTTATAAAAAATACAGGATCCTTGTCGAGATTGACGGAGGATGCTCACTGGATGAGCTCCAATCAGCAATCCAGTCCCTAAAAGGGGCAAAAGTGAACCAGCGCACCCCTATACGGGTTGCACATCGCCGGGCAGACCGCGTTCGCGAACGCCGGGTCCTGGATATCAGCAAGGTAGGAGAGGACGGCGAACGGGTGATCCTTGAGATCACCGGTGAAGCGGGCCTCTATATCAAGGAGCTGATATCCGGGGATCAGGGCCGGACCGAGCCGAGTCTCTCCGGCCTCCTGGGGAGATCCGCCCGGGTGTGCAGCCTTGACGTGGTGGAGGTGCAAGGATATGACGAGGGAGAGTAATCATCATGGCGCATCATAATGGCCCACGAAAAAAGACACGATACAAGTTCAAAAAAGATCTGCGAAAGCGCGGGGTGGTCCCGGTGACCTCACTCATACAGAAGTTCGATCTCGGCCAGAAGGTGCATGTGGTCTGTGAACCAAGCATCCAGAAAGGCATGCCCCACCGCCGTTTCCACGGAATGACCGGGACAGTGGTCGGGCAGAGAGGGCGGGCGTGGCTCCTTTCCATCAGGGATGGCCAGAAGGAGAAGATCGTCATCGCCAGACCGCAACATCTAAAAGCACAAAAGTAAACACTCCACATACGCGAATATTTTGGTGATTGGCATGAAAGTAAAAGGAATCATCCGTGAAGAGAGGATAACCCTTCCCGAGCTCCGCGAAGTGCTCCACAGTGTGGAATCCGAACGGATAGACTCTGCGAAGGAGATGTCGTATGAGCTCCGCAAGAGCATCGAGCATGCCAATCAGCTCTCAAAAACATCGAGCGAAAAGTCCCGGCTCCTGGTCAATGAACTGTTGAAGATGGAGAAGATGAAGCCTGACATTGCATTCAGAATAGCCAATGTCATGCCCAGGACCAGGGACGAACTCAGGGCTATTTACGCAAAGGAGAAATACACCCTCCAGGCCGACGAACTCGATACTATCATCGAGGTAGTAAAAACACATCTGTGAGGGATTGTATGAAGACGGAAAAGAAGGAGGTCAACGCAATAGTGCTGGATGTCCTCCAGAAAGGGCATCCCGATGATCCGCGGCCTCCGTTCAAACGCGAACCCCTTATCCAGGGAATCGGGCTGACACAGTTCAAGCTCCTCGAGATGGTCCCAAAGACCCTTGAGATCCAGATCCACGAGAACGTCTACATCGGAGACGGCGAGCGGGAGAAGATAGAGAGGGTGAAGCGCCGGATTAGCTACGACGATCTTACCCAGACTGCCAAGCTCGAGCTTCCCTTTGCAGTGGAGCGAATCGTGAAGGAGAAAGAGCCGGAATTCGTTCTGTTCTTCAATAAATCCATCTCCATCAGCCCGAAACTCCACATGCTGCACCTCCTCCCCGGTATCGGAAAGAAGCTCATGTGGGAGATACTCGAAGAACGGAACAAGAAACCTTTCGAGAGCTTCGCAGACATCAACCAGCGGATCAAGTCACTCCCTCATCCCGAGAAGATGATCATTTCCCGGGTGATGGAGGAGCTCCAGGACCCGTCTGTAAAGTATCATCTCTTCACTTCCCGATGAGCGCGAGGAACGATCAGCACTTCCTGGTGGACCAGAGGGCTGTCGAGCGCATCGCAGGGGCTGTCGAGGTTGCGGGAAAACGAGTCCTCGAGGTTGGCCCGGGAAAAGGTGCGCTGACAGAAGCACTCCTCTCACGAGGTGCACTGGTCGCTGCAGTCGAGATTGACCAGAATCTTGTTGATTCGCTTGCCTTTGATTTTGCCGATGAAATACGTTCCGGCCGTCTCACGCTGATACAGGGTGATGCAGTCCGTTGCATTCTTCCCCAGTTTGACGTGGTGGTCTCAAATCTCCCGTATTCGGCCTCATCGAAGATCACATTCCGTCTCCTTGATACAGGATTTAAAGAGGCAGTGCTGATGTACCAGAGCGAGTTTGCCCAGCGGATGCTCGCCTATCCCGGCACACCCGATTGCGGACGCCTCTCCATCATGGTCCAGACATTCTGTGCCGCACGACGCCTCTTCGATCTCCCTCCCCAGGCATTCTCACCGGCTCCGCAGGTCAGGTCGACAGTTGTCCATCTCATTCCACGCGATCCATTGTTTCCCATCAATGACCGGGGTCTGTATGCGGACATCGTCAAAGCCCTCTTCTCACAACGGAGAAAGACTGTGAGAAATGGTCTGAAAAGCGCGAAAGGGATAATCGGTCAGGAGATGCTGGAGCAGATCCTTGCAGGACTGCCGGAAGAGATACTTTCCTCAAGGCCGGAAGCCCTCTACCTTGAGGATTTTGCGACCATTACCAACCTGGGATGCCCTTGATCCACCCCCAGGTGTACCCTCCCCGGGAGGATACGTATCTCCTTCTCGATGCTGCACTGCAGGAGATACATCCCGGAGACCATGTGCTCGAAGTGGGGTGCGGGAGCGGGTATATCGCTGCCGGTCTTGCGGAATATGCCCGGGTCCTTGCAACAGATATCAATCCCTATGCTGTTCGGGAGACCCGTATGCGGGGAGTCGATGTGGTCCGGTCCGATCTGCTCCGCGGCATACGGGGGCCTTTCGATATGGTCCTCTTTAATCCCCCCTATCTGCCCACATCAGAAGATGAGCGGATGAACGACTGGCTTGAGCATGCCCTTAACGGGGGGCCGGATGGATGCAGGGTTATCGCAGAGTTTGCCGCAGGGGTAGCACAGGTCCTTGCCCCGGGTGGCCGGGTTCTGCTCCTCTTCTCATCGCTCACAGGGCCTGAAAGGGTCATTGACCTCTTTGTGAAAGAGGGATTTGAGTGTGAAACCTTCGTTGAAAAGAATGTGGAAGGGGAGACTCTCTCTGTCATCCGTTGCAAAGTGGTTTTAAAAAAGATGGATAATAAAGGGAATCCTGTCGATTAGCCACACCCGCATCCGCATCCAAAATTGACGGGGGGGATAAGCCGAGCACTCCAGAGATCTCCAGCCGATGTGGTGACTGATGATCCCGTGCCGAATGGAGTGATGGTCCTGGGTTGATAGTCCTTTGCCTGGACCGCATTGAGGAGTAAAGGATTGGCGGAAATTTCATTCATACCCTGGGAAAAGGCATTCATCCCCGAGAAACGGCCGCTCGGCATCCTTGTTGAATAGATCCCTGCTGCTGCCGGAGTAACAACAAGAACCACTGCCAGCAGAATTACCAATATGCAGAATATCCTCGCATTCATGATCAGGAAATATGAATTACACACCTTAATACTTATGCGCCGCGCAGGATGTTGGAACCAGTCCGAAGAATACCATACACGAAAAAGAATCTCTCTGCAGGTTCACCATACCAAACGCATGAACTGAGGTAAACACATATCCGAAGCATCATCCGGTTCGGAACATATGAGTGCGGACGAATCTGTTTATGGCACATCCGGACCGGGATGGTTCAGGATATTTCGTCCCTCAAAATCTCTATGCTGCTCCGGACAGATCCGAACGAAAGAAAATAAAAAAAGAATCCCGGTAATCGGGACGCTCCAGAGAGATACGGGGTGGGTACTCAGGTTCCGAATAGTGAACTCCACTTACCGGTGGATATCGTGATACCTGTTCCGGCACCATTGAATCCCGATGGTGAGATTGGCTTGAGATTGAATGCCTGGAATGCAGGTATATATGCGATCTTGGTTGGCATGTCCTTTACTCCCGGGCTGTAGGCGTTGCTCCTCGCGTAATCAATGTTGGGGATCCTCCTTGCCTGCTCGCTGTAGGGGTAGTAGAAAGCGGCAAAAGCCGGAGGCGCGATGAAGGCAACCGCCAGCAGTATGACCAGTATACAGAGTGCCATCTTTTTCATACACATGAGGTGTCAATTGCATCATTTAAAGGTATGTGTCGTTTACCGGGATCAGTTCCGGGGACGGAATGTGCGGGAAGGGCAACGGTCTGCGTCCCTTTCCGGAGGAGCCGGCCCATTGATACGGCATTCTCCCTCTTTTCCTTCCTTGCCGGGTACGTAAAGGAAACAGTCGCTGCAGGTAGGCATACGTGAGGGATTTTCATTGCCCCGGGAAAAATGTTACGGTGTCCGAGAAAATTATGAGATGAGCGGGAACACGCGGATCCCCAGAAATGCGATCAGGACCATTCCGATCACGACACAGACAACTTTGTCCAGAAGATGCATATGCTCTTCCCTGAAAGGGGTCCGCGTACGGGTGCGGTATCCCCGCATGTCGATGGTTAAGCCCAGCACCGTGGTCCGTGCAAGGGCATTTGATACAAGGGGGATCATCACCGGGGCAACGCTCTTGATGCGGCCGACGAATCCGGATCCCGGTGCATACCCGCGGGCAAGCTGTGCTTCATGGATCTTTGTCGCCTCAATCTGCAACGTCGGGATGAACCGGAGCGCGATGAGGAACATCAGGTTATAATCAATGGGGACTCCCATCTTCTCAAGGGTGTTCACGAGATCACGTGGCTGTGTGGTGATCACGAAGATCTGGAATGAAATGATGAGGATGGCAAACCTGAGCGTGAGGAGCACTCCCGCATATAGTGCCCCTGTGGTCACTGGTAAAAATCCTCCCGGAATCAGGTACCCCAGGACCTCTCCGCTGGGCATGGTGATGAGCGTGATGAGGATGAAGATCACACTCATTGCAAGGATGAGCGCCATCTGCTGGAGGACTTCCCGGAGTACACGGCCTATGAACGCCATGCAGAGGACAGCAATGAGGATCACACAGAGCACGGGGATATCCAGTGTCAGGAGTGTGATCACCCCAATCACAAGGATAAGAAAGATCTTGGTGCCCGGGTGCAACCGGTGAAAGAAAGCATCCTTGTGAATGTACTGGAGTATCTCCCTCATTCTTCATCCCTCCCTGCGGATATCCGACTGAATCCTGCCGGAGTCGATCGTGATAATCCGGTCGGTACATTCCTCAGCGATCTGGCGGCTGTGGGTCACCATGACGATAGATCGGCCCTCCTGCTGGAGATGCTTTAGGATCTCCATAACCTCCCTTGCCTCCCTCCCGTCGAGCCCTGTGGTGGGTTCATCAAGTATGATGACCTTTGGTCGCATCGCGAGCACGCATGCGATCGCAAGTTTCTGGCGTTCTCCCCTTGAAAGCCATCTTGGGTAAAGATCGCGGGAATGGGTAAGACCGGTTGCATCCAGTACCTTTTTGAGTACCATGTCAGGTTCGGGAATCCCAAGGTTCCTGATGCCGAACATGATCTCTTCCGCCACCGTGTCTGCGAAGAACATGTGGTCGGGGTTCTGGAAGACAAGGCCGACAGAATGCGCGAGATCCGAGACCGGAGCGACCCCCGCATCCTTCCCGTCAACCAGGACCGTTCCTCCCGAGGGGCGAAGGAGCCCGATCAGGTGCTTGATCAGGGTGGTCTTTCCCGACCCGTTCTCTCCCACAATGGCGACAAACTCACCCGGGAAAATATCGAGGCTGACCCCATTGAGGGCCTGCACCTCGCCGTATGCGTGCTCGAGATTCTTTATGGATACAAGAGGTTTTTGTTCATCGGATGGAGAGTGGGAAGAACCGTCTCGTATCCCGGAATAATCGGGGAAAATAACCCCTTTCACAAATTCATCCGCGATGAGATCACCGGGTTTACCAAGGGCGCGGATCCTTCCGGCATCCATGACGATCATCTGGTCTATAAGGTCACGGAATTTTGTGAATTTGTGTTCGGTGAGGACTATTGTCTTTCCCCCGGCCTTGAGATCCTTCAACACCGAGATGATACTCTCCGTTCCGCGTTCGTCAAGCTCAGCGGTGGGTTCATCGAGGATCACGATATCGGTGCCGAGTGCAAGCGTGGTGGCAAGCACAAGTCGCTGTTTCTGCCCTCCTGAAAGGGCATGCGGGGCCCGGTCCTTGAGTGCTGTAAGCTGGGTGACCTCCATGATCGATGAGAGCCGGGATTCGATCTCCTCTGCGGAAAGCCCTCTCCTTTCGAGCGCAGAGAGGATCTCCTCCTCTACTGAGGTAAAAATCAGCTGGGCTTCCGGGTCGTCAAATACCATTCCCACATGGCCGGAGATCTCCGACAGGCTTGCATATTCTTTCACATTCCTGCCGAGGATCGTGATCTTCCCTTCCTTCTCTCCACCGAATTCATGCTCGAGGATGCCTGCTGCCGCCATGCACATGGTTGTCTTCCCGGCACCCGATGGGCCGGTAACGAACAGGCATTCCCCCGGTTCGATGTTCACCGACACCCGTGAAATTGCCTGCCTTCCCCCACGCGGATAGGAATAACTGACTTCCTCGAGTGTGATCATCTATGATCCCCTGTTCAGGACACGATTTGCAGGGAAGAAGAGGATCTGTACAATAATTGCATTGAAGACCCCAGTGATGACAACGATGGGGACAAAGACCGTCATGTATCCCATCATAGTCGTCTTCATCGCGGCAAAGCCGAACGAAACAGCCACGAGGGATACTGCCACCCAGGAAAATCCGCTCACGAGTGTGGTAATAAAGGTGCATACGGCAGGGCCTGCGATCTTGTCTTTGAGCATTGCATACAGGCCGAAACATGCAAGAGCACCGAGCGGTTCGCTGATAAGGTTGCCGGGCGGGAACATGGAGCTTGATATCAGCATCGATAGGATACCTGCAACAATACCAATCCCGAGCGCTTCGAGAATTTTTGGCTTTACAAGGATGATCGCCAGGCAGTAGAAGGCGATGATCATGTTCGGAGTCAGCGGTGTGTGCAGCATGGCCAGGAAATAACGCAGGATAGCGCCTATGGCCAGCAATATGCCAACAATGGCAATGTCTTTTGATTTCATACTTACATCACGTCTGGTAGGAGATTATTATTCGAAAGGCAGGTCAGAAGGCGTATGAGAGCCGGGGTGATTTCAGGTGAAGGAATGGATACGCCAGGGTGCCAGTACAGGGAAGAATACCGAAGATTTCTGCATCTTTCTCGGGATCTGGTATCCGGTATCAGAACAGCTCATACCTGGTCCATGCACCTATGTACTTTGATGTATAAAATTGTACACTCGTGTATAAAAAGGATGCTGAATGAGGTTCGGATCTAAACAGACAAGCATTCATTAACCAGATTGGGACAGATTGTAGTCCATGGTTTCAAGGTCTTTTCAATATGCCTCTCTGGCACTCCTCGCGCTCATCGTTGTATGCGGCCAGGCATCAGCACATTCTCCCTCTGACATGAACCTTATCTGGGACCCTGATTCGATCAGCGTCCTGGTTACCATTACTCACCACGTAAGCGATCTCTCATCCCATTATATCAGCGAGATCGAGCTCTGGAAGAATGGGGAGATCGTTGAGACATTACGCTATTCCTCTCAACCATCGCCCGACTCCTTTACCTACCGTTATCACCTGCCACTGGATGCCGGAGATACAGCCACGGTCATCGCACGCTGTAATATTGGCGGGGAAATTACCAGGGAATACCGAAATTCCGGCAAGACCGGTTCGGACATCTAAGCACCTGTTTACCCATCCATCTCATGGTATTCCTCGCTCCTGCCAGTCCACGCTGCTCTCATGGCCACTGCATTTTTCTGTTTTCTTGTATCGGCTCTCCTTCCCATAATCGGAACCCGGCTGAAGGGGTGGTATCGCCTTCACACATGGATCTCTGGCGTGGGTGCCATCCTGATGATTCCCGCAATGGGGATATCATATGCCATGGTCTCTCTTTCCGGAGGGCCCCATATCAGGGTTCCGCATGCATACCTTGGCATCCTCATTGCCGCAGTGCTTCTGCTGGTCCTGGGTCTTGCGTTTATCAGGAACTCAGTGAAAATCGAACGGTGTACAGTCCTGAAATAATTTCT
>DAWU01000013.1 GCA_002506105.1 Methanolinea sp. UBA275 | reverse complement strand
CTTGCGGTTGACCCTGAACAGTTACTTGTTTGTTACATCTGCATCGGTAAATGCAGGGTTTTTCCAGGAGTGTTCACCACCCTTTCCCGGGAAGTGGGCCCGCCAGTTCCAGGGATATGGAATGAGTGATCTTTCCTTCTTTTCAAACCGCGAACATCTTCCGGGATCTTTACCGGAACAGTGATTTCTCATGGCACAACCGGCACTTCAGCGCGGGAAAAAAGAGAGGGTCACCTGGGTATGGACAAAATTCGGTATCGGAGTGTATCGGGATCAGGTCCAATTATTGTGCTGCCGCGAGGCATGATGAATCCGAGGAACAAATCGCGCACGATGCTACATCACCGCTCTGGTAACCGGTCATGAACGCCTGCTTCCGCTGGGCTGCTGAACCGTGGGTGAATGAATCAGGCACTACGTAGCCCTGTGCCTGTTTCTGCAGTGTATCGTCCCCGATCTTCGAGGCAGCGTTTAACGCCTCGTCAATATCCCCTGGTTCCACGACCCCGCGGGCCCGGTTTGCATGGAATGCCCACAGGCCGGCATAGCAGTCAGCCTGCAGTTCGAGCATCACGGACAATCTGTTCGCGGTGGTTTCATCGGTCTGACCCTGGAGGCGCTGTATCTGGGATAGCTTGCCATCAAGGTTCTGGACGTGATGCCCTACCTCGTGGGCAATAACGTACGCCTGGGCGAAATCGCCAGGAGCCCCGTACTGGTCTTTCAGCGACTGGTAGAAGGAGAGATCGATGTATACCTTCTGGTCAGCGGGGCAGTAGAAAGGCCCCATGGCAGCCTGGGCATATCCGCATGCAGACTGGACACCGCCGGAGAACAGGACCAGTTTCGGTTCTGTATAGTTCCTTTTCTGTGACCTGAAGATGGGATTCCAGGTATCCTCTGTGTCGGCAAGGACGATCGACACAAAATCGGCCATCTCGTCCTCCTCTACAGAGAATGTTGCGGTGGGAGAGGTATCACCGGGTGAATACCCTCCCTGCTCAGTGACTGAACTCAGTACTGCGCCCGGGTCAGCTCCCAGCAGGAGGGCGACCACGACAACAACGATCACACCGATTCCTCCCCCGATAACTCCCTTGCTCCCCCCGATTCCGCGTTTATCCTCTACATTCGTGCTTCTTCGTCCATCTCTCCTCATGTTTCATCACGCTCTGGTCTCGTTCCGGATAGTGTATATGCTCTCTGCATACAGGTAAAAAGATATTTTTTGAGATCATCACATGGCGCTTAAAAAAAGGGCCGGGCTCAAAGCCACCCAGCGCTCTCGCAAGGTTTACCTGGTACCCAGAGATGCCCAAAGGCTTCTTTGTGAGGATGGATGGAGGATGAAGCCGGAGCTGTTGAATACGCTATGGAATATTCGACGGAAAAGTGGGGGGGAGGTCACATCTCCCGTTCGACAATAAATGCGACCTTCACGACTGCCCGGTACTCAACAATCTTTCCGTTGGCCACTTTCGCGGTGCATCGCTTCAGGTCGACCCCCTTGATATTCCTGACAGATTTTGAGGCTTCCTTGACCGCATTCTGGACGGCTTCCTCCCAGCTCTTGGGAGAGTTCCCGATCAGTTCAATGACCTTGACAACGGTTGCGTCATTCTTTTTTGCCATGAGTATATCTCCACCATAGCATAGAAGGGAACCTCCATTTGATAGTTTCGACGCAATCTCTTACGGAAACCCTGGAGACACTTCCTGTCACATCACCCGCAGGAAAGAGAGGAATTCATGTATCTCGTCTGAAAATCCTGATAAGATTGACAGGAGACAGTGGAGAATTCTTCAGGTACCGTCACAAAGTATATGGACAATCTGGTACCTCATTACAAGTATCCGCGTGGCTTTCATCCACGTGTTAAAGGAGAAGATACAATGGGTCTTTTAAACCGCATGGAGACCGTAATCAAGGCCAAAATGGACAAGCTGATCGGCAAGATGGAGGATCCGCGGGAGACGCTGGATTACTCGTATGAGAAGCAGCTTGAGCTTCTTCAGAATGTAAAGCGGGGTGTCGCAGAGGTTGCAACCTCGAAGAAGCGGCTTCAGTTGCAGAGGGCGAAAGTGCTCCAGAACAGCGAAAAGCTCGATGCCCAGGCCCGTGATGCCATCAAGGCAAACAGGGAGGATCTCGCCCGGCTTGCCCTCGAACGGAAAGCCGCGCTCACATCCCAGGTCTCGAACCTTGATAGGGAGATCGCAACCCTCGAGGTTGAACAGGAGAAGCTCGTCGAAGCTGAAAAGAGGCTCTCGACCAAGATAGAAGTGTTCAGGACAAAGAAGGAGACAATCAAGGCCCAGTACTCCGCTGCCGAAGCCCAGGTCAAGATCAGCGAATCGGTCTCGGGCATTTCCGAAGAGATGGCGGATATCGGAGTCTCGATCGAGCGGGCAGAGAACAAGACAGAAGAGATGAAAGCACGCTCCGCAGCCCTTGATGAGCTCATTGCGGAGGGGACGCTTGTCGATTTCACTGCAGGTGAAGACGATATCGAACGGGAACTTTCAAAGATCAGCCAGAAGAGCGGGGTCGAAGCAGAACTTGCGAAACTCAAGGCTGAGGTGGTGAAATGATCATCCGCATCATGGGGCAGGGGCAGTACCGTGTCAACAGCAGCCTCTTTGACGATCTGAACAAGATAGACAACAAGATAGTCGGGTACGTTGAGAAAGGAAACAAAAAGGCATACAAGAAAAGCCTTGACGAGCTGATTGGCCTGGTTATCCGAGAAGGAAAAAAAGTCCCCGCGAAAGAGATCGTGGAGTCAGATATCATCGTGCCCCCGGCAGATATGACCATCGAAGAGGCCAGGGACGTATTCAAAGGTTCAGGACTCTTCAAAGATTGATGTTCACGCCAGGAAGGGAGTGGAGCATTTCATCCCTTTTTAAGGAATATTAAAAAAATGGCCTCTAGAGTGGGATGCCCCAGAGGGGATACCACTTCGCCACATCAGGTTCAATCGGAAGTTCGCGCTCGAGGAGCGATCGTATCCTGAACTCCTGTGCATTATCACGCATTTTGTCACCGTAAGGAATGAAGGGATAATATCTCCCCTGCTTGAAATTGTAAATCCAGTAGACCGGCTTCTCCTTCTCGAACCTGAAGACGGCGCAGAGGATATAGGCGCCAAATCCCTTCTCGATCAGGGTCTGGCTGACCAGGTGTATGCCCGAGACAAGATCCTCGAAGTCTGGATCCTCGAGGATCACCCAGGTGAACCGGTATTCATCGGTAACGAGCATGAACCTGCTCTCGGTCTCCCGGGCACTGAACTGGAGGAGTTCTTCAATCTCCTTCCTGGCATCTTCATACCCGGAAGATTCGATGGGCTTGAAGCAGATTCCTGCTGAAGACGAGGGTTTCAAATTGAACTCTGTCTGCATCGTGATGCTCGCGGCAGAGATTGCAAAGAGCATGTCGAGTTTCGCTTTCGGGAGCCGGGTTGTGCCAAGTATCGCACTTAAAGTCTCCCTAAATCCCATGGCTTCCCATCTCCCTCTCTATCCGCTCAAGGGCCGCGATCCGCTGCTCCACCGTCGGGTGCGTGGAAAAGATATTGAAGATTGATGATCCGGAGATTGCCGGGATAATGAAGAATGCATTCATTCCCTCGACCTTCCTGAGATCGTTCGTGGGGACGCGCTCCATCAGCCCGCTGATCTTCATCAGGGCCGATGCGAGGTTCGATGGCTGGCCAGTAAGGATCGCAGATCCCATATCAGCAGCGAATTCACGGTAGCGTGAGAGGGCTTTAATCAACAGGTAACTGATGACCCAGACAAGAGCGGCGAGGATGGGGACTATGAACCAGAGGTTCTGCCTCCCCCGCCCCGAGGTACTCTGTCCTGAAAGAAGAAAACTCCTGAAGATGAGGAACGCCGCGGTTGAGATAAAACTCGCGAGGGTGATGACCATGACATCCCTGTTCCTGACATGGCTGAGTTCGTGGGCTATCACTGCTTCAAGCTCCTCCTGGTTGAGCATATTCCGAAGGCCGGTGGTGACCGCGATCACAGAATTCTTCTGGTTCCTTCCGGTTGCAAATGCATTGGGGATATTCTTGTCGACGATCGCAAGCCTCGGTCGGCTGATCCCGGCAATAGCACAGAGGCGAGTCAGGGTCTCGTAGAGCCGGGGCTCCTCCTGCTCGGTGACTTCGCGGGCACCCATGGACATGAGCGCAATCTTGTCGGAGAAGAAATACTGGATCAGCATTATGAAGAGCACTATCCCGAGGAGGAGGATTGCGTCAACACCGAGATATGCGAGCACCGCGATGAAGATAAAATAGATGAGCGCGAGGAGAAAGAGGGTCCCGATCATCCGCACCTGCAATCCAATATCGTGGGGCCATCGAACCATAGTGTATCAGCGTCCTGGAAATTCACACCCGAAGAAATCTGCCAGTCATGGGAGCGGGAGTCATAAAGGCAGAATTTTTTTGCCTTCTTTGCTATGTATCACATAGATGACGGACCAGAAAAACATTCTTAGCTTCTCTCAATTCCCGGGTTCAGGTTAAGGAGAATTGATCGTAGTATGAAGGTAAAAACCATCCTTTTTTAGCAGTGATCCATAGAGTTAAAATCTTCACTCACTATTGTTCAGTATGGATTCAATTGTTGCAGATCTGATGAAGCAGGTGGGTACGGGGGATAACCTTGCCTCGATTGCGAAATCTGTTGGTGGAGACGAGAAAGGAGTGCAGTCCGCACTCTCAATGGCACTTCCCATGGTCATGGGATCCATGGCAAACAGTGCATCGACACCAGGCGGTGCTGACATGATCACGAAGATGATGGGGCAGATGGGGGGCAGCTCAGGCATGGATGGTATTGCGAGCATGCTTGGAGGCTCTGGCGGATCATCGGCAATGTCAGGAATGGCAGGGATGCTCCTGGGGAGCCAGATGGGCACTATCCAGAATGCTATCGCAAAGAAGACCGGTCTCCCCCCTGAAATCGTTGGCAAGGTGCTGACCATTGCAACCCCCATGGTCATGGGATACGTCGGGAAAATGATAGGAGGAAAGACAGACCAGAAGAGCCTTTCCAGCATGCTCGGCGAGCAGTCCAAGATGGCAATGCAGGCATCGCCCGATGCAGCCGCTCTTGCCAACCAGTTCCTTGGGAAAAAAGAGGAAGCGGCAGGGGTCATGGGCATGCTGAAGAAGCTGTTCGGCAGCTGAACTACAGTAATAATTCTCACCATTTTTAAGCCTCCTCGCTGTGTTGTATGGGGAGATGAATTGAGGTCGTTCTCTACTTGTTAATCCAGTCATGTAACCGCCGCCGGGGCCCCCCTTCTGGGCGGCAGCGTGCATCGTATAAGAGGATGTGGGGGTTGGAAAGCCCCCACAAAATGGAGAGGGTTCGTCAATCCTGCCCACACCAGATAGCGAAGAGCCATTTTTAAAAATATTCATCATGAGGAGAGCTGGGGCCCTCCCTCGTTTGATACGTACCGGATTGTGAATCATACCTGTAATCGCGATATTCATCCAGGGTGTTCCCGATGCATGGCGGATTATTTTTCAGTATATTCATAATTTTCTGATTTTTATGAAAACTTTTATTTCAGTGAACACTCAACTTACCTAGGACAGGAAAAAAATGGCAGGAGAAACGCGAAAATCGATGAGGGGCAGAGAAGGGACAATATCCCAGGGATGCGGGATAGGTTCACACTGCAGGATTGATGCCATCTTAAGCGTGGACGAACGCGGGCAGATGGTTCTCCCGAAAGATGTCCGGGAGAAAGCGGGGATAAGGACAGGAGACAAACTCGCCCTGATCAGCTGGGAAAAAGCAGGGGAGATCTGTTGCATTGCACTTATCAAGGCTGATAACTTGAGTGGAATGGTCAGAGACATGCTCGGGCCCCTCATAGAAGATATAGGAGAGGAGGGAGAGCCATGAAGGCAGTTCAGTCATCCTGCTGTCCGGAGTCTGCAGAAGGAAAATCCCCCTGCACATGCAGGGCGGAAGGGAGCTCTATCCCGCAGGAGATACGTACCACAACAAGCGAGATCACAGCCTCCAACCGGTTCGATCATTTCCTCGCACGCTGGGGATGGAAGCGGGAAGCACACATTGTGAAGCCCGGGCTTTACCGGCTCGGCAACCCTACTCCCGACTCGATGGTGTTCGCATCGGCAAATTACACGCTCAGTTTTGACGCACTCCGCTCTGCACTGCACGGTACCGATGCATGGATCCTCGTCCTTGATACGAAGGGAATTAATGTCTGGTGTGCAGCAGGGAAGGGGACCTTTGGGACTGATGAGCTTGTTAGGATGATCGAGTGCTCGAATCTTGCAGGAATTGTCCGGCACAGGAAAATCATCGTCCCCCAGCTTGGCGCTCCTGGGATCTCATGGCCGGAGGTGATACGACGTTCAGGATTCCTGGTAGAATACGGGCCGGTCCGTGCCCGGGATCTCCCCCTCTACCTCAAGAATCATGCCGCGACACCAGAGATGCGGAGAGTTGAGTTCCCCCTTCAGGATCGTCTTATCCTGATCCCGATTGAAATAATTGCAATCCTGCTTCCAATGCTTGTTATCTCGATATTACTCTACTTTATCAGCGGCCCGTTCAGTGCGCTTGCAGCGGTCAGTGCTGTCCTTGCGGGAACCGTGCTGTTCCCTGCACTGCTGCCACTCATCCCAACCCGGGATTTCTCTTCAAAAGGATTCATCCTCGGTTTCATCGTTGCCATTCCATTTGCGTACCTTTTCTCCCATAATCCCGATCTTCCGGGCTGGGCATCCCTCCTTGCAGGATTCACGCCCTTGCTCCTGATGCCTGCTGTCACGGCATATCTCGCGCTCAATTTCACGGGATCCACGACGTATACATCCAGGACCGGCGTGAAGAAGGAGATCTTCAGGTACGTCCCCGTCATGGTGATTCTTGCAGTACTGGGTGTGGTAACGGGGATCCTTCTCGGTGCCAGCAGGCTTGCCGGGGTGATCTGATGTTCAATTCATACCACGAGACCACGCTCCGGTATCATCCCGAACGGTGCATCAACTGCCGTCGATGTATCCAGGTCTGCCCGCACGGGGTATTTGGGGAAGGGTCAGAAAGAGTTGCACTCTTGAGGGAGCCCGCATGTATGGAGTGTGGAGCATGTGCGCTGAACTGCCCGGTCCAGGCAATCGACGTCCAAAGTGGGGTAGGGTGTGCCTGGGCAATGATCAGTGCAGCAATCCGTGGGAAAGATATGGACAGTGCCGAATGCACATGCGGCGGGGGATCTGATTCGTGCTGTGGCGGGTCACCGGATGAAACCCCGTGCTGCACGAATGAATGATTGAAGGTGCGACACCGCCGGTGAACAGGTGTATACGTGATAATAGCGAATGATATCCCGGAACTGTGAGCAGTATACATGACAAAGGCAGATGTGGCTCTCGCTTCATTCAGGAACGGGTTTACCTGTTCGGCAGCAGTATTCTCGGCCTTCTCCGACGATCTCGGGCTTGATGAGCAGACCGCACGGAAGATCGCGTGCGGATTCGGTGCTGGGATATCCAGAACAGGGAATATCTGCGGGGCGGTATCAGGAGCGATCCTTGTCATCGGGCTTCGCTACGGGAAAGGGACACCCGGTGATGAGAATGCGACCGAGAAGACCCGGGCACTCACACGGAAGTTCATCAAAGAATTTACCGCCAGGCAGGGCTCGGTCAACCGCACCGCATTACTCGGGTATAACCTGAACGATCCTGTTGAGTATCAAAAGGCCAGGGCGAGTGGACTTTTCACGACAAAATGTTTTGAATGTGTCCGGGATGCTGCGGGCATCCTTGAAGAGATCCTCTGAAAGGGACTTTTTCAGATACCTCCCGAAACAGGTATCACGACGTGTGAAATACGGCCCGTCTTTCCGGCTATCTCTTCATGATACAATCAAAAGGTGAATTCAGGTTTTCTCAGGAGTGGAGCCTCTCATTCTCTTGCATACCGAAACTTTCCTTCAGGGACCAGTATCTCGAATCGTGCCCCTTTTCCCGGGGATCCTGCCTCCCGTATCCCGATCTCCGTGATGGAGAGGATCTCACGGATGAGGAATAATCCAAGTCCCGTGTGTTTCCCGAAGCCTCGTGTGAACAGGTGTTCCCTGTCCTTTGCCTCAATCCCGGTCCCGTTGTCTTCCAGAGAGAGCACAAGTCCTTCGGGGGTCTTTTCTGACGAGACCCAGATAGCGGTCATGTTGGAACCGCCATATTTGAGGGCATTGTCGATGAGGTTATATACATAACGTCATAACTTTTCAA
>DAWU01000005.1 GCA_002506105.1 Methanolinea sp. UBA275 | reverse complement strand
TGGTGGTTAAAATACAGCTATACCCTGTATAAAAAAAGCACAGTGTGCAGCATCAAGGCGTGTTCACCCTCAAAACCGGAGTGGAATAAAAGAATGGTGAGGATCCATCACTCTTCTCACTCATTCAGGGAACGGGTCTGGATCCTTCTGACACACGCAATGATACCGATTATGCCCGTTTTTTCAGATAATAAGAGGGAAAGAGGGTCAGGATCCTGCAAACCCGCGACAGATGCGGTGACTGAGGTACCCGACGGCAATAATGAGAATGCCCAGAACCATGAAATAAAAACCAACGAGAAATCCGAAGAGGATAATCCCACCGAGCATCGGATAGAACATGATCAGGAGGGCAAAAATGATTGATATAATGCCCGAGATGAGGTAAATGGTCCTGCGTGGATCACCTTCATGGATTAGCCCGGAGAGCAACTGCATCATCCCCATAATGATGATTGCAGCGCCGAGGATCTCGGTCATGATTGATCCTGCGATGATTGGGTAGATGATAACTCCGACACCCACGAGGATACCCACGATACCTCCAAGGAGAAGCATGAGGGAATGCGGTGCCCCTGCGGGCATCAGGAGCGAGGAGAGGAGCATGATGATACCAAGGATAATCAGGAGTACGCCAATCAGGGTAAGGACTGTGATTGTTGTGGTCCTGGGGAACAGCATCATGAGAAAGCCAAATATGAGGGATATGACTCCAAGGATCACGAGTGCGCCCCATCCCCGGTCGCATGGAGTCAAGACGACAACAGAGTCTTCCATATGGGATCTCTTCATCTTCAGTGTCCATGAAGATATCGTGTTACTGTAATGGGGAATTTTTGCGATTGCATACCGGAGGACAGGGAGAGTGCAGGGCAGCAATTCATTATTAAAACGATTCTCAACGGCATTGGATAGTCACCAATCTGCGCCCGTACCCAAAAAAGAATTACCTTGAATTCTTATCAGACAGCGTGTGGAGCGTTATCATCCCGTTGCAGGAATTGCAGACATAATATTCCCCGGTCCAGCACGAAGGGCAGGCCCATCTTCCGCACAGGATGCACTGCCGGAGGTCGGTATTCGGAAACGGGCTGTTGCAGAGATCGCAGAAGGACCGTGAGAAGCTCGAGGTATCCCTCTCAGGGTTTTCCCCCTGCTTCCTGATGCGTGGAATGTCCTTCCTGATACGGGATACCAGATCCTCTTTTTGCACCCTGTTCTGTTGATTACCTGATGACCTGCTTTTCCAGAGACTCAAGCCTCTCCTCCATGCTCGACAGCTTCTCTCCAAAGGTTCTTTCGAACTCTTTTAATTCCGCTATCCTCTTTTCATCCTGTGAAAGGTCCGCAATTTTTTCATCGCGGAATCTCTGTGCGTCTGGTTTCCTGACGAGAGACCATTCATCGATCATGGCATCGAAACGCCGGTCCAGGTATTCATCGAGACGGCTCTCCATAGGACGTGTGATCTCAACTCTGCCCACTGAACCCCTGAAATAGTAATAGAGGATGAATCCGACCAGCAGAATGAGGATGAGAAATAGGAGCGCTTCAATTATGGTCATCTTCTCATCCCCTTGAGGTGCTCCAGCCTCTTCTCGAGCTCCGTGAGCTTCGCCGATGCAGTTGCCTCAAACCCGGCGCAGGTCCTGGATTCGTCCTCGATCACGTGAAGGCGGGCATACAGATCGCCAAGGTCGCTCCTCGTAGCGAGGTTCCATTCCTCGATAAGATATTTCATGCGCCGATCGAGGTATCCTCCCATGTAATCGTACGGACTCATAGATCCTCCAGTGTTTTCAATTCCTTGTCCAGCCGGTCCGCCCTGGCCTCGAGCGTGATTCGTTCCTTCTCGAGGTAATCTATCTGTGTGTGAACCCTGGATAGCCTCCTCTCGAGATCGTTTAAGTGAATCCTGCTGATAAGACCCCACTCGTCAATGACGGCAGGCAGGTTCTGATCAAAGTACTTATCGAGATCCTTGTCCATCGTGGGAAGCCGCTGGTCGATATAGCCGGGAACCTCCTTCAATGAGTCAAAGAAGGAATTCTTGTCTCTTGTTACTCCGGGTGTTTCAAACACGGTCATTCTGATCACTTCAGTCGATCCTCTTCTTTCTTAATCTTCTCGATCAGGTGATCGAGTTTGCTCAGCTTTACCCTGCTCTCAAGCCGCTGGATCCTTTTCTCCACGGCACTCTGCTGGGCGAATATGTCTGTCTCCAGAACCGAATTGTCGTCGTCGAGACTTTTTAGCTCCTCGATTTTTGCGGGGGATACCCGGAAGAAAGGGTTTGCAGTTTTCTCGATATCAGCCTTGATCACCTCAAGTTTTTCCTTCTCGAGTTCTACCTGTGCCATTCTCGTCTTCGTGTACATGAGCCGGATTTCCCGAATAATAAAATACACGATAATAAGTCCTGCGATAAGGAAGAGTATGGGAAGCGAGTTATTGACAGTTACCCAAATGTCAGCCATGGTACTGCTCCCTGAATCAGAGGTCTTTCTCGGAGATCTTCTTCTTTACCTGATCGGTTCCTTTTTCGAGAGTATCTTTAACGGCAGATGAACCCTCTTTCAGGTCTTTTTCTGCTTTTTTTGCTTTCCCCTTGATGGTGTCGGCTGCACCTTTTGCACTTGCCCTGACATTCTCAGCTGAGTCTTTCGCTCCTTTCTTGACCCTTTCGGCAAGAGGCGGTCTCTTCTTCACGATTATTGTCTTTCCCGGAGCAACACCTACACTCGCGATATCCTCGGTGCTAAGCCGGATATACCCCTCTTCGACAAGGGTATCCGCAAACACGGTTACAGCGACTGGTTTTGCGGATGCATCTTTGAAGAGATCAACCTCATCCCCTTCCTTGATACCAAGTTGCTTGAGGTATACCTCGTTGAGCCTGGCACGTCCCCTGCTTGGAAATGCCCTCTCCTGAATTATCAACTGTACAGAATCCATATGAGAGGAACTTACGCTGTCAATTTATATAGTTATTCTTAATAAAAGGGAGAAATGGTTGTATATTCAGTTCAAAAGAGAAACGAATCAATTTAGTTGTCTGGTTTAAAAATTGTCACAATTATTATTTTTTTTCAATGTACATTCAGGAAGATCCAGGTGAGTATCATGGCGAGACGTGAGGCAGATTCTTTATTCAATCCGCTGGATATCGTGACTACCACTACCGCACCCAGGGATAAGGTTGATGCAGCGTGAGCTGGCTTCTTCCCCGGTATTGCTTAGAACAAACCGATTAAGGAGAAAGTAATTATCTTTGGCCATCTGAATGCATGACATGAAGTCAGCAGTCATTCTCCTGCTTTGCCTTTTATGCCTTGCAGGAAGCGTGCAGGCATACGTCCTCACCATCTCTGCCCCCAAGGAAATCACTGCCGGGGCACCCCTGGAAGTGACGGGTGACACCACGTTTCCAGTCGGAACCCAATTTGATATCGTGATCTATAAACTGCAACCTGCAACCCCCCAGGAGGTAGCCCGGAGGATGGTCATCATTGACGAATCCAAATCGTTTCAACTGGCATTCCCGACAACCGGGCTCGGAGCGGGAAATTACAAGGCCGAAGTTAAATTCCCCCTGGATCCGGGCCAAAAACTCTCATCAGACTCAGTAACCCTCACGACGTTTACAATCCTGGACAGATCCGGGGAGATCGTGCTCACGGTTGATACTGAACAGGAACTGGGTGAAGCACTCCGAATCGAGGGGTACATTCCAAAAGCGGGGGTGACCACCATCACGCTGAAGGTGAGTGGCCCTCAGGGAGCGGTTGTTCCCCCCCAGGATGTCCGCACAACCACCCGGATGGGAAAAGACGAGGGGTACTTCACCAAAACAATCAAAGTTGAAGAGAGGGGCAATTACTACGTTGACTTCTATGATATCAGGGGATTCATGGCGACTATCACGTTCATGGTAGATCCCCCCAGTACCGCGACACCATCTCCAACAATTGAAACCGTCAATACTACTGCTGATGTGCCGGTATTGCCACGTGCTTCTGCACCACTCGCAGGATGCCTGGGAGGAATTCTCGGTGCGGCAGCAATTGTATGGTATGCACAGGGGTTAAAGAGATAACATCATCCTCCAATTTTTTGTGGAGTCTATGCAACTCTGGTTCATATCGGATTTTTACTGCCCTTTTCACCCGTGGATGCCGCATTCTGCAAAATCCGGAACGATCCTTTTGGGACCAGAATTTCAAATCTGGCTCCCTCGCCAGGTTTTCCTGTTTCAGAGATTGAAAGCCCGTAGATCGAAAGAATCTCCCTTACAAGATACAGGCCGAGACCGTGGTTTCTCCCGAAATACTTGTTGAATATCTGGGTTTTGATTCCATCGTGAACACCTGCCCCGTTGTCCTCGCATGTTATCACAACATCCTCCCCCCGTCCATGGTAAGAGAATCTTATCCTGGAAACCCCGTTTCCATGCCGGATGGCATTGTCCACAAGGTTCGGGAATACCTTTCTGATGAGGGGATCGGCGTATACCTCCAGCCCCTTGAGATCATTCTCCACCTCTACTCCGTCAAGTTCCATCATGATAAGAGACTGGCTGAGTGTTGCATCAAGGTCAACCCATCCGGGAAGGTTTGCCCCGGCTTCCTTGAATTCCCTTGAAAAAAGCATCTGCATTTCAATGCCGGATGCGGTGTTTTTTATCTTCTCAAGGAGTTTCTTATTCTCGGGCTCTGTCACTGAATCTTCCAGCATGCCCGCGGTCATCTGCAGACCATTCAGGAGATTGAGGACATCATGCCTGGTAACGCTGGTAATAAGACTCAGTTTTTTCCCGGTCTGGAAGAGTGCTTTCTCAAGCATGATACGATCGCTGATATCCATCACACCGGCAATAATGGCTGAATGACCATTTCCGTTTCCTGCCAGGTGAGAGAATGAGAAGAGAACGTGAACCAATGTTCCGTCTTTACGGACCAGCCTCAAATCGTATCGATAAGGTCCCTGCTGCGGGTCATTCAATGCACCGCGTATGGCAGTGATGCCTTCTTCATCAAGATATGAAAACAGGTGTCTGCCTGCAATATCTTCAGGCAGGTATCCGAGCATCGAAGCCATCGTAGGATTCACAAATGTCGTGATCCCCGCGTGATCCATGACCCAGATTCCTTCGTGGATTGTCTCAATGAGGGTCCTGTATCTGCTCTCGCTCAGGGTCAGATTCTTTTCTGCCTTCTTGTGATCCTGTATTTCCCGCTGGAGGCTCCTGTTGGTAGCGACAAGTTCCTTCGTTCTTGTCTGAACCCGTCTCTCGAGTTCATACTGCGAGCGTTTGAGGAGCGTAATATCCTGCATCACGATTGCGACTCCCTGTTCACCGGATTCAAACACGAGAGGCACAATTCTCGTCCGCAGATAATGGTTCAATCCCTCTATAGATACTTCAAGGTCACGAGCCAAAATCTGCCCGTCAATTACATCTCTGATTGTCTGGATATCGAGTGGAAGGTAGGATCCTACTGGTGTGAATTCAAGGGATTTTTCGAGCATGTCTGTTTTGTTACACCGGAAAAACGTGAGAAACTGGTCGTTTACCTGTGTCACAAAGAGATTTTTATCCATGATCATGATGAGATCGGACGTGAGGCTGATCATGTCGGTGAACGGGACCCGTTCACAGAGTGAATAGACTTTTGCCCTTCCGAACTGTCGCATAGCTGCCTGGCCCCGGGCAACCATAACATTGAGGTACTTGGCAGCAGATGGCCTGCTCATTGGTGCTGACTGTGATATCTCCTCAATAGTGAGGCCTTTAGGATTCTGGGAGAGAAGATCCCTGATTTTCTCCAGTTCGTTCTCTACCGGATCCATATACACTATTAAACGCAGCATTCATTTATATAATGATTCTCTTCAATAACAATTTTCAAAAGAATCTAATAATAAAAATCAATGTTAGTATTCATTACGGAATAATTATTTATACTATTAATGCATACATGGGTGTGCAGGAACTGTCGGGGGTGTGCGAAACAGGTCGCACATCCCTGCCAGGGAATGAAGTCGGTGCAATGGTGCACAGGGTGCGGTGTTACAATGAGGTTGACACTGGAACAAGAGATTAAATTTGCGATCTGGAAGATAACAGGCATTCCTTGCCATTATCACAAGGATCTCGTTCCCCAGATCTCCCGCATGATAGCCGAGAAAACGGGAGAAGACCCAGGGGAGGTAAGCATGGCCTTAATCTCGCAGATCAAGGAAATTATCCGGGACGATGTCTCGCATCACTTCCGGAGAGCCCAAGTCGGATCTACTACTTCCAATTCCTGTCAACCTGCAGAAGGGATGTGCTATGAGTAGCTACCCATCTCTCAACACGATTGAGGATATTGTAGCGGATATCGATTCCCTCAACGAAGCCATCGATCGTGAATACATTCAGTCCATTGAAGCTTCGAACACGTGGATGGCTTTCCGTACTTCATGTGCAGTACGAAAAGAGAACCCGAATATCCAGCGGGAGTGGATAAGGCTTGTATATCCTCCGATGGAGACCGTGCATATGTCAGAGATTTACGAGCAGGAACAGGTGAGTTATTGAGAGTTCCGCTACTCGATACCAGCATGCAACCCCTCGTAGTGATCCTCCACATGCCATTCCAGATTGCATATATCCCCAATACCTTCTTTTCATACGCCTCAAAAAAGGCTGGTGAACAATCACTGTTCATGCGATATCATGCATGTTTCCGCCAGGTCAACGCTTCATACAGCAGCAATATGAGGATAACCAGGCATCCTCCAAGGAAGAATGCGAGGAACGGGTCAAAGGGAGTGCCTATCGGGGCACTCGCCATTGAACTTTCAATACCTGTTGCAGGTGAGGGTGCAACCAGCGTCCCTGTACCTTTCTCGGCCTGGTAGGTTGCGGTGATATCTCTTCCAAATCCGGCACCAGTATCGGCGTCGGAGGAAAGCAGAGGCGACATCGAATACGCTGCGAAGGTGGCGAGGATTACTACGGCAAAAAGTGTAGCATATTTGAGCAGGATAGATCGGATATTCTGGACCCTTGGAGCTACAATGAGAAGCTGGTCCTTGAGACCGTATACCTTGATCTCCCTTCCTTTCACACTGTAGCGGATCTGCCTCACTTCCACAAGCCCTGCTTCAACAAGATTTTCCAGGTGGTATTTAACTGTCCCCATCGGCATATTGAGCGATGAGGTCAGGTCTCCGGCGGTTTTCGGCCGTTCCTGGAGTGCGTTGAGGATATCGGTTGCGGACTGGCTTGCAATTGCTTTTCCTATCTTCTGGGCACGTTCGTCCCCTGGCTGGAGAACTAATACTTCACCGTTCTTTGTGATGGTTCCGGTGTCCGCTGAATCACTGGTCTCCGTATCCATATCCCCCAACCACCCGGGCACTAATGTCCCCGAAGTGCCTCCATGATCCGGTCTTTCCCAATTTTCATGGCGAGATCAAGTTGCTGGACATCGGGACCACCACCCTGGGCCATGGTTGCCGATCCACCACCCTTACCACCAAGGATTGAACAGACCTGTCCGATGATCTCACACGCGTTCACCTTGCTGGTCCCTGACATGAGAGTGACTGTGATACGCTCTGTACCACTCGCAAGGAGGGCAACTCCCCCTCTGCTGGAGATCTCACCACCGATGACGGCGAGTTCTTTTCCAGAGAGATCGATCTTCTTTACAAGGAGAGGGATCGCTCCAACCATCTCGGGAGACAGGTTTTTCTTTTCAAGGTCGGCAAGTCTCTCCCGGAGGCGTTCTATCTCCTTTTTCTGGCTCTTCCACTCGGAAAAAAACCTGCTCACCGTGGCAGGAAGATTTTCGTACTGGACAGAGAGCGTTTCTGATGACTGGCTGATCAACCCCTCAAGCCGGTGGACGTATTCGACAGCAGCCATTCCTGCAGCGAACTCGATGCGTTCTATGCCGTCCTGGATGTGCTCAACCCTCATGATCTTAATGAACCCAATATCCCCAGTACTCCTGCAATGAGTGCCCGCACACGCTTCCACATCGCCTGCAACCTGGACGATGCGGATATCCTTCCCGGGGGGAACCCCTCCCTGGTAAAGAGCAAAGCCATATGCCTGTTCGGCCTTTGTCCGGTCGAGGTGTGACACGTCCACCATCTGGTCCGCCATCACCATCCTGTTTGCCGCGATCTCAATCTTCCGGAGTTCATCGGGTGTGATGTGCTTGTAATGGCGGAGGTCTAGCCGTGAACTTTCGAGCCCTTTCTGTGCACCTGCCTGGTGAATGTGTGCCCCGAGAACCTCTTTTGCAGCATGGAGCATGAGGTGTGTTGCGGTATGGTGGCGCATGAGGGACCAGCGCCTCTCTTCGTCCACGATCCCCTTCACGCGGTCTCCCCTGCGAAGTGTGCCACCGTTCACGTGGTGTATGATCACGTCCCCCACCTTCCGGACATCATCAACCCTGACCATGTTTTCAGCGGTGATCAGCATGCCGCTGTCGGATGGCTGTCCACCGCCTTCGGGGTAAAAGAGTGTCTGGTCCATCACCACGTTGCCGTCAAAGAAATCGATGACCATGGCATCGAATTCCATGTCGCAGGGCTGTTCATAGAAGAGTTTCCGTGTGCCGGGAAGGGCATTGATCCGCTCATGGTACTTGGCAAACGGATCTTCGGTTTCCTGGGGTCCCGATTCGGAGTGCATGTCAGCGATGAGCGAGTAAAAATTATCAGGGAGCTCCACCACCGCCCCTTCTGATACTGCCACCTCCTTGATTATCTCCGGGGGAATGCCATGTGAATCGTACAGGGTTATTATTTCCTTTAACGGGACCCTTTCCCGTTTATTCTTGTAATTCCTTGCGATCCTCTGGACAATCTTGGTGCCCCTCTGCATAGTGGCGTTGCTCTTCTCTACTTCCCGTTCCACAATCTCATGCACGATCAGCATGTCCTGTTCGAACGACTGCGTTCCGATGATCCTCATCTGTTGTTCGATGAGGTCGGCCAGCGGATCCTTTATTCCCAGTTCGTTCATCATCCTGAGCGTCCGGCGTAACACAAGTCGCACCAGGTAGCCCTCCCTTACATTGGATGGAACGATACAATCGCCGAGCATATAGGCGAGACACCGGGTGTGATCGACAATAGCATACACTTTCTCGATGGGAGTTATCATCCGGTCAAGCCGCTCGAGGGGAACATCGATTGCAGCAGCAACCTTCTTTCGCAGCTGGTAGAGGTTTGTCCCTGAGATATCCATCACGCCGGAAAATTTCGCGTTCAGGGAGAGGATCTTGGTGTACTCCTTGTCTTCAAGAGCATGCGCAAGCCCCGCAGATTCCATCACCCGGCTGACCATCTCCGGAAACACTGCATCGTATATGGTCGGAGATCCTCTTGATGCCCATACAAAACGTTCCAGTCCGTATCCCGTATCGACGATCCAGTTGGACATCGGGTAGTACTTTTCTCCTGAAAGGTCTATCGGCGGTTTTCCTGTCTTCTGACGCCCGAGGTTCATGAATACGAGCGTGGCAACCTCGAGTCCCCCTATGAGCACCTCCACACTCGGGCCGGCATTTCCCCCTCCTATCCACGGATGTTCCTTGTAGGTCACCCTGTTCAGATCCCCCCCGATGGAGGAAATGAACTTCTCGCAGAGCTCAAGGGTTTGCTCTTTCCAGTAGATCTCCTCGATGTCTGAGTTGAACGCATGGTGTGCCATCATCTCAAAGAGCGTGAGGTGGCGGCCTGAACGCCCCACGGAGTCGAGATCGTTCAGCCTTATGCACGGCTGGGAGATGGTGAGAGGGTTTGCCGGCGGAGGTACGATACCTCCCGTGACCCATGGCTGGAAATCGGCGATGGATGCGATGGTGAGGTATATATCATCCCGCCATCTTGCTGCGACAGGGTAGCGGTTGATCCTGGTGTGGCCATTTTTTTCGAAGAAGGAGAGGAACGCCTCGCGCATCTCATCGACAGTATGACGGCGGAAAACGGGTGCCCCGATGAAGTTATAGGTCTCGCATGGAGCATCTCCGCAGATCTCTGCTGCGGGATTGCGGGTCCAGAATGCTGCCCCGCACTTGGTGCATATCTTCCGGGTCAGCCCGTTGTTCTTAAAATATTCGAGCTGGTATTCTTCTTCTAGCATAAAACCACACAGTTTCCAGTCTATTCGGTTTTTAACGATAAAAATTGTTGGATTCCACTACTCTGGCTTTTTCCATGTGTCCTGGTACCAGAGGTCGTATTCCTCTATTCTTCCGCAGACCGACGCAAGGCGGACAGCAAGGATATGCCAGCAGCATTTCCCGCGGAACAAGAAGTCATTGCAGGTACAGAAATCTCCTTCCACAACATATTCGCCTGATGCACCCACCACTACGATGAAATCGCGATATTTCCTGATCATCTTCTTTTCAAGTGAAAGTGCAGCCTTCTCACCGCGATCACCGTATACTTGGATCAGCTCCTCACGCAAATGAGGGCTCAGGCACCCTTCATCTTTCAGTCTGCCCCAGAATTCCTTGGCATCCATGTCTGCAGGTACGGGATATCTTCGATATAGGTCCAGCCCAGGGTCTGTGAAAGCACTCTCATTGCAGGGGATTCAAGGGCATAGTGGGTTGCTTCTATCAGGGGTAAGGGAGAACTGCGTGCAACAGAGTGCCGTACTTCGGCAGAAAGGATTGCCGTGGCACCTGCAGTTTTTGCCTCCCCAATCAGGTCCGGGATGAATCCTGAGCCTCCTACAACCGCGAGTCTCCCGGGAAGCGGCGGCCTTCCCCAGACCCGGAGCGGACATCCCAGCCGATCTGCCATCTCCTGGAGATCGATCCCGCACTCCCCGATAACGCCAAGAGAGAGGGGAGTCGGGCTGTCGATCTCCAGGAGATCAGCAAGGACATCATTGACGCCACCCCGGGCATGGTCGAGATTGGTATGCATCACGTAGATGTTCATCCCGGAAATGAGGACGTCCCTCAACAGCATGGCCAGTGAACCCCGGAAAGAGGTCACCGCATCCCAGATGGGGGTATGATGCACGACAAGCATATCTGCCCGATGTTCGATCGCCTTCTTTATGACGGGAGTGGTTGCATCAAGGGCGCAGCAGATCCGCTCCAGGTCTTTCCTCCCTTCGACCACAAGGCCGATCCTCTCCCTGTCCCATTCCTCTGCGAGTGCAGGGGAAGCAAGGGTATCCATCATTCGGATAAACTCCCCAATTTCCATGACAAGAGTATCGATTCTCTTCTTTATTAAAGATATATTACTATTGGTAATACGTAACATCTTTAAATATACATTATAAAACATTGTTGCATGAAGAAGACCATCCATCAGGTACAAGAACGGATTCGGGATGGAAATGCCCGGGTGGTCACTGCCGAGCAGATGCCGGATATCGTCGCTGAACTTGGCGAGGAGGAGGCACTCGCAGAGGTTGACGTGGTGACTACGGGGACATTCGGTGCGATGTGCTCGTCTGGAAGTTTTTTCAATTTCGGTCATGCCGATCCCCCCATCCGGATGGAGCGAGTCTGGCTGAACGACGTTGAGGCATATGCCGGCCTGGCGGCGGTGGATGCATATATCGGTGCAACCCAGCAATCGACCACCAGGGAGGACCAGTATGGTGGCGCCCATGTGATCGAAGACTTCATTGCCGGAAAGTCGGTTGAGCTCCGTGCAATGTCGAGAGGTACGGACTGTTATCCCAGGAGGACAATCACCACGGAACTGCTCCTGGAGAATCTCAACCAGGCTATCATGTGCAACCCGAGAAACGGGTACCAGAGGTACAATGCAGCCTGCAATTCCACAGATCGCGCCCTTTATACCTACATGGGGATGCTCCTCCCTTCATGCGGGAATGTGACCTATTCAGGGTCAGGCCTGCTCAATCCTATCTCAAACGATCCAGGCCTTCGAAGAATAGGATCAGGTGTCCCCTGTTTCCTGGGAGGTGCGCCCGGTATGGTCGTAGGTGAAGGGACGCAGGCATCGCCCGGAAGTGGCTTTGGCACCCTGATGGTAACAGGCGATATGAAACAGATGGATACCGAGTATATCAGGGCGGCTACCATGAAAGGATACGGGGTGACCCTTTACGTTGGGCTGGGGATTCCCATCCCTGTCCTTGACATAGAGACGGTGAGGAGTACAGCGGTAAGGGACGAGGATATCTGGGTGGATGTGATTGATTACGGTATTCCAGCAAGGAACAGGCCGTCCAAGATGAAGGTAAATTATGCGATGCTCAAGAGCGGGCATCTCGAAGTGAATGGAGAGGAAATACGGACGTCCTCGCTCTCCAGCGTGCGCAGGGCAAGGCGGATCGCATCCGAGCTGAAGGGATGGATAGAATCCGGGAAGATGAATGTCTGCCTGCCCACGAGGCCGATTGATGCCACCAAAAAGGCCGGTCCCATGATCGAGACCGTTCAGGGCCCACGGGTGCTCGAGATAATGGATCACCGGGTTATCTCCATATCAGAGGAGGAGCCGATAAGGGATGCAGCCCGCAAACTCCTGAAAGGGGAGATCAACCACCTCCCCGTGATCAACAGCGAGGGGGTGCTCGTTGGTATTGTGACGACCTACGACATCTCAAAAGCGGTCGTCAATCCCGGCAAAGGCACCCTTGTCCGGGACATCATGCGCCGGAAAGTGATCACCACGACTGCTGATGAGGCAGTGGATATCGCAGTCCAGAAGCTCGAAAAGCACAACATAAGCGCCCTCCCGGTGGTGGACCGGGATTTCAAGGTCATAGGGATGCTTACCGCAATGGATCTCGGGAAGCTTTTCGGAGGGAGGTGGCTGAAATGAAACTCCTTGTCACATACTCAAGGAGGGAAGGGAAAAAACCCATCATTGCCCAGATAGTCAGAGATACAGGCGTGCTGGTAAATGTAGAACGGGCACTCATAGATTCATCTGAAGGAGAAGCCCTCATCGATATCCCGGATGATTCATGCCGGATTGTAAGGGACAAGCTGGCAGATCTCGGGGCTACTGTGCGCCTTCTCGAAGAGGAGATATCGCTTGACGAGAGCGAGTGTGTCGATTGTGGTGCCTGCATCAGCATCTGCCTGCAGGAAGTCTTCACATTTGATACCGAATCAAAACTTCGCATGGATGCGGAAAAATGTGTCCTCTGTGGCCGGTGCATCGAGATCTGCCCCCACAAAGCCCTCTCGCGGAAGTCCGAAACCTGAACAGTATGGATCGGGAGATATCCCGTATCCCCGGTTAATCAGGCTGAAATCCTGTTCCCATGCTGTGCCCTTGAATGATCGTCTCTTCCCTCACCCTTTTTTAAATACTACCCCCCGGGAGAGCCATTTCCTCTGACGAAGATCAAAAACCCTCCAGAGAACGCCTCTCCTTATCACGGTCAGGAAGCCTGATTCCACAGTATTCCCTGCAACCAGGCAGGTTCCGGGGAATCGTCCCGCTCCGGCCGACGACTCTTCAAGTGTTCTGAGGACCGTCTCCGCCCTCTCGCGACGAAGCCCGAACCCTAAACTGACATGGTAGATCCGGATGCCCGCGCTCCGGTCTATCCAGGTACAGTCTGTAAACTCCGAGGTAAGGCATTTCCTCATTTCTGTGGCGAACCCTGCAAGTGTGTTTTCGGGTTCCGCTCTGATCACGATTGCATACCCCCTCTTTCCCCTGAGCATGAGCGGCGCTCCAAGTTCTGCATGGAAAATTGGGGGGACTTTCTCGAGAATCCGGGACTCCATGAGGATAGATGCAGGATCCCTGCCTGGTGAGAGATGAAACGGGCCCAGCAGCGTGATATGTGGTTCATGCCGCTCGTGTTCGCCAATGTTGAAATATCCAGCAAGATCTGATATGCATTTTTTGAATTCCCGGTCATCCAGGGAAATCGTCACGATATAGGAGGGCAGATCATGGATTCCCATCATGCGGTTCCTGTGGCCAGGAGTTCTCTGATGCGGCATGCTTCTGGAGAGTCCTGGGATTTTGGCGATAAAAAAGGTGATGAACCGTTCGGGTCTGGTAACCATCCTATTTTTTCTTCAATCCGGGTGCACACTGTCTCAATGATACGACGGCGGTTCCATTTTCGGGAGACAATAGCAACGATCATCGCCGAAGAGGAGGAGCACATCCATGCCGCCCGAAGGGGAATGATCAAAGCACGGCGGGAGATAGAGCATCACATTTCCCTGGATCCCTTTTTCAAAGCAACGCTGGAACCGTATCCCGTTCAGTCAGAGAGCAGGGTTGTGAACCGCATGGCAGCAGCCGGGTTGTCGGCCTCGGTGGGACCAATGGCCGCTGTGGCCGGGGCTATTGCCTGGAGCGGAGTGGAATGCATGATGCGCGCTGGTGCCGGGATGGCATTGATTGACAACGGTGGGGACATCGCGCTGTGTTCGGACAGGGTTCTTCATGTTGGCATCCATGCTGGCGCTTCCCCTTATAGCGACCGGCTGGCATTCGAAGTCCCGCCCCAGGAGGAAATTCTTGGTATCTGTACGTCATCAGCCACTGTCGGGCCGTCTCTCTCGTTCGGCAGCGCCGACGCCGTCACAGTCTTCTCAAGAAATCCCGCTCTTGCGGATGCATGGGCAACGTCAATATGCAACAGCATCACGCAGGACGATGCCTGTATCATCGATAATGTCCCATGGCAGGAAATTGAGGGGATTTTCGTCATAATCGGAGATTGGAGTAGGTCATTCGGTTCCCTCCCCCCCGTCGTGAAAGCACATGTCAGCAGCGACCTTGTTACAGGAGGTCCCTGGTGAAGGATATAATAAAAGGTTCGGATTGATGTGCACCGCAGGGAGTCAAAAAAGATCCGCGTGCTCACCCTGGCACTCCTACGATTGTTGGTACACCAAATCGTGTGAAAAAACGCCAGGAAAGGCGTGGGAAATGCGCGGGGATGGAATCACTAGAGTGCTTCGTCAATAAAATGGAGGGCTCTCGCGTATGCATCAGGGCCGCGATAATTCACAAGAACCTGGTCTCCGTCACTTACACTCATTATCGGCAGGTCATCCTCAACCCGGAATACGATCTCAATGAGTTCACGCTCGGTGATCATGACCCCCTGTACGAGCGCGGATGCAGGCTGGAGGATCAATCGTTCCCTCTCAAGGTCGCCGGGGGATTGTTTGAAATAATAGAAATATGTCTGGTAGGCATTGAAAAAGTCGGACACAAGAAGATCACGCCTGAGATCGTCGGGAAGGGCTGCGAATTCCCCCGCGAGCAGTACCTCATCCTCATGAGTTTTCTCAAGGAGTTCTTCTGCAATGCAGGCCATCTCCCGATACGAGAGGCCTCTCTCCTGTTCCGGCATAGGTGATGATTGAGGGTAGTCGTGTTTAAACCTAGCGGATTTTCTTCCATCCTGGTATCAAGAACAATCAAAAATGTGGGCGTGATACCCTTGTCACATTCGGGGTTTTCCCAACTCAGGGCACGAGCATTATCTTCTCTTTGCGCCATACATTACGCAGCAAGTGGATATGAAAGAAGAAGAACTTGACTGGCAGATTTATCACATCCTGGCAGGAAATCCCGGCATGGACGAGCATTCGCTGGCAGGACTGTTGCAGGTCTCTCCGGAAGCAATCCACGAATCTTTTTTAAGGCTGCAAAAATCCCTTCTCATCGAGGACTCCCCCGGTGGGGCCCAGGTACTTTCCATCCCTGAGATGATACTTCGGTGCCAGGCAAAATACGATACAAAATGCCCCTTCACATTCGAAGGGGGAGTAATAAGGGCAAAATCAGGGCAGGAAAGAAAAGATGACTGAGGTATTCGTCCTCCGGATCGGTCATCGTCCCGAACGCGACCAGAGGGTGACAACCCACGTAGGTCTCACCGCGCGTGCGCTTGGTGCCAGGGGTATGTACCTTGCCTCACGCGATTCCGGCATCGTTTCGAGCATCCGCGATGTGGTCAGCAGGTGGGGAGGGGACTTTTTGATACAGGATGAGATATCCTGGAAAAAGTGTATCAGGGAATGGAAAAAATCCGGGGGCGTGGTGGTTCACCTCACCATGTACGGTGAACGCCTGCCGCATCACGAAGACACCCTCAGGCAAAAAGATCGGATCCTGGTGGTCGTGGGAGCAGAAAAGGTTCCGGGCGAGATCTTTGGCCTTGCCGACTACAATATCGCGGTCACAGGGCAACCCCATTCAGAGATATCGAGCCTGGCCGTATTTCTCGACCGGCTTTTCCTGGGTCGCGAGCTTGAATCTGATTTCCCTGGAGCACATATAAGGATAATTCCATCATCCGATGGCAAAATGACGGAGGAATTGTGAGCGGTTCGGTGCTGGTCTGCGGTTTTTCCACCCGCCACGTGGCGCAGTCTGCCCACAGTGCCGGGTATACCGTGTATGCAGTGGATCACTTCTGCGATCAGGACCTCTCCTGGTATTCACGCGACAGGGTTCGCTTTCACGAACTTGCCGATCTCCCGGGAGCAATCGACGAGATCTGTTCACGCCACCACATCGACTGGCTGGTCCCGACCTCAGGTGCAGAACTGCTCCCCGGGAAGATCCCTTTTCTCGGGACTCCCCCGGAACGTGCCCAACGTTTCATGGATAAAACGCTCACCCAGGAGTACCTTGAATCCCTTGGGATACCTGTCCCTAAAATCATGCCCCGTGGGCAGTATCCGGCAATGATAAAACCAAGGACGGGTTCCGGAGGCTGGCGCAACCGCATTATCCGTGATAATGAAGAGCTCGCCTGCTGGCTCGAAGATTTTGATTATCCCCCCTACCTCGTGCAGGAAGTGGTTCCCGGGACAGCTGCATCGGTGTGCTGCGTTGCAGATGGAGCGGGGAACGCACGGGCACTCGCAGCAAACAGGCAGATCCTGCGGGGAGAGGAATGTGAAAAATTTGGTTTCTCGGGTTCCATGACTCCGTATCAGTGTGAAGGCGCGATGCTGATGATGGAGATAGCTGAGAAGATTGCAGGGGCATCCGGGTGTCAGGGAACGCTCGGGGTTGACTTTGTCCTGGGAGATGAACCGTGGGCTATCGAAGTCAATCCCCGGTTCCAGGCGACCCTTGATACCGTGGAAGCATCTCTGGGAATCAACCTCTTCTCAATGCATGCTGATGCCTGCCGTGGGGTGCTCCCCTGCAATCGGCTGCCTCTGTCTGGTTTTGCGGCGCGGAAGATCCTCTTTGCTGATCGTGACGTCAGAATCAGGGAAGATCTCTCTCTGCTCTCGCCGATGGTTGCAGATATCCCCTGGCCAGGATCCTTCATTGAGGAAGGTCATGCAATTATCAGCGTGTTCGGATGGGGAAGTACTTCCGGTGAGGCCATTGCCAGTCTGGATAAACATATGAAGAGAGTCCGACAATATATGGGTTGAAAGTCCTATGGAAGAGATCCTCGCAAATATTCCAATACGTGCATATCTCGCCCGCCTCATCGGTGAAGAGGGACTCTCTCTCCTCGAGAGCTTCCCCCGCGAGGGAGAGTTTTCCGATGAGGAACTCGCCGCCCAGACTGGAATCAACCTCAACTCGGTACGACACACACTGTATACCCTCTACGAGAAGAGGCTCGCTGAATACCGCCGTATCAAGAACAACGAGACAGGCTGGCTCACGTACCTCTGGCATCTCCGGATCGACCGGGTCTACGATGTGATCGCGGAAGACATGGAAACCATCCTGGAGAAGCTCGAAGCCCGGGAAAGGTTCGAAGAAGAGAACGACTTCTACATATGCAAGGAATGCGGATTCATGTTCACGTTCAGCCAGGCCATGGACTACGAGTTCAAGTGCCCGAGCTGTGACCTTGGTCTTGAACATTTTGATAATGAGATCCTCTTAAAAGCGCTGAAGAAGCGTATCCAGAGCATGAAAGAATCTCTTGGACATGCATGATTCGGCCAGGCAATGGGTAGACCTCCTCTACGAGACCGGCTGTAGCGAACGTGTGGTTCGACACTGCATTGCAGTCCATGATGCCGTCATGGAGTACCATCGGGAATCAATTACTGATTTGGCCGTCCTTGAAGCAGGGGCGCTGCTCCATGACATCGGGCGGAGTGTCACTCATGGAACTGCTCATGCCCAGGCAGGTGCCGGATATTGCCGCGGGAAGAAGGTGCCTGAGCCAATTGTCAGGATAATCGAATGCCACCTGGGGGCAGGCCTCACCGCGGATGAATGCACGCTCCTGAGACTCCAGCCCATCGACTGTATGCCACATACGATCGAGGAAAAGATTGTTGCACACGCTGACAACCTTGTAGCGGGAGATCGCAGTATCCCTATTGAGGAGAGGATGATGCGTGCATTCCACCTCCCGCGTCACATGAGAACGCGACTGTATCATCTCTGGATGGAGATGGAAGCCTTCAGACGCTCCCCTCTATAAAATGATACGGCGGACCTGGGGGAGATGGCGGAGGCCTTCGATAACCGAAGCAGGGAATTCCCCATCGACGATCACCACGAGCCTGGGTTCTTCAGAAAGTTGCGGATCGGTCACGTAGATCTGGCGTATGGTAACCCCAGCTTCCGCAATCACTTTCACTGCAGCGCTCACAATTCCTTTTTCACTCGCATCTTTCGGAAGAATGGTCATCACCGAGAGATCAAGGTGTTCGGCAACCCGTGAGAGATCGGGAGCTGCCCTCATGTGGGTGAATATATCCCTGTGGAGCGGGAGGGAGAGGATGCGCTGGGCAGTGGTGTCCACTACTCTCCTGTCAGTGCCAAGAGATTTTGCAACCTGTGTAGCAGGGATCTCAATCTCGTTGCAGGTGATCCTTCCGTCTTTATTCACACCGAATCCGTTCTCGAGAAGGAATTTTACCACACGGGTCTGTGACGGGGAATCAGAAAATTCTCCGATTATCTCAGACCACATGATTGAGATGTTTGATCTGGGTATTAATATACATCGCTGGTCAATTCTGTTCAATACTGCCCATTAGAGGGCTTCACCCTGAAAGGAATCCCGGGAAAGTCTGCCATAATTTCCAAACATGGATAACCTTATTTCGAAGCGGCATCCATCTAGTATGGCACGTGCGAGGGTTGCCGAGCCAGGTCAAAGGCGCCAGCTTGAGGGGCTGGTCTCGAAGGAGTTCTTGGGTTCAAATCCCATCCCTCGCATCAATCATTCTTCTCACATTCTTGTGATAATGTCCGTTTTTTCAGGTGCCCTTTGATATTCGAAAAAGATATGTCTGGGATATGCGCCAATTCTGGTCTTATCCCTTTGAAAGAAAAGAAAGAATAACTGTCCGATTTTAATCCTGGTTACCTTTCAGTCATTGTAGTTTTGCTATCCGAATAATTACATCCGGATTCGAGATGATTATATTCTATGAGGCATTATGTTGAACCATGGGAGATTTCGACCCAAGAAAGCATACCGCTGAAGAGGCGGGCTATGATGCGAAGGATAACTATGTGCGCGGGCTGAAAATGCCTGAAAACCGGTTCAAGAATATGGTGCACCACCATTCCGCGGAAGAACAGAAGAACATGAGAAAACAGGTCGATGAAGCTGAGGCAGCGGGACTTCGTTCGTACCAGGTCACACATTCCAAAGGTTATTACACGATTGAAAATGGAATTGTGCTCGGGAGTGCGAAACGCTGATCTCCCGGTGCAATGAGAGCCCTGCCCCTGCATGAGCATCGGCAAAGTCAAGACCATACTATCTTTTTTTAAGGATCAGACTCAATTATCATCCCTTCTTCATATGAGTCTCTGTACAGTCCCGAAAGTATTTCCTATAACCGAAGTTGAGCCGAAGACAAGATCAACGATGAAGTTGACCAAGAAGAAGATACGATGGATAATCCGTCAGAAGGAAAAGAAAGAATCCTCCGGGGTAATAGCGAAGATCCAGCAAATAACGAGGAGACGAGTGGATCAACTCTGGAAGCAGTATCGTGAAACCGGAGTGATTCCGAACATCGGAGAGGCAATGGGTCGACCGAAGAAACCGGTAACCGATGAGGAATCTACAGTAATAGGCGAAGCGTACCGACGATTCCGGTATGGGGCGAGGATGTTAGCGAAGCTCATCCGGAAGGTCTATGCCCTAATTATTTCTCATAACCGGATACACAGAT
>DAWU01000057.1 GCA_002506105.1 Methanolinea sp. UBA275 | reverse complement strand
TTGGTGGTAACAATGACACTATACCCTTTTTTATATGAAAATAGTTCCGTTATGTTCATTCCGTATGCATGGTTTCTCGATGAGATTCATGACATTTTTTATGAATATTCGATAGGTCCCAGGGACTTAAACCTGCAGTGTCACCCCAGATCAGATGCGACACCTCGCCTTACATGCCGAAAAACCGCATCCAGAGAGGTTTCTTCCTGCCATGGAAGATCCTGCTCTCCTCACTTCCCTTCCGGATATCTTCCACCGTATAGAGCAGGTGGGGATATTCGTTTCGTAATATCCCCAGAAGTTCTTTCAATTGTGCCCGGGGGACCACCATGAAGAGGAGCGCAACCGCCGATGAGAGGTACCCTGTTCCATCGAGCCTTGTAATGCCGTATCCCATATCCCCGAACCTGTTCATCAATGGGAGGGGATCACCCGGGACAAATACCCTGACCACGACGCTCCCAATGCTGATCTTTTCCTCCAGTCGCATCCCTATCACCGTCCCGATCGCATATCCTGCAATGTACGCGATGACACCCCAGAGGTTCTGCAGGTTGGTGAGAACAAGCCCTGTCGAGAGCAGCCATATGGCCACCTTGATAACCCCGATTCCTGCCGCGAGATTGGTGTGCCCCCGGTTGATGTAGATGGTGCGGATCGTCTCGAGACTGGTCTCGACTATCCTGGCAACAAGGATGATCAAAGGGAGCCAGAGGGCTGGATCCGTCATAGGATACTGATCAGGAAGGTAAGCCGACAGGAGATATGAAGGTATCCTCGTTGAGATTCAATTGGGGGAATGGCGTCTGGTCTTGATGAGCGTGCATCAACACAGGTCACTCAGTGCTCCGTTGAATGCTCCTTTATGAATTGATTCCATCTCTGTCAATCGGCTATTCTTTATTGATCTCGATGAGCCGCTTCAGGTAATAATGAGCCCAGATATACGCGACGATTCCTCCGAGCGTGTCGCCGGCGACGATCCCCCACCAGACTCCGGCCTCGCCGAGACCGAGCGTGAACGCAAACAGGTAGGCAAAGACGGCACAGAAGACCAGGGTCCGGAATATGCTCGTCACTAGGGAGTAGAACCCCTTTCCCGTCCCCTGGAAGATTGATCCCGAGAGGAGCCCTAGCGCAACGAACGGCAGGAAGAAGCACATGGTTGCGAGGAACGACGCGATCGTCGGCGCGAGATGTGCACTCTCTGGAGAATACGCAAAGATCCATGCAATCGGGTGGGCGAAAACATAAATGGTACCACTCAGGAGAAGGCCAACCCCTACCCCCAGAGCAACTGAAAACCGGTGTGCAATGAGTATTTTCTCATACTGCCGTGCACCGTAGGACGCACCGGCAACCGCGATCACCGAGGTGCCGATTGCAGCCACCGGGATGATTGCAAACATGACAATCCGCCATCCTGCGGTGTATGCAGCAACCGCATCTGTGCCGGCTGTGATGACAAGCATCCAGTTGATGATGATTGACAGCACTGACATCAGGACAAACTCGAGGGATGCAGGCAATCCAACGCCGAGCATGTCCCCGATGAGGGAGCGATCCCACGAGAAATCCGCCCTATGGAGCGTGATATAGGTATCATGTTTTACGAAGAACCAGTAGCACAACACCATGGTGACCATGCCAATCGATATTACCACACCCCATCCAGCCCCGGCAATCCCGAGCCCGGCCCAGTAGATCAGGATCGGATCGAGAACAATATTCAGGAGTGCTGATGCGACCATCGCGTACATGGCACGCTTCGCGTCCCCCTCGGCGCGGAGGATGGAATAGCCGATATTGACAAAGAAGAGGAGCACGATCCCGCTGAAGATGATCCGGGCGAACTCGGCAGCGAGCGGTGCGGTCGGACCCGCTCCGAAGAGGAGTGCGATCGGCTCTGCCAGTATGATGAGCGGGATGGTGAGAATCAGTCCGAGACCGCATGACAGCAGAAGGGCATGGATCGCGGCATTATTCGCGCCTCTCCGATCGCACGCCCCGATCCTCCGGGAGATCGACGAGGTGACACCGGCACCGATGCCTACCCCGAGACCCATGAGGATCATGAAGATCGGGGTGATGAATCCGATCGCAGCGATGGCATCGGATCCCAGCCCTGCGACCCAGATGGCGTTGACCACGTTATAGGATGACTGGAGGAGCATGGCCGCGATCATCGGGAGCGAAAGGCGGATGATCGCCCTCTTGGGATCTCCCCTGAGAAGCGCAACGCCGGCCGTTTCCTGACGGTGAGGGAGGCAGTCAGCCTTAAAATCGCCTGATCCGGTCATGAGCAAGTACCTCTCTGAAGGTATCGCTGGCGGCTTTTGCGGGATGCACACGTTGCCGGGAAGTATTGCTCGATCATGGCGTTTCTGTCTTCTATCTAGTGAATTGGGAGATTACAGATGTCCGATCTCCCGGTTACCATAATGCCGATTGGATGGGGCGTAGTGCGGGATAAATGTTGACATGGTATTCTTTGGGAGATACCTGTCACCGGGTGCTGGAGATACCACAATTTGCCATTTTCTTGGGAAAAAATCCCTGTCTGCACTTCACCGGTTGAATCGCAACAGTCAGGTGATTCCTCTGACTCTATTCTCCTGCAACAAAAGGGGGGTCGGACGGTGAATGGATCACAGCCCGGGTGAAAAACTGATGACGATTTCTTGATAGAAGAAATTGTCAGCCCATGGGAAACGCGCTCATCCCTCTATTGCTGCAGGCTGGTTATCAATCCTGTCGGGACCTGAAGATTCTTATACGCATATATGGAAGGATCCACAAGGAGAACGTGTGAGATGAAAGACCCGGTGAAAATTCCCAGGATGAAGAAAGAAGAGTATGATGCGCTCATCAGCCGTCAGCATGTGTCCCGGATAGCATTCGGGGCTTGTGAGCAGCCATACGTGGCCCCTTTCATGTACGTGTTTGATGGAAAACATCTCTATTTTCTCTCGACGAAATATGGCAGGAAGATGGAATATTTCAGGAGCAACCCACGGGTATCTGTCGAGATAGAGGAATATACCCCTGACCTCTCCGCGTTTACGTTCGTCAGCCTCCAGGGACTCCTGGAGGAGGTGAAGGAGTCCTCGCAGAAGGAGCGTGTCCGGAGACTCTTCGTTGACATGATCACACGCAAGAGCCTTTCGCCCAGGGTATTGAGTGCACTGGGGCACTCCCCAGATGAACCAACTGATGCCATCGCCAGGGAGGAACGATCGATGGTCTGGAAACTTGTTGGCGTCAAAGATATTGTTGCATTGAAAAATGGGTAGAATCCCGTATCCCGGGAATCTCAAGAACAGGAGAGGAAGGCCAAAGTGATGCAATGAATTGGAAAAGGATTGATGTTTCGACCGGTTCAAGAACTCAGCTCGTGGATATCACGACCAGGATTGCGTCCGAATTATCGAAAACAGGGATGAAAAACGGCACCTGCCACATGTACATGCCGCATACAACCGCCGGCCTGACCATCAACGAAAATGCTGATCCGGATGTCGCCCGGGACATACTCTCCGGTTTGGCACGGCTGGTGCCGGTGACAGGCGAGTATCGTCATGCCGAAGGGAACTCCGATGCCCACCTCAAGGCATCCCTCGTGGGTTTCTCTCTCATGGTGCCGGTCATTGACGGACATCTGGCACTGGGCACATGGCAGGCCATGTATTTCTGCGAGTTCGACGGCCCGCGAGATCGCCATGTCCTGGTCGGATTCAGAGGAGAATAAAGAAGCGATGTGTGGGGAGTGAAAAAAGGCTGAATTGAACTGATGAGCATCAACGTTATTCGATGATGCCATCAGGATGGGTTTTCCTGCTCTTTTCTCTCTTTTGCCAGCATAATTACCATATTTTATAGACGATGGACGGAGGGTATCTGCATTGGATCACATCCCCACGTTGGTCGTTAAGGAATCACTATTACCGCTGTTGAAGTACTCGTGCTTCCGGCACTGTTGCCAGCCTTTAATGTGACGATATAGGTCCCCTTTTTCGAGTAATAATGGCCGGGATTCTGAACGCGTGAAGTTTTTCTATCGCCGAAATTCCAGTACCACGTCGTTGGATTTCCTGTCGAGGTATCCTTGAATGATACTGACTTTCCATTCTGGATATAGGTAAAACTCGCAACAGGAGGAGAACCAATAGTAATCGGGGATGACGTGGTCGAACTTCCGGCGCTGTTGCTGGCGGTGAGCGTGACAGTGTATGTTCCAACTTCCGCATAGGAATGGCTGGGATTCTGTGCTGTCGAGGTCGTCCCGTCCCCAAATGACCAGAACCAGTTCATGGGATTTTTCGTTGAAGCGTCCTTGAATGCGACGGTCTTCCCATTCTGAGTATAGGTGAATTTTGCCAAGGGAGGAGAGCCGATTACGATCGTCGCCGACGTGCTGGAACTTCCAGCGCTATTGCCTGCCGTGAATGTGACTATGCAGGCCCCTCTTTTTGTATAGGAATGGCTGGGGTTCTGAACTCTCGAGGTTTTTTTATCCCCAAACGACCAGTACCATGTCGTTGGATTTCCCCTCGAAGTGTCGATGAATGTGACGGTATTTCCGTTCTGGGTAAACGTGAAATCCGCTCTTGGAGGGCTCACAATAATTGTCGAAGAGGATCCGCTAGTACTCCTGCCGCTGTTGTACGAAATGATCGGATATTTCTTTCCAAGTTCGGTGGAGACTGCCCCTGCCGGGATAAGAACCACGATGCATATCACAAGAGGATTTCGAAAAACACCGATAGTACTTTATCTTAGTATCGACTACGGAATTCATGGAAAGTCTCCTTGATTTTGCATTACAGGAACGGTATCGAAAAGTAAGCGAGCTTGGGGACAAAGTAGCCGAGTTTGATACGTTAATCAAGTGGGAAAAGTTTCGGCCGCTTCTTGGAGATTTGTATTCCAACTTGACTGACCAAGGAGGACGACCGCACTTCGATGATATCCTGATAATCAAGTTACTTGTTCTTCAGTCGA
>DAWU01000025.1 GCA_002506105.1 Methanolinea sp. UBA275 | reverse complement strand
GCTACTTAAAAGTGGCGAAGTCAGGGTAGTACACTGGCACAATGAGATCAAGCCACATAGCAGTCTCGATTACGATGAACCTGCTCATGTTTTCTGGTACAGATTACCCCCTGAACGGATCCTGGGATACGCCCAGAGGTGGATGAATGCGGAAGGTTAATCTATGTAAAATTAATTCGGGATACTACAGAATGCATTCCTCAAATCAATTGAGGTACGCTGCCCTTCTAACCATGTCTTTTCGTAGCGTCCGGTGGAGGATTTGCAGGGAGCCTGAAAATATCATATCTTCTCATGAAGGTTCGTAAATCCTCATGCTATCGAGAATCTCCTGCACCACAGGCTTGTAATCATAGAATCTCCCGGAAGGAGTGCTCCAAAAAATTCTGTAATTCATACTTTTTCCGGATTTATACGCCCTGCATATATCATAATAGGTTTCGACGGTCTCAATGTCCGGATCATGAATGACGAATATGGTCCTCAGTGCCTTTCCTCCATCGATTGTCACAGGATTATACGCTTCACTGACGGTGAGGTTGAACCGGTCATCGGCCCAGCCACAACCGCAGTCCTCGCTTCCGGTGAAATTTTCCGGATAATTACGGGGATCGAGATCAACTCTTGAGCAACTTATAAAGAAAGAGAATCTGGTGGTTGCGTTGGTATAATTGATCCTGATGCTGTTCACATCTTCCGATTCCCGCATCCTGTCAACTTTGTCATGTGTATCCTCTATTGTTAAGTTCCATGCTTCGGGATATCGGAAAGAAATTCCATAATAGGTCGAATCGAACATGCCGGGATTCGTGTGCGCTTCGGAAAGAGAGTTATTGTATATATCGGGAGGAGAACCCGGTTGGACACAGCCCGAGAATGAGAGAGATATCAGAATGAGGAGAAAGAATATCCCGGGGATCTTCATTTCCATGAGCACTGGATTATATTATGAAAGTGTATTAAAATTTTGCAATGGCTTGCCTTTCTTGTCGCACGGGGAACGGGCGAGATGATCAGGGTCTTCCAAAAAGAGAGGATTGCGATCCTCCCAAGCCAGTATGAGTATCCCTTCCAGGAACCGGTCGTTATCTCCTCACACCACAGGAAGCACATGTCCGGGCGACGGATGCCTTAAGCGATGCAGATTTCGCCGGGGTATTGACGGTGAACCGCTCTGACATCTGTGACAGTGATTCCTTCACGGATTGTTCTTCCCGAATCTCCTTCACGGTAAAACCGGTTGATTCAGTCCCGGTCCTGAGACTGGAGAGAACCGGTATTGAAGGCTTTGTGCGTCGCGAATCTGGTGAAATGCGCCTGTTCGGAGTCTTCAGTGTCAACAGGTTGAGGCGTACATCCCCTATCTCCTCCTTGGTTTCTTTAGCGGGAACAGCGACCTGCTTTCCAGGGAGGTTGGATGAGGGAGGGAGGCGGTCCTCGGGGAGGATGTAATCGTTCCGGACCGAGTAATGATTATCTGGACCGGGCTCCAGCCACCGATATAGGTTATCAGCCCACGGGGGTTCGCTCATCCATTCCGGGAGGGCATCCCAGAGATCGGGCCAGAGGAGGGTAAAATATTCCTCGTTCGTAAGATCGGTCCCCCAGATTGTCCGGAGGATCTCCTGCTGCTCCCTGTCAGGCGTGGTCCTGATACTGACGTCTCCCACCCGGGGAGGCTGCGACTCGAGTTCCCGCCGCTCCGATGATGACAGCGAGGCATACACTTCGGGATACTGCACTCTATAGAAATCCAGCATGGAGGAGTATTCATTCCCATACTGGTCCTTCGGCTCCTGGACCGTGACTACGATCTCCCAGCCGGAGCCTTCGCGGGAAGTCTTTCCTAACGGCTCGCTGCTCAGATCAGGAAACAGGGACCCGACCTCTGCCGATTGGTAGTACATACCAGATTCGCAACGACCGAATCCGATGATCCAGGGAATGACGAATTGTTCAGGATCTTCAGGCCACATGATATTCAGGTATGATGTTTTGGCACGGACATTGTAATCCATGGACGCATACTCATCAGGGGCTACAGCCTTGATAAGGTTCAGATATGATATTTCCTGGCCATAGTACTGTTTGGCTTTTTCAACCTCTTCCTCGTCGAATGCATATGCCCATTCCATGCACCCTGGATTCTCAGGACAGAATGGCTGCCCGTTGGAGAACTCTGAGAAATACCTCGTTTCAAGCGTCCCGTTGTCATGGCGGATCGTGACCTCGTACCCGTCACCCCGAGGGATCAGCGCCTTCAGATGGCCGGAAAACATCCACTCCTCGATTGCAGCCTGTTCTGCCCAGGTCAACGAGGAGCCGGGAAGCAACTGGAAGTCTGGAGTCACAAAGCGCATGCATTCCAGGTCTTTCTGGGTCACAGGTTCCGAAAAGAGAGCCTGGGTAGTTCCCACCAGGACGAGGATTGCGAAAAGAAACAGAATGTATGGCCAGGAGCCATTCCGTGATCGAGTGATCCGACGCCCATCTAGAGGAGGGCATTTTCTCTTAAACGTACGGTGTGTGTTCATGATACTGATACTCCATAATTTTTTGAGTGTTCTATTTTAATTGTTAAATACTTTCTCCGTGAGTTCAGTTTTAATTTGAATGGAGAATCTTTTAATATAAGAATAATAAGGCCATTTTTATTCAGAAAAAAAGGTTCACGGCAGGTACTCTTTCCGGACGGGGAAAAGACCTCGACTGCCACCGAGTCCTGGTGGATTTTTGCGGAATGCTCGGCATTTCCGGCAATAGTCCAGCTGTCGCCCGGCCGGATCTCCGATTCCTCGGCATCGATCCGGAGCGTGATGTGCCCGGACACGAGATCTCCTGTCTGCTCATAAGGGTGGGTGTGCTTAGGGAGATCTGAATCTTTGTCCAGCCGGAATTCGACCATGAGCGTGTGATCCCCATAGACAAGGGTCTTCTGCCGGATGCCGGGGAGCGATTCCTTATACCCGGTCGTGGTAAGATGCGAGATCATGGAAAACAATCATGGCGTGTGCCGCGTGAACCAATAAAGAATACCGTTATTCATCCCGCGTTTTCTCATCATCCGGATCCCCGGTCTCCTGGATGCCGGCACGCAGGCAGCAAAGAGAGAAGTAACAATCTCCAACTGGCAACTCCTTGATTTTTGCCATACCATATTCATGTCCATCTCCCCCTATCCTTCCCCAGGCACCACAGCTTAAATCGTCAGGCTCACCCTCGTGGTTTTCCAAAGAACATTGCGGGATACTGTAGGGTCGGGTACCTGTCGCATCACATCTTAAATAGAGGTGACGAGAACCTACTACTCAAGAGTAGCCCACAAGTACCAGGTCCTGCTCCGTGAACTATACTGCGAGGACACCCATGCCAGAACGCCGATATAAAATCTTCCTTCGGCAAGAACCTGAGGGAGGATACACAGTGACTGTTCCGATACTTCCAGGATGCGTGACATATGGAAAGACACTCGATGATGCGATCCGGATGGCACAGGAAGCAGTCGAATTGTATATTGAGACTCTTACCGAGAAAGGGGAAGAAATCCCCGACCAGGATGGTCTTTTCGAATATACCCTGACAATCCTGGCTCATGCCTAAGATCCCACCACTCACTTCCAGAAAAGTGGTTTCAATCCTCGAAAGGAAAGGTTTCGTGCTGGCCAGGACAAAAGGCAGCCACCAGATTTTCAGGAATGAAGAGACAGGGCGCCAGGTCACCATCCCCCTTCATCCCGGCGATCTTCCACAAGGTACACTTCATGAGATCCTGAAGCAAGCCGGACTTTCACGCGACGATATTCTCATTGAATAGAGATTACCTGTCCCCATCAATAGCTTCTCAGGGTGATTCCGACCGATCTCATGGCCATCATCGTAAGTATCCATACATGTCATCCCGGAGAATGCGTGGTTTTATCCGCACACCCTTCACAGTCCCGGCACGACCAACCGACTCACAGGCAGCAAAGATAGAAGAATGATCCTCCTGATACTGTTCTCTGCATGGATCATCCGCCGCCCCATTCCTTTTCCCGGTCACCGGTCGAGGAAGTGTTCTGCCAGTGTTCGCTGGGATCCGGTGCAGAATCACTCTCCCTGACATTCCCCCGGCCTTACCCGGGCTGGCCGCATATTAGGGAAGGAATTCGGGATATGATCGCCTGTGCAGGGAACGTTTCTCACATCACCGGATGCATGCTCAGGTATACCGACCTCTTCCCTGTTCCTCTTGGGATAGCCCTGCCCGGGACCGAAGATCTCGAACATATCCTCTCCGGACAATGTACTTGTTCGGTCGACACCGCACGGAATGAAATCGTGCTCGTCAGCGCGAATATCGCTGGTACTGTAGGATCTATCCGGTCCATCCATGACAGGCCCGGGACACCGGGGTGGACCCTCATTTTTTCCCTTCACACGGAGAGACCGACAGGGTTTGATTCAGGTGACCACGTATTGAGATGGTTTGACGATGCCCGGGCCGAGATTCATGGGATCTTTGATCTTATCGTGCCCGAGGAGATCGTGGAGCTCCTCATATGAGGCTTCCTGCTCGGGATGTTCACAAGCAACATAGGGAATTACCTTCGGAAGACTCTGGTAAGATTTTTGAACCATCTGGTGAAGATGCCCGATCTTTCGAGAATGGATACAGATTATAAGGGATTTTTCAGGGTTCGTGATATCCCTGTGCGGTCACAGGTGAGAATTGCACCTGGAGAACTCCACTCTTCTCCCCTTCGCGGAACACCAAGATAACCCCCGGTCCCCTTTCCTTCCCAAATCCCAAGCAGGGCGTTCCGACTCCCCTAAGAAGAAAGAGACAACGTTCTTCTCACTTGAATGAACGGGATAAAATCACCCAGATATCTTTCAAAACACCTGGGACAAGGACCTCATTGAAAATAGTTGCCGGCACTCATCCAACCATGATTCATGAGGCTCCCACATCGGCATTCGTATCGCAGCATTCATATCATCCCTGTGAGAAGGGTGTCTTGATGGATATTGCAAAGGCAATCCGGGATCTTGAGGTGCAGGTTGGAAGGATCTCGCCGGTCCAGAAATTTCTGCTTGGCACCGACGGATCCGTCACCCAGATCCTCGAATCGATCACCGGGAAGAACGTGGTGATCAGGACCCTTGTCCAGAAGGTCATCCCTGCCGGAAGGGAGACTGCGGAGACACTGGATATTGCGGAAGGAGATTTGGTCAACTTCCGGATCGTGGAGATAGGAATCGAAGAGAGCGGCGAAGTGCTGATCTATGCCATATCCCATACCCCGATCAACCGGCTCTCGCCGGCCTTTAAGGACGACCTCATGAAGGCCGATATCCCCATCGGGAGGATCATCTCGCAGCATCACATCGAAGCCCGGAGGGAGATCTTCTCTGCACGTGTGAAACCTGCTACCGATGAGATGGGCAGGATCTTTGGGATTTGCAGAAACGAGCCTATCCTCTCGCGGCAATACCGGATCATCCACGCCGAAAAGCCGCTCATCTTTATCGAGGAGCAGTTTCCCTACAACCGCTTCCTCGATACACGCCGGGTCATCGTCCGGACGCCATCGCGGGTCCATGTAACCCTGATCGACATGCACGGCGGTTCCGGCCGGGTCGATGGCGGCATTGGCATCACACTTGATGAACCCGGCATCCTTCTGGAAGCCGAGTTCTCTCCCACCCTGTCCGTCAACGGCGGCGATCCTGCCCTCCGTGATCGGATCCGTAACATTGCACAGGATGTGCTGCAGAAACTCGGGTCGGGGGGAAGCGTAGCGATCACTATCCGCAAATCGTACCCGTCCCATGCAGGGCTCGGGAGCGGCTCGCAGCTCGGCCTCGCCGTCGCCCGGGCACTGAGCGAACTCCACGGTCGCACCCTGCCGGTGAAGGAACTTGCCCGGCTCGTCGGCCGTGGCGGGACGTCGGGAATCGGCACGGCTGCCTTCGAGTATGGGGGATTCCTCGTTGACGGTGGGCACCGGTTTGGTCCCGGCGGGGAAAAGTCGGATTTCCGCCCGTCCGCTGCCTCGCAGGGGATCAGCCCCCCGCCCGTAATCGCCCGCCATGATTTTCCGTCGGACTGGCGAATCCTCCTCGCAATCCCGGAAGTTCCTGCCGGGGCGAGCGGGAAGATCGAGACGGATATCTTCCGTGCTCACTGCCCGGTCCCGCTCGAAGAGGTGCGGGAACTCTGCCATGAGGTGCTCATGCGGATGCTGCCGGGGATCGCATCCCGTGATCTCGATCTCTTCGGCTCGTCTATCAACGCGGTCCAGCGGCTCGGGTTCAAGAAGGTGGAACTGGGTCTCCAGCCCCCGCAGGTGACAGGACTCCTTGACGTGCTCCGGGAGTCTGGGGCTGCCGGAGCCGGCCTCTCGTCTTTCGGCCCCACCGTGTACGCAATTGGCGATACCGGGATGACGGGGATCGAGCAGGCAGCCCAAAAGTTCATGGATGAGTCCTCCGGGGGCGCAACACTCATCACGTCCAGCCGGAACAGCGGGGCGGCAGTCCGGGTCGTGTGAGGGCGGTCTTCCCGATAATTCCCATTCCGCAGAGAATCTATCGGATGGGTCCCCCGATTGCCTTCAGAATGCATGTTGAGTTGACTGAAGAGAGGAGAACAGGGACGAAAACGGACACCATTTCTCCCGTTCAGGTCAACCGGGATTTTCCGGAGAGGGTTCTAAGACGAATATCTAGTGAACCTGGTCAGAGAGTGTCTGGTTCGTGAGAATGAGTAGGTTATCGCCATCTTCCAGGACAGTGCTGCCGGCATGTCAGCACGCAAAAAGACAGGGATCATCCCAGTCACCGGAGTATTCCGGTTTCTGAAAACCCTTACAATCAACCTTATTCTTAAAAAAAATGGGTATAGTGACAATCTAGCCACCGACCTTTTTGTCAAACAGAGAATATAATCGCGATATATTGAAGCGAGTTTCCATGTTGTTTTATGAATATCAGATGATAATTTCGTTTTCAAGGTCAATGTGAATAGTTTTTGATTCGCCGCCGGGGCGCCCTTCGGGGGCGGCGGGGTCAATCGCATATGAGAAGTAAGACCGACAACTCGTACTTTTTTCCCCCAAATTTTAGTCATTGGATTTTTCTTAATTCTTCGTCGTGATTTATAAGTGAGATTGGTGGTAACAATGACACTATACCCAAAAAATTAATCTCCAGGCCCTCCGACCATGACAATCGCGACGTGTTCGTACTCGGGTAGCCATAAGATTGGATCTGTAGTGCAGGTATCGCAGATCGCCCTCGCACTCTGGAAGGTAAAGTCCTGTGTCGTCACATCAGTGTTCTCTGGTACCAGCGGGATATCGACATCCTTCTGGATGATGTACCGGTACGGGTCGAGGTTTTCCCCATAGTATGCCTTATAGCGCTGCCGGTCGGCATCGGTTGCGTTGAAGGACCAATCCGCCCCCTCAGCAATCGTGACATCGTTCGGTATCCACCCATACATGGGAAGGTAATACTCGGACCAGAAATGCCCGCCCCCGTAGCCGGGGATCATCTGCCAGCCGCCGATGGCACGGGCTGGGATGCCGGAAGCCCGGCAGAGGGCTGCGAAGTACGCGCTCTGCGCTCCGCAGTCACCCCAGCCAGTGGTGCGGACATATTCGGATATTGGCTGGGTGCTGCTGTCGTGTGCAAGCAACCTCGCGTACGATAGGGAGCTGTACGGCATTCCGATGACATGCCAGTAGATCTTCTGAGCCTTCCGGTAGGGGTTGGTCTCGTTCCCGACAATCTTTTCCGCTTCCATTTTCAGCCCCGGGGTGAGCGCGATATTTCTGCTCGCTGCAGTATACCTGATGTATTCAGGATCGCTCGTAGTATACGTCCCGACCTTCTCCGGATCGATCACATACCGCTGCTCGTACTGGGTAAAGCGGAACTTCGCAGTGATGTTAAGATGGCTGCCGGATACCTGATCAAGCGGTACCTCGAAATAGGCAATCCCTATGTCAGCATTGGTGCCGGTCGTCGACGTGAGATACCGGGCCGGCTCGAGGGAGAGGATGGTGACATTCTTCTGCGAATCGGTTTCAACGGGCAGGGGTAACCAGACGCGGAAGGTCCCGGTCTTCGGAAGCTTTTCTCGGGGGATAGTGAGGGTCTCGGTGCCTTCCCAGGTTACCGGATCTCGGTTAATGCCCTTTTCCGGCATTGCAGGTGCAAAGGCATAGGGCGCCATCTGGTCATAGAAGGGGGTATCACCTTTCATCCTTGTACTCTCCCGCATGAGGTCCATATTGTGATACAGGATATTGCTTACCGTCCGATCCATGTACCAGGTTTCTCCATCGCTCTGGATACTCATGCTGTTGACGGGAGTGAGCCAGGTGGCCTTCCGGTCAGCGGATATGGTGGGGAACTGTTCATTGATAATCGCCTCGATCTGCGAACGGTTAAAGGGATACTGGAGCACCAGGCACCGTGCGACGGTGGCACGGTCCCGGGCATGCAGGGAGGCAGAGATGTTCCCGGAGGCCATGTACGCCTCTTGAGCTTGGGTGAAGAGTTCGGCAGCGGCATGGAGGTTCTGCTTCTGGAACTCCACCTCACCCCTAAGGAAGAAGGCATCAGCCCCGGATAGTGTGTCGGTTTTCGTTTCTTGCGAGATGCAGCCTGCTCCCAGCATTGCGGCTGCGATCAGGACAAGGATAATGGCTGGCTGGAATCGTTTCATGCAACACCGTTTAAGAGAGGAAGGTAGGCTTACTCTTTGAGGGAGGGGTTATCCTCCCGATTATTAATCCTTCTGAAGCATATGGCATCACCAACCAGTTCATCGATACAATACCAATGGATCATTCCTCGAAAAGAGGGATGTTTCGGGCATCTGATACGTTTCCACGGATTTTATGTACTGCGAACTATCGCGCCCGGTCACCCCAGCAGGTAATGGACCGTCCACTGGGTCTTCCGGATCCACCCGATATGCCGGAATGCCCGCAGCCATCCAAGTTTCTCTTCATCTGAATAGAGATAGCTCCATTCACCAAGGAGCCTGATCCCCGGATGCCACGCTTCCATCTCCCGGCTATCCCAGAGGCCTGACCGGAACACCGCCTCCCTGCCAAGCGGCCCCCTTGTCTGCATTTTCCAGTCAAGGAGTGCTTTTTGGGGTTTTTTCAGCCAGAACGAGTGTACCACCTCGCAGATGAACCCGGAGCCTGGAAACGTGTTCCGGAGCTGCAGGACAAGGGACCGGACGCTGTCCGCTTCCAGGTACATGAATACCCCTTCGGCCATGAAGAGAAACGGCCCCTCAAGCCCGGAGAACATTTCCATCCAGTGAAAGGCCAGCACAGAGGATGCAATGAAATGATACCGTCCTGTCTCTCAAAAGAACCGCTTCTTCAGATCAATCATCTCAGGGAGATCAAGATCGTAGAAGATCACAGATCCATTATCGATCCGGAGGAACCGAGAATCAAGCCCGCACCCGATATTCACGATCACCCCGCCCGGGTGCCGGGCAAGGAATTCCCCTGCATACTCGTCGTAGTGTCGTGCCCGGAGTGCGATGTGGATGACAAGGTTCCGGTCGATTTTGCCGGATACGAGCATCCTGTCAAGATGGTTTTTCGACTGGGAGAGGATTCTGTTCAGTTCGGTCGTAATTTCAACGGCTTTCGGGTCATCCAGGACTGGATCCTCCGATTGGGATTCCAGCGCATGACAATAGAGCGTAACCAATGCTGTCGCCGGAACATCGGCGATTCTGTACTCCATGGTCTTATCCCTACTTCCACGATTCCGTATTTCACGAAGGTGGAACCGCGACAGGCCTCCTATGGGTCCGGGAGATCAGGGACACCCCTGAGCAGTCTCTCAGCCTGCCTCCGGTGGAGGACTGCCGAACAGTGCCGGATGAAAAGGTCGAGCACGTCGAGATTCTCGGGAAAAAATCCTGGGGGAAGGATGATGACCGTGATACCATTGACCTTCCCCCCCATGAAAATCCGCTCCCGATAATCCTTCCTGATAGGGGGAATTCCCGGAGTTTCCGGCATAGTTCCGGCGACAGTTGTCCGAACGTGATGGCCTCGATACCTCCGTCGATCTCAATAAATGTCCTCGGTAGCATTGACGAGAGCCCCTGGGAGGTCGACTGGAGGGTAAGGCCTGTAATCGGCCGGCCTATCACCTGCTCGACCTCCGTAAGGATTGCATCCGTACTGCGGGCGGCCTCCACCCTCACCACCGAATCGGCATGGACCGAACTGAAGATCACAAGAGATTTTTGAGGGACGAGATCATAGAGGACGTCCGCAATGAACCCGGAGACATCGGTATCCAGTCCCAAATCGGCCAATTCATTCGCCTTTTCGGAGACAAACCTGATATCGCGTATATAGGATTCCAACTGTCCCCGGGCACGTTCCTGCCGGGATAGATCGGTGAAGGATGCAACGAATCCGAGAGGGGCGCCGGATTCATCGGCCATGGTGTTCACGTACACCCGGGCATCGAACGTTGTTCCATCCTTTCTTCGTGCCGTTGCCTGGCCCATCCAGGTCTTCTGCCGGAGGAGGTCGGGAATTGCAGAAGGAGGGATCTCCGGCGATACCACGAATTCGGAAGCATACTTGCCGACAACCTCAGTCTCATCGTGATATCCCCAGACCTTGAGGCTCGCCGGGTTTGCATACTGGATCCTCCCCTCAGTGTCACAGAGGGCAAGGGGACAGAGAGAAGACCGGACGGCTGCTTCCCTGATCCGGAGCACAGAAGAGATCTTCTCGCACTCCTGCTCGGCACGCCTCCTCATCACCGATTCCCGGATAGCATGTTCGAGCTGGATGAACTGCGACCTGATAAGGATCCCCTTGGGAAGAAAGAAATCAGCGCCGCTCGTGAGTGCCGCGATCACGGCCTCCTCGTTCCCCTGGTCAGAAAAGAAAAGAAATGGTGTCCTGCCATCATGGTGGCGGACAAACCTGAGCAACTCAATTCCTGTGCAATCCGGCATATGGTAATCGGATACGATGGCGTCATACGTGTGGTTGCCAAGCATGGTTCGGGCGGTTTCACACGAGGTCGCAGTATCGATGACCAGGTCACCGGAATGTTCCAGAAAATGTTTCCCCAGATCAAGGATGGCCGGATCGTCATCCACATGCAGTAGCCGGATCACCAAATCCCCCAGATCAATACTTGAATAAATTATTCTCGATTTATAGTTAAGAACTCAACTATTT
>DAWU01000019.1:3169-24607 GCA_002506105.1 Methanolinea sp. UBA275 | reverse complement strand
TTTTTCAATTGGTAGATCCTTCTCCGTGAGACTCGCATGAATCGAGCAATATCATCCGGATGTTTCTCCCTCTCCAGTTGACAAATTATCCACTGAATATTTTTATTCGTTAATTTCCTCACAAGGGTTATTGAAAGTTTCGTGAAATTATTTCGGGATAGGACACAAGGAGTTTCTCCTCCATATCATATCGCATCGCATCGACGTTTGCCTCCTGTTCCCTAAGGAGGTTTGGCTCACTGAGTGGGGTGTCCTGAAGCCACTGTACGAGGGTTTCCACACACTCCAGCGTCTTTCGTGCCTGTTCAGCGAGCATGTGTTCAAAATCGTGTTCTACAGGAAAAATTGAATCAAAGATCCCTTTTTTCTGTCTGTGTTGATGGTGCGACTCTTCGGTCATAGTTTTCCACCTGTACTTGCGAGGAAAAGGGATGAAAGGATGAATGAGAGGATCATAGTCGCGGGTATCGTGAGCACCATGGCTACAAGGATCTCTTTACCCACTGACCATTGTATCTTTCGGGGATTCTCAGCAGCCCCTACCCCAATCACCGACATCGAGATAACATGACTCGATGAGACAGGTGCCCCTGCGAGTGTTGATGCAGCAATAATGGCACCTGATGAGACCTGGGAATCGAACGAATGAATCGGTTCTATCCTGAAAATTTTTCGGCCGAGAGTGGTCATAATTCTCCAGCCCCCGCTGAGGGTTCCTGCGAATAAGAGGAGTGCACAGACCGCTCGGGTCCAGAGGGGTACTTCCAAGGATGCAGAGAGTCCGGAAGAGAGGAGGACAAGCGCGATGATCCCCATCTGTTTCTGTGAATCATTTGCCCCGTTACTGAATGCCATTGCTCCCGCAGCAATCCAGTTGAATCGTGAGATGGTCTGATTCGCACTTCTCTTTGCATTTCTGAGAATGAAGCGTGTGGTGACCCGCATTCCATATCCCCCGATAAGGCCGAGGATGACTGATATCACAAGGTAGACAAGAACCTTGAAAAAACCTGTCAGCTCGTGGGGTGGGACAATAAGGCTTTCAATTCCCCAGGAGATACACCCGATACCCCCTGAAGCGATACCCGCGCCTATCAGTCCGCCCAGAAGGCTGTGGGTGGAGGATGAAGGAAGCCCGAATTTCCAGGTGGCCAGGTTCCAGATCGTTGCAGTAGTGACTGCCGACAGGAGAACGAATACCAGTTGTGTATCAGGTTCAATCGAGAGGAGCCCGGAGATCGTGAATGCAACCGCGCTCCCTCCAAGAAGAGCTCCGAGGAGACCCATGGCTGCCACAAGGATGATTCCCTGTCGTGGGGTTGCGGAGCGGGATGCGATGAATGTCGCCGCGATTGCACTTGCATCCTGGAATCCATTGGTGAACATGAACGCAAGCGCAAGGAGCACGGTGATGGAGGCAATAATAAACATCATCGGTTATTCCACCCCGGTCAGAGTGACATCCCCGTGTACAACAGGGGTACTCTTTCATTATTCCCCACCAACGAAAAAGGCCTTGATAGATCAGAGGTATCGGTGATTATTGGATGGTGAATTATTCGGGTATTCACCAGTAGCACCGACCCTGGCGACATCCGTTTACCTCTTGCTCTCCCTATCCGGAACGCGCGATCACACTTATTTTTCATTTATGCTTCTATTCCATGAAGCATGGCGAAGAGAAGGCATTGCACAGGTGATCAATTTTATATCAGGTGAAACGTGACATTGTCTGAGAACTTAGCATCTCTGCCCGGTATACCTATGAGACCAACACTCAAGAGTGAACTCGAATATGCGATCTGGAAGATCACAGGCCTTTCGATTCCCTACAACGATCACATTATACCTGCCCTCTCCCAGGAGATTTCAAGGAAGACAGGAGAGGATCCCGGCGAGGTCAGCATGAGGCTCACTGCACAGATCAAGGAGATAATTTGGGAGGATATACAGTCACAGTACCGAAACCGGGCATCCTGCGAGACCCCAGTGCAGAGCCCCCTCGATTGATTGGTGTTTTTTCCTTGGCACTTCCAGACTATTTTCCTATTGTCTTATTTGTCGGTGAATACCCGGTGTTGTTCATTCCGGGGTCTGTCAAAAGCCCTTTATTCCAAGGTATCACCAGGTACAGAGGTGAAAGGGGTATGCCCTCAGCGAAAAACATCGGTGTTGCGTCTCATCTGTCTGTTTTTTTCATGGCAGTGAAGGAAGGTTTTCAGCCACGCACGAGGACAATCCCGCGAAATACTCTCGGATGGAATGAGAGTGATATATCTTGAAGAGAGGGAGAGATGATCAATGACAGAAAAAGATACGCATGTAATGAGACTGATCCTGTGCATTTTCGTGGTGATTGGGGGGATAATACTAAGCGCAGGCTGTTTGAAGCAGACAGGAACCCCGACAGAGACACAGGCCCCTCCCACACAACAGACAGGAACCCCGACAGAGAATCCGTTTCTGGGAGTATGGCAGTTCTGGGGCACAATTGGCGATTATAAATCTACCATCATGTTCACCTTCCTCGAGAACCAGACCGGTCGTTATGATCTGGCAGTCACGGATACAACTCCACCCCATTTCAATTCAATGGAATTCCCGTGGGAATCGGAAAATGACCGGCTCTTCATTGGATCCGTGAGCGAACAGCAGCACCTCGATATCCGGTATCACCCTGATAGGGACAGGATGGTTGTGATCGCTGATTCCGAATCGGGGATCTTCGTAGGAGATGATTTCGTGCCTGGACCATTTACATGGGAATTCTCCCGGGTTGAGGTATAAACGGCGGGATATGTGATACGCATGAGAAAAAAGATGAGAATACTATTTCTTCTCCTTATGCTCCTCGTGAGCACACTCATGATTGCAGGATGCATGGGGGAGGGAAGAGATCCTGTTCTCGGGACGTGGGAGTGGTCAGATAATAAGGGGTACGTTGAACGGTATACCTTCCATGAGAACCGGTCTTTCCAGGCAGAGGCGCTTGGCTCCACATTTTCCGGGACATGGGAGGAGATCTCCCCGGACCACTACCGGATCACGTATGTGAATAGCAATGATTCAGGAAACGCGGAACCATTCACTGATGTTATGCTCTTCGATGGCGAGACCGGCAGGCTCTTCTTCCCGGGCCACGTGAAGGTATCATGAAAAAAGCACAACTGTCATGAGAGTTCACGAGTCAAGACGTGATAATCAGGTTTTTAACTTCAGATAATCCGCAGACTGCACGAATATAATAAAACAGAATATTAAGCCGGGTAGTCCTAAAAGGGGATTGAGAAAAAAGGAGTTATTCCTTTACTTCCTCAATCACTGCGGTTGCTGCATTCTTTTTTACGCTCTCGATCCCGTTCATGCAGGCCGACTTCGAGCTGTAGGATTCACCAACAGCGATGATCTCTCCATTCGATGCTTTCAGTCTGAACCGATACTTGCCTGCTTTGTCAAAATAGACTTCAAATTTTCCTGTTGCCATGGTTGATCATTGTTAGAAAAGCATTGATCCACTTTAAATGTATTGATGCCGGTATAGTGCATATTTTTTAGTATTTTTAAGAACCCGGTCATAAAAATGAGAATAATCCTTGTAGAGAGCAGGAACAGGATTTTACAGTCGCATGACAGATCACTGTTCCATGAACAAATTCATCCTGCTGCCGGGATTGCTCCTTCTGGTTGCGATTCTGTTCACCGGCTGCACAACAGAGCCATCTGCTGGACTGCCTTTAGTAACACCCGTCGACACCACTCCCATCGTCACACCGCAAACCCCCTCTGGAACCGTTGTTGGTAATCCACTCACCACGCCGGGTCCGGTAGAGATTTCCATCAAGGCTTCGCCTGAAAAGTACATCCCCCTTATGTCATCGACTGTCGGAATCGGGCTCACTCCAATCTATACAGGGTCCGTCGATGTTGTGTACAGTTGGAATACCAGTTATGGTTATTTCATCAGCTGGAATGCACCTGACGGGAAAGTGAACCAGCTTGGTGATACTGTCGAAACTACAAATGAGACGATTTACTGGTCCTATCCTCATGATGACATGGGAAAGGAAAAACCTCCTGTCACCGTCCGCCTCATCATTAAAAGACCCCCGAGGGTCCATGGAGGAAGCGGGACGATTGCCTGGAAAGATATCCATATCGACTGGGAAAATACCGACACTGCGGTGATTGAACAAACTTAGGTGTGTTTCTGGAAGGCAGATATAACATCTAAATTTTTATTTTTCACAACAGGAAACAGGATATCTGAGAAAAGAATGCTGCTATGGGGATTCGAACCCCAGTCGCGGGCGTGAGAGGCCCGCATGATTGGCCGGACTACACTATAGCAGCAAATTGCCAGATGAAATGGAACCTCCCGGCACTTATAATTGTTGATGCCGTTTCACTCCGTGCGTGGATTCTGACCGTTGTTCCTTTCCGTATCCCCGTTCTTGCTTGATTTTCCCGACGGGATCGCACCTGGAAAAGAGGTCACCCACAACTATATGTTGAAAATCCGGCCATTGATATAAGAGCGCGAATGGCAGGCCTTGAAGAGCAGATCAAGGAGCTCGAGGATGAGCTCCAGAAGACGCCCTACAACAAGGCGACTGCCAAGCATATCGGCCGGGTGAAGGCCAAGATCGCAAAGATCAAGGACGAGGCCGTGACCCGGGCCATGCGTGCCGGTGGGGGTGGCGAAGGCTACTCGGTGAAGAAGTCCGGTGATGCCACGGTTGTCCTCGTCGGGTTTCCCTCAACCGGGAAGAGTACACTTTTAAATGCCCTCACCGGGACGAAGAGCGAGGTCGCCGCGTATGCATTCACCACGCTGACCGTGGTTCCCGGAGCCCTCGAACACAAGGGAGCGAAGATCCAGATCCTGGATATCCCGGGGTTAATTGCGGGTGCCGCGATGGGAAAGGGGCGTGGCAAGGAGGTGATCGGTGTCGTCAGGGGGGCGGACCTGATCGTGATTCTGGTCGATGTCTTCAACGCCAATCATGTCGGTGTTCTCATGAAGGAGCTGTACGACGCCGGGATCAGGATTAACCAGGCAAGGCCTGATATTACCATCAAGAAGACGGCGTACGGGGGCGTGAGGATGAACCATGTCGGAATCCTCGACCTCGACCTTGAAGAGATCCGATCCATTCTCTCCGAGAACAAGTTGATGAATGCGGATGTGCTCATCAGGGGAAATGCAACACAGGAAGATGTCATCGATGCCATGCTCGGCAGCCGCATGTATATCCCCGCCTTCGTGGCGGTGAACAAGGTAGATCTCGTTGACCTTGATGAGAGGAAGGCGATTGATGAAGCTGTACTTGAGGAATTCGGGAGTCGTCCCCTGTTGATATCTGCCCACACGGGATATCACATGGAGGAGATGAAGGACGAGATCTATGAGCGTCTTGGGTTCATGCGGGTATACCTGAAGCCCCAGGCCGGAGCAGCAGATCTCGAGGAGCCGCTCATCATCCGCTCAGGCAGCACGGTTGAGGATGTATGCCGCAAACTCCATCGGGATTTCGTGGACCGTTTCAGGTATGCCAGGGTGTGGGGTGATTCTGTGAAGCATCCCGGGCAGAGGGTGGGGCTTCCTCACAAACTGAAGGAAGGTGACCTTCTTACTATTATCATAGAACACTGACCGGGACGCTTCTTTCTCGTCGCTTCGTATTCATTTCACAAGAATCCCAATTTTTTCACCCTGCCAGAACAGGCTGAACAGGATATCGATTCACTTTTTAATGTTGCAGAACTGGAATGAAAAAAAATGTGGAGCCCCACGTGCACATCAGGTGGACCGATCAACTCTTGAGATTCCTGATGATCTCTCCTGCAAATTCTTTTGCTGCCATCGGTCCGTTTGCGGTGATGATGGAGCGGTCCACCACGACCGGGCTATCCGAGAGATATCCGCCTTCCTTGAGGATCTCTTTCTTTGATGCCGGGCTCATATAACAGGCTGCAGTCCTGCCTTTCAGGATCCCCGCATGGGCGAGAACAACCGGGGAGAGGCAGATGGCAGCAACAAGCTTCCTGTTCTTGTGAAAATATTTCACCAGCGTGATGAGCATCTCGTTGTCCCAGAGATACGTTGGGGACCCGTTCCCTCCGACTATCATGATCCCTGCATACTCTCCGGGATCAACCTCTTCGAGGGTGTGGGTTGCCGTAACCCTGGCGCCGAGCATCCCTTTACACACACCCCTCCGGGTCGACGCAATATCGATTGAGATCCCTGCGGCCTGGAATGCAGAGAGCGGATCGGCAAGTTCCTCATCCCTGAAATTTTCAGGAGGAATCACTACGAGTATCTTCATAAAATTACAAGGGGCCTTCCCCGGAAATAAGAATATTCTTTATGGCAATCCTGCATCCCGCGATGTGACCGTCCGTGAGGACTGAATCGAGGGAACAGCGGGTGTTATCGGCAATATTCATGCACTACCCTCTCCGAATGACTACACTCGTCTGGTAAGAGCCCCAGAAAGGATCTCAAGCGGGGCATCGGTCTTGAGTGCCGTTCCGCTGTAATGGGCTCTCGTGGCTGAATATCCCTGCCCGTTCAAGATATGAATCACGTCATCAATCGGGGGAGGAGAAACGCGGAAGTGGCGTGCAAGGACGTGGTAATCATAGTGGTATGAGATCCCGAGTTCCTGCCGGCAGATCGATATAAGATACTGCAGCGGGGATGCCTTTCCTAGCGAATATGAGGGAAGCATCGATTCCATCTGCATGAGAAGGTCATTGTCCTGAAGCGGACCTGTCCAGAGTGGCCCTATGGGTATGAGTCCTGCATTGCATCGGGGACAGGCATCCGGTTCGGGGAGGAGCGCCTTCTGCTCCGAGCGGTAAGGGCATGACGGGCATTGCATGACATATCCCATGCGGGCGACAGAGCGGTCTGCGGCCGCAGCACCCCTGTGCAGTCGTGTATGGACCCTGACAAAATGCTCCCGGGAAAAGCAGAAAAGGGGCTCTATCCCCCTGTCGTATTTCACTGCTTCACGGACGAGGAATCCCAGAAGTATCCGGAGCGCCGTCTCAGCATGGTATTCATTGTTCATCGCAGTTGCAAAATAGCGGCGAATTCCTGCATTCCTGTGGGCTCCGCACAGGGGTGCGGTATCTGTCGCGGTCACGAAGAGGTACCTGCCGCTTCCACGGATGCCGGAATCCACGAACGCCGCGGGGGAGCCGAAGGGATCGAGGTCGACCGCCTCAAAACACCTCCCGGAGAGGAGGACGTTTGTATCCGAGTGCACAACCTCGATAGGAATCCCCAGGAGTTCGGCATTTCGTCCGATCAACGCGACCGCCTCCCTGTCTCGGTCATTAATGGTAACCGGGATCCCGCACTCCGAGGCTATCCGGAGTCCCCTGATGCCGGATGCTCCCATGGCATCAAGGTACTGTGAAGGTTTGAGGACAGAGACGAGGAGAACGGTGGCGTCCCGTGAGATCTCCATCCTTGGATTGTAAAAGACAGGAGCTGTTTTCGGGGGGAAAGGGTGTGAGGTATCCTGTACGGGGATGAAAAACCGGGTATTTCCCTCTTTTACCTCAATTACATCCATTGCTGGAAGTGTGGCTGTTCGACAGCCTTATACCTTCTCCTCTATAATGAGTATAGGCAGGGCGTGTGGCCTAGTCAGGACAGGGCGGCAGCCTCCTAAGCTGTAGGTCGGGGGTTCAAATCCCCCCACGCCCGCTCACTTTTCTGGTATTTTTACAATCCCTGGGGTGGATATATAATTCACACGGTCTTTGTACATAACGAGTAATCTCAAGGAGGAAAGAGGGATTTTTTCGTTGCATCCGTACATTCGCGTGATCCGTCCCCTCAATGCCATTGTTGCAGGGTGTGCAGGGATTATAGGGTACCTGATGGCAACAGGCATCCCCAACCCCGGCCTCGTCATCCTCTTCCTTGTAGTCTTCCTCGTTACCGGTGCGGGAAATGCCATCAACGATTATTTTGACATTGAGATCGATCGTATCAACCGTCCTGACCGCCCCATCCCTTCGGGTGCAATCACCAGGCAGGAAGTGTTGTATTATGCAGTTTTCCTCTTCCTGGCGGGGATATGCCTCTCCGTTTTTACCAACATCACCTGCACAGCAATTGCTCTCATAAACTCGATCCTCCTTGTCTGGTATGCTGCAGCCCTCAAGAGGACGCCGGGAGCAGGAAATGCGGTCATCTCCTACCTGGCAGGATCCATCTTCCTCTTTGGAGGGGCGTATGCAGGCACGGAAGGCCTGATTCTGGTGATCCCTGTAACACTGATCACATTCTTTGGGATGCTTGCGCGTGAAATATGGAAGGATGCAGAGGATGTAGAGGGGGATATCGCCCATGGAGCGGATACGCTCCCTATCCGGATGGGAATCTACCCGGCGATCTGCCTTGGTTTCGGATTTCTTCTCTGTGCGGTCATTGCAAGTATCATCCCGGTTCTCTGGTGGGGATGGTATTACCTCGCGGGGATCGTGTGCATCGATCTGCTTATTGTGTGGTTGGGAAAAAAAGCCCTCGGATGCCGGACTGCTGACTGCGTCAGGGCTTCCCGCGTGACCACACTCATGAAGTATGCCATGTTCGGCTCGCTGTGCATATTTTTTGCAGCGGGTTTCCTGCTCTAAAAAACAGATAAATACGCCGTTTTCGGACTATTCAGCCGGCTAATTCCTTCACTTCAGGAGGAATATTGTCTGGTGGCACTCCCAGTGTGGCAACCTCCATCACCTGGTCCCAGGCGACGAGAGTTTCCACGCACCCATCCTTGAGTGTCACCACGCCCATAGCCACGACACCAATTTTATCGGCCATTTCAAGTCCTTCCTTGACTTCAGAGAGGCAGCCGACACCAAGGAGAGCACGCGGGTGATATTTCCTGACCATCCGCTTGATGAAGGAAGAGCCCGGGACGATAAACACCCTGTACCCCATCTGCTCGAGCACCTTTCTCCAGAAGCCAATCGGGCAGTCGCCGCAGCTCTTGCACTTAAGCCCTTCAGGAGAGAGATGGGCCGGGCAGTGCGAAGAGCGTAAACACTGGGGAAAGAACACTGCCCTTTCCGTGATAGGAATATCCGAGAAGCTCTTCTTGTTCATCGTGTTCTGCAGGCTGATAAAGAATGTCTGGACTTCGCTATCCTCGAGCCCGAAGAAACGGAAGAGCGACTTTGCAAGCCCTTCGACGAGCATCATGCCTGCTTTGAGAAACCGGGGAAAATACACCCGCCCCGTGTTTATGGAGTAAATAGAGAGGCCGACAAGGAAGAGCGCAAAAAAGAAGATCCCAACGACTGCGACGATGGTGATCTCGCCGATGAGAAAAATGATATCCGTCCACAAGGTGGGATCAAACTGCACAGACATCCACCCCTTCATTGACTCCACATTTTCTTCGCATTCCCAATCTTCTTCCAGTCAAGAGGTGTGGGAAAGACTCCTGTTTCAGTGATAAACGCGGTGACCAGATCATGGGGGGTTGCGTCAAATGCATAGTTCTTCACCGCCACGCCTTCCGGAACGGTGATGGTCTTCCCGCACATTGCGATTTCATCCCTTCCCCGTTCCTCGATCATAACGTCCTTTGCCGAACGTACAGGGTCGAACGTGGAGAGTGGAGCTGCCACATAGAACGGTATGGCATGGTGGCGGGCGCAGACCGCATGCATGTACGTGCCGATCTTGTTGAACACTGCATCGTGGCAAACCCGGTCAGCACCGACGATAACCATGTCGATTGAACCCTGCTTCATGAGGAATGCCGCTGCGGAGTCGGGAATGACGGTGACGGGAATGCCATCTCTCTGCAGCTCCCATGCAGTGAGGCGGGCCCCCTGGAGGAGGGGTCGGGTCTCGCATGCGAACACAGCAACCTCCTTCCCGGCTTCGATCGCGGATCTGACAACCCCGAGCGCCGTGCCCCATTCACTGCAGGCGAGCGCCCCTGCATTACAGTGGGTCAGAACTGATACCTTCTCTTTCATGAGCGTGGCGCCGTGCCCACCAAGGTCATGACACGCCCTGGCATCCGCCTCTGCAACCATGTGTGCAGTATCATATGCGTGATGCCTGGCCTCCGAGATGGAATGCGCATCTTCGACAGCGTGCATCACCGTATCCACACCCCATGAGAGGTTGATCGCAGTAGGCCGTGCAGTCCTGATCCTTGCTGCCTCTGCCCTGAGTGCGCTCATGAACCTGGCATGCTCCTTCTCCCGGACGGTCTTGCTTGCAAGCGCGACCCCAAACGCCCCCGCGACACCGAGTGCCGGGGCACCTCTCACTTCAAGACGCTGAATTGCAGATATAAGGCGGTCGACGCTCCGGCAGCGGACGAGACGGTATTTGGCAGGGAGGCAGGTCTGGTCGATAAGCGTGACGGCGTTCTCATCCTCATCCCAGGCAATTGTTTCAAACACTCTCATTCGGCCGATCCTTCCCGGGTGACGTCAATAAACGCCCGCATCGCCGCGGCTCCTGCGTGGGCGACACAGTCAGGGATGTCCCGGGGCTGTGTTGCGGTCCCGGCGAGGTAGATTCCGGGTCGCTCGGTTGCCACGTTCTCGATCTTGTCGTGAAGTGGTTTTAAAAAGCCTGTGGATTCCAGGGGCAGACTGAAGATCCTTGCGGTCTCTTCACTCTCAGCAGGAGGCCAGATCCCTACGGAGAGAACGACAAGGTCAGGACGGAGATCCAGTATTTCATCCTTCTCGGTATCCTCAACCCTGATGGAGAGAGTATCGCGGCACTCGAGTATTTCTCCAGGGATTCCTCTCACGAACCGGATCCCGGCATCGATCGCTCTCTGGTAATACTCCTCGTAGCCCTTGCCATGAGCCCTGATGTCCATATAGAGGAGGGTCACCTCTGTTTCAGGGTATTTCTCACGGATCAGGAGGGCATTCTTGATCGCAGACATGCAGCATACACCCGAGCAATAGGGTTTTCCTCCCTGCATATCCCTCGACCCGACACACTGGATGAACACGATCGACCGCGGTGTTTTCCCGTCTGAAAGCCTCCGGATTTTCCCGCCGGTGGGTCCGCTGGCGTTCATCATCCTCTCGAACTCGAGGCTTGTGATCACATCGGGCATCCGGAGGTACTGGAACTGCTCCTTGGATCTTGGATCAAATACTTCGTATCCTGATGCGATGATTACGCTGACCGCGTCGACTGTGAGTTCTTCCCCGGAATCCTCCTTGCGGATGGCCTCGAGGCCGCATACATCATAGCAGAGGCCGCATTCGATGCAGTGGTCGGGATCCTTCACGACGATATCCGGGACTGCCTGAGAATGGGGTTTGTAGATGGCTTTCCTCACTCCGATGCCGGCATCAAAGCGATTGTATACCTCAACGGGGCAAATCTCAACACAGTCCCCGCACCCGTTGCACCGCTCCTCGTCGATATACCTCGGCAGTCTCTCTATGGTGACCCGGAAATGGCCCGGTGGGCCGGAGATCTCATTCACGCGTGCACAGGTGTACAGGTGGATAAGGGGGTGGCGCTGAACGTCCATCATCTTCGGCGAGAGGATGCACATCGAACAGTCGTTCGTGGGAAAGGTCTTGTCGAGCATTGCCATGTGTCCCCCAATCGAGGGCTCCTTTTCTACCAGATGGACCATCACGCCGTGATTGGCAAGATCGAGGGCGGCCTGGATGCCGGACACCCCTGCACCGATGATAACGACATCAGGCATGCATGTATCTCCCCGCAAGGTCCCAATAGTTCCTCGCGTTCTGGATGATGTGCTCTCGCTGTGCATCCGATACCTGCTTGATCACCTTTCCAGGTACCCCCACGACCACTGAGCCTGGTGGGACAACCGTCCCCTCCGTGACCACCGACCCGGCCCCAAGAAGGGTTTCCTGCCCAACCACGGCACCGTTGAGCACGATAGCTCCCATCCCCACGAGCACGCGGTCGGAGATGGTGCACCCGTGGAGGATCGCCCCATGTCCTATTGAGACCTCACTTCCTATGAGCGCGGGAAATCCCCTGCTCGTATGGATTACGGCATTATCCTGCACGTTCGAGAGGTCTCCGATGACAATACGATCCCTGTCTCCACGAATCACTGCGCCGAACCAGATACTCACATCAGATCCAATCTCTACTTCACCGAGTACCGTGGCATTCTCTGCGACAAAGGCCTGTGCTTTCCGAGTGCTACCAACAGCCATAATAGCATTAAAAAATCAATATCAGGCACGATGAAGGTTATGGTCGGGGGAACTTTTGATCCCCTCCACGACGGCCACAAGAGGCTTATTGCCAGATCATTTGAACTGGCGGGAATCAGGGGGTCTGTCACAATAGGCCTGACCACGGATCTCTTTGTATTACGGAAGAACCATCCTGTGCGCCCGTTTTCCGAGAGAAGAGCGTCACTGGAAGACTTCATCACGAAGTGCCAGTTTCCTGCATCCTGGTCAATCGAACCCCTGAATGATCGGTTTGGATCGGCACTCGATGCCGAGTTTGATGCGCTGGTCGTGAGTGAAGAGACCCTCCCCATCGCCAGGGAGATAAACCGGATACGCCACGAGAAGGGAAGACAGAAAGTTGATATCCACCAGATCACGTGTGTGCTTGCGGATGATGGGCACTGGATCTCAAGTACAAGAATCTACCGCGGAGAGATTGACATCCATGGCAGGCTGCTCGGGTGAGTGCCGGCACGTGCGGGTCCCGTGAATGTCCCATTGATTGAACCCGGAGCATCACCCTAATTCATATAATGATCATGAAAAGGTATGTGTTGATACTCACAGCATCTTTTAATCAATTCTACTCTTGCCTCACCACGGGGCACTGCACACCCGATTCTCCTGAACAACCCTGCCTGCTTCAACACCAGTATTTCTGTTTGGATCGTTTTCTCGAAAAATCCCGAAGATGTGGGTATTCACGTATATTCCGTGACTTCACGGATTGCGAAAAATAGGCTGTTTAGGGTTTTTTCCACCCTGTGCACCAATTGATACAATTATTGTCTGTTTCTTCTCCTCAGCATTGAGTATCCAAGCACAGATGCGAGTGAAAGGGGGGCGAGAAACCAGTATAATGGTGATTTCACCGTGGGGGTTGGCGGAACGGTAGCAGCCCCGGGTTCTTCAATGAGAAACATGGCCATCTGCATTGCTTCCTCTGCCTCCTGGCTCCGGCCAAGATTGGAGAGGGCTGTTGCTCTGTCCATCCATGCCTCTGAGAGCCTTGGATCCAGCTCGATGGCTTTGTCTGCTGCTTCGAGTGCCTCCTCATCGCGGCCTAACGAGATAAGGGCACTTGCACGATTGGTCCATGCTTCGGCCTGGCCCTGGTCAAGGGCGAGTGCCTGATCGGATGCGAGAAGCGACTGGTCGAATTCTCCCATCACATTCAGGATCCCGGCCTTGGTGATCCATGCCAGGGTGAAGTTCTGGTCGAGGGCAAGTGCGTGATCGATTGATTCAAGCGCTTCTGAGAAATTACCCCCGATTGCCAGGTCAACCCCGTGGTTGTATGCCTCTATTGCCTCCTGGGAGGGTACTGCTGAGACCAGTGAGTTCCCCGTTACGATCATAAAGAGTGCAAAGAGAAGAAGAATGCCGCGTTTCATGAAAATATCCCCTTTGTGTTATTCTTTTTTTATATCATGGAGGGAAATACTTTCGGTTTCTCTTCGCTCCCGATTACGCGGTATTCCCGTATGTGGACCGTAGAATGCCGCCTTTTCCGTATCCTTCTCTGTGGAAAGCATGTACCGAAACATGCAGTGATATCAGATAATGTTGCTTGTAATATCTTTTGAGATGAGCCAGTCGCAATAGACACATCTCATCCCTTTCGCCTGTACAAGGAAACACGACTGGATGGGTTCGTTGGTATTGGATATACAGCCTGGATTCGGACAGCGGACAATGCCGACGACTTCCGATGGGATTTCCACCCCTTTCTTTTCCCATACCGTATAGTCCCTGATAATGTTGATGGAAGCCTTCGGGGCAATGAGGGCAATTTTGTCAACCTCATCCTTCCGGAGTTCCCGGTTCTTGATCTTGACGATGTCCTTGTATCCAATCTTTCCGCTCTCCACATTCGTCGCGACCGAGATGGATTCCTGGGTTGTCCCCGTAATACCGATGATGCGCAGCACGTTCAACGCTTCCCCGGCGGTAATGTGATCGATCACGGTGCCATTCTCGATGGGGCTGATGAGAAGACCCTGCCGGGCATCCTTCTCGTTCCTTTCTTTCCCTCGTCTGTGCTCCTTCATTCCATCACCCGGAGAAGCATCGCCATGCGTACGGGGATGCCGTTTGCAGACTGCTCAAAATACCGTGCATAAGGAAGGCGATCGACCCTGGGATCGATCTCGTCTACCCTGGGGAGTGGATGTAGGACTACCAGGTGATCCCGGACCCCTGTAAGAAGCTCTGGGGTGACCCGGTAGCTTGAGGCGACCTTGAAGTACGAGGCCGAATCAGGAAACCTCTCTCTCTGTATCCTGGTGACATAGAGGACATCCAGATCCTGCACGACCTCCTTCACATCATCGTGCTCGATCACCTCGATGCCCGCGTCCCTCAATTCACCTGCAAGTCCTGACGGGAGCTCGAGCCCTTTCGGGGATATGGTATGCAGGGTCGCTTCGTACAGGGAAAGGGCGTGGGCGAGGGAGTGTGCGGTTCTTCCGTACCTGAGATCCCCGAGGAGTCCCACGTTGATTCCCCGGAGCGGCATTGACTGGCGGATAGTGAAGAGGTCAAGGAGCGTCTGCGAGGGGTGCTGGCCGGCACCGTCCCCGGCATTGATCACCGGCACCTGCGCAAACTCGCTCGCAAGCCGCGCTGCACCTTCCTTGGGGTGTCGTAGCACGATCGTATCCACGTAGCCACTCACGACCCTGATGGTGTCTGCAAGCGTCTCACCCTTCACCATGGAACTTGCCTCAACGCTGTCCATGGAGATCGACTGCCCGCCCAGGCGTGCCACTGCTGACGCAAAAGACATTCTGGTCCGGGTGCTGGGTTCGAAAAAAAGGAGGCCGAGTAACTTACCTTTCAGGGCCATGGGGTTGTAATGGAGTGCCTGAAGGTTCTGGGCCTGGTCAAGGATCTCGTCGATTTCATGCCTGTCCAGATCACGGATGGATATAATATGCCGCATCGTTCCCACGCCCTTACCCTGTAATCCCCCGAGTTCCGGGATGCGCAGGGATCACTCCCGGCTCTTGATCATTTCTGTTTGTGCGGGCCACTTCATAAAGGCATATCCAATCGCCACCTTCAACGCTTTTTACGCCGGGGCTGCTTCCCAACTGGATGTGTGCCGGTGCGGTGTTCCGAGAGAGGCTCGACCCTGCTCTCCCGGCTGATGAGGAGATTGTAGGAATCGTATTTTGGATTGAACCTGGCAAGGACTGAAGTGAAACGGACGCTGGTCCCGTAGGGGAGTGAAAGAAGAATCTCGTTCCCGGGTGATCTGTGGTATTCAGGAAGAATAGCAAAGACTGGTCTTTTCGTGGTGCCGTCGCAGATTTTGAACACTGATGTCCGGCGGTCACCAATGTTTCCCGACATGAGTACCGCTGCAACGTGTATCCTCCTGTTGATATGGCGTCCCAGTGCTGACAACCGCGCATAATGCCGTGGAGAGAGCGGGGTTCCCGGTTCCCTGGAAGGCGGGACTTTTCGGAGTAGAGCGTATGAATACTTGATATCGGTATTGCGGAACCGGTACGCGTCATCTCCCACGCTCAGCGCATCCATGAGATCAGTGGGCCTGATGGGCTCTTTTTCCACGAAACTCCAGCACCTCTCGGGACAGCAGGGAGATCCCCAGAGAAACCTGCAGGGAGCGTGGTGATAAAGGCCGTGTGATGCTGCGTGGTGCGCAATGGAACGCAGGTCCATGGAATTGGCCATATCGGCGGGTTCGACAAGCAGTATTGTGCCTTCAGGAGAGAGGGCCTGGGCATATTCCCGGAGCAGCGAACCCTTTTCCGCGGGTGTCCTGCCGGTCATTTCATTAAAGACATTCTGAAAAATCATCAGGTCCAGGGAAGTAGGAAGATCATGCAGGTGTGCCTCTGTGATATCAGACTGGAGTGGGGGATGGATGGTAATATTCGTGCTGTGGGGAAGGCCAGATCCCATCAGGTACTTGAAGGCCTCGATGAATTCATCGGACTGTTCGACGGAATAAATATCCGCCGTGCACCCGCCTATCCTCCCACAATAATCAGCGATAGCCAGCGGGAACACGCCAGGGCCGGTGCCAAGATCCAGTATTCTCATAGGGTTTCTCAAAAGTCCCCTGAGCGCGAGATCGTGCATGAGGTGTTCTGCCTGGATGATATACACCGGCGCCTGGTAGGCAAGGTATGCAAGCACGCTGTAACCCTTCCCGTATGAAATGCGCTTATCCTGGCCTTCTTTCCAGTATTGCTCCTTCTGGGTGAGAATTGCGCGTTTGATCTTCTCGAGCACGAAATGGTCGTCCCAGGGTTTTCCGGTCTTTTTCTCGATATAATCCCGGATCCTCCCTGTGATCCAGGGAGGGACTGAGGGTGACGTGAAAAATGCATCAAGTATTTTCTGTTCCGTGTTCGTGAGAATCCGGGGCTCCAGGGTTTTTTTCTTCTCAATACGGAGGTCGCCCTCTTCCCACTCGGCGACAAGGTCGAGCGTGGTAAAGAGTGGCCAGAGTGCCACGGCGGTCTGAAAAATGTCCTCCTTTTTCCAGGATTCTCTTATGATTTCAGAGAGGAGGAAAGAATCCTTTTTTCCCGCATACACGGTAAGCATATCAGGGAGTCCGCGTTCGGGCATGAAGGATCGGTGGATCAGCAACAGCATAATTCCTTTGGAATGAAGGGATTCATACCGTGTGATGAGGCGGGGGCGATATGGTAATAAGAAACGGGGGCTAAGGAACGGAGAAGGGGTAATTTCGCATGAATACAAGGGGAGACAATTCGTGAGTGAAGAGCATACCGGATATAATCCCCCGGTCCTGCTTACTGAGAAGGAGGGAATGGATCTCCTGGAGAAGGCCGGGATACCTGTTCCCGGGCACGGTGTGGCGCATTCTGCGGAGGAAGCCGGAAGGATCGCATCATCGATTGGATTTCCGGTTGTTATGAAGGTGATCTCACCGCAGGTGATTCACAAAAGCGATGCCGGGGGCGTCATCACAGGAATACAGACCGTCCAGGAAGCGAACGACGCGTTCCGGAAGATCTCCGGGGCACTTCGTGAGAAGGTACCGGGGGCGGTCCTTACCGGAGTCATGGTCGAGGAGCATTGCCCGCCAGGACTCGAGATTCTCATCGGGGGGAGAACCGACCCTTCATTCGGCAAGGTCGTCACGTTTGGAATGGGGGGGATAATGGTTGAGCTCCTGAGAGATGTCTCCATAAGGGTGCTTCCTGTCGACAGGGCCACAGTCGCCCAGATGATCCATGAGATCCGGGGATATCACCTGATCCGTGGTTTCCGGAATTCCCCACCCCTTGATGAAGGGAGGCTGACAGATGTGGTTTTTTCTCTTGCCCGGCTCTTTGAGTCCGATCCCGAATGGCACGAATTCGATATCAACCCCCTGATCCTGTATGAGGATGGCTGCGTGGCAGTGGACGCACGGATATATGTCGTGCATGGAAGGAAAGAGACACCCCTCCTGCCACGGGTACTGCCGGATCCCGGAATATTCTATCCCGGGTCGGTTGCTCTTATCGGCGCTTCCACCGATCCCCAGAAGATCGGGTACGTCATGCTCAGGAACCTGATCGGTTTCCCGGGGCAGGTATACCCTGTCAACCCGCGTGCGACCGAGATCCTTGGAAAGAAGACTTACCCGAAGATCGGCGACATCGCCGGGCAGGTTGATGCAGCCGTAATTGCCGTCCCCGCACCGACAGTTCCTGATGTCCTGCGACAGTGTAGTGACAAGGGAGTCAAACTGGCCATTATTGTCTCCTCTGGATTTCGCGAGAGCAGCGAGGAAGGCAGGAGACTGGAACAGGAACTCGTGGAGATCGCACGGGAAGGGGGGATCCGTATCATGGGCCCCAACTGCCTTGGTATTATATCTCCCCATGCGAACCTGAACGCGACCTTTGATCCCATCGCACCCAAGGAAGGACCTATTGGGTTCATCTCGCAGAGCGGGGCCGTTATCACTACCATTGTAGACTGGAGTATCGCTGAGGAGATAGGATTCTCTCTCATCATCAGCGTGGGAAACCAGATCGATATGGGATTTGTGGACTATCTGGGGGTTGTAGCATCAGATCCACACACACGGGCGATCATCCTGTACGTGGAAGAGATACGCGAAGGGAGGGAGTTTTTGGCTGCGGTCCGGCAGATCACGGAGAAAAAACCGGTCATTGCCCTGAAATCTGGATCTTCTGCAAAGGGGCAGAAGGCTGCCGCCTCTCATACCGGGTCTCTGGCGGGAAATTTCGAAGTGTACGAGGCAGCGTTCCGCCAGGCGGGAATCATCCCGGTCTATTCCATACAGGAAGCCTTTGATGTTGCCGAGCTCCTGGCATCCGAGGGATACCCGAAGGGGAATCGTGCCATTGTGATCACCACCGCAGGTGGATTCGCGGTCATGGCCTCCGATTATGCCGAATGGTACGGAATCACCCTGTGTCCTCTTCCTGCAGCAATGACAGAAGAGCTCGACAGGATCCTCCCCCCCATGTGGAGCCGGGAAAATCCCCTGGATATCATCGGTGATGGTGGTGCCGAACGATACGCCCGGGTCTTTGACGTCATGATCCGATTCCAGGATGACTGGGATATCGCGGTCGTGATTGCGGTTCCCTCCGCGATACTCGATCCCATCCACCTGGCACAGGAGATTGTCCGATTCTCGCAGCACACTCACAAGATGGTGATAGGCTGCCTCCTCGGGGGAGACGGTATGAGGAGCGGGGAGCGAGTGCTGCAGAAGGCACATATCCCAAACTATCACGAGATAGAAGGGGCATTCAGGGCGGTCGGCCGGGCCCTCTCGCACCAGAGGAGCCTTGACAAGAGAAGCAGGTAACTCCCCTCATTTCCGATACCCCCACCTTGGGATTGGTATAACCTTGCGGTTATACGATTGGAATGGACACTTGAATGTATATACCTCGACGATGTGCCATATTTATGTGAGATATCCATCGAAGGTAGGTGTGGTGAGGCATTGAAATGAGGCCGGAGGACAGCCACCCAGAAGCAGCGGCGACCGGTGAAAGGATAGAAAGTGGCGGTGAAAGGAATCATGTTCATCCTCTTTACCGGGAAGGCACCATGCCCGTCCCGAAAGTGCCGAAAGGTTCCCCTGGCCCGGCTGTCCCTGTCAAAAGACAAGGGGCAGTATGCAACACCACCCCGAATCATCCACCAAACCGTCAGAGAGCACCAACACTCTTGAAGCATCACTCCATTTCGGCAATTGGACACTTGTAGCGCATGCCAGATCCTGAAAAAGCACACACTCACAATCGATGCACGGGCTCTCCCTGGAGGAGAACGGCAATAACGGGAGAGCCCCCGTAACCTTTTTTTTAACAGTCCCGATTTTTTAAAAACACTCGCCGGATATTTTGATACTCAGGAATTCCATGTCAATAGACTTGAGGACATTGTGAGGGGAATTTGATCGTTCCCGGATGCCCTGGAAGGTATTGGTATTCCATAAGAGGCGTGCCTGGCAATGGCTTGGCACGCACCCTCGCCCTATCATCGATCAGATCATCGTGCCATATGTGAACAACGTTGACATTTGGGAAACATGGTCCCGGATTGTTCAGTCCCCTGTGCCGGTATCCTGGTGCTAATCTTCGAATATATTGTACTTGTCCCCATTCTCTCTCGAGGCGAGGTACTCTTCGAGGTCCATTATAAGGTCCCTTACATTCTGATACCTGTCTCCTGGCTTCTTTTCGAGACACCGCATAATGACGGTATCAAGAGGCTGGAGGCTCGGGTTGGTGCTTGACGGGAGATCAGGCCTCTGTGAGATGATGCGAGAACTCACCTGTGCCATATCGCTTCCGGGGAACGGGACCGCACCGGTGACAAGTTCGTACAGCACGCATCCCATCTGGTAGATATCAGTGCGCTGGTCGGTCTCGCCAAATGTCTGTGGCGCCAGCTGCTCAGGAGCTGCATATGCAAGCGAGAACCCTGTGATGGTGGGCAGCCCGGTAACCCCGGTCACCTTACTCATGCCCCAGTCGGTGATCTTGGGGACACCTTCAGGGGTAACCAGGATGTTCTGGGGCTTGATATCCCGGTGAATGATTCCCCTGTCATGCGCGAACTGGAGGCCCAGGGCAATATCACGGCATATCCTGGCGGCCTTCCCCATCGGGAGGGGTTTTTCCACCTCTGCAAGGGTCCGGTTGATAAATTCCATCTCTACATAGGGCACAGGGAGGATATTCGCCGCAGAGACTTTGACAATATTTTCGTGAGAGAGGCCTTCCCATCCTATGATCTCCTTCAGAAATGCTTTTCCTGTATTCTCGTCGTGCTGGATCGGGATTTTCAACGCCACAGTCTGACCCGTCCGGAGGTTTTTCGCCTTGAAGACCCTGGCAAGCCCCCCAGATCCGACAAACACTGCTCCTGCATACGTATCCGCAAGCTCCGGTGGGAACAGCCCTGTCCCTGTTGAGGTGCTGACGCGTGTCTCATCCGGACCGGGCCGTGATATGCTGGGGGAGGGCACTTCAGCTGCCTCCGGCTGGACATGTGTATACGTTCCATCCTGCCAGCGTGCTGCGAGGGTTGAGAGGACACCTGCGAGGAGCATGATTCCTGTCATGAAACGCCTCGTGGGATCTCCTCCAATCAGCGCAAGGAGTGCAAGGAATATGACGAGAACACCTGCGACCGTGTGGGCTTTGAGCATCCCCCTGAAAGGCCATGAGATTAAGGCTCCCATCATCAGGGCAACTGATGACAGCACAAGGTAGAGCATAAGCGGTACAACCGCTGTCACAAGTTCGGGAAAGATTCCCCATGCCGTCTCGCCAGGAGACATGAGAGACCAGTCCAGCACCACTATCAGCGCAATGAAGGGGATGAAAAAGAGTGTCCATGCAAGGATTCGTCTGCGCAACGGAACGTCCTTCAACCGCTGTGAGGAGAGCACGTCACGGGAGAGTATGATGGTGGCCAGCCCTCCGATTGCAAGAATAAAAAAAACTCCCGGGATGGCCGGAAGAGACATGGGCTGACCTCCATTACCCTGAGTGATCCCTGAAGTGGGTATTGGTGTCGTGGATGAGGTAGTGGGAATGACCGTAGTCGGAACCGTGGTCGTGGGTTCTGTTGAGGGAATGGTGGTTGGAACAGTAGTGGTCCGTGTGGGTGTAGGGACTGTGGTGGTTGCGGTAGTGGTAGGGGAGG
>DAWU01000019.1:0-3003 GCA_002506105.1 Methanolinea sp. UBA275 | reverse complement strand
GGACAGTTGTGGTTGCGGTAGTGGTGGCAGGAATGGGGTCGAGTATGACCGGATCCATGACGGTAGTATCGCTCTCAGGAATAGTGACATCAGCGCGGTATTCCTGGTATCCCTGCAGGACGAATCTGACCGAATGGACCCCCGGAATGATGTCCGAAAAAGTGACAGGCCCGTCGGATTGTGTAGTTCCATAATAGGTATTGTCGATGAACACCGATGCCCCGGAAGGGTTTGACCTGACCTGCAATGATCCATAGTTGGGTGTGAATATCGCATTGATGACATGGTTATTGTTGACTTTGCTGAAGGTGTAAAATGGAATCGCTCCCAGGGAGTTCTGGTCTACTACAACATTCTCTATCTTGTATCCGTAAAATGCCTCGACCACAAAAGTCTGATCACTCCCTTTCCCGACAGTGACCGCTCCTGATGGCGAGATCTCTCCTCCGGTCCCCGCACTCGCGGTGATGGTATATGTGTCCGCTCCTGGTGCAGCACAGGGAATTAAGAGGAACGCGAAAACCAGCAGAATAACGAGTATCCGGGGTGAAAAGCGGGCCATAAAAGAATGGTGGGGGAGACTGTCACTCCCCGCCCGGGATGATGATCAGCAGCCGGGCTCCGGCAGTTCCTTTCGCAAGCTCAATGAGGTCGCCATCAGACACTTCAACGGGAACTCTCTTCTGGATCGGTGTGCTGTTCAAAAATGTCCCCCCTGTGCTTCCCCTGTCCTCGAGGAGCCACTTTTTCCCTTCCCGCCGTAAAAAAGCATGGGGCCGGCTTATCCTGCTGACAGAGGAGTATTCCCTGGAGAGTATGACATCTCCATCTATTCCTCCCGATGCCGCCTGACCAGGATCCACCCTTCCGATGCGAACTCCCTCTTCTTTGACGTAGTAACACTTTCCATCGTCTTTGCCACCAAGGAGGATAAGCATTGGGTTGTCCCCCGCAATATCCTCCTGGATGGCATTGCGAACCTCTTCCAGGCGCTGTTTCATATCGCTGTCAGCCATCTGGATGCGCATGTTGGAGAATATTCCAAGGTTTCGCACCACTGCTTCCATGGCACCGGGGACAAGCGAATATTTCCATACCGGGTGCACACCCTTTGAGGTCTGCTGCCCGAGCCCCACTTCCTTCCTGATCAACCCCATTCCCATCAGCTTGTCGAGGTGCTTTTTTGTGTTCTCATAGCTGGTCTCGATCTCCGATGCGATCATCCGGACATCCCGGGGTTTCTTCTCGAGGAGTTTGAGGATTTTTAAGCGCTGGCTGTTGGAGAGGACTTCCAGGTATTCGGAGAGCTCGTTGTAATAATCAGGAATTTCGTCAAGCACGATAGTGCGGGCTGCATCCTGTGGTTCCCTGGTCATCCGTGTTCCACCTTGTATATAGAATGCACAGCATTGAACAAAAAAGGTTCTCCGAAAATCCGGATGTGGAATGGATGTGATAGACCTACTTATATCCTCACCCCCTGCCCACCACAGAGTGTTCCCGGGTCTTCGCCCCGCGAATAATGGATTAATATCTCGTCCGAATACCAAACTTACTCATAGAAAGAGTCATATCGGCAAGCCTGTATGCAGAACAATGATGAATACTCCGTTTCAGGGATGAAGCCATTTCCCATACCCAAAACGCTGGATGGAGCGAAGGCAATCCAGAGGGATCTCATCCGGAGGCTCGAGGCCGAGCAGGGTATCCCTGCAGGAGAAATAAGACTTGTTGCAGGAATGGACGTCAGCTATGGGGCCTTTTCTGCTTATGCGGCGCTTGTGACAGTGGACTTTCCGGAACTCACGTTTCAATCAAGGATCGAAGCGAGATCGTCCATTCTGTTCCCCTATATCCCGGGATTTTTTGCATTCAGGGAGATCCCTCCGCTCCTTGAGGCCTTCGCTCTTGTGGCAACTTTTCCGGATCTCCTCCTTGTCCACGGGCATGGATATGCCCACCCGGAACACCTCGGCCTTGCAACACACCTGGGGGCGTTTCTCCGGATACCAAGCATTGGGGTTGCCGGGAGCCTCCTTTCCGGTATGGTGGGGAAGGATCCGGGAACTTCCCGGGGTGCCAACTCAGGTATTGTGATGGATGGCGAAGTGGTCGGAGAACTCCTCCGCACGCAGGAGGACCATCCCCCGGTCTGTGTCTCCGCCGGGTACAGGACAACACTTCTTCAGGCCAGGGAAATCACCCTTGCCTGCTGCACACGATCACGATTCCCGGAACCTCTTGTCCTGGCCGATCGTGCCGCGAAGAGCATGCGCAAAAGAAGCGAGAGGAATATATTTCCCGGGAAACAAGTATGATTCGCGATGAACAGGGAAGATGCACGCGCCCTGATGACTTCATTCCTTGAGAAAGAAAGCCTGAGGAACCATTGCCTGGCAACCGCAGCAATCATGAAAGCCCTTGCAATCCGGATGGGGGGAAATCCGGAGCAGTGGGAGCTTATCGGAATCCTCCACGATATCGATTACGAGGTTGTAGGAGGTGACATGCAGAGGCATGGCAATGAAGGCAGCCGGATACTCCTGGAGCAGGGTGTCAATGAGGAAATTGCCGGGGCAGTCCGGAGGCACAACGACCTCCTTCACGGGAAGTCGGACATCCTGGTGGATGTGGCGCTCCAGGCAGCCGATAATATTTCAGGCATTATCATCGCGTCTGCAGCGGTGAAAGGGGGGAAGCTCTCCGAGGTCACTGAAAAGACGATCAGAAAGAAGTTCAAAGAGAGATCCTTTGCAGCCGGCTGCAGGAGGGAGAACGTCGAAGGTATCACCCGATTCATGGATATTTCTGAGTTCTTTACCCTATCTCTTGGTGCGATGCAGGGTATACGGTCTGATCTTGGTCTCTCCTGATATTTTTCAGGGTGTACCTGATTTGTTCGCGAGATTGGTGGAAAAAGACACCATACCCTTACATTTCTGTTCTTCCAGGATACCTGGGGGTGTACTCTGAAATTATTCTATACATAGCGACCTAAATAAT
>DAWU01000014.1 GCA_002506105.1 Methanolinea sp. UBA275 | reverse complement strand
CACGGGGAACCGTTACCTGAATATGAGTGAATTCGAGATACAGGTACCGGAGTCGAAATTGTCAATCTGCCCTGTGGATATTAGTGTTGAGTAATTCAAGCAAGACGTGATAAACGCCGCCGCCCCCGAAGGGCGCCCCGGCGGCGGATCAATGGCCGTATTCATCAATTGGATAGATTCGAAAAGTTGCACTGGAAATGGTGCATTGAGTTTTGGAATCGATTCGTTTGCTTTTTCTTGTAGTGTTGTCATGGCTAATGTACAGGATCGGGTTTTCGTTTTTACAGTAAATTCCTTACACTACCCGCTGACACGTTATAACACTGATTACAGGCGAACAAAATCGATATAGTCTCTCCTGTAGTTCCTGTAAGAATGAATGATTCGGCGGTCCTGTGGGTGCCGGCACATCCCTTTCGGAACCACGATCTCGAACCGTGCCCCTTTCCCGGGCTCACCCGTCTCACGGAGGGTGATGCCTGTGATGTCGAGGATCTGGCGGGAAATGGCGAGCCCAAGTCCTGTATTCTTCCCATAGCCTCGGTGGAAGATCTTCTCTTTTTCATCGCAGGGGATCCCTACTCCATCGTCTTCACAGACTAGGATGTGATCCCCGTCTCGTTCTTTAACAGAGAAACGGATGGTCGTGATAGTCTTCCCGTACCTGACTGCGTTATCGATCAGGTTGAAAATGACTTTATAGATGAGCGGATCAGCATACACTTCCCGAGAAAAGGGGATCTCATTCTTCACGACAATATTTCCGAGTTTGGCTTCTTTTCCCGCAGTCTCGACAAGGTTCCGGCAGTTCTGCCATGCAGGAGCCAAGACACCGACATCCTCGTAATCTTTCGTAAACTCGATCATTGCAGAGATGCGGCTGGCTGCATCACAGACATTTTGGAAGTATTTTTGGTACTCAGGACCAGGTGGTACGTCATTCATGAGAGAGAGAAATCCTTTCAGCACCTGGAGCTGGTTGGTAATATCATGCCGGGTGATGCTCGTGAGGAGATTGAGTTTTGTATTTGCCTGCCGAAGCGCTTCTTCGAGCCTCTTCTGCTCGGTGATATCCTGGTTCGCACCATGGATCTTGGCTATCTTCCCCTCATCATCAACGACGACTCCTACCCGGACAATCAGGTTCCGGAGTTCTCCATCCCGCCGGATGATGCGGTGTTCCATCTGGAACTCATAATCCGGATTATTCGATGCCATTTTTGTAGAAAATACCCTGGCAACCGCATCACGGTCATCCGGGTGAACAAATTCCTGGTTGTATCGCTCCGGTGATATCAGGTACCCCCCTTCCTGCCCGGCAGAAGTGCGATACAATTCGTAGAAACGGTCGTTGAACCGGAAAAGACCGGTGCTCGTATCGAACTCCCAGTTCACCAGGTTCGCAAGATCCATCGCCTTTGCGAGCATGTACCGGTTCTGCTGGAGTTCGCGTTCAATCTGGGAACGCTCGATCTCAGCACCGGCTTTCACCGCGATGATCGACATAATGTCCCTTATCTCCTGAGATGACTGGAATGGTCTTCTGAAGAGTGCACAGAGGACACCTATGACCCTGCCTTCTGCATCGTTGAGCGGTGTCCCAATGTATGCCCTGATATTCAGTTCGACGAGGTCCTTGCTGTGCGGGAAGAGATTGATTGCATCATCAGGATAATGGCAGTATCCCTTCTCCGTGACATTCTCACATGGTGTGCCTTTGAGGGTATAGGAAAATCCTGTGACCTCTTTCCCGTCAAGCTGCATGGAGAGGACACTGACCGTCTCGTGATCCGGCTGGATCTCCCCCACCATGACGCAATCGGCTGCAAGCCAGGAACTGACGCTCTCTGCAATCTTCATGAGAGAGGAGAGCCCGGTGGTTCCCACCATACTCCCAATAATGGCCTGAAGTGCCGATTGTGTAGCCACTTGCTCGGTGATGTCATGGATGATCCCCTGGGTCCCCACAATGACTCCCCTGGAATCGCGGATGGGGGACATACTCTCTGTGTTCCATCGCCACGTCCCATTTTTATGCCGTATTCGGAACTGGATCCCCCTGGTATTTTTTCCCAACGTGAGAGTCTGTAGGAAGGACTCGCGGTTTTTTGGAAGATCATCGGGATGAATGAACTCAACCGCTGATACACCTATGACCTCTCCGGGATCATACCCGAGCATTCTTGCGCAGTTCGGGGAGATGTAGGAGATGAGACCTTCCTGTGTGAGCACAAAGATGATTTCGTCAGCATTCTCGACAAATTGCACAAAGTCCGGAAGATCGCAGGTCGGATCATTCATAGGTATTCCATCCACTCACCAACGACGCAGGTATTGCCACATCATTGGTTTGCGTACTATTTCCAGTTCCATTATGTCTGCCCGCGATGAGAAAAAACATGGCGCTGCGGCAAACATTTTGGCAAATGGATGGTCGTTGCTGTGACGTCTGCACGAGACTCCTGGGGGTGATTCCTTATGATGTATGGACCTTTTCCGGGACTATTCGATGACTGCCACATCATTCGCAGTCAAGGGAATGTTAAAACATTATGCCGCAAAACCAGTCACCTGAAAGACCATGAACCAGAGATTCTTGATGGTGACTGCGGCCCTTGTCCTGATCGTTTTCTCAGTGATCGGGACTGTGGCGGCAGCTGAAACAGATACTGACAACACGATCGTCGCATCTGGTACCGGATCCGTTCTCGGGACTCCGGACCGTGCACAGATCTCACTCGCAGTCGAGACAGAAAATCCCAACGTCCAGGCCGCCCAGGCTGAAAATGCAGCCCGTATGACGAAGGTGATGGATGCCTTGATCACCGCTGGCATCCCGAAGGAGGCGCTCAAGACGACCGGGTACAACATCTATCCTGTCTACGATGATACCAAGATCTACGGCCTGCAGAAAGTGAAGACCTATCGTGTGACGAACACCCTTACGGTCACGCTCCACGATGTCTCCCGCACTGGCGAGGTGATCGACATCGGTGTTGCCGAGGGGATCAACCAGGCGAGTTCCATCCAGTTCTTCCTCTCCGACGAACAGTCCCAGGTGCTCCGGACGGAAGCGCTGAAGGAAGCAACCGAGCGGGCTTCCGCGGATGCCCGGACCGTTGCAGGGGCACTCGGTGTCAGCATACAGTCGGTGAAGTCGGTCCAGATCAGCGGGGGCTACTCCCCGGTCCGGTACCAGAACTACGCCATGGCAGAATCGGTTGGGGGCGGGGTCTCGACACCAATCGAGGCAGGCGACATCACGGTGACCGCAACGGTGACGGTGACGTACCTGAACGGGTGAACTGCACAGGAAAGTGGCCGGTTCAGGAGGCCGATTCTTTGACTGGATCAGGCTGACCTGATGGGGGATTGTATACCCCCTTTTTCATGGTGATCCTGACCTATCCGGTGAGAGCAGATCATAGATGCCTGGAGGGTCTCCCTCAACAACATCCCCGCCTCCTGTATTGCCTGGAGACCTGGGGTATAACCGCCGGCACTGGGTTTCCCATCTCCCATTCATGCCGGACGGAGGTGAATCTGCCCGGCGTGATTTCCATTCTTTGAGTATCTTGCTTTTCCTCCAGAATACCGGGAGTATGCGGGGTATCCCGATGGACATGGAGGGGACAAACCCTTAAGACCACCCCCAGCAATCCCATTGTTGCGACCAATGGATCCCGTGCAATGTTCAGTAAAGGGGGTGTTTATGGCAGTCGGACCGCTCGGGGCATCACCGGCTGTCATCCTCTCTATGAATGACAGGGAGTCCTGCCTTCCAATCTATATCGGGCTCTGGGAGGCAATCTCGATCCGGAACGCTCTCAAGCAGGAGGTCCCGCCACGCCCCCTGACCCATGATCTCTTTGTGGAACTGCTGAAGGCGTTTGGGATCGACATGAAGGGTTTGATCATCGATTCCCTTGACGACGGTGTCTACTATGCGAGGCTTATCCTGGAGCGGGATGGACGGCAGGTGAGCATGGACTGCCGTCCGAGCGACGGGATCGCACTCTCGCTCCGGTATGGAGCAGAACTCCTGATCGATCCTGAGGTTGCTGCGAGCTCAACAGTCGAATTCAAGGACATCGAGGGATTGCAGGATCTCGATGCCTACCTGACAGGGTAATTATTTTCTCCTCGATTCGAGCTCCCCGAGCACCTCGGAGAACTCAATTCCTGCGGCTTTTAAACTGACAAGCAGGTGGAACTGGAGATCGGCCGCCTCAAGGATGATGTCCTGTCTCTTCCCGTTCTTCACGGCGATGAGATACTCGGTGAACTCTTCCCCAACCTTCTCGAGGACCCTGTCATTTCCTTTGGGATCGCGAAGGAGCGAAGAGATATATGATCCGTCCCTGGGATTCTCTACCCTGTCGCTGATGACATCCCAGAGTTCTGAAAGGACATCATGTGCTGGCACTGGCCCCGCCTCCCACGATGACATCCCCGATCTCCAGGTTGTGATATCGTCTCAATAGGACCCTTGCCTTCTCGATGGTGGTTCCACCCTTCCCGATCGCAATACCGAGGTCGCTCTTCTGCCTGACGATGATCTTCACCGTTCCTTCGGCATCCGGGCCGTCGATCCCGATCAATTCGGCAGGCTTGAACATGTTCGAGATGAACTGAAAAAGGTCCTCTGAGTGTTCCACCATCTCGACTTTCTTGCCGAGCACTGACTGGAGCCTCCTGATGTTATCTCCCTTTTTTCCGATGGCGAGTCCCATGTCACCCTGCTTTATGACATATATGACCCGCTCGAAACGCTCGTCGATTACACAATCGAGCGCAGTCGCCCTGGTCAGGATGCGTAATTCTTCAATATATCGACGTTCTTTAAATCCTATGGTACGTTCCATTCCCCAATCCTTCGTATATGAGTAAATGGTCAGGAATTAAAAACGTTGGGAATAGATCCTCTCTCTCATCCATATGTGCCACCCTTCACATGAAAGGATTGAAAATGCATTTCGTTCTTACATATGCCCGTATCTGGTACGGTTGGTTTTAAAAATTTCAGATAGGAACCCTTGACGGGGATTGATCTCGCATGCAGGATTCGCACCACCCCTTCGTTAACAGGACGCAAAGTGAAATTTAAAAAAAAATAGGTGGAATGGGTGGATTAACTGATAAGATAGGTGGCAGATACCTGGGCGCTGATGGTGACCTCTCCCGGTTCAACAGGAGTCGGAGCCGATGCAGCTTTCATATCCATACCAGCCGAACGGGTATTCTCGTAGAGTACGGGTGGATAATAGCTCCCGACATTGAGTTCTTTCACTCCCGAGATCGTTACTCCCGCAGCAACTGCAACGATATCTGCATCGGCCCGGACTTTCCTCACCGCTTTTGCGAGGACATCGCTGCGAAGGCTCTGTTCAAGTTCCTCGCTGACCATGAACATGATGCTGTCAATACTGTTGGCTCCGGCAGCAACCGCAGCGTCAATAATCTCCCCGGTCTTTGAGACATCCCTGATGGTAACCTGGACGCTGTTGGTGACCCGGTAGTATTTCACTTTCTGTCTGAAGATTGATGATGAGTCCTCATACACGGGATAGATGGAGTAGGACGATGTCCTGATATCCGTATCGGCAATTCCGACGGCCTTGATGGCTTTCACGACGGTATCCATCTTATTCGCATTCTCGGATTGTGCGATCTTCACATCGGCATTCTCTGTTTGTACTGAGACTGTGACCTGGGCCCGGTCAGGGGTGACCTTGACCTCAGCTGATCCTGATGTGCTGATAACCCGATCGCTATTCTCCGCTGCATGGACTCCTGTCACCAGGAGTGCGAATGCGAGCATAAGGAGGATGGCAAGAAGAGACTTCTTTCTGTGCGACATATGCATCACCACCACTATCCCCATGAAAATTCAAATACCTTTCTTTGATTGCGAAAAAAATCGCAGTTTTCCGATTTTCCTGTCTTTTCGGCATTAAAAGGAGTGCCTTGCAGTTTTTCACAAATCGAAATATAGTTAAGAACCTATTATAT
>DAWU01000036.1 GCA_002506105.1 Methanolinea sp. UBA275 | reverse complement strand
AGGAAATACTTTCGGGACTGTACAGCCACCTTCCCTTAATTAATTAGTAATCACCGAATTATAGCATTTTAAATATTCATTGGATATGATATCCCATGTGTATTTCTCCTCAATTGTTTTTCTTGCATTTTTACCCAATTCCCACCTGTGTTGATCATTTGTCAAAAGATTCACAATGGTTTCAGCCATTATTTTTGGAGATTTGGGAGGTATTAAAATCCCATTTACTTCTGATTCTATTACATCGGTATTCCCACTAATCCTTGTAGCGATAACAGGTGATCCACATGCCATAGCTTCCAATAATGTTGTTGGTAATCCTTCATGGTGAGAGGGAATTAAAGTAACCGTCGAATTTTGATTTAATCCCACGATTTTTTCCCTATTACAATGCCCTAAAAATTTTACCTTATGTTCAATTCCAAGCAATTTCACTTCATATTGTAATTTTTTACATGCAGGTCCTTTTCCTGCGATAATGAAAATAACCTCATCATTTTTATTACAAACAAGTTTTGCACATTGAATGAGGTCGAACATCCCTTTTGCATAATCCAATCGACCAACACAAAGAATATAGGGTTTGGAACATTTTCTATTTAGAGGGAAAAAGACTTTTTCATCAACACCATTGCCAATCACCCTGATTTTTGTAGCCCCAATAGGGTACATTTCCAATTCTTTTGCAATTGTTGTCGATACGGTTGTAATGAGTTCCGTTTGGGAAATCAGATTTTTTTCAATAGGATAGCTAATATATTTAGACATTATTTTTTCACAAATCGATCTAATATTATTATTAGGTCCTCTGAACTTAGCATCAATCAGCATCGCTGAATGAAAAGTGACAATATTCGGTTGCGATGTTTTTATTGGGGGTACAAGAGGGGAGTGAAAATGAATAATATCAAAATTCTTTTTAATTTTGGTAAATTCTTTGGTTAAAAACATTTTATGTAGACCCATATAAACTGGGTATAATGGAATAAAGGGAACTTCAATAACAGTTAAATTATCAATTTGTTTTACTATTGTCGTGAATAATTTTCCACGGGTAAATACTGTCACTTTATGTCCATTCTCTAAAAAAAAATTAGAAAGCCCGTTTACATAATTGCCGATTCCCTCTTCTGGTGGAAATGGAGAGGACATAATCTGGCATATATGCATCTGAAATCACACTCTTTTTTTTACTATTAATTTTTGAAAATAAATATAAAAGAAAATTTGAATCCTAAAAACCAGTAGTAATGGAAATATCAACCATGAGATATCTCCCTCTTTAAATATCCCCTGTATCATGCCTTTTGTTCCAAGAAAAAAATTTTCATAGATTATGTCAGATTTAGATAGATTCATTTTATTTTCTAAATTAGTAGATAATGCCGATGCGCCCTTGATTTGTTTTTTAATAAATTTTGCGACTGATAACCCCATATCAGTGTCGTGATACACTGCATCTTTTAAATAGATTATTTTATATCCTTTATTTTTTAATTTCAAGGCTAAATCAAAGTCTTCACCCCAATGAACGTTCTTATCATATCCCCCGATATCATCAATACTTTTTTTCAGAATTAATCCACTTCCGCCAAGAATTCCACGATTTGTTTGTATTCGGTTTTCTACTACCAGGCTCCATATATTAAAATATAACTTTTGGAATAACGGTCCATTTGGAGGAGCGATATTTTTAGGCCATACCGTTGCAATTTCATCAAAATGGTTAAAATGTTGAATAGCATTAGAGAGCCATTTATTATGGGGTAAATAAACATCACTATCAAAAATCCCAGCGATCTGTCCTTGCATGTGATCAATCCCTGTTTGACGGACACTTCCTAATAAACCAGTATCAAAAAAAATTTTATCAGAGAATTTTTGTGCTATAATTAGTGAATTATCCGAAGAACCATTATCAACAACAATGATTTCCTTATATGGATAATCTTGGTTCTTTATACTACTCAAACATTTTTCAAGTGTTCGCTCACCGTTATAAACAGGTATTATAAAAGAGACAATTGAGGGTTGATTAGATTCGATCCTTTTATAATGGAGATTATTAAGTGGAGGTTCAATAAAAATATAAGCCTCACTGTTCTTCATAATAAAAATCTCCATACATATTTGCTTGAGTTTTTATTACCCTTGCTGGGACCCCACCAACAACAGCCATCGCTTCAACATCCCTCGTAACAACAGCTCCCGCACCAACAATCGCACGTTCGCCAATAGTAATGCCTGGCATGACTATTGCGTTGTTTCCAATGAAACAATGCTGTTTTAATTCAATTTTTCCTGTTTTCATCTCCTGGTTTCTAGTTTGTGAATATGCCCCATCATGAGAGGAAATAATCGCAGACGCTGCAATAGTCACGTCATCTCCGATGGTAACAGGTGCGAACGAGGCTTCAATGAACACTCGGTTGTTGATATTGCATCTTTTTCCGATTTTGAGGGTTCCACCAATGATAAGGTCCTGGTATCCGATATTTGTTTGATCTCCGACCTCTATAGAATCAACTTTTATGAATGAACCCGGTGCAATCATAACATCATTTCCGATAACTACTTTTGAGTAATTATTGGAGATCAAAAGGGATCCATATCCAAAAAAAGTACCTTGGCCAATTTTTGCACCGAGCATTTTGTAGATTGATTTTTTAATTGAAGAGAATGGGCAATACAGTGCAATTCCAAAAAATATTTTTCTTGGAAGGGAGAAGTTTTCGAATTCTTTTCTATCATCCCGAAAAATTTGGTGCATCACTGGTCTCTCTCTCAATTCCTCTCTCTTATAGATTGAGTAATATCCTGTGCTCGATGATTATAGGTATGGGATTGCAGAATTTTCTCCCTGGCTTTCTCCCCGATTTTCATTCTTTGATCAGGTGAGGACAATAACTGAGAATAGATTTCTTCGATGTTATCCGTCTCTTTGAGCACAATTATTTCCTTCCCTGGTTCAAACCACTCCTCAATCCCGTTATACGGTTGGGACACCATGCATGCTCCAAACGCTGCAAGTTCAAAGGGCCTCGCAGTCGAAGATGCATATACGTTCGTATGGGACCATCGGGTGATATTCAAACATATTTTACTTTTGCAACAATAATTCCGATAATCACTGAATGAGAGATCGCCAATGTATTTTGCATTTCCAAGATCAATAGAAAAACCGCCCCCCGCAACTGAAAAATGAGTATCAGGCATTTTTTTCGAAGGCTCAACGATCATGTGTCTCATCCACTCTTCCCTGAAAGAATCCCCATACCCGAAAAAGGAAATATCAATGTCTTTCTCGATCTCTACTGGTCTGAATAAATCAGGATCCGCTGCATAGTACATGGGATGGACATTCCGGGCTCCCATTTCTTTCAGGTCAAAAATCACGCCTTTTGAGTTGGTGAAAAATGCGTCAAATTCTGATAAATCAGCATTGACATAATAATTGAACTTAAATCCGCGATCTGCAGCATATTTTGGGAGGATGGTAGGCATATCTCCCTCGTAAAAAGCGACAGGAATGCCATAGAGTTGCTGGATTTTAGTGGGGATTCCATGCACGTGATTCAGGGGTATATTGATGAAAAGAACGCAATCGACGTTTTCCTCTCTCTCTAAAATTGACAATAGGTGTTTTTCCCATTTGCTTTTGATATAATTATCCAGTGATGTATCAACACGGTTGGATCTCTCTTTTTTCGTAGAAGGGGTAAATCCAACCGTTTTTTTCAATTCCAGGAACCGGTTGTAGAGTTTGCTTTCGGTAGAACAGGGGTTTGGATACGTCCTCCACCAGAGCGATTCGATAGGATCTCCGAGATATGGTATTGCAATGACGTCATGTCCTGTTTCGTGAAATGCTTTGAGTAATTGCCACCAGGATGGGGTGCACCCTAGACGATATTTCAAATCAAGTGTTGAGCATATAACTACAATCTTCATGACTCACGTATGAATGGCATACCCGGCAATTCGTGGTAGTATTCTAATGGGGTTCTTATTGAAGGGTTATGTGAAATGGATCCAGATGAATACGGGGAACCCTGGTTCAATCAGGTATTCTTACTTATCCACCTTCATCACTTGCACTAAGCTATTCAAAATCAAGCTCGTCGTCAAAAGCAGCAATCCCAGTATCAACATCGTGATCCCGCCGACAAACATGACTGAATGAAATGCCCCTCCGGTGTATAATTCAGTGACAGTATATATCGTCATGCCAGCCCCAAACAGTGTCAACACCGCTCCGGGAATCCCGAACGAGATCAGCGGCCTTTTGTACCCGATGATCCCGATGATGTGCCCCAGCACGTCAAGGCCATGGGATATCGGGTTCTTCTTGTGGCCGTTTGTGACGTTGTAGCTGACGCCGATCGGAACCTCTTTGATCACGAGGTTCCGCTGGGTGAAGTGCGCGAGCATGTCGGACTCGATGTTGTATCCCTCTGAGTAGAAGTCGAGGTTCATGAGGGCTCTTCGCCCGAGCACGCGGAATCCTGACTGGGTGTCGGTGCTCTTTGACCCGGAGCCGGCGTTGGTAACGAGGTTGAGGGTTTTCTGCCCCAGTACCCGGTGTGTTGGGATTTTGTTGTTGCCGTTGAGGTGTCGTGATCCGACAATGAGGTCCGCATTGCCATACAGGACCGGCCTGACGAGGTCCGGGATCTCAGCGGGGTTGTGCTGGAAGTCGGCGTCGAGCATGACGACCGCAAGGGGGTTGTATTCCTTTGCTCTGTCGAACCCCTTCATGATGGCCTGTGCCTTGCCGAGGTTGACCGGGTTCTGGATGACCTCGGCGCCCGCGAGGGTTGCGACCCGTGCGGTGTCGTCGTTGGAGCCGTCGTCGACGACGATGACGTGGTCGACGTGGACCCGGGTCTGGAGGACGACGGTTCCGATGGTGGGCTCCTCGTTGTAGGCAGGGATGACGGCGACGATCCGCATGGACTGGACGGGATCGGAGAAGATGTCCTCTTCAGGCGATACATCCCTCGGCCTTATCAACAGAGCAGACGCCGGTGGCGGTGGCGCATACTCCCGGATGGGAGGCATCACCATGCCTTTCGCGGTGTTTGCGGTGAGCAATTCCAGGAAGGAGCTGTAACGCTCTATCATGGAGGAGGCCTCGTGAGGGTTCACATGGATATCCGGATCATTGAATGAGATTCCGGTAAGGTCGTGCGGGTACATTGGACTGACCTGGGTGCCCGGATCACGGATCGGTTCTGATATTGTACTCCCCATTCCGATCCGGACCCGTATATTTAGTTTTCCAGAAGAGACATATTTTTTTTATCAAATAAAAACCTTTCCCTGTTTTTTTGAAAAAATTGGTCTTTTGGATGGCAGATGGGGAGAAAAGGGGATGTTGGAAGGGATTTTTGTGTGCTGGGGTTCGTGGGAGTATATATCCAACTCCGCCGCCCGGCCATGGTGTTTGGATTATGACCCCCTCCTAGCCATTGGAGGATACCGAGATCAATAACATTGGCGAAAAGATTGCATTGCCGGGGGATAACAAAAGTATGCGGAATGTGCACGACTGGCGAATGGGGATTCTTGACCCTGCCTGGTGGGAGATTGAATCAATCGAAGCTGCAAAACTATATTCCCTTTTAAAAAAGAAATGAGGATAACGTGAACGATATCCAGTACGTGTATGATGAGGGAGGGAACAAGGTGAGTGTAATAATCCCCCTGGATCTCTGGGAGCGAACGCTTCAGGTCACACCTCCGAAGATTAGATCATGTAAGGTAAAGGAGTATTACGGGATATATCGGGACGTGATAAAGGATCCCGACACCGTTGCACGCGAACTCCGCGATGAGTGGAACCGGACATGACCCGGTATCTCGTTGATACCAATATTCTGATCTACTATCTTGCCGGGGCTCTGCCAGAGGATACGAAACCAACTGTTGACAAAATATTGCAGGAATCGTTCAATATTTCGATTATCACAAGGATCGAACTTCTTGGTTGGAAAGGCCATACTGATGAAGGCCGGACTATTGCGCGTCACCTGCTGGATTGTTCCCGGTGCTTACCCCTTACGGACCCGCTGGCGGAAGAAACCATCACGATCCGATATGCTGCCTCAATATCTCTCCCTGATGCGGTTATAGCAGCGTCGGCATTGTCAATAGATGCGACACTCGTAACACGAAACGAGAAGGACTTTGCGGGTGTTGCCGGGCTCACAATCTTTAATCCGTTCAGGTAAGATGTAGGTATTCATCGCACGGAAAAGTTGCGTGAGGCAGAATTTTTCCACACTCCCGCACACTTCCCCAGGAAAGCCCTGGATTCCGCGTTTACGTTTCCGGTCAATGCGTAAGAATAGATTGAGAGAAAGAGGTTAATGTTCCGGACATTCAAGATCCCGGTTGGAATACACGGGTAATACCGTCTGTTGGAGGAAATGTCGGTCCGCAGTCCATATCCCATCGAGCTTGAGTGCGATACCGACTGCAAGAAAAGGGGCATCATCCTCATCGATTTCTTCCATCAGGGAGCACGCATGGCGATAAGATGCCTGAAAGTCCTCAAAGGGAACGAGTGTAACCCGCGATAGGAGGAGTGAGAGGGCCTCGTCGGATTCGTCTTCTGTGAGATGTGCTTTATCCATGAGATAACCCATGTGCTTCTGTATCTCAGTCACTAGGTAATCCGGTGCGTAGAACCGGAATGCAGGATTGAACAGTATGGCGCGTGATGAAGAGGATTTCAGGAATCCCGCAATAATCCTGTTTGTATCAATAACCAGACGCATGATAGAGAAACCGGGAAAAGAAACGGGAATGGCCGTCCTCAGTGTACTCAGAGCATACTCTTTCCATGAGATTGTTCAGGTTCAGGGTATAGTTTTCTTGCGGTAATGCCTGGCTATGCCATGTTTTATTGTGGTGTCGAGCTCCATAACCTCATCATCGGTCAGTTCGCTCTGCTCTGTCAGTTTTTCCAGCAGGGAGAGTTTTTGCGCGTAGTCCACGATAGCCCGGCGTGCAACCTCGCTCCACCGGATTTCTTTGTGCGTTTTAACCACGTGATATACGTCATCTGGGAGAGACAAGGTGATATTCGGCATGCTAAATCACACATATATGTGTAATCACAGATAAAGCCGATCCCTCTGTGAGGATGCCCCGGCTCCTCACTTACAGGAAAGATGAGGGAAAGAAAGGAACACTCCCTCGCGGGAATTATTTTCCAATGATAACGCCTTTGTCGTTTTCATTGTGCTTGCGTGTATCTCGATGGGAATCATGTATTTTTTTTGGATCCTCCTTGAGGAAAATCCTGGCAATAGAGTCTCTATTGAGGCACTTTCCGAGGGATGTGGCGCTATTGCCCATTTTCCTGTGTATAATCCCGGACGGGAAAGAGTTTTGAGGTAAAAACCATATGATAACGTAGCAGATTGGAGATGCAGAACACAATCAACCACGCAATTGAAGAGTATGTGCGTATGGTAAAGGAAAGGTGGAAGGACCAGATAGAGCATATCATCCTGTTTGGTTCTGTAGCCCGCGGGGAAGAAAAGGAAGACTCGGACATCGATCTACTCATCGTCGTGAAAAAAGAAGATTTCAGGGTACGACGACAGATGATCTCCTGCGCATATGATATCCTGCAAAACAGAGGATATATGATATCAGTAAAAATGCTCGCGAAGGACGATTTCATGAGAATGAAAAATTTTTCCTTCCTGAGTGAAGTCTGTGCAGAAGGGGTACGAGTTGCCTGAAGAGAGCGAAATCGGGATGCTTTTTGAAAAATCAGCGCAAAGGCTTTCCGCAGCACAACAATTGCTTAAATCCGGCTTCTATGAGGATGCAGTTGGTCGTGCCTACTACTCGATGTTTTTTGCTGCAAAAGCGGTACTCTTAAAAAAAGAAATTTCCGTGAAGACTCACCGGGGACCAAATTTCTGCGTTCGGTTCCGCGTTCGTTCAACAGCACCTTGTAGAAACGGAATATGGGAAGATGCTCTCAATTGCAGAAGAGTTAAGAGAAGAAGTTGATTATTCGATAACCCGGAAGGTGGACGCGGAAGAAGCATCGGCACTGATAGATGATGCCGCTCGTTTTCTTGAGAGGATGAAACAAATAACGCAGAAAGGCGATTTTTAGATAATAGCAAGCCATTTTGGCACTCATCACGAAAGATTATGATTGCTTTTTCTGAACAATGTGCCTCTGCATTATGAATGATCGGGAAGCGTGGTCTCTGCCGCCGAACCCCGCCACCCTATGTCTGGAGAGAATGAGTGGTCGTGTGTATCTACTTTTCAGGCAGTATCTGAGTGCAGCAAGTTCTCATCCCGGCTCACCATCCCCTCCCCCGCCACCCACCCCTGTCCAGTGGGATTGGGTGATGAAAGGATCATATCCTTGCCTTTTTTTTTCGATCGGGTGTCTCCAGTACGATCGGCATAAGGGAGCGTAGATCCGGGATTCGGGGAGGAGGCTAGAGATCCCGTCCTTCGCTGAGCACGTCGGTGATGAATGGATTCCCTGCGTTGATCAATGCAGCAAACTCGGCAGGGGTGTAACAGAGCGGTTCAAGCGGAAGATCGGACATTTCCCGAACAAGCGATGGTCTCTCGTGGAAACGAAGCGGGAAATCGCCGACCACGATGAGATCGATATCGCTCCCTTCATGCACCTCTCGCCTGGCATAGGAACCGTGGAGAATGATCCGGTCGATACGGTACCGCTGACGGAGCGAGCGGGCAAGCAGCTCGAGCTTGGTTTCTATTTCTGCATACAGCGCTGCACCGCGTCCAGGATCAAACCTGCAGAGTGAAGGCATCGATCTGTATCCTCCTTCGTGTAGTATTCAGCGGGGATCATCGAACCGGCGAGCCCGTTGGGATACCGGGAGGTAATATAGACGTTGTCGAGGAGTTTTGCCTCCTGTTCAAGGCAGGGCATGCAATGGGCTCCCTTCTGGGATTCCAGGAGCAGTTCGTGACACCGAGTGGGTGAGGATCTTTCGGTATCCTTCCGCGTACAGGAGGGATTTGATTGCTTTTTCGGCTGCCTGTTGTGCCTGGAAGCATGCCCACTCATAGCGTGCACCCTGCATCGAGACCTGTGCTGCAGCGAGGTCACATTCAGCCTGGGCGATCGCCATCGGGCGGCCTCTTCCTTGTTTCCGCGGGCCATGTACAAAGGAATCAGGATCGTTTCAGGGTATCAAGGTATCGTGGATGAGCACTGGCACGGGAGGGTACATGGATCCAATGCCTGCTGATATCGCAGTATCCCCTGCTCTTGTCCTGCCAGTCTGACCAGAGATGGATTTCCAATGAAAACGCCTTCGGCGTTTTTATGGTTTATGCTCGACTGCAGAGCGATCGTTCGCAGTTGGTATGAAAAATGCATCCGCGTTTTTCATCAGGGGAGCATGTGACCCAACAGTCTCATATGTGTTTCATCCATCTTGCCGCCATCCAACTCTGCCACCCCCCCGTCCGGAGGGGATGAGTATGTCTGGATACGCATCATACCCAGGTCCCTGTCACACGAAAGAAGTGGGAAAGAATGAGGATCCATTTCTCGCTTTGATCGGGAGGTACACAGAGATTCCGGGGATTTGGACGAGCGAATGCGGGGCTTGCGGTCACGGTCAGGCAACCTTTCAGGTTCCGGTATCCGATCATTCTTCAAACCGGTAATCCTCCAGTGTGAGGACATCCATTGGTGTCTTCCCCAGGCACTTCGTAATTCCCGGTAGGCAGCGTGCACAATGTCTTACATTCAAATACAATGCCTGCAACACCTTACAATAGATGACACGATCCATTACCGTCCGTATCCCTGACGAACTGGATGCAGAACTGGAGCAGCATGCAAGAGATGTCGACCGGAAGAAGAGTTATATTATCCGGAAAGCAGCCGAGCTCTATCTCCAGGAGTATGCCGATTACGTGATCGCCCTGGAGAGACAGCGGGATAAAGATGATCTGATCATATCCGCTGACGAAATGAGGAAACGGCTTGGCATCTCCCATCAGGTTTAAATCATCGGTCATTCGTGATCTGAACCATCTCGATCCCGCAACTGCTGAGAGAATTATCAGGGAGATCGAGGATACCATTGGTTCCGATCCGACTATCGGCGAGCCCCTTTCAGGAGAATTCAAAGGACTGCTCCGATATCGTATTGGGGAGTACCGTGTGATCTATGCACGATACCCGGATTCTGTTCTTATCGTTCGTATTGGTCACAGGAGATCCGTATACCGGTAATGGGGAACTCTTCCTTTACTGACTGTTCAAAAAGGATGTAATTCCTATGTACCTCCTTTCTTGAACCTATCATCAATGTCACTTCGTTCTGCTGTGATTTGATCCTTATCACCCCTGGCTGACATCTCTTTCGTGTTCCTGACCTCAAGGTCATCCATTATTACAATGCTGCCAATTCTGAGGTTGCCCTGTTCCAGGTCCCATTCGCTTCAAGACCTCATCCCCACAGCGCGATCAGCACGGTCCCGGCGACCATCACCAGGCTCCCGGGAACCCGTGATCGGATGCTCCCTTCGAAGAGGAAGTATCCGCCGAAAAGGACCGCGAAAAATATCGAGAGCCGTTTTATTGAGATGACATACGGCACAATCGAGAGCGTATACGCCAGGTTAATCAAGATCGCCTCTCTCATGAGGATCACTCCGAATGCAGTGGGTGGAGGGCTGTCCGGGGATTGAGGATTCGTTCTCTCTTTACGGGTTCCAATCATCCACCGCAATTTTTACAGAGAGAAAAGAGGGCAGGCATCATCAATACAATCAGACAATTGCGTCCAGCACATAATTGAAATATACCCATAGAAGAGAAGTATGCATACAGAGAGGTGGAATGAGAATGGCAAGACGCGACCGGATAAAAATACAGTCGGTTGAGGATATCCAGCACATTCTACGGCAGCACATTCCTGCGTTATCTGAAAAATATGGGATACAATCACTTGAATTATTTGGGTCCTATGTCAGGGGAGAACAGAAGAGAGGAAGTGATATCGATATTCTTGTTGAATTCCATCCGAACCGATCTCTGACACTCTTTACATTCGTCAGACTCGAACAGGAACTTTCAGATCTCCTGGGGATGAAAGTCGACTTGGTTGAAAAGGGTTCTCTCAAACCAGGGCTCCGTAACCGCATAATTCAAGAGGCAGTCCCAATATGAATCATGCGAGAGAATCAAGGCAATATATCCTGGATATGCTCGACGCAAATACGAAAGCTCTTGCATTTGTGAAAGGGATAGAAAAGGAGGAATTCCTAAACAACGAAGAAAAAATCTTTGCGGTAATCCATGCGCTGGAAAGGATGGGAGAGGCTGCCAAACATGTACCTGCCGGTATAAAAAAGAAGTATCCGGATGTTCCATGGCGATCGATTACGGGGACTCGTGACAAGTTGATTCATGCCTATTTTGATGTCCACGTAGAGCGTCTGTGGTACACGGTCGTTGACGATCTTCCTGGCCTTGAACAGGCCCTCCGGGCCATTCTCATTGAGATGGACTAATCCCTTTTCTCTGGCGTTGTGTGTGGAGATTGACATCCCAATCTTTCTAAAAATATGTGAGATATCTCAGATCGAACGTCCTATTTTGCATACAACGAGGCAAAATCTCATACCCCCCGTTCGTTCGGCCATGGAGATGGAATGGAATATACGGAAAACTTCTTAAAGATTTCCTGCTCGCCTCCTCTGGGGTTCCACGATAGAAACCAGGGATCTTACGCACCACCGGCTCCAGGTGAGAGGATATTGCCCTTTATACTTACATCTTTTCCAGAATACCAGTATCTCTCTCTATGCTCCTGTTTCGGTAAGGTACCACGTCAGGATCGCGTTGAGACGAGATGGATGACTTGTATGCGGAGCGTAGGAAGCTGTTCCTTGATGATGAACCATATGGTTGCATGGTCGATGCCGAAATAGTGGTGAATCACGATGTTACGAAGGCCAATCACCCTTTTCCATGGAATGTCAGGATTTGTTGACCTGATCTTTTCAGGAACGAACGATGCGGCCTCCCCAAGGATTTCGAAGTTTCTTACCACGGCGTCCTGTGTCTTTCTGTCTTTCATATACTCATCAAAGGAATATCCCAGTACATAATGCTCGATAGGAACGATTGGCCTCCCGCATATCCTCAAGTGCCTCCAACGGATCACGCTTCGACATATACCACATCCCGGGTCATGGCCTGGAACAACCGGGGACGATTGGTGATACCCCCCTTTAATATGAGGTCTACCTTGTGGGAGAGAAGGTCTTCGAGGTGTTCCTTCAGATCAACGACTTCCCACCCGATTGGTTCGGAAAAGTCCACCAGGATATCGATATCGCTCTCCGCCGTTTCTTCTCCCCGTGCATACGAACCAACTATCCCGATCTCACGCACCTTGAACCTTTTTTGTAAATCAGGCAGGGCAGTGGAGAGGATCTGTAAGAATGAGGCTAATGAAAGAGCATTGCATTCCTTGTGAGCATGTGGGGACATCGTATTGTGGATAGATAACGCGAATCAGGGCAATGAATCTTTTTCCTGAACGCGGGGGCTCCTGGAACACTTTACACTATACGGGGAATCGAATCCCCTGAATCACTCTTTATGGACCATGCGAGAAAGAGCAGGGATGCCGGGGGCTATCCTTTGGCCCGCACACGGTGGGAGGAAGTGAGCAGCACATGCCTTCCACCGCCGAATTTCTGTTCAAGTCCGGTGAGTATCCATCCTGCCGCAGTCAAGGTTGTCCTTTATACTCCTGTAATTCACTGTCAGGCCACGCAGTGGGTGGGATAAACCATGCAGGAGGGGGGGTCATCCCCTCATCCCCACAGCGCGATCAGCACGGTGCCGAACGTGCGGCTCGCGTATCTCTACGGTTCGTTCCTTGCCCGCGAAGATTTCCGGGATATCGACATCGCCCTGTACCTGGACGAAGATCCGGCCGATGATCGGCAGGGATCGTATGCAGAACGGATCGGGATCGCACTGGAGGAGGCGCGCTCCTTTTGCCATGCATGCGATATCCGGATATTGAACCACTCGCCCGTATGGTTCCAGTACGAGGTGATCTCATCGGGACTGCTGCTCTACGCCAGGTCCGATGAGGAACGGTTTGAGCATGAGACCTCGGTGCTCATCGCGAACCAGGACATGAAATGCACCTGCGATCTCTTCGATTCCGGGTACCTGGCCCGGGCCTGGATTATGCGGATGCTTTCACAACTCCAGGCATGGGAACGGTACCGGGAGATACCCTACGAGGAGTGTGCACGGGAGAAGGATGTGCGGTACATGGTCTGCCATGCCATGCTCCTGGCCATACAGTCGGCGATCGACATCGCTACGGGCATCGCCGTGAAAAAGACCCCGAAGCGGCCGGACACCTGCCGGGAAACCTTCCTCATCCTTGGGAGATCGGCTCTCATCCCGGAAGATATCGCAACGGAACTCTCCACGCTTGCAGGATTCCAAAACCTCCTGGTCCACGAGTATGCCGCACTCGATCATGAGCGCGTCTACCGGATCCTCCAGGGAGACTGGCAGACACTGGTGGCAGTTCGGCACACTGTCAGGGACTTTCTCAAAGAGAACCCATAATTCGGGAGGATCACTCCCCCCTCAGGCAACCCGCCTCCTGCGACTGACCAGAGGACGATCTCCCTTTCCGGTCTTTCGCTCCCCACCGTTCGATCTCTCCAAGGACATGGTCGCGGGCTCTTGGGTATACTGGCACCAGCAGATCCAGGAGATCCTTCTTCCCGATTTTGAACCGTGATGGTCCAAGCCGTTTGAGCGCTGCTGCGTCGAATTCGGGTTTTTTATGCAGGTACACCGGAAAGCTGTCCAGTGCCTCTTGGGCGTCCCAGAATGAGTCCGGACATTCGGCACACGGGGGCACAACAGGGCCCTCTGGCTCGTGGACCGGACGATGTTGATGGCCAGGCTTTTTCACCTCCACTTCCTGCGCAACGTGGGTCCGCCGTGTACGGAGCCCCTCAAGAACCGCTTCCCTGTCCCGCCCGCGAAGGGTAAAGATAAGGAACGGGTCACGGTCACACTGCTCTGCAAGCAGGTAAAAAACCGCGGCAATATGCTTGCAAGGGTTCGCAGAGTCCGGACAGCTGCACTCGGTCCTGATCTCCTTGCGTGTGGCAGGCAGGAGCGACAGGCCGGCACCGGCAAAGACCGTCTCAATCTCATGGGGGATCTCTCCTCCCAGGAGCATGGCGGCGAATAACGCCTGTGTTGAGAGGGCATCGAATATCTCATCCCACTGCCTGTCGTTGAAAGGCGTACACGATATCGTGACACGGTACGGCCGGGGATTGGTCCCCTGCACGTGCGCATGGACAACGGTATTCTGAATGGTGATCTGTATGACCTGTCCCTTGCGGGCGTATGCCTTTCCCCGCTGGAGGCGCGACCCTATCCCGATCTTTTCCAACGCGCCGATAAACCGTTTTGACCACCAGGTCTCCCCGATCTCTCCCTTTTTGCTCCGCGCTGCAATCCCGTTCTTCACCTTGATCGGGTTGGCCGGAGGGTAGTAGTCTCCCCAATAGGTCATATCACCATACTCCCTGTGGCACTTTTCCTGAGCGAAAACAGTTCACGGAGGTCTTCGGTTGAAAGGCCGGTGATCCAGTCTTCCCCTGTGCCGATGACGCTCCCTGCCAGTGCCCGCTTCTCATGAAGCACGGCATCGATCTTCTCCTCAAGTGTTCCTCCGGCGATCATGAGGTGTACCTCCACATTCCTGGACTGCCCGATCCGGAATGCCCTGTCGGTCGCCTGGTCCTCAACGGCCGGGTTCCACCAGCGGTCGATATGGAAGACATGGGTTGCCGAGGTAAGGTTCAGCCCGGTGCCCCCGGCTTTTAAGGACAGGATAAAGACCTTCGGACCTTGCTTCTCCGCAAACCGGGCCACCATCCTGTCCCGATCCTCCCGTCTCGTTTTCCCGTGCAGGAAGAGGACTTCGGTGGAAAAGACCGTTTCAAGATAGGGTTTGAGTATTCCGCCGAATGATGCGAACTGGGTGAAGATGAGGGCACGTTCATTATTTGCGAGCACCTCGTCAAGGACCTCGCAGAGCCTCTCTAACTTTCCGGATCGGGCGGCAAGAGAGCTTCCGTCATTGAGGAAGAGGGCCGGGTGGTTGCAGATCTGTTTTAACCGCATCAGGGTGACAAGGACGGCCCCTCTCCGTGCAACTCCCCTGAGGGAGTCGAGCTTCTCCAGCATATCCTGCACTGCAGCTTCGTAGAGGGAGACCTGCTCCCTGGTGAGCGGACAGAACTCCTTTACGAGTATCTTTTCCGGAAGATCGCTGATGATCTTCCGGTCGGTCTTCACCCTCCGCAGGAGGAACGGCCGGACGATTTTTTTCAAGGCCAGCGCCCGTGTGGCGTCGTGCTGCCGCTCAATGGGGGTTGCAATCTTTTTCTGGAACGCGGCCGCGGTTCCCAGGTAACCGGGATTCAGGAAATCCATAATCGACCAGAGTTCAGCGAGCCGGTTCTCTACGGGGGTGCCGGTGATGGCGATCCTGCTTCCGGCGGGCAGTTTCCTGACCGCCCTGGCCTGTTTTGTGGCATGATTCTTGATGTTCTGGGCTTCATCGAGAACGACACAGTCCCATGAATGCGACGAGAGGAGCTCTTCATCTCTCTGGACTGTCTGGTACGAGGTGATAACAAGATCGCTCTGTCCCCGCTCGCGATCGAACTGATCGCCGGAACACCGGTCAGCACCGTGGTGGACGTACACCCTGAGGGATGGTGCAAACCTTTTGACCTCGCGCATCCAGTTGCCGATGATCGACATCGGGCAGACGAGCAATGTGGGATTTTCTGCGTGTCCTTCCGTGTTCCGGAGGGCCAGGTACGCGATCACCTGCACAGTCTTCCCCAGTCCCATGTCGTCGCAAAGGCAGGCACCCATGCCGGAGCGCGTAAGCCGCAAAAGCCACGCGGTCCCGTACTCCTGGTATGGCCGCAACGTGCCGGTAAATGTCTCCGGCAGGACGACCGGAGTCGGGTCCTGCACGGATACGAGCCGGTCGAGGAACGCCCTGAGATCCGTGTCAGTAACCGATGAGGTGAGGGGAAGGTCTTCATCCGCCGGGCCCCCCAGCGTGAGGGCAAGTGCATCGGCCAGCGACATCTTTTTGTCCGGGTAAACCTTTTTGAATGCGCTGACGACCCGCCGCACCTCTTCGGGATCGAATACCACCCACCGCCCCCGGACTTTCATGAGAGGGAGTTTCCGCGTGGTGAGCTGATCGAACTCTTCAGGCGATAGTTCTTCATCGCCAATGGCGATCCTCCAGTCAAAGGAGAGGATGCTATGGAGTGAGAATGCCCCGCTGCCCTTCCCTTTTTTCGCAGCCCTGCCTTTGAAGGTCACCCTGATCGAAGGGTGCTGGCGGCCGTGCTGCCACCACGAGGGCAGCAGGACAGGACAGCCGAGTTCTTTGAGAAGAGGTGCGGTTTCTGCAAGAAACCCGTAGACCTGTTCCGGGGGGAGGGCGATCCCATCAGGCCGTGCTTCCTTTAAGGCTTCCCGGATCGGGGGGTAGACCCTGGCGGCAGTCCCGAGATCATAGAGCATCCGGTCCTGCGGGTGGCCGGTCTCTTTTTTTACCAGATGCTCAACCGTGTTCGATCTCCCGGACCAGACCTCACTGGCAGGGACCAGCAGCGTGGGATCATCCTTCGACTGCAGGAAGAAGCCGACATGCCAGGCATCCTCTCCATCTTCCGGTTCCTGCACGGTGAAACAGGTATGGCAGCGCATTCCCGTCTGTGCGATCTTTGGGCCGGCAAGCCATGAGAAGAGCCCGGTGACTGCGGGCGTCTCCCTTGAAAAAACACAATCTTTCCCAAGGAGCGACCGGTAAAAACACTCTTCGACCAGGAGATCGCCCCTTCGTTCCTGGTCATGACAAAGATGGCTGTCACTCATCGCAGCGGTGACGAGACCATTGACTGCCTCATCCAGAAAAATTCTGACCGGGTCACTGGCGATGGCTCCCCGGTTCTCACCATCGAGATGTGCCCACACAAGGGGGGGCATGGCGGATTTCAGCTCATTCAGGCGCAGGGTATCATCATCCGGGAGGCGCGGGTACCAGACCCCGGTGAGCATATTTTTTTCTGCAGTCCGTATTGACGGTGCAAACCTCCCCCGGGCAACGATCTCGCAGGCAAAGAGTGCGACAACTCCCCATGCATGGAGGGTCGCGCCCCGCAGGCACTCCCCCGTGCCGCTGTCCCTGGAGAGGAGGAACGGAATCACTGAAGAGACCGGAATTTTGAGGACCGGGACCCTCCATGCGTGAAGTACGGCCATCCTTTTTTCCCTTAATAAACCGGTCCGTGCCCGTACTTCTGGTGATGGTTCAGGCACCCGGCCTGCCGTCGGCAGCCATATCGTAAGGGTCTCCTCAATGGCAGGTACCTGTCCGGACGACAGGAACCCTTCAAGGATTTTTTTCAGCGATGCTGCCGGCAGGGCGAACGGGTGTGGGGATATTTTTGGGAGTGCGGGTCTCCTCCCGCGTCTCTTTGCCACCGGGCCGACCGGGTGTTCTCCCCAGAAGAAGAATGAGCCGTCAGGAGTTACCGATCCGTGGAGGACCGCGAATGATTGTTGTATCGAAGGCTCCTTCAGAGATGGAAGCGGATCAATGCTCACTTGAGATTTCATGAACTCATAACCTCATGTACGTTCTTACGCGTGATAATCGTGTGCAAATGTGACCGGGATCCAGTGGCTGAAGCAATGGGACATACCTGAAACGCAGAGGGGACTGTCTGGTCACATGCCCCCCTGATGAAAAGCGCGGATGCGGTTTTCATCTCAAACACTGATGGTGCGCCTCACCACGGTCCCGACGCATGATAACACTCTTTTTTTTCTGTGAAGGATTGCATTGAATGACAGGCAGAGGTGGGTGGAGCAGTGTGAGGGATCGACCCTCTTTGAGGGCATCTCCACCAGGTGTTACCCTGTGATGACCCGTAAGTAATCCCCCGGGGTAAGAATCCCGATCTGGGTCTTCCCTGAGTAATGCCGGGTATTCCAGGTAATGAGCGTGGAGGCTTCGTTGGATTCTGCCACCCAGAGGATCTTTGCATCGCCATAACGGAGCCCTCTCTCCATGTAGTCCATGAGTTCGGCAGTATAATCTGCAAAGAAAAGTTCCGGGGAGTTCGTGGAAAGAATGGGATACAGCAGGGTCATGTCCGACGCCGTGGCGTAGGTCTCTATCATCTTCCTCGCGACATCCGGTTTTCCCGCAGACGAGAGTATCCCGGCCAGCTCGAGGAGATTGTAGAGGGTGGTCCCCCTCTCGGCATCCCGCGTCTCCTCCATGAATGATGCAGTGAGCGTGTGCCGGGGATCGGTGGTGAAAAAATGGTAGAGTGCGAGTACATCGGTATCGAGGATTATCACCTTCTCACCTCGGAGAGTATCTCATCGATGGACTTTTCCGGGTACGTCGCCGCGAGTGCAGAAGCGATCGATGAGATATCGGTCTCCCGGTCGAGGTCGTCGATGGAACCCCGGCCACCCCTGCGGAGGAAACTCCTGATCAAGGCCCTCCGGAACCGGTCGCTCCTCTCGTACCCGAGCACCAGCCTCCTGACCGAATCGAGGATCGCTTCGCTCCGGCTGGAATAGAGGCCTTCCTCGGTCATCCGGTCAAGCTGCTGTACAAGGCGGGGAGGCATTCGGACCTGCACGAGCATGCTTTTTGTTGTCATGCTTTTGAATATACATACATACTACAAATAGCTATCTGCGGGACTTCGTAGATCCGTTCGCAGGAATGGACCGAACATGCACAATGAAAAGAACAAGGAAGATTGGCAGGAAATGCGATGGAAAAAAGCGTCTCCCCAGGTATATCCTGTGGGATCCTGGTTTTATCCGGAGACCCTCACCCCCACAGCGCGATCAGCACGGTCCCGGCAACCATCACGAGGCTCCCGAGAGCCCTTGGCCGGAGGCTGCCTTCCCTGAGGAGAAATCCTCCGAAGAGGACCGCGAAGAAGATCGAGAGCCGTTTGATGGAGATCACGTAGGGGACAATCGAGAGTGTATATGCGAGGTTGATCGAGATTGCCTCGACTGCGAGTACGAACCCGATCGCAATGAGGATGATCATGCTCCTGTTCGACACCCCCTCCGGAACCGGCATGACGTTCCCGCGAACCCAACCCGCTGCAGTGAGGGCCAGGAACGATGCGGCAAGAAAGCCATACACGATCGAAGATCCGAAGATCGGACCGGCGGTCTCCACCACGACCTTATCGTAGTTGACCGAGATGCTGTACAGGAATGCGACGATGAGCATCATCCGGACACCAGAATTTCGTGAAAGAGTCACAAGCGGTGCGAGGAAGGATGTCGGGGATTCCCCGGATGCCAGGAGAAACGAACCTGTGGCGACAAGGAAAATACCGAGAATACCTGCCAGGGCGGGGACTTCGCCCAAAATAAGAAACGAGGTGAGGAGGAGGAACACAGGGGTGAATGCGAGCATCGGCAGGCAGAGGGAGAGATCGGAAGTCGAAAGTGCCCGGTAGGAGAGGATGGTGGCGAGAATATTGATCGCAACAGTGACTGCCACTGCAGGCAGGAATCCCGAAGATAGTTCAGGAACCCCGGCCAGGGACGAGAGGATACAGAGCACGCAGGACGCAACCAGAAAGGAGCAACCGGCGAGGTAGTATGGTGACACCTTTGACAGGAGCACTTTCACGCCGGTGCTGTAGGCTGCCTGGGCGATGGCACCGGTAAGAGCGAGGAGCGACCAGATCATGGGAGTCCCAGTAAAAGAGAGAGTGGGGTGAAGGGTGAAGAGGTTTTCTTCATGACTCCGTGTTTAGTGTATCGAACGCCCTAAATTACCTAGGATGATCCGTGTTGTCAAAAAACCGATCAGGCTCCAGGGATTCTGGCCAGGCAGGAGGCTGGATGTGACCCTCAATAGGAGATGACCTCGAGATCGTTTTCCTCCCGTGGATACTGAATGTTTCCCCGAATGATTATATCCTGTCATGCGCCATGATCACTCATACATGGACCGGGCAGAAGAGTTCCTTGGAGCGCATCCCGAAGTTGCCAGGATCGTGGAAGAGATTCCAAAAGAGGGGGTGATCGCCGTCATCCTCTTTGGGAGTCACGCCACCGGAAAAGCCGGCCCACTCTCGGACATCGACCTCTGCATTGTCACCGATCGGGCTGCGACAGAATCTCAGATGAACGAGCTGCTCAGTGTTGGATCACGCATCATCGAAGTGAGTCTTTTCTGGGATCTGCCACTCACCATCCGGTTCAGGGTCATTCGGGATGGGATAATCCTGTACTGCAGGAGCCCGGAATTATTCCACCGTATTACCGTGGACACCGTCCGGCAATACCTCGACGTAGAACCGCTCATACGAAAACACAGCCTGGCAATGATTCAGGCGAGGGGGTGACCTGGCAGATGCCAGTACACTACGACATTATCCGGATTGGATCAATCCTGAAGGACATCTCCCGGTTTTTCAGCGATCTGGAATATCTGAAAATCCAGGAAATTAGTGATCTTTCTGATCAACGGAATTTCTATGCAGCATCGATGATTCTTTTCGCGCTCCTGAACCGGGTATTTGATCTCGGGAGTGAGGTGATCATCGCACATAATAGTGGGATTCCTACGACCTATAAGGAAATATTTACTCTCCTCGAACAGGAAGGAATCATCACTTATACGCTCGCCCAATCGATGAAACACTTCGTGACCTATCGAAACCTCCTCTCACACGAATACCAGGGAATCACGCCCGATCAACTCTATACAATCATTGGTGAGATGGAGACGATCAAGTCATTCGTGGAGTGCCTTCGAAGTACCGTTGACAGGAATGCGTGAATCGATCTGTCCCCATATTGGTAGAGCCCCGAGACCACGAGGACCATCATTTCCTGTCATGAGACGTGGCCTTCCTCCCCCTTGTGGTACCTTCCCACATTCCACCTGGTACCCTGTCCACCCCGGCCGCACTTAAGAGGAGCATGATTGCCACGATAGCGTTGTCCCAGGGGTCGTCCCACCCGGTGATCACGGATGGAGATCCGGTCACGGCAGAGAGGAACACCCAGATCGAAAAGACGGCCATGAGCAGCGAGAGTGCGGGAGCAATCTTCATCCAGCGCCCCCGTATCCCCAGGAAGATCGCAGCGATGAAGAAGGAAGCTCCCGCAAAAAGCCATTCCGCCGGCTGGAGGAGATCGGCGAGGAAATAGGAGAGGAACGGGATATCCAGGTCCGGCGGGGGGAACGGGCCGAAGACCGGCCAGAACCAGGCGGCAGGCTCGAACCACATGGCATCGAGGATCTGGTGTGAAATGACACCGGATCCGAGAGCGAGGATGAGAAAACCCCACCTCCGGTTCCCACGCCAGGCGAATGCACCGGCAATGAGGAAGAGTGCGGCAAAGAGGAGGGTATGGGCATATATTCTCCCGAAGCCCACCGTCCCGGTGAGGAGAATCCCGAGCGGCTTGTCGATGAGGTCCGGGAGGACCGCACCCGCCACGCAGGCGGCCACAAGGAGCCGGTCCCTCTTCCAGGCGTACCATGCAAGCCCAAGCAGCAGCCCTGCGAGGATATGGCAGAAGACGTACACGCGGGAGAAATGTAAGGAACCTCTGGCATAAATGCTACGCGGGAGGAGGTTGCCGGCTGGCGGGAGATAACCGGACTCCTGCAACGGCAGTGACACCCTGAACTCAGATCCCCCTCTGTTCCCGCTCCTTTCCAAGGGTATATATGACCACTCGCGTATTCCTGTACAGAAGATGCCATATGCCTGCCACCTTTTCATCCAGACTATCCTATTGCGGAGTCCTGCTCATGCTCTCCGTTGGCCTCCTAGCAGGAGGTGCATCGGCGGAGATGGTGCTCATCTCCGGACAGCCAGATGCCACCACTGCAGCCCCGGCGTGGAACGATCTCGGGAACACCCATGCGAGCCAGTTCCGCTGGGACGCTGCGATCGAGGCATATACCCGGGCCATTGAGATTGATCCAGGGTATGCCCGGGTCTACTTCAACCGGGGACGTTCATATGCAGCCCTGAAACAGTATGATGAAGCGATCACGGACTACGAGAAGGCAGTAACCCTCGATCCCTCACTGAAGGGTGTCGTGGACCACTATCTGGAAACCTCGCTTGCGCTCCGGTATCCCCCCATCCCGAGCGGATCAGTCGTGAAGGGTTCGTGGCAGCCCGGGAACCACTTCCTTGCCATCAACAATGCAAAGGGGACGAGCGATATCCTTGTCGCGCTCGCCCCCCGGGGATCGAAGGGGGCAACGCTCGCAGTCTACGTCGCGAAGGGATTCTCCCACACCTTCGAGCAGGCAGTCCCGCCGGGACCCTATGATATCTACATCACGTTCGGTGAGCACTGGGATATGAAAACCCGGTCGTTTGCGAAGGATGGCGGGTACCTGAAATGGGAGCTCCCCCAGTACTTCTCAGGGTCGCCCCGTCTGGGCTACACGATGACGTTCATTGACTACAGGGCAATTCCCTCCGGCTGGAGCTATTCGCTCTCCCCCATCTCAAAGGACCAGTTCCCGGTCTTCTGACAACTCCTTTTTTCCCCCGAAAATCGAGTGAATACCGTTTTTTCCCGAGGGGGAAGATATCGGCAGGGGACATTCTCTTAGTGTCTGCCAAGGTCATGGATGGATCCTTCATCGTTACAAGTCGTTTCGGTGTATCGGATATGGTGGATCCATACCCCGGGTCGGTGTCCCCGTGCAGATGTGGTCCCTTCCTGGCTGAAAGTCCCCGGTTCAAAATCCGGATGGAGTGTGGCTCCGGAGGCATCAGATTCCCCGTGGGGGAGTAACGGGAATTAAAAAAAAAGGGTATAGTGTCATTGTTACCACCAACCTCGCTCAAAAATCATGACGAAGAATTACGAAAAATCGAATTATAAAAAACCGAGGTAAAAAAGAGCGGGTTGTCGGTCTCACTTCTCATATGCGATTGACCCCGCCGCCCCCGAAGGGCGCCACGGCGGCGATTCAAAAACTATTCACATTGGCCTTGAAAACGAAATTGTCATCTGATATCCATAAAACAACATGGAAACCCGCCTCAATGTAACGCGATTATGTTCATTTTTTGACAAAAAGGTAGGTGGCGAGAGTGTCACTATACCCTAAAAAAAGTCATGATTCACTTCGTGGATCCACGCATACACAATGAACATGGAAAAGCCATTTTGATAGGAAAAAAGGATGCGGGGAGAGATTACCTGCTGCCTGGGAACGACTCTCCCGCGGCCTGCCCGGGTGCAGGGACCGAGAAGTGAATCATGGAAAAGAGCCAGCGTGATCCGGTGTTCCGGAGCACTGCGGTCATGCGACCCGTCATGCGCAGAGGTGTCCCATGCACCTTCACGTCAAAGACGCAGTCAGCCATCACCCAGGCGACCGGCATATCGCCATCCACGTCCCTGATATCAAACCTGATTGTGATCGTGTCTGCCTGTGCAAAGTCCCTCTTGGTCTGTACCTTCATGGAGGCGATGCCCTGCACCACCTCATCGACCCCGCTTCCATACCCGCAGATGCCCGGTGCGCAGATCGCGAGGAGACCCTCGAGGTTTTTCGCACCGTACAGCTCTGCGTACCTGTCCATCATAGCGATTACGGAATCCTTCTGTTCTTTTGTGAGTGCCATGCAAGGATATTTGGATCCTCCCACATGAAAGGATTTCGACTGTGACAGGATGGTTCCCTCGTTCCAGGCATTGGAATCACGAAGGTATGAGAGGGTATCAATGGATCGCCAAGCACGGTATACAGGTGAGGTATGGTACGATCAAGTCCATTGCCTCCCATTTCTGAAAGGTGTTGGCTGACATACGAGGAACGATAGATTACTTGGGGAACCGTTGAGAGCATGATGTTCCCAAAAGCTCCAGAAATGTGTGGAGAGGGGAGGAGAGTACACTCCCAGAAAAGAAAGGAGAATCAGGGTTTTTTTACCAGGAATGCCACTGCCACGAGGCCGAGGAAGAGGACGGCAACAGACGACGTGAGTGGCGCTTTCGTGGGCGCCCCGGTGGGTGCCGGGAAGAGCGTCGCATCAACAGACGCGGTTGCGCCCTGCTGCACATCGACCGTCGCCTGCCAGTTGGCATACCCCGGGTGAGTCAGGAGGATGACGTGGGACCCTGCGGTCACCGAGGGGATGGTGAGCGGGGAGATGCCGACATAGCCATTGTCAAGGTACACGTCCGCTCCTGCAGGGTTCGAGTTGACCGAGATCGACCCGGTACCCGGGATGGAGGTCTGAGTAGGTCCTACTGAGAGGGTCTGGCTGACTTTTGTCGTCACATCGGACTGCACGTTCACCGATCCCACCCAGTCCTGGAATCCCGAGAGGGAAATCCGGACCTGGTGGTATCCCGGGGTGAGCCCTGATGCGAGTGCCGGGGCAACTCCATAATAGGTCCCGTCTACATATACGCTCGCCCCGGTGGGAAGCGAGGTCACGTAGATGGAACCCGTGTTGGGCGTGATGACAGAGAGCGAGGCATACACCTGCGTGTTGAGCCCCGCAGTCACGCTCGTCGTGGTGCTCCACGTCGAATAACCTGACTTCGTGACCTGGACGGTATGGGTTCCCTGGACCACGTTATGGAAGGTGCAGGGGGTGATCTGCGAGTTTGAACCATCGAGGATCGCGGTTGCCCCGGAAGGAGACGAGGTCACCGAGATGCTCCCGTAGTTCTGAACCGGGGTTAAGGATGCCGATACATAGACATACTGCCCATCCGAAGGGTTGCCGGAGTAGTACTGGTTCCATTCCTGGTATCCGGAGCGGGTAAGGCGGATGGTGTGGCCTGGGGCCCCTGTTGAGGAGACCTCTACGATGATCGGGGAGTTGCTCGTGGTGCCCTTGTAGGAGCCATCGAAATAGACTTGTGCTCCAGACGGCGAAGAGGTGATGGAATAATAGCCCTTTCCTCCTCCTATAAGCGTGGTTGGCTGGGTGACGGGAATAAAGATGAGATCTGCATTGAGAGTGATGGTCCCACCACTGGGGGGATTCCCGAAATACGTGTCCTCCCAGTCATAATACCCGCTCTTCGTGATCCGGATTGAATGGGAGGGGTTTCCTGTGCTCGACACAGTGACGTACACAGGGGTGGTGCCCTTGTAGGAGTCATCGAAATAGACTTGTGCTCCAGACGGCGAAGAGGTGATATAGAACTGACCAGTATCCCCGCCAATCAATCCGTCCTCTGCCGATACAATGCCAACAAGCCCGCACACGACGAAAAGCAGGGCAATAATCAGTGTTCTGTCAGTAACAGGATGCATGATACCTTTCCCTGAAAGCTATATACTGGCATTGCCGTGGTTGGTATAAAAACCTGACATACCGGGTCTTTTTTGGTTGAGTGTCAGTGGTCCCGCCACTCCCGCGGTGCCGGATCAGAACAGGGGCCGGAGGATCTTCTGTGCGTCCTTTGCGAGGAAACCATAGAGCGATCCGGCCATCACCGGCAGCCACGCGAGGATCGTATCCCGCGGCATTCCCGTTGCAGCGCAGTACTTCGCAAGGTGCATCTCGCTCAGGTCCTTCCTGTCCATGAGGAGGTAGTCCATGTAGCTCCGTGCAACATCTGCTGCCGGGTCGCCGAGGGCGACTTCCGCCCAGTCGATGATCCGGTAGCCTGTCCCGTCAAAGAGGATGTTGCCGCCGTGGAAGTCCCCGTGGAGGATGGCAAAACCATCAGGGAGTCTCTCCAGCATGGCGATGAGCTTCTTGCGGTCCGAATCGTCAAGTCCGGGGGCTGCCAGGATGTTTCCCGTAAGGACGAGTTTGATCGGGCGGAAGTGGGTGGAGCCAACCTTGTGCATCGCGACCTGGAGCTCGACGACCTTGTCAAGGCATTCGCTGGTCTTCTCCGGCAACCGCTGCATCACGTCCGCGAGGGACTCGCCCTTCACCTGGTCCATGATGAGCGTGGTCCTGCCGCGGAACGTCTCTACACCGTACACCTTTGGGACCGGGATGCCCTGCTCCTCAACGGCGGCAAGGGTGAAGGCCTCCTGGAAGACCTGCCGCCGGGGCTGGCCTTCGCGGTATACCTTTGCCACGACGCCGTCGCGGGCGTATACGACCGCGGACATCCCGCTTCCGACCAGTTCGCCATAACGTCTCCTGAACTCTTCGTCGCTCTCTCTTGCCGGTGTGCTTTCTGCCATGGGATTCACCTGATCCGTAGTTCCGGATACTACCCTGTACTTTGCCCCGGACATTGCTAAAGGCTTCGTGTTGGGGCGGGAGGCATGCCTTGCCACCGGCATTGGAGGGGGACGGAGTCAGGTACCGGGAATGAGGTTGTCGTCGAAGATGCCGGGGAAAAAACGAATGTGCGGGGAGCAACAGGCCAGAGGAGCGCCTGAATATGAGCATTGGTTTCCCATGAACCGCACATGAGACTGTCTGGTCACATGCCCCCCTGATGAAAATCGCGGATGCAGTTTTCATACCAAAATCACAATTCCCAAGGGTTCCAGCTCCCCCCTCACTCCGGCGCCGGCAGCGTGCCGAGGATGTACGCAAGGAGGAGGAGGAGGAGCCCGTTCAAGAAGAGGATCGCTGCCGTCACCATGCCCGGGATAACGCCCGGCAGGAGCATGGAGGTGCCAAAGAGGATCCCGATGATGTTGAGCGCAGTCTGGGTGATGAGCAGGTTCCTGACCGGTGCCGGCAACACGACCGGCTCTTTTGGAGCAGTCCTCGTTGCGAGCACCATGGGCACGACCCGTCCGGCGAGAAGGACGAGGCTTCCGATCAGGTTCAGAAGGCCGAGCATGATGCGGAGCAGGTCGGTGAGGACACCCGGCACGATGCAGGAAAACACGCCCATCGCCACGAAGACGAGGCCGATCGTGACAAGTACCCCCGAGCGCCGGAACTGCCCGAACGGGGTCTCGCCCATGGCAAGGATCTGGATGGCCATGATGACGAGCAAAAGGCCGAGCTGGCCGTCGGGCGAGAACGGGAGGGTGCCCAGGTTGACCGGCACGAGCAGGATGGCGAGCAGCGCGAGGAGCACGCCAAGAAAGATGAGGAGCGCAGTTGAGAAGGAAAGGGGAGCGGCCCTGAACAGGATCGTCCGGTCGCTGTCAGGTGCCGTCTCTGACTTCTTCGGGTACTTCCTTGTTACCGCATCGATGCACCACGCGAGCCAGAAGAGGGCTGCGCCGTCGATGATGAGGAAGACTGCCGTGAGCGTATCGGTCGTGAGAGATGGCACGAGCGTGACAAGGCCGAGCAGGAATGCCATGAGATACACGAGCGCACAGGCCGCGGTCAGCTGCCGCAGGATGCCGGGGACGCCGAGCCAGAGGGCCGCCTTGTCCTTGTGCAGGAAGAGCTGGAGGAGGAGGACTGCCCCTCCCAGCGTGAGGATGGTGCCGGCCAGCACCCGGACGATCCCGGAGAAAAAGCCGGGGATGAAGCACGCGAGCATCCCCGCAATTCCGGCCGCGATCCCGAGAATGATGACAAGCCACGTCCGCCGGACCTCGCCAAACGGGGTCTTTCCCATCGTGATGACCTGCAGCGCAACGATCACGAGGAAGAGGCCGTACGTGCTGTCCGGGGCATAGGGGAGTGCGCCGGTCGTTATAAAGAAGAGGAGCAGCCCGAAGAGGCCCATGAATATGCCGAGGACGAGCAGGATCACAGACTCGAGGGTGAAACCAAATTCATGGGGCTGGGCCGGTTCGGTGTCGTGTGTCATGAGAGAGCAGTCTCCGTTCTCTGGCATGCCGGGGCGGCGGCCGGCAACGGTCCAGTGCCCGGATTATAAAAGAGAACTCTTAAACCGATCCTATTTCTGGGTTTTGAATCGATCCAGGAACGCAGGTGGCAGGAGAAATTGGGACCACCTGCAAAAGCCGCGGTCTCCCGGCAGGATCCCGCGATCTTCCTCGTGAAAAGTCAAATGTAAACCAAGATATAGGCAGATCGTCAAAAAGAGACGGGAACATTATTTTGGAGGAGACAACAATGCGCATCAGCGACAGGGACGACAATCTGACGCGCCGCATGCCGGCTCATTTCCGGCAGTGGCCCCCATCAGGCGGGGGTGTGTCCCCCTACGATGACTGCACGACCCTTGAGATCAGCTACACAACCGAAGAGAAGATGCTCCGGCAGTACGTGCCGGAGGAGTTTGGGATCGCCCGGCCGGTCCTCATGGTCATGTACGAGAAGTGCTGCGGCGTCCAGTGGATGGGCGGGTCGCAGTACTCGCTCATCACCGTCTCGGTGCCCGTGCAGTACGTGGCAGGAAAGGAGCCCATCGACGGGGTCTACCACCTTGTCATCTGGGAGGACAAATGCGAGCCCATCCTCGGGGGGCGCGAGGAGGCGGGCATGCCCAAGATCTTCGCTGATATCCCCCAATACCGGCAGAATGGCAACCGCTTCTCAGTGAACGCGGCTCACGAAGGTCGCACGTTTTTTGAGATGGATCTTGCCCCTGGGCGGGAGTACTCCGCAGCCGAACTCGCGGGGATCAACGCGGGCAACGGAAGGGTGGTCCAGTTTGGCTGGCGCTACATTCCCAAAGTCGGCCCGTACCCGGGCCCCGCACTCTCCGAGGCAACGTACTACCCGGTGGACAACACGTTCTCTTCGGCGTGTGCGTGCAGCGGCACGGTGACATGGACTGTCCCATCGCGCCAGCAGCACCCGACGCAGTACGATATCATTGCAGCGCTCGCCGCCCTTCCGGTGAAGGAGTACCTCCCCGGGTCGTTCCGGAGGGGCACGAGTACCATGCGCATGGATCTTGCCCGTGCGCTCCCCTGAGGTGGACCATTGACCAGTGTATATGAAGGAAAGATTGCAATCGTGACCGGGGGCACCTCCGGCATCGGCTATGCAGTATCGGAAGAACTCTTAAAACGCGGCGCAACGGTCTGGGTGATCGGCAGCCGTAAGGAGAGCGTGGAGAAGGCGAAAGCGTCCCTTGCGGGATACAAAAAGGCCAGGTATGCGGCTGTGGACGTGACCATTGCCGATGAGGTGAAGGGGATGATCGAGACCTGTGTGCGTGAGGACGGCCGGCTCGACTACCTCTTCAACAACGCAGGCATAGGCATGACGCACCCGAGCAGGCACCTGACGCTCGATATGTGGAAAAAGGCTATCGACCTCAATCTTTGGGGTGTGGTATACGGCGTCCACTACGCCCTGCCGGTCATGCTGGCGCAGAAGAGCGGACATATTGTGAACACGTCCTCGGTTGCCGGCATCACCGCGCCCCCGGCCCAGACCGTGTACTGCGCCACCAAGTATGCCGTCACGGGTATGACCGAGGCCTTGCGGTACGAATTCTTCGAGGAAGGCATCACGTTTACGACTGTCTGCCCTGCAAATGTTGCAACCGCAATCTTTGCCGGCACCGAGATCCCTAAAGAGGCTATCCCTGCGGATGAAGCAGCACGGATCATCCTTGCCGGCGTGGAAAAGAAGGAAGGGCTCATCATCTTTCCGGAGTTTGCAAAAAAGTTGTACGAGCGTTTTCTGGCAGATCCCGTGCTGAAGGAGAAGTTCATGCTCGAGTATGCCCGGCGCCGCAATGCCGGCTGGGAGAGCGGGATACCATACCTCGGCGTGCCGGACGACCTGCTGGACATGTGAGCATAGGGGCCGGGTCCGGGGTCTCAGGGATCCGGCAACACTCATTTCTTTATTCTTCCACATACGTGCGATACCAGGTCAATTCATTCTCCACTCATGCTTGGCGGGTCTCCCGCACGGCAAAGAACAGGATAGATCTGGGACGCCACATCCCCCCCTGGATTCCCGGGATCCGGGCAAATCCGCACAAATCGGCGACATGCCCGCGGATGCGGGCCTGTATCAGGCTCGCCTTCTTCCCGTCCCCCACGTCGCAGATTCGTGCACCTGCGATGCATTTGCATATGGCCCGCGGACTGGCTCCTCTCAAAAATTTATACGTTTTTCCTGATGTTGATTTTAATATTTCACGCGCTCATTGTAATGAGAACAAAAATTTTGGCAGAATTTTGTTCAGTGTATGAGAGCAAGTCATTACCCACCCCCGTAGTGTAGCGGTCAATCATGCAGGACTTTGGATCCGGCGACGGCGGTTCGAATCCGCCCGGGGGTATCTTAACGTAAGGTTTTATACCGTTCTTTTCTTTCTCGCGCATTTCATCGCCCTTGCGACCGATCCCTACCCCCAACCCCGCCCCCACCAAACCAAATGGGTTCTCACATCATGTCCCGGGTTTTCTCTCTCTTTAGCCCTGTTTATTAGACGCCCCCAGCCTTGTGTCAAACTAGGACGCCATCATATCAGACTACCAGAAGTCGGGCAGAAGCTCCTGATATGGGCTACAGGGAGCAATCGCATAGGAGAGAGAAAATGGATGATGGAACGGTCACCGTCACATGACACGTCTCCTGTCCTGGAGACGAACGGAAAGGTAATGATACCAGGAAATGAGGATGAAGTATGCCACCCCATTGCGATACCAGGGACGGCCCGGTCGTCAAGGCAGCGAAGAAATCACTGGAGACCGGGAATATCAACTACGTACTGATCTGGATTCCCGAAGATTCTGAAAAGGAACTGAACGATGTGTTTGCACGCACCCTGCGAGCCAGAAAAGCCGGAAAAGATGCACAGGATGTTGCAGATGACTGGTTCTTCGAGACCGCAATCCGGCTCCACCGGGCTGGGGAAGGGGCGCCGTATACAGGTATGAAACCGGCCGGACTGAGTGAGGGCCCTGTCGTTCCGAAAGCGGAAAAAGCCATCGAGACCGGCGACCCGAAGGAAACGATAAGCTATATCCTGAAGACCGTTGAGGACGACCTGACACACCGCTTCTGTCACGTTATGGAGAAGAAGAAGTACGATGTGGACGATGTTGCGTCCGGCAGGGAGTTCATCGAGGCGTTCATCGGCTGGGTTGTGTATTCCCATCACCTGTATATGAACGTGAAGGGCGGGGGAGGACACGGCGAACACCATGCAGAAAAAGGTGGTTGCGACCATCACTGATTTTTCAGGAGTGCAGGTGTCGTGATTGCTACCATCGATCGTTCAACCTGCATCAGCTGCGGCTCCTGCTGGGATACCTGCCCGGGTTTCTTCGAGCAGAACCCGGACGATACGTTCAGCCAGGTCGTCGAAAAATTCCGGTTGGACGGGAAGATAGGAGTGGGCAGGCCCCCTGCGGATCTCGAACCATGTACCCTGGACGCTGCGGATCTTTGCCCGATGCAGATTATTACCATCGACAATACTTAGGGATTTACCACCACCGGCCGGTTGAAAAAGTGTAAGGGAGTTTTTTTGGGGAATGGGCCGTGCAGCAGGTGTGAATGTTCGAACCTTGGGACCGGACGACTCCGCCAATGCATGTTCTTCAGAGTTTAAGGCATAGCGGGATCGCAAGGGTATCGCCACACTATTTTCCACACGGGCGATCATCGTGTTAAGAGGTATTTTAACAGGATGCACCAAGTGATGTCCATGAAGGTTCTCGTTATCATGGGCAGCCCCAGAAAAGGAAATACCTACCGTGCAACTGAGCGTATCCGTGAGATCATCGAGGAGAACGTCCCGGTAGAATGGGAAACTGTGATGCTCAAAGACGCTCACCTGGAAGACTGCCTGGGGTGTTATCAGTGCTTTGAAAAGGGGGAGGAATATTGTTCCCTCGATGACGATGCATCCCTTCTTGAGCAGAAAATGAAGGAGGCGGACGGAGTAATTTTTGCTACGCCTGTATACGGGTTCCAGGTCTCCTCCCTGATGAAGTTGTTCATCGATCGCCACAGTTACATATTTCACCGTCCCCGCTTCTTCCGGCAAAAAGCATTACTTCTCACCACCGCCGGAATGGCTGGGACAAGCGATGTGCTGAAATATCTCGATCTCGTGGCCCGTATCTGGGGTTTTGATGTTGCTGCACAGGTGGGAATATGGTCCCATGCGACGTTTGGCCCTCTCCCGCCCTATGTCATCCAGGAGAACGAAAAGAAATTGAGGAAGGCGGCCGATGCGTTCATCACTGCTCTCAAGAGGGGAACACGTTCCAGGCCGAAACTCTTCGATGTCCTTGGATTTCATATTGGGAGAGCACCTTCAGATGAGTTGGGAGAGCTGGCTCCTGCCGATCGCCATTACTGGGCAGACCAGGGGTGGCTCGACAAGGGGAGGCGTTATTATGTCGATGTTCCCATCAATCCCCTCTACCATGCCCTCGGAGGAATGGTGGAATGGTACCTGCGCCGTACGATACGCAGAGATTTGCAGGCGGTAAGCGAATGAAAAATTTTGAATAATCCCTTTTTACGCAGGTCCGGATAATTACGAGATTACACTAAAAGAAGGCTGACAATGAACCCGTGGATTTAACCGGCGGGCACTCGAGCCGTTGTGGCTACCTATTCCCCCGCTCTCGTGTCGCGCCGGGGGGCACTGCTACCCCCTTCGCTCCTCGCCTCCGATGGGACGGCCTCCTCCTCTCTTAAAATCACGGAGGGGAATTCGAAATAATTGATCCCCATCACCTTTTTCGCGGATCCCTCCGTTATAGCACTGTATGCAGCTCAATCCCGCCCAGGTCGATGCCGTTACGTGTCAGGGCATCCAGCTCATTTACTCGCAGAACGGGAAGCGAATGGCGGTGATTATCACGCTCCCCTTCATCACGAACGTCCAGAGCCAGTTGTCTGCCCAGATGATTGAGTATGCACACCGGGTCAATCGGGATGGGGGCAAATAACTGTAACGTGGATAAAAAAATGACCAGTATTGATTCGTTATACAGGAAAGAGGACGGACACATTCTCATCGAGATCAAGCTATCATCGGTACTTCACCTTTTCAATTCCTTCGATCCTGCCCCGTTCTATACGAAAGAACTGGATCGTGATGCGTCAGACTATATCGTTGATGTAGTCAGGGATTTTCCCCAAAAAACACAATTCAGGATCGTCGTATACCTGCCAGCGAGTATTCTTTGCACCCAGGAGGCACAAAAAATTCCTGAAGCAATCAGGAATCACTTCAAATATATGGTTCTGGTCCAGGACCGGAAATTCCGGGAACGATCTATCTATGGGAAATTCACCCTCGTGGTCGGGCTCTCGTTCCTTGCGATTGCAATGATCGCCAGCCAGGCCGTAGCCGAAACCTTCAGTAATTTTCCGCTTGTCCGTCTCATCGCCTATGCTCTTGAAGTCGCCGGCTGGGTGGCCATGTGGGAACCGGTTACGGTCCACCTCTACCAGCTCTGGCCGATCGTCAAGCAGAAAAAGATCTACGAGAAGATCAGCCAGATGGACATCGATGTCCGCCCATATCCATAGTCCGTGCTCTGCTCCATACGTGTAAAAAGTGGGGGTGGGGATGAAAAGGTCTCACCTGTTTCGTTGAGAAAACCAAAAAAAGAGATAAGGGTGGATTTCGGCGAGAATCAGGTGACAGTAATCCCTACCGTGTTACTCCAGTCCTCGCTATAGGTTGATGAGCCCTCAAACTGCCCGGCGAGGTAATAGGAACCGGCGGCAGGGATGGTCCCGGAGAACTGCCACCCTCCGTTGGCGCCCGTGGTGGACGTACCAAAGAGGTTCCACGTCGTGTTCCCCTGTGAGATCATGACCTTCACGGTCTGGCCGGGGATGGCCGCCCCGCTCATCTCATCCGAAAGCGTCCCTGTACAGGTCACAGTCCCCCCGGGTGCGATGATCTGGGGAGAAGCGGCCATCTCAAGCAGGGCAAATCTCTTGATGATAACCTGGAGGACCGGACTTGACGAGCCCTGGAAGGATCGATCCCCGGCAAAACCTGCCCTGAAGAAAAATGCCCCCCCCATCGAGGGTGCCTGGGTGATAGCGTATTCGCCATTGGTCTTCGTAGTTACAATGCCGAACGTGGTCCACGTGGTCCCGTCCTCCGAGCGCTCGACTTTGATCCTCTTCCCGATCACTCCCTTCCCGGTCGAGGAGTCGGTGAGTATCCCTGAAATGGTATAACTCTCGTTACGGCTGGGGGATGCGGGAGTTGCCTTGATGGTAAGGGTAGTTGCGGGTGCCGGGGCAAGCGATGAGACGGTGACACTGACGGAAGGACTCTCACAGGATGCATAGGTTGCGTTCCCTCCATAGAGCGCACGGTACTGGTAGGTGCCGGTCATGGTCGGGGTGTGGGTGTCAGAATACGTTCCGTTCACCCCAGTGGTCTCGATTGCCAGGGGGCTCCATTTCCCGCCGTTTCTGGAGTATTGGATGGTGATGATGGCATCCTGTATCCCCTTGCCTCCTGCAACCTCCCGAAGCACCCCGGTCAGGTTCAGTGTCTGCTGTATCCTGAGAGAGGTCGGCAGTGCACTGAGCGTGATATTTGTTGCAGACGAGGGCGGCAGCGGCGAGAAGGTCACGCTGACTACGGGACTCTCGGACGCTGTGTATGTCGCACTCCCTGCATAGAGAGCACGGTACTGGTAGGTGCCTGCGGCAATCGGGGTATGATCGAGTGAATATACCCCTGTCGTGTTGGTGATCTTCTGCCCGAGCAGGCTCCATGCCCCGCCGTCAGCGGAGTACTGGATGGTCACGAAGGCATCCGGGATCGCCTTGCTTCCCTGCGATTCTTTCAGGGTCCCCGTGAGGTTCAGGGTCTTCCCGAGGGGAAGGGTGGTATTCAGGGCGGCAAGCGAGAGCGTGGTTGCTTTCTGCTGCGGGGTTGTCACGTCGACTGCAGCAACGGGGCTTGTCGATCCCGAGTAGGTACTGCTCCCTTCGTAGGCAGCCCTGAACGAGATTTTTCCCGGGGTGTTCATCATGAGGGTTGTCGAATAGGTGCCGTTCGGCGCAGTGAACAGTGTACCGACGGGGGTGAAGGAGACTCCGTCGGGTGATGAGGAGAGCAGGATCCTCTGTCCCGGTATCCCCGCTCCACCCTGGACTGCGGAAAGAGTGCCGGAGATGGTCGCGGTCTCACCCTGGAGGAGCGTGTGAGGCGCAGCAAGGATGCTCAGGCTGGTTGCCTTGGGTCCTGCCGGGGAACTGACCGTAACCATGACGACAGGGCTTGTTGCCGGGGCATAGAACCGGTTCCCTGAAGAGAGTGTCCTGAAATAGAATGTGCCCGGGTCCTTCATGATCCTGGAGATGTTGTAGGAACCGGTCTTGGTCAGCATGGATGTGATACTCTTCCAGGACGCCCCGTCTTCCGACATCTGGAGTGTGATCCTCTGGAGAGGCACCAGTTTCCCGGTCGAGGTTTCGGTGAGGTTTCCGCTGAAGCGCACCTCTTCACCTGCGTTCAGCGTTGAAGGGGTCGCGTTGATGGAAAGGATGGTCATCGGTGCCGGGGGCAGCGATGAAAAGGTCACGCTCACAGGAGAACTCTCGGAGGATGCATAGAGCGTATCCCCCTGGTAGGTGGCACGGTACTGGTAGGTGCCGGCAACCGAGGGAGTGTGATCGAAGGCATACATCCCGGTCTCGCTGGTGACCTTCTGCGCAAGCATGCCCCACGCTCCGCCATCACGCGAATACCGGATGGCAACGAGCGCATTGGGAATGACCTTGCTCCCCTGCGTCTCTCTCAGGGTCCCTGTGAGGTTCAGGGTCTTCCCAAGAGTAAATGTGGTATTCGAGGCAGTGAGTGAAAGCGTGGTTGCTTTCTGCTGCGGGGCTGTGACATCGACCACGACCACGGGACTTGTAGAGCCCGAGTAGGTACTGCTCCCTTCGTAGGCAACCCTGAAGGAGGTCTTTCCCGGTGTGGTCATCAGAACTGCGGTGGAATAGGTGCCGTTCGGCGCAGTGAACACCGTGCCGAGTTTCGAAAACGTGGTCCCGTCAGGAGATGAGGAGAGGAGGATCATCTGTGCGGGAATCCCCGCTCCACCGTCTATTGCGGCGAGTTTACCTGAAATGGTCACGGTTTCGCCTACACTGCAGGTCTGGGGCTGGGCCCGGATCGTCAGGTTGGTCGCTTTCGGCCCGGCGGGCGGGGTGACCGTCACCATCGCAGGCGGGCTTGTTGCCGCGGCATACATCCTGTTTCCGGAAGAGAGGGTTCTGAAGTAGTAGGTACCAGGGTCCCTCAATATCAGGGAAAATGTGTAGGACCCCGTCCTTCCAATAGTGGATCCGGTATCCTGCCAGGAGAGCGTATCCTGCGATACCTGCACCGTGATCTTGTGGAAGGGGATCTTGGCGCCGGTCGCGGCATCGGTGAGGTTCCCCGCAATGACCACCCGGTCCCCGACAGTCAGGGTTGCCGGGGTAGCGTTGATGGAGAGTACGGCAGCCTTGGCCGCCGTTACAGAGGGGATCAGACAAAAAATGGCTGCAATGACAACTATTGCCAGCAGCCATAACGTATGGGATCGTGAACTCATATTTGCCACCTTGATGTGTGGAACACGGCAATGCCCGCCCTTTCATTCAGGGATCCTGAATTGTTGAGCAGTGCTCCGTGTTCCCTGTAGTATCACGGATATCGAGATGGGTACATCTCTTCATCCGCCTTGATTCAGTGCACTGTTCCGGGAAGGAGACATTCCTTTCTCGAGCACCACTCCTTCCCGTCAACGATCAGATCAAAACACGGAGAGTATTTATATATTACTCACGATGATGAGCGGGTTTCACAAAGTTCAAGGGTCCCGGACAAGGCATAATGAGGCAGGGATGCCCTATCCTCGTCATGGGTTTACCGTGGTGCCTCTCCTGCGCGAAGAGAAAACCTCCACATGCAGAACATGTCCGGCGGGTGGGGGTCAGGGGGAGCGAAGATGCATTCGACCTGGATTCTTTCGTCGATCTCTCTCGCGAATGCAGTGAACTCTGCCCGGTGCATCTCCCGGCAGACATACTCCCCGATCCCCCTGCGTATCCGTGCTTCCTGCGTGGGGCATGAGGGAACCCTTATGATCACCTCGTCCTCCCGCTCCTCGATCTGGTACCCGACAAGGATAGCCCATGGGAAGAGTTTCAATGCGGTCACGAACCCTGCCAATCCCTTCTCTTGTAGTGCGAACCGCTCTTTCAGGTCCTTTGCTGCCATGGAGGCCACCCGTCCCCACACCTTCTCGTTGAGACGCTCGGCAACGGGCTGGCCGAACTCCTCTGCAGAATAAATGAACCAGAAGGCATCCACCACCCGGTAATGCCAGAGCAGGAATTCCAGGTAGTGTAACAATTCCTCCTTCTCCATCTCCTCAAGACGCGCCAGGTTCATGATTCTCTCTCCTTGGAGGATGGGTCTGGCGGGAACATGATGGTTCCCATAGAATGTTGGGGAACTCCCTGGAATCCCGCAGTGTAAAGAGAAATCACGCCTTGTTTCAGAAACCCGGGAGAGAAAGAAAGGAATGGTGTATTGGGATCAGCATAATTCCCGATACGTTGCAGGAAAAAAAGAGAGTCCTGTTGATCAGGCAGTCGTCGCTGCTGCGGACTGGCCGGGGCAGTTCCCGCAGGATCCGTCACGAAGCCGGGGCTGGTTGCGGGCCATGGTCCCAGCCTGGGTTCCCGCTGCGGTGCAGTCACGAATCCGCAGCATTTTCCCATTCCCGTTCGCGCCGGAGATGCTGTCCCCATGCCTTGCGCAGAACTGGAACTGGCCTGATACTGTCCCTTGTTCTCCTGTCTGTTCCTGGAGCACGGGCGTGGCACCCTGTGCACTGCCATTTCCCTGCCCCCGGGGTCCTGCGGCTATCACCGTGGCAGGTAACAATACAAGGCCCAGGAGAAGGCATACTGCGAGTATCTTTCTCATTCTTGGTTCACCTCTGTTCCGTGTTGCCGGGAGAGTCCCCGGTCACCATACCCCGTGGGATGGGGGTAATAAAGGGATCTCTCGCACGGAAAGCTACGGATCGGAAAATCGGGGAATCAGGCGGGTGTAGGAAGTGCAGCTGCCTGCCCGCTTTCGGAAACAGCATGCGAGGTCTGCTGTATGTGCCCGTACCATGGCAGGATCTGGAGCGTTGCAGCGGTGAGTGTAGAGTGGTGGTTCCTCCCATCGACCCTCACCTCGATGATACCGTCGGATTCGAGGTTTTGCATGTGCCGTGTCACGCTCGGGCCCGAGAGCGCGAGTGCTTCTGCAAGCTGTGCCCGTGTCATCCCTGGAGTGTGCCACAGGAGTCTGATGATCTCACCGGGGGTATCGGTGCGGAGGTAGTGCAGGAGGCACTGTACACACGGGGGATACATGCCCCTGTTCTGGAAATACCGGACCATCCCGGGGCGGGAGAACGCCGTGATCTTCCCTGCCCGGATGAGAGTAAAGAGGTGGTACCGGAGGGTGTTCCTGTTGATCTCCACAAGCCTCTCCAGGTTGACAATATCGATCCCGGGGTGTTGTACTATGGTCGAGTACACGCGGTTCCGGCCTTTGTGTTCGAGCACATTCTTCCCCCCGATCCTGCGATACCCCAAAAACAGGAGAAAGGGGGAGGGAATCCCCGGCCATGATGGTCCGGGATCGATGGCTCCCTCACGCTCATCCTCGCCGTCTTTCTTTCCTCTCTGCGGCTGGACGACGTGTGCTCCAGGGTCCTGGACACCGGCAGCCCCCGTGGGGGGTTCCGCGGCCTGGGCCGGTCCGCAGGGGATCCGTCCGGCCTGCGAACCCGGAACGAACGGCTGGACGCCGGCGGGAGGGCCACGGTGCTGGCCGGGCATGGCTGCCCCGCGTCCTCCGGACGCGTACCTCGATCCGAACCCTGGTTCCTGCAGCGTGCCTGCCTGGAGACGTGGCCCTCTGGAAGCCTGGCTATCCCCGGAGGACATTGGAATTGCTGCTCCTGCCTGCAGGCGGTATCCCGTTTCGGGTGAGGGACCCCTGGCGTTCTCTCCTGGCCCTGCCTGGACACCGCGTCCGATGTTACCCGGTGAAGAACTCATCCCGGTTCCGGCCGCAGTTTCCTTCCCTGCGGGCCCCTGGAACAGAGATGCCTCCGTGGAGGCGTACCCTGCATGAGCCTCTGCGGCACCCCCGCCTCCGGTTCCGGACGAGCTCGTCCCGCTCCCCCACCCTAAGGCCGTGCTTCCTGCCTGGCCGTATCCCCCCAAAGACGATGATCCACCTCCCGGACTTCCATGGGCAGCGCCCGACGGGATGACAATGACCACGGCTATGACAATGATCAGGAATACGGGATATCGCCAGGGAGCACGCATTTTTGGTGATCAGGTGGAATGTGTAACGTAAATACACTCTGATACCGGCAGCTACCCTTTCCCGTTACGAAACACAGGGGACTCTCCCTGAGAAAAAAATTGGGATTCTTCTTATATGGTGGAATCATACCTGCCATGGTGGTGCGTATGGATATCATAGAAACAGCAAAGGGATTCCTCATGCAGCCGGTCCAGGCCTTCCAGAAGGCGAGGAGGATCGAGCTTGGGGACGCTATCAAGTATTTCATCATCCTTCTCATTATCAACGCAATCCTCACGGTGATCGTCGATCTGATAATGGGAAGTGCGATCCTCTCTGCGATCAACCAGGCCATGGGCCAGTTCGGCATGGGGGAGATCTTCCTCGCGGAGACGATGGGGGTCGCGATCGGGGCAATTGTCCTTGTCATCGTATCGCTCATCATGGTCTTTATCATCGGTGGCTGGCTGCACCTGTTCGTCTACCTCCTGGGCGGAAGGAAAGGATACCTGGAGACGGTGAAAGCCCTTATCTTCGGGTCGACTCCCTACATGCTGATCGGCTGGATACCTCTCGTCGGGATTATTATCGGCGGCATATGGTCTCTCATCCTCTCTATTCTGGGGATACGCGAACTCCACCAGATCTCGACCGGCCGTGCTGCCGGTGCAGTGATCCTGGCGGCGATCATCATCGTGATCATCATTGCCCTGATTGCCGCCTGGTTCATCATCTCACTGGTCAGCATAGAACCCGTGATGATGACCTGATCCCATTCTTTCGGATGAACATGGCTCCGCCATGTTCACTTTTGCATCCACATTTCCCGGAAAGGGAATCACAAAACGTTTCCCCTGCGAGACACATCTCCAGGCTTTCTCCGGCATACACTCCAACCAGCCCTGCGCTCTTTTCCTGTCCAGGCACTCTGGATGTGGGAGGCATCCGGGTTTCACGAAGCCTTGAGGGTGTCTGCCTGACAGCACCCTTAATTCCCGGAACCGGCAGATATCATACTACGCGTATGAGCTCCAGGAAACAGACTCTCCGGGCACGGGCGAGAAGTACCCGGGATGCCATACCTGCCCCGAAACGAGCGGAGCTCTCGAATGCGATCCGGGAACACCTCCTCTCGTTCCTTGATGGTGCCGATCCGGTGCTCGTGTATGCGTCCAAGCCTCCGGAAGTTGACACAGGAGCCCTCATAGAAGAGATGATCTCCCGGGGGACAAGGGTCGTGGTCCCAATCATCGAGAAGGAACGGAGAAACCTCCGGCTCTCCTACCTTCGCAATTCCTCCCTTCTTTCAACAAGCACATTCTCGGTCCCCGAACCCATCGGGCACGAGATCCCCGCCGACCCGAAGGAGATCAATGTCGTGATTGTCCCCATGATCGCATTCGATTCGGCAGGGCACAGGCTCGGATACGGGGCAGGCTACTATGACCGTTTCCTCTCCCGGAATCCCCATATGAAAAAGATCGGGGTGGCATTCTCCTGCCAGGAGGTGGACTCCATTCCCGCCGACAAGAATGACATCTGCATGGATTTCGTGGTGACGGAGAAGGGGATTACCCGCGTTGGCGGGTGAGACGGGAGACGGGGCAGGAGGCCCCGGGATCCCGGAGTCATCTGCATCAGAGGGTAAGGATGGGAGACGGGGCGGGAGGCCCCGGCGAGAGGGCTATCGGATCCACATCAGGGGCAGGGTGCCTTCAAAGGTACTCCAACCCGTTCATGTAGGGGCGCAGCACTTCGGGGACCCTGACCTTTCCGCCCTCTTCCTGGTAATTTTCCAGGATGGCGCGGATGGTCCTTGACGTTGCCACGGCCGTTGAATTGAGGGTGTGGGCATACCGCTTTGATTCGAAATCGTGCGCATCGCGGACCCTGATGTGTGCCCGGACCGCCTGGTAAGAGGTGCAGTTCGAGCAGGACACCACTTCCCGGTACGCCGATTCCCGGGGCATCCATGCCTCGATATCGTATTTCTTGGCCGCGACGGTCCCGATGTCCCCGGTGCAGATATTCACGACCCGGTAGGGGATCCCAAGGAGTGTGTAGACCTCCTCGGCATTGGCCAGCAGTTCCTCGTGGATCGTCCAGGAATCCTCCGGCCGGCAGAAGACGAACTGCTCCACCTTGTGGAACTGGTGAACCCTGAAAAGTCCCTTCGTATCGAGGCCGTGCGAGCCGATCTCCCTCCGGAAACACGGGGATATCCCTGCCAGCTTCAGGGGAAGGTCCCGCTCTTCGAAGATCTCATCCTGGTACATCGCCCCGATAGGATGCTCGCTCGTGGCAATCAGGTACGCATCGTCATCCTCGATCTTGTACATCACCTTCTCGAAGTCAGAGAGGTCCGTGACCCCTTCGTATGACTTCCGATTGATCATGTAGGGGGGAATGACCGGGGTATAGCCCTTCTCTGCCAGCCGGTCGATGGCAAACCTCTGGAGCGCAAGATCGAGCAGGACGAGGTTTCCCTTCAGGAAGTAGAATCCGGCACCCGAGGTTCGTGCCGCCCTCTCGAAATCTGCCCAGCCCCGGTCAACGGCAAGCTGCCCGTGGTTTACGATCGGGAAGGGAGGAGTTATTGGCTCTCCCACCCGGCGGAGTTCCATGTTCTCCGTATCGTCTTTTCCGATAGGGACACTCTCGTGGAGGATGTTCGGGAGGCGCATCAGGGAGTCCCGGATAGCGGTTGCAGTCTCTTCAAGTTCAACCTCGATCTCCCGGATTTTTCCCGGAAGGACAGATGCCTCTTCTTTCAGAGCGCTCACATCCCCTCCCGCCTTCCTCGCCTCGTTGATCTCGCGGGCGATGCTGTTCCTGCGCCTTCTCAGTTCATCAGCCTGCACCTTCAGTGCACGGGACCGGCGGTCCTTCCCGAGCAGGTCGTCAACCCAGGCACACTTCTCCATATCTCCCCGTTTCCGGAGATCTCCCTTCACGATATCAGGATTCTCCCGAAGGTATTTCAGGTCAAGCACTTTTTGTATCCCTCCCTCTCACTCCGTCCGGTCAGGGCTCAATGGTAAGTATGTGTGTGCTGGTGAGGCATTGCCTTTACGGGTCCTGCAAGCATCTCACGCGGGACTTCCGGAGCCGTCCGGACAGGGTATTCGGAACTTCCCCTCATACCATGCATCTTTCTGTTCAAATTTTCTGAATATTGCAGGAAACATGAAACGGAGAACATTACGCGGGATTTCAATGGCGGGCCTCAAATAATAGTTTTATATATTATAAGCCACTTACTTTTAGTAAACATAAGGAGAACCATTCCAATGACCACTGCTGATTCCATTGAGGTTATCGTAAAAGAGGCGGCAAGGGACGATGCCGGACGGGGCATCGCCCGGCTGAGCATAGAGGCAATGCGGACGCTCGGTGTCGTGAGCGGGGATGCCATCGAGATCCAGGGAAAGAAGAAGGCCACCGCAATCGTCTGGCCGGGATTCACCCAGGACACAGGACAGGCCATACTCAGGATCGACGGGACCGTGCGCAGCAACGCAGGGACAGGCGTCGACGAGCGTGTGCGGGTTCGCAAGGTCGAGGTGGGGTACGCCAAGAAAGTGGTAATCCACCCGACCCAGCCTATCCGGCTCGTCGGCGGGGAGCAGTACCTCGGGAGGATGCTCCGGGGCCGTGCGGTGATGGAAGGCCAGACGGTCCGTGTGGATGTCATCGGCAACCCTCTTACCCTCGTGATCTCAAAGGTTACCCCGAAGGGTGTGGCCATCGTCACCGAGGACACCCAGATCGAGCTCAAGGAGACGGCGTACGAGCCGGAGCAGAAGAAGAAGGGCGAGACTGCGGATGTCCATTACGAGGACATCGGCGGCCTCTCCCGGGAGCTCGAGATGGTGAGGGAGATGATCGAGCTTCCGCTCCGGCACCCCGAACTCTTCGAGCGCCTGGGGATCGATCCACCGAGGGGGGTCCTCCTCTACGGCCCTCCGGGAACGGGAAAGACCCTGATTGCAAAGGCAGTCGCGAACGAGGTAGAAGCCCACTTCATCTCGCTCTCGGGCCCAGAGATCATGAGCAAGTACTACGGCGAATCCGAGGGGAAGCTCAGGGAGGTCTTTGAGGAGGCACAGGAGAACGCCCCTGCCATCATCTTCATCGACGAGATCGACTCGATCGCACCCAAGCGCGAGGACACCAAGGGAGAGGTGGAGCGCCGCGTCGTCGCCCAGCTCCTCTCGCTCATGGACGGCCTGAAGGCAAGGGGGCAGGTGGTCGTCATTGCCGCAACGAACATCCCTGATGCCATCGACCCCGCGCTCCGCAGGGGCGGCCGTTTCGACCGGGAGATCGAGATCGGGATCCCGGACAAGAAGGGCCGGATGGAGATCTTCCAGGTGCACTCTAGGGGCGTCCCCCTCGCTGAGGATGTCCACCTGGATACCTATGCGGACACGACCCACGGGTTCGTGGGGGCGGATATTGCACTCCTCGTGAAGGAGGCCGCCATGCATGCCCTCCGGAAGATCCTGCCCAAGCTCGATCTCGACAAGGAGATCCCTGCCGAACTCCTCGAACAGCTGAAAGTCACGAACGGAGACTTCGACGAGGCCAGGAAGCATGTCGAACCAAGCGCCATGCGCGAGGTGCTCGTCGAGGTCCCTGACGTCACCTGGGAGGACGTCGGGGGACTCGAGGACGTCAAGGAGGAGCTCCGGGAGGCGGTGGAATGGCCGCTCCGCTACCCCCATGTCTTTGCAAAACTCGCGACGAAACCACCCAAGGGGATTCTCCTCTTCGGGCCCCCGGGGACGGGGAAGACCATGCTCGCAAAGGCGGTCGCAAACGAGAGCGAGTGCAACTTCATCTCGGTAAAAGGCCCCGAGCTCCTCTCGAAGTGGGTCGGGGAGTCGGAGAAGGGTGTCCGGGAGATCTTCAGGAAAGCCCGGCAGGCATCCCCTGCCATCATCTTCTTCGACGAGGTCGATGCCCTCGTGCCGAAGCGGGGATCCTATATGGGGTCATCACACGTGACCGAGAGCGTGGTGAGCCAGATCTTAACCGAACTTGACGGCCTCGAGGAATTAAAAGACGTGACCGTGATCGGGGCCACGAACAGGCCGGACATGCTGGATCCCGCCCTGATGCGACCCGGGCGGATGGAACGCCACATTTACGTCCCTCCCCCCGATGCAGAGAGCAGGAAGAAGATATTCGAGGTATACCTGAAGGATGCGAACGCCATCCTCACCGGGGATGTGAAGATCGACGACCTCGTAGCGACGACCGATGGGTACGTTGGTGCCGACATCGAGGCGCTTGTCCGGGAAGCAAAACTCGGTGCCATGCGTGAATTCATCAAGGTTATGGCGGGGAAGAGCGAGCAGGAGATGTCCGATGCGGTTGTCAATGTGCGCATCACAAAGGCGCATTTCGACGAGGCGGCAAAGAAGGTCAAGGGCTCCATGGACCGCGAATCCCTCGAACACGCCGAGCGGCAGGCATGGGAGCTCCTGTTCAACCAGGAGCAGCGCACCATGCTCGAGAACGCGGTCGCTGCCCTGAAACAGGCGGAGCTCCGGAAGGATAAAGAATATGAGACCGCACCATTAAGGGAACAGACATTCAAAAGGACCAAGGACTGGAACGAGATCAAGCATCTGACTCACCGGCTGGAAGAGGAGCTCCGGGCCTGATCCGGCCCCTCTCCCCTCCCGTGAGGGGATCGAGAAGGAAGCATGACAGAGAGACCTGAAGACCTCCCGAACACCCTGGAAGAGATCCTCCGGCACGTAATGGAGTCGATCCAGGCAGGAGATACGCACCCCGTCTTCATCGGCATACAGATAGTCATGCCGAACGGGCAGGACATCACACGGCGCGGTGACGCAACAGAACCGGCGATCGAAGTGCACAGTATGGGAGACCGGATCGTGCTCGTCACCGAGATGCCCGGGGTTGCCAGGGAGGACATCCACCTGCTGTTCCGGGACGACCGGGTCTTTGTCTGGGCGAGAGACCAGGAGCGGCACTACAAGAGCAGTGCACAGGTCCCTCCAGCACAGGAAGGATCAGAGGAGATCACCTATCGCAATGGCGTGCTCGACGTGACGTACCTCCCCCTTTTTGGCACTACAAGGGAAGGCACTCCCGGCGATGCTCCACCTGCCGGATGAAAGGGCGATAATGCCACCCATTTTTTTTAAAAACCCACAGTTTTTTATCTCCTGTACCTATTAGTATGTAAGAATTGACCTGAGGATACTGACATGCCCAAGACCACAATCTCCCTGATAAAAGCTGATATCGGCAGCTTCCCGGGACACTCCCGCACCCACCCCCTGCTCCTTGAGAAGGCCGCGAAGATGCTGAAAGAGCAGGAAGGAAAACTCCTGATCGATTCTTTCGTGACCCACTGCGGTGACGACCTCGAGCTGATCATGACCCATACCCGTGGTGAGGATGATCCTGAAATCCATGCCCTCTCGTGGAAAGTGTTCATGGAGTGCGCAAAAATCGCCAAGGAGATGAAATTGTATGGTGCAGGCCAGGACCTTCTCTCCGATGCCTTCTCGGGAAACGTAAAGGGTATGGGGCCCGGGGTCGCCGAGATGGAGTTCGAGGAGCGGGGTTCAGACCCGGTACTCCTTTTTATGGCTGACAAGACCGAGCCGGGGGCCTGGAATTTCTACCTCTACAAGATGTTTGCCGACCCGTTCAACACCGCCGGTCTCGTGATTGATCCGCAGATGCACGAGGGATTCATCTTCGAGGTTCACGACGTCATGGAGAAGCGGAAGATCGAGTTCCGGACACCGGAGGAGAGCTACAGCCTCCTCGCGTATATCGGGGCACCCTCGCGCTACGTCATAAAGTACGTGAAGAGGAAGGACGGGGTGATTGCTGCCTCGACGAGCACGCAGCGGCTCTCCCTCATCGCCGGGAAATACGTCGGGAAAGACGACCCGGTAATGATCGTCCGCGGCCAGAGCGGCCTGCCTGCCGTAGGAGAGATCATCGATCCGTTCAGCATCCCCATCATCGTCGCAGGGTGGATGAGAGGGTCTCACCACGGCCCCTTCATGCCGGTGGGACTCCCCGATGCCAACTGCACCAGGTTCGACGGCCCGCCACGCGTGATCTGCCTCGGGTTCCAGGTCTGCAACGGGAAGCTGATCGGCCCGGCCGACATGTTCGACGATCCTGCATATGACCGGGTCAGGTCCCGCTGCAACGAGCTCGCCGATATCCTGCGGGCTCACGGCCCCTTCGAGCCGCACAGGCTCTCGCTCTCCGAGATGGAGTACACGACGCTCCCTGGCGTCGAGAAGGCCATGAAAGGGCGCTGGGTACCGATCAAAGAATAACCCTCTCTTTTCGGGAGACCCCGGGAATGGCTGAAAACCAATAAATACCGGTGCCCCCCAATAAGAGGCAGATGGTGAACGGTATCGTACTACCCATAAAGAAGGTCTTTTCTCTGGTGGATTCGAAAGTCACGGTGGAAATCAAGGACGACCAGCGCAAGCTCCAGGGGCGCCTCGTTGCAGTGGATGAATACCTAAACATCCACATGGAAGACACCACCGAGTACATCAACAACGAGCGGGGACGAAGCCTCGGAACCGTGGTGATTCGGGGGAACAACATCCTCTCGATACAACCGAATATCTGAGACTCCATGCCATGACCCAGAACCCGGAAGACGCGCTCAAGGTGATCCAGTCCCATTCTGCGGGGGTTCTCCAGAGTGACCTGTGGAAGATCCTCGAGGTCGACAGCCGGAAGTGCTCGAGGCTTGTCAAGAAACTCCTGGACGACGGCCTTATCGAGCGGGTAGAGTTCAGGAAGGATGGGATCAAGACCTTTGTCCTGAAGGCATGCCGCAGGCCTGTCGAGCCGATGCTGATCATGGCAGGCGAGGAGCTGATACCCTGCATCGGGTGCGACCAGGAGTGTCACATCGATGAGTGTGCACGGCTCCTGGACTGGATGTACCAGCTTGCGATTACTGAAGTAGACCAGTAATCGTCTCTTTTACCCACACGTTGAATTTGTCATTGCTCTGGGTATCACATATGCATTGGTCAGGGGCGTGTATCGGGACATTCTCATTCCTTCCTGCGAAAGTATGGAGTATAGCCCTTTCGCCAGGGCTCACGTGCAGAGCGGATTAACTCTTGGCGGGTGTTTTTTCCTGCAAAATCCTGAGCGATCGTGCCAGCACGCCGGTTTTTCCAATCACCGATGCGATGATAATGCAGTCCCTGATTTCCTCGCGTGACGCTCCTTCCTGATGTGCTGCAGAGATGTGCACCCCGAGGCAGTCCGGTGCGTTGGATGCAGCTGCTGCGGTCAGTGCAACCAATTCTGCGGTCTTTGCATCGAGGCTTTCGGGCCGGCATGCATGCAGATCCGCGAGTGCTGATAACACAAAGAGATCGGGACGTTCTTTGAGAGTCTGGAAAATGAAAGGGACGACACCTATCATCGCTTCTGTGTCGCGTTCGATCTCAGACGTGAGTTCCCGGGAGTGGCTGAGGAATTCCTGAACAATCGTTGCAGATTCAGTATTCATTTGAGTTGGTTCGGAAGGATCGGAGATGAACGTGTGGAAATGTGTCTGAAGAGTGCCACCCGGGAGAAGACCGGGTATGAACATGGAGACTGGGTGTACGGGATCATCCCACTATCATATGCGCTGTGCAGGGCATGTTCCCGGTAAACTGCCTGAAAAAGGATAGGGTTTTTCAGAAGCTGAAATGCCGGTTTACGATTTTCAGGGCGCAGTAATCACCGCACATGGTGCAGGCGTCGGTATCGGCTGGCATCCTCTCATTCCGGATGGCCTGGGCACGGTCTGGATTCATAGCAACCGCGAACTGGCGGGCCCAGTCGAGATCCCTGCGGGCGTGCCCCATCTCGAGGTCAAGATCACGGGTTTTCTTCAGCTTGATCATGTCGCCGACATGGGCTGCGATGCGGGAGCTGATGACCCCTTCGTACACTTCTTCAGGTGTCGGGAGGGCGAGATGTTCTGCGGGCGTGACATAGCAGATGAAATCCGCACCAAGGGATGAGGAGATGGCCGCACCGATAGCGGCGACCCGGTCGTCGTAGCCTGGTGCTATGTCAGTGACGAGAGGCCCGAGCATGTAGAACGGCTTGTTGTTGGTAACCCGCTTCATGAGCTGGACGTTCGTCGCGATCTCATCGATGGGGATGTGCCCGGGCCCTTCTACGATCACCTGTACCCCCTCTGCCTGTGCCTTGTCTGCAAGTTCTGCATTGATGAGGAGCTCCTGGATGCCGGCCCGGTCGGTCGCATCATGGACTGCGCCGGCACGCATCCCGTTGCCCATCGAAAGGGTGACCTCGTGCTCTTTCATGATCTCGAGGAGGTAATCGAATTCAGAGTAGAGGGGATTCTCCTTCTCGTTGTGCAGCATCCATGCAGTCATGAACGCACCTCCCCGAGAGACAAGCCCGCCATGGCGGCCCTGGTTTTTCAGGCGTTTCATGGTCTCCCAGTTGATGCCGGTGTGAATGGCCATGAAATTGGTGCCAAGCTTTGCCTGCTCTGCAGTGATACGGAAGAGATCGTCCTCCTTCATGTGGACCACTGCGCCATCCTTTATGGCAGCTTCAATAAAGGCCTGGTAGAGTGGGACGCACCCGACCGAGAGGCTCGTGGATGCGATGACCCGCTTCCTTATCTCGACCATGTCCCCCCCGGTAGAGAGCTCCATGAGGGTGTCTGCCCCGGCACGCTCCGCCTGGCGGGCTTTCTCCACCTCCATGTCGATATCCACGATATCGGACGAGGTACCGATCGAGGCGTTCACCTTGGTGCGAAGCCCTTCTCCGATCCCGCAGATCTTCACTTTCCTGTAGGGCGATACGGGGATCACGATATGCCCTCCGGCAACACCCCTCCGGATGAATTCCTCGGTCACCCCTTCCTGCCGGGCCACCTGCTTCATCTCATCGGTGATGATGCCGGCCCGGGCATCTTCAACAAAACTCATGGGTACTTCTTTGAAGAAAGACAAGATAAATGGTTGTTTTTTTAAAAAGCGACTAAATTGTGCTTGTTCTCTTCTAAAGTAAAGTTGAGTTGAATTGAAACAACCTCAATTGCAATTTGAACCGTGTTCCGGGTTGCGAAAGGAGGCGAGAAGATCCCGGAGAGGGGATGATGAATTCAGCCAGAGGGAGAGACGCGCTGGGGATTAACCATTGATGAACCTGGAATTCC